>DASXMH010000077.1:0-7586 GCA_036495785.1 Solirubrobacterales bacterium
CACGAGGACGCCGGGAACGTCACTCTTCCTGGCGTCTTCCTCGGACGTCACGAAGACGTGACCATCGTTTTGGCCCACATGGGGGCCAAAAAGCACCCAGCGCGTCTCAGGGCCTCGATTCCGGCCCTCGGAGGGCCGGAAAGTGTGACGTTCCCGGCATCTTCGTCGCCGATCGGGCCTCCCGGGCCTCACTCTCGGGCAGAACGGTCACGGAAGTCCGACTTCCTCACATCCCTGCGCCCTCTTCCCCACGAACCCCCCACGTCCCGGGCGTCTCGTGGCGGCCACACCCTGCCGGGGTCGCCACGAGACGCCCGGGACGCATCTCGGACGGCCGCCCCGGCCGGAATCGGCGATCTAGCCCCGGCCCGGTGCCGTGACCTGGATCGCGTCCGGGTGGAAGACGCGGAAGCCGTCGCCGCCCGCGTCCTTCGCCGCGTACATCGCCGTGTCGGCCTCGGAGAGCAGGGTCGCGTAGCTCATCAGCGGGTCGCCGCCGAAGTTCGCGACGCCGACGCTCACCGTCACCGCCTCGACCTCCGGGTCATCGGGCCGGTGCTCGCGGATCGCGCTGACGATTGCTTCGGCGACCACGTTGGCCTCGTCGGGGCGGCAGCTCGGCAGGGCGATCGCGAACTCGTCGCCGCCCAGCCGGCCCAGCACGTCGCCGGCGCGGGTGCGCCGCCGCAGGACCGCGGCGACCTCCTCGATCAGCTTGTCGCCCGCCGGGTGGCCGTAGGAGTCGTTGACCGACTTGAAGTCGTCGAGGTCGAGCATCAGCAGCGCCCCGGTCGTGCCATCGCGGCGTGAGCGGGCCATCGCCGCGCGCACCTCCTGCTCGAAGCGGCGCCGCGTCCGCAGCCCGCTGAGCGAGTCTTCGTCGGCCTCGCGCTGCAGCTTGCGCATCCGCTCCTCGCGGCTCCAGACCCAGATCAGCGAGCCGAGCACGGCGGCCAGCGCGATCCCGGCGGCGCCGAAGAGGATCGGCACGCTGACGTCGGGGCGGTCGGGGTCGTGGACGACCAGCAGCCAGGTGCGGTCGGCGATCTGGATCCGCGCCATCGCCGGGTCGTCGAGGGTCCCGTGCGGCCCGACCACGGTGTGGTGGGCGACGTCGAGTTGCGCGGTGACGTCGTTAGGGAGCGTGGTGATCGCCGCCGACGCGAGGTCTTTGAGCAGGAAGCTGCCCGCGGCGAAGCCGATCAGGGCGCGGCGCCGCTCCGCCACGGTCGCGGTCGGCGCGCCGTCGCGGTAGATCGCCCTGTAGACGTTGATGCCGGTGCCGCCGATCAGCAGCGGGATCACCCCGGTCGCGGTGGCGCGGCCGTCGTCGGCGGCCTGCATCAGGTAGGGGGCGCGGGCCGGGTCGGTGGCGACATCGAACCCGATCGCCGTCGTGGCCAGCCGTTCGTTTTGGGAGGCGGCGTAGGTCAGGGGGTAGTAGACGGGGCGCCGCTTCGCCGGCACCATCGCGCCGCTCGGGCCGCGTTCGATGATCGGGAAGCCCTGTTCGCGTTCGTATTTGGCGCGTTCGTCGAGGGGGACGACGTCGATGAAGGCCGCCGCGTGGAGCACGTTTTCGTTGACCAGCGAGCGGCCGACCACCGCGAACTCGTGCCTGGAGACGCTGCCGTCGGCCTTGATGAAGGCGCCGGCGGCCACCAGCTCGCCGACCGAGAGCGCCCCCACCGACTGCGCCTGGCGCGCCGCCCGCCCCGCCTCTTCCTGTTGGCGGGCGTGGAATTCACGTTCGTCGTGCTTGTAGGCGAGGATCGAGCCGACCACGGCCCCGGCCCCGACCACCAGCGCGGCGGCGATTCCGATCCAGAAGCGAAGACGCATGCGGCTATCTTCGGCCAATGGGGCGGGAGCATTCGCCTTGGGTGTGGACTTGCCGACGGATCGGCTAATCATTAATCGGGGACCGCGTGGAGCGACTCCCAGAGGTAGAGGCAGGCGAGGCTGCGGTTGGGGCGCCAGCGCTCGGCGCGCTCCTCGACCTGCTTCGGGGTCGGCATCTCCCCGAGTCCGTACTCGACCATGATCGCTTTGCGGATCCCGAGGTCGCCACCGACGATCACGTCCGGCCGGCCGAGGTGGATCAGCAGGAAGACCTCCGCCGTCCAGCGGCCGAGGCCGCGCACCGCGGAGATCTCGGCGACCACCTCCTCGTCGCCCAGCCGCTCGAAGCGGTCGAGCTCCAGCTCGCCGTCGAGCACGTGGGCGGCGAGGTCGTGGACGTACTCGACCTTGCGCCGCGAGAAGCCGACGCCGCGCAGATCCTCCTCGGAGAGCGCCAGCATGGCCTCCGGCGTCGGCGGGCCGTCGAAGAGGCCGAGCATGCGCAGGTAGATCGCCCGCGCCGCTTTGGTCGAGAGCTGCTGGCCGACGATCGAGCGCAGGAGCGCGCCGAAGGCGTCGGCGGGCCGCTCCTCGCTTCGCCGCCGCAGGCGCTTGGCGAGGTCCAGCGGGCCGAGCCGCTCGACCAGATCGGCCATCACCGGGTCCGAGGCGGCGAGCTCATCGCGGCGCGCCTTGGCGCTCTTACGCGGCACGGCTGGTCGACCTCCGGGGCGGGCGCCGGCTCAGCGGGCGCCGCCTCATTCCCCTGTCCAGACCGGGCGCCGCTTCTCGGCGAAGGCGCGGATACCCTCGCGGAAGTCGGCCGAGCCGAAGCAGGAGCGCCGCAGCTCGACCAGCTCCTCCTCCTCGGCCGGGCTCAGCACCGGATTGGCGGCGAGCACGTCGATCACCCGCTTGTTGCCGCGGGTCGAGAGCGGCGCGCCGGCGGCGATCTCGGCGGCCAGCGCGACCCCCGCCTCGTCGATCCGCGCGTCGTCGACGACCTCATTGACGAGGCCGATCCGCTCGGCCCGCGCCGCGTCGAGGTTGCGGCCGGTGAAGAACATCTCGCGGGTGCGCGGCAGCCCGATCGTCTCGAGAAAGCGGCGCAGCCCGGTGTGGCCGTAGACCAGACCGAGCTTCGCCGGTGGCATGCCG
Source organism: Solirubrobacterales bacterium (assembly GCA_036495785.1). Lineage (GTDB taxonomy): Bacteria > Actinomycetota > Thermoleophilia > Solirubrobacterales > 70-9 > VAYN01. The sequence continues at coordinate 3,001 of DASXMH010000077.1, forward strand.
AGTCGCGCGCCCGCGGCGGCGATCCGCAGGTCGCAGCTCACCGCCAGCTCGAGCCCGCCGCCGAGGCAGAGCCCGTTGATCGCGGCGACGGTCGGCCAGGGGTGGGCGACGATCGCCTCCATCGCCGCCTGGAAGGGGTGGGCGACGAGCGCCTCGGTCTCGTCCTCGAAGGCGTCCTCGGTGAAGCCGGCGATGTCGTAGCCGGCGGAGAAGAGCGGCGGTGTGCCGGTGATCAGGACGCAGCGGGTGGCGATCCCGTGGTCGAGCCGCGGCAGCGTCGCCGCGATCGCCGCGAGGATCTCGTGGTCGAGCGCGTTGCGCCGCTCCGGATTGGCGATCCGCAGCCGCGCGACCGCCTCGGCCGGGCGGTCGAGAAGCAGCTTGCCGCCCGCGAGTCGCTCCGGCTCCGCGCCACCATTCCCGGCTCCGCTCTCGGTCCCCCCGGCCGAGCGTCCCGCCATCTCGACCTACTCGAGGACGACGAGGACGTCGCCTTCGCTGACCGCTTGGCCCTCCTCGCAACGGATCTCGCTCACCGTGCCGTCGTCCTCGGCCTCGACCGGGATCTCCATCTTCATCGACTCGAGGATGACGACGGTGTCGCCCTCGCTGACGGAGTCCCCGACCGCGACCTCGATTTTCCAGACGTTGCCGGTGATGTGCGCCTCGACGTTCGGCATCGGCGGGGACAATAGCCGCCGCCGGGGCGAGAATGGGCGCCGATGGAGGCGACGCCGGAAACCGCGGGGGAGGGGCTGGCGGTGGTCGTGGCGGCGCACGAAGAGGCGGAGCGGATCGAGGCGACGGTGGCGGCGCTGCGCGGCGCCTTCCCCGCCGCGGCGATCTGGGTCGGCGACGACGCCTCGCGCGACGGGACGGCGGAGCGGGCGACGACGGCGGGGGCACAGGTGGTGCGGCGGGGAAGGTCCCACGGCAAGGGGGGGAACGTGACGGCGGCCTGCGAGGCGGCGCTGAGCGCGGTGCCCGCGCCGCGCCTGGTGCTCCTTTGCGACGGCGACCTCGGCGGGAGCGCGGCGCGGCTCGGGCCGCTGGTCGAGGCGGTCCAGGCAGGGGAGTGCGACCTCGCCGTCGCCGCGTTCGCGCGGCGGGTCGGCGGCGGCTTCGGCGTCGCGCTCGGATTCGCGCGCTGGGCGGAGCGGCGGCTCTGCGGCTTCGAGGCGCGCGCCCCGATCTCCGGCCAGCGCGCGCTCCGCGACGAGACGCTCCGCGCGGTCCTCCCCTTCGCCCGCGGCTTCGGCATGGAGATCGGCATGACGGTCGATGTGGTCCGCGCCGGCTACCGGGTGGGCGAGTACGAGATCGACCTCGAGCACCGCGCCACCGGCCGCGACCCCGCCGGCTTCCTCCACCGCGCCGTCCAGCTCCGCGACTTCGCCCTCGTCTTCCTCAGTCGCCTCCGGCCCCGCCGTTCGGCGGGTCTGCGCTCCACCCGTAACCGCGCTCGGCGGCGAGAGTAGGAACCATCACGGGTTGCCACCGCGACCGCCCCTGCGCCACCCCTTGCCGATGCCCGAGATGAAGCCACAGGTCTACCTCGACGACCGCCCCGCGGCGTACTTCGACCAGTTCCACGAATCGGCGCGCAAGGGGGCCGGCTGGACCTACACCGCCGCCCGCATCCTGATCACGATTCCGATCCTCATCCTCTACCGGGTCACCGCCAGGGGGCGTCGCCAGGTGCCGAAGCGCGGCGCCGCCGTCCTCGCCACCAACCACTTCAGCCAAGCCGATCACTTCTTCGTCGGCGTCTACCTCTGGCGCAAGGTCCGCTTCATGGCCAAGTCCCAGCTCTTCGGCCCGCCCGTCCTCACCTACATCCTCAGGGTCGGCGGCGTCTTCCCGGTCCGCCGCGGCCACCGCGACGACAAGGCCTTCGAGACCGCCTACGACCTGATCGACCAGGGCGAGCTGCTGCTCGTCTACGCCGAGGGCGGCCGCTCGCGCTCGAAGCAGCTCGGCAGGGCCAAACCGGGGATCGGGCGGATCGCGCTGGAGACCGGCGTGCCGATCATCCCCACCGCGATCTACGGCTCGGCCGGGGTGCGCGGCTGGAAGCGGCTGCGCTTCCCGCGCGTCACCGTCGAGTACGGCGAGCCGCTGACCTTCCCGGTCGAGGCCGAACCGAGCCGCGAGCGCCAGCAGGAGGTCGCCGACCAGATCTTCGCCCGCGTCCGCGAGCTCTACGAAGGGCTCGCTACTCGAAGCGGGGAGCGATCCGCGCATAGAAGTCCGGATCGTGCCCGGGCGTGATCGTCGCGCCCGGGAACTGCGAGTGGAAGAGGCGCAGCTCCTGCAGCGAGCGGCGCAGGTTGTTGGCGTCGAAGGGGCGCGGCGGCAGCGGTTCGCGGCCCTCGAGCTGGCCCAGCATGTAGACGGCGTCGCCGCCGATCACGAAGTCCTCGTTCTGCAGCCGGCAGACCACCGAGCAGTGGCCCGCCGAGTGGCCGGGGGTGAAGGCGAGGCGCACGGAACCGTCGCCGAAGAGGTCGAAAGTGCGCCCGAAGGTCGCGTAGGAGCCGACCGCGTCGCCGTCGAAGTCGACCGCGCGGTACTCGAAGGCGAGGTCAAAGTGGGCGCGGCGGTAGCCGTTCAGGGACGGTTTCGAGCCGTGCGCGGCGTCCTGCCACTCGGCGGCGCTGACCACGAAGGTCGAGTCGGGGAATTCGGAGATCGCCGAGGAGTGGTCGAGGTGGAGGTGGGTCATCACCACGACCGCCACCTGCCGCGGCTCGATCCCCTTGGCGCGCAGCTGCGACGGCACGTCTTCGCCGGGCTCGAGGCTGGGGCGGCCGAAGCGGTTGGCGAGGCTGCCGAAGTTCTCCAAGCCGCCGCTGGCGATCGAGGGGTGGAGGCCGGTGTCGACGAGGACCGGGCCGACGGTCGGGTGGTGGATCAGGAAGGCGGGGACGGGGACTGATTCGGCCTGCTTGGGGCTGGAGATCGCCCGCGCCAGGCGCAGCGTCTTGAAGCTGCCGCCGGGGTCGACCATCGCCGCGCGGGGGAAGTCGACGTGACCGGCGACCAGCGGTTCGACCGCGACCGTGGCGCCGCTGGTGCCGCCGGGGAGCGGCCCGTTCAGTTGCTGGGGCTCGACGTGGACTGCCATAGCCGTCCCACAGTACGCCCACGGAGCACGACTGTAGGCTGCCCGGCCATGGCTGAACGGTTGCGTTCGCAGGTATTCAGGGACGGTCTGCTCGACGGCAGGGTCGTGGTCGTGTCCGGGGCGGGAAGCGGCCTCGGCCGCGAGACCGCGCTGGAGATGGTTCGGTTGGGCGCGACCGTGGTCGGCTGCGGGCGGCGGCTCGAGCCGCTCGCCGAGACCGCGGCGCTCGCCGCGGAGCTGCCCGGTGCCTTCGAGCACGAGGCCCTCGACATCCGCGAGGAGGGGCCGGTCGACACCTTCTTCGACGGCCTGCTGGAGCGCCACGGGCGGCTCGACGTGCTGGTCAACAATGCCGGCGGCCAGTTCCTCTCGCCCGCCGAGGCGATCTCGCCGAAAGGCTTCCGCACGGTGGTCGAACTGAACGTGACGGGGACGTGGCTGATGTCGCACGCGGCGGCGACGAAGGCGTTCATCCCGGCGGGCGGCGGCAAGATCCTCAGCGTCACCCTCTCGCCCCACAACGGGATGCCGGGGATGGTCCACTCGGGGGCGGCGCGGGCGGCGGTCGAGAACATGATGCGGACCCTCTCGATCGAGTGGGCGCGCTTCGGGATCACCACCTGCGCGATCGCCGCCGGCCAGTTCGCGACCGAGACGATGCTGACCAAGTATCCGCGCGAGGTGGTCGAGAACATCGCCCACTCGATCCCGCTCGGGCGGACCGGCCGGCCGGAGGAGGTGGCCTGGCTGCTCGCCTACCTCGCCTCGCCGGCCGGGGACTTCTACTCGGGGACGACGATCACGATCGACGGCGCGCGCGACAACTGGGTCGGGCCGTGGCCGCCGGAGACCGTCAAGACCGAGAGCGGCAGCCTGCCCGCCGAGGAGCGGCGCTAGGCGGCTGGGTTAGGGGCTCCGGGCGGGAGGAACGGGCCGGGGGGAAGCTGGCGCCCGGGGAAGGATGGGGTCGGGTGAAGCTGGCGCCCGGGGAAGCTGGCGCCCGGGGAAAGGGGATGCGGCCGTCTCGGCCACGGCCCTGGCAGGCTGTGGCCGTGACCGAGACGGCCGGGTCGGTGGGGAGTGGAGGATCTGGGACGGGAGCGGGCCGGATCCGTGCCCGAAGTCGCGCCTCGTCACGAAGATGCCCGGAAGTCCACGCTTCCTCCCGTCTTCTTCAGACGTTACGAACACGTGACCATGGTTTTAGTCCCCTATAGGGGACTAAAACCACGCAGCGCGTTTCATGGCCTCGTTTCCGGCCCTGAGAGGGCCGGAAGGTGTGACGTTTCCGACGTCTTCGTCACCGATACGGCCCCCTGGCCGGCCAACTCTGGCAGAACCGTCACGGAAGTCCGAATTCGTGTCGGCCTTCTTCCACGATCCACGACCCCCTCGGGTCCCGGGTGGGCCGGGGCGGATGCTGCTGCTCGACCACGTCGGGGCCAAGAGCGGCACCCTG
>DASXMH010000078.1:0-12549 GCA_036495785.1 Solirubrobacterales bacterium
GCGCGGATGGCTATGCGCGCTCCGGGTGGAGCCGCCTCACCGAAGGCGGTTGCCCGGTCTGGAACGCCGACGCCGACTGGGCGGCGGACCGGGCGACCGTCGACCTTGCCGAAGCCCTGGAGTCGGCCGCGGCGGCGACCGGCGCCGAGTACCTCGACCTGGCCGATGCCTTCGAAGGCCACCAGCTCTGCGACCGCCGCTCGGAGCGCAGCGGCTCCGACGGCCCGTCACCTCTGACCGCCGAGTGGTTCCGGCGCCTCTCGTTCACCCAGGGTTCGACCCGCGAATCCCTCCATCCCAACGCCTACGGCCAGCGGGTGATGGGGACCTGCCTCGGCCTGTTCTTCGATCGTCCACGCGGGAACTACGCCTGCGCCGATGCCCCCGGCGAGTGGCTCGCCGGCATCCATCTGAGGGCAGTGGTCAGATGAGCGCTTCGGCCGTCGACGTCGCCGCTCGGCAAGGTGAGGCGAAAGTGTGTCCTAGCTCGGAGGGTGCGCCTCACCGTCACGCGACATCTCTTTCCGAGTCGAGAGGGACGGGAAGCCAACGCCTAGTCCGGCGACGCTCTAATTTGGGAGTCCGATTAGGCGGTGCGTGGGGGCGGGGACTTCATCAGCTCGACGCGGTGGCCGCCGGGGGCGATGGCGATGGCTCGGGGCTCGCCCCAGTGTTCGCGACGGCGTTCGACCTCGAAGCCGTGCTCTTGGAGGCGGGCGAGGGCGGCGTCGATCTGGGGGCAGACGAGGGCGACGTGGGCGCGGGGCGGCACGGTGGGGTGGGCCTCGTGCATGAGGTGGATCTGGGTGCCCGCGCACTCGAGCCAGGTGAAGCCGCCGTCGAAGGGGTCCGGGACCTTGGCGAAGCCGAGGATCGCGAAGAACTCGATCGTGCGGTCGAGATCGATGGGGGAAACCTCGATGCCGGCGTGCTGGAGCATCAGTCGGGAATTAGAACAGGAGCGAGATCAGTGCGGCGGCGACCACGATCGCGGTCGACCAGGTGATCGCCTCGGCGACGGTGCGGTTGTCGAGCCCGTAGGCATGAGAGACGATCATCGCGTTCAGGCCCGTCGGCATCGCCGACATCAGGCGGTAGGCCGAGGGGAGGTCGATCAGCGGCGCCGCCAGCGCCATCAGGAGGGCCGGGGCGAGGGCGATGCGGGCGCCGACCGCCAGCGCCACCGGGCGGTTGAACGGGGGCGGGAAGGGGAGCTCGCCGTGTTCGGCGCCCTCGGCAAGGGTCGCGCCGACGGCGAAGAAGCCGATCGGCAGCACCCCCACCGCCAAGACTTGCGAGGCGTCGACGAGGGCGTTCGGGGCGAGCGCTCGCGGCGCGATGAAGCCGAGGATCGCCGCGTATAGGGGTGGGTTACGGGTCAGGAACGCCCTTGCCCGGTCGCCCAGGCCTTCGCCCGCCCGGTCGCCGAACGCCGCGCCCACCCCGAAGGCGCCCAGCATCAGCACCGGGCCGCTGACCAGGACGTCGTACAGCACCCCGGTCGAGAGGTGGTCGTGGCCGAGCAACGCGACGGTCAGCGGGTAGCCGAGGTAGGCGGTGTTCGCGACCAGGGCGGCGACGATCACCGCACCGGTTTGCGCCCGCCCCAATCGCAGCACCCGACTGGCGAGGAACCAGACGATCGTCCCGACCAGGGCCATGTTCACCCAGGCGAGCCCGAGGCCGACCGCGTTGTCGAGGCTGATGTGCGCCTTGACGAGGTTGAAGAAGATGACGATCGGGACCAGCACGTAGAGCATCACCCGCAGGAAGCGGCGGGCGAGCGCCACCGCCGCGCTCGGATAGCGATGCTCGGCGCCGACCCCGACCGCGGTGCCGGCGATGATCAGCGCGGCGGTCAGTAGGACGCCCATCGGAGGCCGACAGATATATCGGCCGCGGCGGGCGCGTGCTCGGCGGGTCGATGGCCGCCGCGGTCGTCCTAAGGCCGGGTAGGCTGGCGAAAGGTCGACCGCACGGCCGCCGCTTTGCCGCCACCTGCGTCCAATCGTCGGCAGGGTCCCGGCGCCAGCCTCCGCCTGGGCGCATGCGATTGACGGCTCGGGCACGGTCCCGTCCGCCTTCCGCGCCGAACCGTGTCGATCGACCTGATTTCGGCACCCGGATCGCGAACCCGTAGTCCTTGGTCGCCCTCTGGGCTACCAAGGACTACGGGTTGGTCCTCGACCCGGCTGACACATCCAGTGCGTTCGTACTTTGAGCGATGTACGAACCCACAGTACGAACGCACCTCGGGGCCTGGGGTCCGGGGTGCGCCGGGCGCGGCGGTCCGCGCGCGCCGTCGTCCCGGCGGTGCCGGGGATCGAGGCGCTAGAAGAGGGAGGCGCCGGCGTGGGTCGCGAAGTCGACCAGCGGCTGGGGGATGACGCCGAGGAAGACGGTGATGCCCGCGGCGAGGACGGCCGGGGCGACGAGGTACCAGCGGCCGCCTGCCTGCGGATCGACCGGGTCGGCTTCCGGCGAGGCGCCGGAGATGATCGGGGCCGGGCCGGGCGCGCCCGCCGCGCCGGTCGCGGTGGCGGTTTCGCCGGGGCTCATCCACATCGCCGCGATCACCCGCAGGTAGTAGGCCAGCGAGATCATCGTCCCGACCGCGATGAAGACGGCGAGCCAGGTGAAGCTGCCTTCGACCAGCGCCTCGATCAGGTAGAGCTTGCCGATGAAGCCCGCCGTCGCCGGCAGGCCGGCCAGCGCCAGCATCGAGATCGTCAGCGGCCAGGCGAGCGCCGGACGCTCCGCGCCCAGCCCCCGCACGCCACGGATGTCGTCGCCGAATGGGGTTTCGCGCTCGCGCGCGACGACCACCGCGAAGGCCGCCAGGTTCATGAAGAGGTAGGCGGCGAGGTAGAAGACCAGCGAGCTGACGCCTTTTTCGGAAGCGACGACGATGCCGCCCAGCATGTAGCCGGCCTGCGCCACGCCCGAGTAGCCGAGCAGGCGCTTCAGCGAGCTCTGGGCGAGCGCGCCGACGTTGCCGACGACGATCGAGATCGCCGCCAGGATCGCCAGCCCGGTCTGCCAGTCGCCGGTCTCCGGCCCGAGCGCGACGACGAAGAAGCGCACGAAGACGGCGAACGCCGCCGCCTTGGTCGCCACCGCCATGAAGCTGGTGATCGGGGTCGGCGCCCCCTGGTAGACGTCCGGCGTCCACTGGTGGAAGGGCGCGATCGAGGTCTTGAAGGCGAGCCCGACCGAGGCCAGCGCGATCCCGATCAGGATCAGCGGGTCGTGCAGCATCCCTTTGACTTCGATCCCGTGGGCGATGCCCGCGAAGTCGGTCGAGCCGGTGCCGCCGTAGATGAAGGCCATCCCGTAGAGCAGCGTCGCCGAGCCGAGCGAGCCGACGATCAGGTACTTGAGCCCCGACTCGAGCGAGCCCTCGCGCCGCAGGTTGGTCGCGCAGAGGATGTAGAGCGGGATCGAGAGCGTCTCGATCGCGACGAAGAAGGTGACCAGGTTCTGCGCCTCCGCGAGCAGCACCATCCCCAACACCGAGCCGATCAGGAGCGCGTAGTACTCGCCCTGGCCGGCTTCCTCGGCCGCCCGCTCGCGCACCGACAGGAGGATCGTGGTGAAGGCGCTGAGGATCGCGATCAGCGAGATCGAGATCGCCAGGTCGTCGATCCGCAGTGCCCCGGCAACCAGGCTGATGTTGTCGTCCCAGTGCCAGAGCAGCAGCCCCGCGGTCGCGCCGAGCGTCAGCACCGCCAGCCCCGGCGCCCAGCGCTTGGTGGTCGGGAAGACCCCGCTCATCAGGATCACGACGAGCCCGACGGTCAGCGCGATGACCGGCGCGATCCCGGCGTAGTCGACGTGGGGGGCTACGAAGCCTTCGCCTGCCATTACCTGATCACCTGCACTTGGATCTGGTCTTCCTCGAATTCGCCGGGCTGTCGATCCGACTGGTGGATGGTGGAGGTCAGCTGTTCACCGCCGGTGACCGCGCTGACCGACTGCTGGACGCTCGGGTCGGCGCGGTGGAGGATCAGCTGCGGGTAGAGCGCCAGGCCGAGGATGCAGAGGACCAACGGCGCCAGGACGATGCCGTCGCGGAGGCTGATCTCGCGCGAGGCGACCCCGTCGGGCTTGCGATTGTGCATCGTCCCCTGGTAGAGGCGCAGCGCGTAGTACGCCGACATCGCCACCCCGGAGATGGCGATGAAGGCGAAGACGATCTTCGACTGGAAGAGCCCGTTGAGGATGTAGAACTCGCCGATGAAGTTGGCCGACCCGGGCATCGCCAGGGTGGCCAGGGCGACGATCAGGAAGAGCGCGGCGAGCACCGGGGCGCGCATCGCCATCCCGCCCATCGAGCGCAGGTCCTCGGTGCCGGTCCGCTCGACCAGGATCGCGACGATGATGAAGAGCGGCGCGACGACGAGGCCGTGGTTGACCATCTGCAGGACCGCCCCGTCGGAGCCGTCGGCGCGCAGGGCGAAGATCCCGGCGGTAATGAAGCCGAGCTGCGCCACCGAGGAGTAACCGGCGATCAGCCGCACGTTGGTCTGGGTGAACGCCATCACCGACCCGTAGAGGATCGAGGCGAGCGCGACCAGCAGGATCACGGTCTGGAACTGCGCGGTCGCCTGCGGGAAGAGCGGCAGCACCACCCGCAGGAACCCGTAGGCGCCGACCTTCGCCAGCACCCCGGAGAAGACGACCAGGACCGGCAGCGGCGCCGCCCGGTAGGCGTCGGGCATCCAGCCGTGGACCAGGAAGGCGGGCATCTTGACCAGGAAGGCGGCGGCGAAGAACCAGAAGATCCAGCGCTGGCTGCCGAGCGGCACCCCCTGGTGCTGGATCGCTTCGATCGAGAAGGTGAGGTGGCCGCCGTGGGCGGAGATGATCGCCGTGGCGATCGCGCCGACCAGCATCAGCAGCGAGCCGATCAGCGTGTAGATCATCATCTTCAGCGTCGCCTGCGCCGGCGTCGGCCCGCCTTCGGCGCTGCGATCGACCCCCCAGGCGCCGAAGAGGAAGTAGAACGGCACCAGCATCAGGTCGAAGAAGAGGACGAAGAGCAGCAGGTCCTGGGAGAGGAACGAGCCGAGCGTTGCCGTCTCCGCCGCCAGCATGAGGAAGAAGAAGAGCTGCGGGCGCTCTTGTTCGCGGAAGGCGGCGAAGGCGATGCCGCCGACCCAGAGCAGCGCGGTCAGCAGGACCAGGAAGAGGTTCAGGCCGTCGATGCCGAGGCTGTAGTTGACGCCGAGCCCGCTGATCCAGGTCGTGTTGACGGTGTCCTGGAGGCCGGCGGCGCCGTTGTCGAAGCCGAAGGCCATGATCACGCCGATCACCAGCGTCGCCAGCGCGCCCGCCGTCGCCCACCAGCCGACCGCCCGCTTGGGCAGGAAGAGGCCGACGACGCCGAACGCCAGAGGTACCCAGAGGAGTGCGTTGATCATGACTGTTGGATGAGGAAGTAGAGGGCGAGGCCGACGGCGCCGAAGACGAGGAAGAGCCCGTAGGTGCGGACGATGCCGTTCTGGAAGGTGCGGACGATCGCCCCGGCCCTGCCGATCGTCTCCTCGGCGCCGCCGGTGATCGCGCCATCGATCACGTAGCGCTCGAAGACGCGGTTGGCGAAGCGGCCGACCGCCAGCGCCGGGCGGACGACGAGGATGTCGATCGCCTCGTCGAAGTACCACTTGTTGTAGAGGAAGGTGTGGACCGCGGCGAAGCGCTCCTGCAGCCGGCGCGGCGTCGCCGGGCTGGCAACGTAGAGCCAGTACGCGATGCCGATCCCGGCGAGGCTGACCAGGCCGCCGATCAGGAGGCCGAACCAGGCCGCGCCGGTCGAGGGCTCGATCGCCGCCAGCGGCGAGTCGGAGAAGACCGGGCTGAGGAAGTTGGTGATCGCCTTGTCGACGCCCGGTACCTGGATGAAGCCGGCGAAGAGCGCGAGGAAGGCGAGGATCCCCATCGCCACCTTCATCGGCGGCGACTGCTCGGCGATGTGGTGCTCGGCGCCGGGGAAACCGATGTCGGTGTCCTCGGCTTCGCCGCTCGCCGGGTTGAATGGCGCGGCGTGATGGACGTGGCCGGTGTCGATCAGCTCCTGCGCCTCCGCGCAGGGCTCCCCCCGCAGCACCCGGAAGATCAGCCGGAAGGTGTAGATCGCGGTGAGCAGCGCGCCGAAGTAGCCGAGGATGGTGAAGATCAGGTACATCCCGCCGCGGGCCGAGGCGTAGGCGAGGATCTCGTCCTTGGAGAAGAAGCCCGAGGTGAACGGGAAGGCGGCCAGCGCCAGGCCGCCGCAGAGCATCGTCACCGAGGTGAACCGCATCGCCTTGCCGAAGCCGCTCATCTTGTCGATGTTCTGCTCGTTGGCCATCGCGGCGATGATCGAGCCGGCCGCCATGAAGAGGAGCGCCTTGAAGAAGGCGTGGGTCATCAGGTGGAACATCCCGGCGCTGTAGGCGCCGATCGAGACGCCGACCACCATGTAGCCGATCTGGCTCATCGTCGAGTAGGCGATCGCCCGCTTCAGGTCGGTCATCACCAGGGCGATCGAGGCGGCGACCAGGAGGGTCGCGAGGCCGACGAAGGCCGCGATGTCGGCGGCGGTCGGGGCGAGCACGAAGAGGACGTGGGTGCGGGCGATCAGGTAGACGCCCGCGGTCACCATCGTCGCCGCGTGGATCAGCGAGGAGACCGGCGTCAGGCCCTCCATCGCGTCGGGCAGCCAGGTGTGGAGCGGCAGCTGCGCCGACTTGGCGAAGGCGCCGACCAGGAGCAGGAGGCAGATCGCGGTCACCGACCACTGGTTGGCGTGGAAGACGTGCGGCGCCTTGGCGAAGACTTCGGTGTATTCGAAGGTGCCGAGGTGCTGGAAGATCAGGAAGGCGGCCAGCACCAGGCCGATGTCGCCGACCACGTTGATCACGAAGGCCTTCATCCCCGCCCGCGTCGCGGTGGTGCGCCGGTACCAGAAGCTGATCAGCGCGTAGGAGGCGAAGCCGACGAAGGCCCAGCCGACGATCAACAGGACGAAGTTGCCCGCCAGCACCAGCAAGAGCATCGAGAAGACGAAGAAGTTGAGGTAGCTGAAGAAGCGGTGGTAGCCCGCGTCGGACTGCATGTAGCCGAACGAGTAGAGGTGGATCAGGGTCGAGACCCCGGTGACGACCAGGACCATGAAGACCGAGAGCGGATCGACGTAGATCCCGAGCTTGATCTGGAGGCCGGCGACGCTCGCGTATTCCCACAGCGAGGAGGCGTGGTGGCGGGCGTCGGGGCTCTCGCCGAGCAGGTTGATCAGGGCGACGATCCCGCAGAGGAAGGCGAGCGCGATCGCCCCGGTGCCGACGATCCCGGCGAAGCGCCAGGAGGTGCGGCGGAAGCCGAGCGCGATCAGGATCGAGCCGGCGAGCGGGAACAGCAGGACCAGCCAGGCCCACGCGGTGGCGCTCATCCGCGCAGCTCCCGCAGGTCGTCGACGTCGAGCGGCAGCTTGCGGCGGAAGATGGCGACGATCAGGCCGAGGCCGACGACCACCTCGCAGGCGGCGATCACCATCACCACGAGGGCGAAGACCTGGCCCTGCCCGTTGCCGACCTCGCGGCTGAAGGCGACCAGCGCCAGGTTGGCGGCGTTCAGCATCAGCTCGAGGCAGAGCAGGATGACCATCGGGCTGCGGCGAACCAAAATTCCGATTGCGCCGATCGTGAACAGCAGGGCGCTGAGGACGATGTACCAGTCGATGTTCATTTGGGAGCCCCCAAGGGTTCGCTCTGCGAGGCCGGCGCCGGGGTGGCGCCCTCCGGACGCGCCTTCGGCGCTGAGTGTCCGGAGGACACCACCCCGTCACCGGCCTGCGGGCCGCTACGGGGTTTCCGGTTGGCGAGGACGATCGCGCCGACGGCGGCGATGAGCAGGAGGACTGACGAGGCCTCGAAGGGGACGAGGAACTTTTCGAGGAGGAGGTTGCCGATCGCGGCGGGGTAGCCGAAGCCGGCTGGGACGTCGGGCCCGTGGGTCGAAAGGGCCTTGAGGGCGGAGGAGAGGACGGCGGCGGAGATCTCGACGAAGAGGAAGAAGGCCAGTAGGCCGGCAAACAATCGCTGGCCGGGGACCGGGTCCCAGGTCGGCTCCTGGGCGCTCCCCACGTAGGCGACGACGAAGACGTAGAGCACCATCACCGCCCCCGCGTAGACGACCACCTGGGCGGCGGCGACGAAGGCCGAGGTCAGCAGCAGGAAGAGCACCGCCAGCGAGAACAGGTGGGAGATCAGCGCCAGCACGCTGTAGAACGGGTTGCGGGCGGCGACCACGCCGATCGCTCCGACCACCGCGCCGATCGCGGCGATGAAGAAGATCACGGCTTCCATCAGAGGGCGCCTTCCACGTCTTCACCCTCGCTTTTCAGCGGGGTGCGCTCGATCGACTCGGCGAGCAGCATCTCCTTGGTGAAGATCAGGTTGGTGCGGTCGTAGTCGGCCATCTCGTAGTCGTGACCCATCGTGATCGCGTCGAAGGGGCAGGCGATCTCGCAGTAGCCGCAGAAGATGCAGCGCGAGAGGTTGATCTCGTAGACGGCCGCGTAACGCTCCCCCGCGGAGACCCGCTCGCCGGGGATGTTCTCCGCCGCGACGACGCGGATGCAGTCGGCCGGGCAGGCGGCGGCGCAGAGCGAGCAGCCGACGCATTTCTCCAGGCCGGTGTCCTCGAAGCGGTGCAGTTTGTGGCGGCCGCGGAAGCGCGGGTAGACCGGCGTCTTCTCCTCCGGGTACTCGATCGTCAGCGGCCCCTCGATCAGCCGCGACATCGTCGTCTTCAGCCCCCGCAGGGTCTCGCCGAAGGCGCGGTAGGCGCCGCCGATCCCGCCCGGCTCGGGGCCGCGCTGCACCTCGACCACATCGATCGAGTCGAGGTAGGACGCCGCCTGTCGGTAGAAGATCTTGTCGCTCACTTCGCGTCCTCCCCCTCGAAGTCGAAGTAGCCGGCGCCGTCGGCCATGCGGAAGTGCCAGGACAGGCCGCCGCCCTCGGGCCGGCGCTCGACGACGCTCACCGACTGCGAGTCCGGCCGCACCATGATGTCCGGCTGCTGGTTGGAGATCGCGAGGAAGCGGACCGGCTCCTCGGTGCGGTTGACGATCTGGTGGGCGCCCTCCTCGCCGACCCGGAAGCAGACGACCTCGCCCTCCTCCATCTCGCGCCAGCCCTCCGGCGTGCGCAGGCTCGGCCTGCCCTCGAGCAGGACGACGATCTCCTCCTCGGCGAGGTGGAAGTGGTACGGGTAGGCGGCTTCGCCGGCGGGCAGCTCAAAGAGGCTCATGCCGAGCTTCTCGCTGCCGGCCTGGCGGCCGAGACGGGCGCGGAGGCAGTTGAAGCCGGGGTGCTCGCGGGGCTCGTCGAAGGTGGGCGTCGCGATGCTCACTGGGGCGCTCACGTGACCACCACCAGGACCGCCGTCACCAGCACGTTCAGGGTCGCCAGCGGCAGCAGCACTTTCCACCCCAGGGTCATCAGCTGGTCATACCGAAGCCGCGGCAACGTCGCCCGCACCCAGATGAAGACCAGCACCAGGGCGAGCATCTTGATCAGCATCCAGATCGGGTCGAGCCAGCCCGGGCCGGGGCCCATCCAGCCGCCGAGGAACATCGCCGCGGCGATCCCGGAGACCACCAGGATCTCCATGTATTCGACCAGCAGGAAGGAGCCGAAGCGCATGCCGCCGTACTCGGTCATGAAGCCCTGGACCAGCTCTGCGTCGGCCTCCGGCATGTCGAAGGGGGTGCGGTTGGTCTCGGCGAAGCCCGCCAGCATGAAGATCAGGAAGCCGACGAACTGCGGGGCGATGTACCAGACGCCGCCTTGGGCACGGACCACGTCGACCAGCGAGAGCGAGCCGCTCATCATGATCACGCCGAGCAGCGCCAGGCCCATCGAGACCTCGTAGGAGATCAGCTGGGCGGCCGAGCGCATCGCGCCGAGGAGGCTGTATTTGGAGCCCGAGGACCAGCCGCCGAGGAGGAGTCCGTAGAAGGCGATCGAGCCGACGGCGAAGAAGTAGAGGATGCCGATCGGGACGTCGATGCCGTAGAAGCCGACGCCGTTCTTGGTGTCGCCCCAGGGGATGATCGCGAGGGCGAGGACGCCGGAGAGGACCGGTAGCAGCGGTCCCAATATGAACAGGGTCGAGATCGCGTTCTCCGGCCGGAACGACTCCTTGGAGATCAGCTTGCCGACGTCGGCAAGCGGCTGCAGGAGGCCGAAGGGGCCGACCCGGTTGGGGCCGTAGCGGTGCTGGAAGCGGCCGATCAGCTTGCGCTCGACCACGGTGAGGATCGGCAGGATGCCGAAGATCACCGCGAAGATCACGATCGACTTGGCGATCATGATCCAGGTCGCTTCGGCGAACTGGGTGTCCGCCAGGGGGACCAGGTGGGTCACGCCGGGACCTCGCTGAGCTTCTCGATCTGGACGCTGACCTGGTGGCCGTTGAGGAGGGCGTTGGCGTTGTCGGAGGCGACGCCCTCGGCGAGGAAGCAGACGCCCTCCGGGATGCGTTCGCGGATCGCGACGGTGGCCTCGAGGGACTTGGTGCCCTGGGTGACGCGCACCGGGTCGCCGGTGGCGAGGGACAGGCGCTCGGCGTCCTCGGGGGAGAGTTCCAGTCGCTGCGAAGGCTTCAGGAATCGGAGGGGCGGGTTGAGCTCGGTGATCGGGCCGGCCCAGAGGTCGCGGTACGTGCCGAGGGTCAGGGCATCGGCGGGGGCGCCCGTCCCCGACATCACCTCGTCGGACGCGCTGTCGCGCTGAGTGTCCGCCGAGGCGATATCGGCGCCGGCCGCCGCGCTCGTGACGTCGGCGCCGGGCGCGTGGATCTCGCTGCCGGTCGGGTCGGCATCGTCTTTGACGGAAGGCAGGTCGCGGCTCGGCGTCGGCGGCTGCGGGCTCGTGCCACCGCCGGGGAAGGTCAGTGCGCTCTTGGTCTCCTGCCAGCGGATGCCGCGGCCGCCGATGTCGCTGTCGGTGATCGAGGCGTAGAAGGGGACGGCGGCGGTCAGGGCCTGGAAGGCGGTGGGCTGGGACGTGACGTTGGTGTCGTGGCCAAGGGCCTGGGACAGAGCGGCGAGGGTCTGCCAGCCGGGGCGGATGTCGCCGGGGCGGCCGGCTGCCGGGCGGACCCGTTGGAGGCGGCCGTCGGGATGGGTGACGGTGCCGTCTTTCTCGGCGTGGGTCTCCAGGGGGAAGAGGACGTCGGCCTTGGCCGCCGTCGCGGTGGCGAAGGTCGAGAAGGCGACGACGAAGGAGGCGGCGTTCAGGGATTCCTCCCAGCGCGCCGTGTCGGCGAAGTCGCGGAGCGGGTCGACGCCGACCAGGATCAGGCCGTCGAGCGAACCGTCGATCAGGGCCTCGCGGATCGCCTCGGTGCCGTGGCCGGCGGCCGCGAGGGCCGCGAGCCCCGGGCCGGCGTCCGGAAGCACGCCCGCCTCCCGCAGCCCGCGCGCGTTCGTCGTGTCCGGCACTTCCAACAACCCGGTTGCGGCGGTCAGGGCCTCGGCGAGGCCGAGCAGCTCATTGGTCGCCGAGGCGCCGATCCGCTCGCCCCAGACGACGACCACCTTGCCTGCGTCGCGGAGGGTCTCGGCGAGCGGCGTGGCGATGTTGTCGGCGCCACCGCCGACCGCGGCGGCGAGCGCGCCGAGGAAGTAGGAGGCCTGGCCGGGCGCGTAGCGGGCGATCGCCTCGGCGCCGCCGTCGAGCGCAGTGGGGCGCTCGGTCGCCACCGCGAGGCGGGCACCATTGCGGCGGATCGCCTTGCGGATCCGCAGGTCGAGGATCGGCGAGGACTGCATCGGGTCGGTGCCGAGCACGAGGATCACGTCGGCCTCGTCGATGTCGGCGACCTTGGCCTGCAGCTCGGGCCGCTCGAGGCGGAGGATCGTCTCGATCCCCGGGCCGCCGGCCGGGCGGGAGTCGAGGTGCGGCGAGTGCAGGGCACCGCGGACGATCTCCTGCACCAGGAAGCCCTCCTCGTTGGAGGCGTCGCCGACGATCGCCGCGACCTTACCGGGGCCGAGCGCCTTCAGCCCCTCGGCCGCCCGCGCGATCGCGTCCTCGTAGTCGACCTTGCTGCCGCCTTTGGTCCGCGGCTCGGTCACCCGCTCCGCGGCGTTGAACATCTCGAAGCCGTAGCGCCCGCGGTCGCAGATCCAGCCGTCGTCGACGCCCGGGTTGTCGCGCACGATCACCCGTTTCACCTGCTCGTCGCGGACGGTGAAGCTGACGTTGCACTGGCTTGGGCAGAGCGTGCAGACCGAGCCCGCCTGCTCGATGTCCCAGGGCCGGGCGCGGAAGCGGTAGGTGTAGTTGGTCAGCGCGCCGACCGGGCAGAGGTCGGTGATGTTGCCGTGGAAGGGCGAGACGTAGGGCCGGTCGTCGAAGGTGCCGACGTAGGTGCGGTCGCCGCGGTCCAGCAGCTGCAGCTGGGCGTCCTCGGAGACCTCCTGGCTGAAGCGCACGCAGCGGTAGCAGAGGATGCAGCGCTCGCGGTCGATCGCGACCAGCGGCGAGAGTTCGA
>DASXMH010000079.1:0-2709 GCA_036495785.1 Solirubrobacterales bacterium
CTCCCGCAGTTCGTAAGTGAAGGGGCCGCCCGGCCCGCCCCCGCTAAGCCTGCGCCGTGCGCGCCGCGGGACTGCGCAACCGGGTGAACGGGATGTTCCCCGGGGCGTCCATCAAGTCGGGATGGAGCAGGTGGCCGATCAGCTCGACGCCGTCGATCAGCCGCGGCCCGGGGTCGCTGAAGGCGGCCTGGGCGGCGACTGCGTAGACGTTGGCGGCGCCGAGGCTTGCGATGTGCTCCCAGACCTCCATCGCCTGGGCCTGGACGTCCTCGAGGTAGCCGTCGACCATCACGATCACGACGTCCGGGTTGAGGCCGGCAAGCTCGCCCCAGGAGACCACCGCGGGAGCCAGCCCGGGGTCGCCGGCGACGTCCTCGCCGCCCGCGATCGCAATCATCTCCGGCACCCAGAAGCCCGCCACGCGAACCGGCTCGATCAGGCGCTCGAGCGCCACGACCCGCGGCACGGTCGCCCCCGCCACGGCGGCGCGCACGGTCGCCAGGCGCCCCTCCAGTTCACCGCGCAGTTCGTGCGCCTCCGCGCCGGTGCCGGTCGTCTCGCCCAGGCGGACCACCTCTTCCAGCATCTCGCTGAGCGTCGCGACCCTCATCGTCTCTCGCAATATGCCGGCTCCGCGAGAATCCGCGGGAAAGCCGGCTATATTGAGAAAGCCGCATGGCCGAGGACGCTCCAGCCCGAAGTACCGGGCCGCATCGCCGATGAGCATCCTCCTGCTCGTCCTTCTACTGCTGTTGATCGCGGTCAACAGCTTCTTTGTCGCGGCCGAGTTCTCCGTCGTGCGCTCACGCCGGGCCCGGCTCGAGCAGATGCGCGACGAAGGCGTGCGCGGCTCGACCCGGGCGCTCGAACAGCTCGACCGGGTGGACGAGTTCGTCGCCACCAGCCAGATCGGGATCACGCTCGCCTCGCTCGGCATCGGCTTCCTCGGCCAGCCGGCCCTCGCCGACCTGCTCGAACCGCTCTTCAGCGGCTTCGCCAACCACGCCGTCTCCCTCGGCCTGGCGATCGCCCTGGCCTTCATCATCGTCACCTTCCTCGAGGTGATCCTCGGCGAGCAGTCGCCGAAGATGGTCGCGATCGGGCGCGCCGAGAGGACCCTGATCCGCGTCTCCGGGCCGATCGTCTTCCTCGGCCGCGTGCTCCACCCGCTGATCGTCGCCACCAACGCGCCCGCCGGCTTCCTGGTCAGGCGGGTGCTGCGGATCGACGCCGACGACGTCGACGAGACCTCGCCCGAGGAGCTCCGCCTGATCATCGCCCGCGGCGCCAAACAAGGCGGCCTCGACCCCGGCGAGGCGGGCCACCTCGCCGGCGTCTTCCACCTCCACGAGCAGGAGGCGCGCGAGGTGATGACGCCGATCCCGGCGGTCGTCACGGTCGACGCCGACGAGACGGTCGAGGCGGCGCTGCGCCGCTGCGTCACCTCCGGCCACACCCGCCTGGTGGTGATCGAGGACGACAACCCGGACCGGGTGAAGGGAGTCGTCCACAACAACAGCCTCGCCCGCCTCTACATGAGCGAGGGGCCCGAGGCGACGATCGAGACGGTGATCCGCGACGCCCTGATCGTCCCCGAGACGCGCCCTCTCGACGACCTCCTCCACGACCTGCAGGTGCAGCGCACCTCGCTCTCGGTGGTGGTCGACGAGTACGGGCGGACGGTCGGGATCGTCACCGTCGAGGACATCCTCGAGGAGGTGGTGGGGGAGATCGAGGACGAGACCGACCCGCGCGCCGCGTCGGTCCGGCGGCTCACCAACGGCGACTGGTTCGTCCGCGGCCACGTCAGCCTCGGCGACCTCGAGGACGCCGGGATCGACCTGCCAGGCGCCGACTCCGACACCTACAACTCGGTCGGCGGCTACGTCTTCGGCGAGCTCGGGCTGCTGCCCAAACGGGGCGACTCGATCACCGTCGACGGCTACACGCTGCGGGTGGAGGCGGTGCGCGACAACCGGATCGAGGCGGTGCGGATCAGTAGCTCCTCGGACAGTTCTTCCGTCCGTCACGACGCCTAATTTCTTTGGGCAACCCGCGTTCCGCTCAAGCTGGAGGTGCCCCCATGTGGGTTGTTCGCCTAACCGACAAGCAGCTCGAGGTGTTGAGGGCGCTGTTGCGCTCCGAGGAGCACCTCGGCCCGGCTCTCAGAGGCTCGATCGAGGCCCTCGACCTGGCCCGTTGGGACGACCTACCCGAGGCAGAATTGCCCTGGGACGAGGTCGAAATCGTCGCCCGCCGCCAAAACATCTCCGAGGCCGATGTGATCTGGGATCTGTCGGGGAAGGGGAGGACGGCGCAGGCCGAGTAGCCGCGTGCGTCCCTTCCCCGACCCACTGCTCGCCGGCCCCGCCCGCCTTCCGCGGCCGCCCCGGTCGATGGGCCGCGGCGGCGGAAGGCTCGGAGGGCGGCGAAAACCGAGTAGCTCAAGGAACTCGCGCTGGCGCGCTCGCACCCCGCCTGAGGCGGGGGTCGCGTGGCGTGCTCTGCACGCGAGCGACCGAGGACGCTGAGGGTTTGCGGGCGCCCTCAGTCGTAGGAGTAGAAGCCGGCGCCTGACTTTCGGCCCAGCTTCTCTTCGCCGATCATCTCGACGATCAGGCCGGGGGGTTTGTGGGCCGGGTCGCCGGAGTCGGCGAAGAGGGCGTCGCCGATCGCCTCGGCGACGTCGAGGCCGACGAAGTCGAGCAG
>DASXMH010000080.1:0-7164 GCA_036495785.1 Solirubrobacterales bacterium
CCAGCGGGTCGGCACCTACCGGGCGGCGGGGATGGCGGAACTGGTCGCCGCGGTGCGCGGGGCCGGCGCGCGCCGGCCGGTGCTGCTCGGCGGCACCGAGTGGGCGCGCAACGACGACGGCTGGCTGGCGCACCTACCGCCGGACCCGGCCGACGCCGAGGTCGCCTCCAACCACACCTACAACTTCGCCGCCTGTTACTCGGACTGCCGCGCCGCCCTCGCCCGGATCGCCCGCACCCACCCGGTGGTGACCTCCGCAAGCTGGCCGCGGCCAGGGCTGGGTAACCTAGCTCCATGGACGACCAGCAAGTACTCGACCGCATCGACAAGCTCGTCAAGGAGGAGGAGGACCTGCTCCACCGCCACGAGGGCGAGGGCCTCTCATCCGACGAGCACGCCCGCCTCGAAGAGGTGAAACTTCAGCTCGACAAGACCTGGGACTACCTGCGCCAGCGCCGCTCCCTGCGCGAGGCCGGCGACGACCCCAACCAGGCGAGCATGCGCGACGGCGGCACCGTCGAGGACTACGGCACGGTCACGCCGTGGGACGACACCGAGGCCGACTCGCCGCAATAGGCCGCGCCGCGGCGCCCCTCCGGCGTCCCGTCCCTCAGACGTTCCAGCCGAAGTACACCTCGGCGCGCACCTGCTTGTCGCCGTCGAAGCCGAGCACCTCGGTGTTGCGGAAGCGACTGCCGTCGGTCCGCGTTGCCTCGTAGGTGACGACCACCTCGTCACCGTCCTCGACCAGCCGCACGAACTCGTACCGCGCGAGGTTCTCCCCGTTCGGCCAGCAGCGCTCGAAGTACCCCGCCCGGTCGAGCCCCTGTTCGTCGGCGGGGCTGTGAAAGCTGAACTCGTCCCCGATCAACTCCTCGATCAGATCCCGGTCCCGCGTCTCGTAGGCCCGGTAGCAGGCCTTGGCCAACTCGATCCTGTCCTTGGGCATCCTGCCCCCTTTCGTCGATCGCCCTCACCATGGAGACTCCGTCCGCGCCCGATTCTCATCGCCGGAGTGACGCCGATTTTATCGGTCGCGCCCTCCCCGGCGCCCGACGACGATTTCCCGGCTCACGGCCCAAAAGACGGCGACAGCCGCGATCGCCACGAGGCAGAGGTAGACCAGGAGGGACGTCGGAGCCTCGGAGTTGAGGGCGTGGCCGATCGCCGCGGTGATCTTCGGGAAGGGCGAGGCGGAGGAGTCGGAGGCCTTGGGCCGACCGCCGTGGGCGTGGACGCCGGCAACGACAGGGCCTTCGCCCGAGGCGCTGCCTCCGGGTGCCGCCCCAAGTGCAAGGCGCGCGCTCTGCCGCTCCCAGCGACCGAGTAGGTCCGCGAGACCCGGCCCGGTGAGCGCGATCGCCGGCCACACGTAGGCCATCCATTTCGGGAGCGGCGCGCGTACCGCGCCGTCGCTCGACGGCGCTTCGAACGTGTTGGCGCCCGGGCCGACGTCGGGGAGGCCCGTGGTGCCGGCCGGGCGGTCTGGGCCGCGGGCCGCGGGGGCATTGGTCGGAGCCGCATCGGGGATGTTCGCCGCGTTCCCGCCGCCGCTCGACGATGGAGCGGAATCACCGGCGCCTCCGACGGCTCCTTCGGTGTTCTCGACGGTCCGATTCACCGTCCCGGCCGCTTCACCCACTCCGCTCCCCGCGCTCTTCGCGGCGGCCGAGGGCGGTCCCGGCGTACTCCCGGGCAGATGGGCGGGCGGAGAGCCCCCTGCCTTGACCGGTGGGCCGGCGGTTTCGGTCATTTCCTTCGCCGCGGGCGGCAGCTTTTCGGCGGTTTCCTTTGCCGGCGGGACCACCGGTTCGGTGGCTTCCTGCGCCGGCTGCGTAACCGCTTCCGGCACGGTCCCGGTCACCGTTTCGGTCACTTCCTGAACCGGTGCGCCGACGGCTTCCCCGACCGGCCGGGCCACCCCTTCGAGCGCTCCGGCGGATGCGGCGATGGGGGAGAAGGCAGCCACCAAGGTCCAGGCCAGAATGGCGCAGAGGGCGACAACGAGACGGACTGCGTGGGCGCTTCCGATCCTGGCCATTCGTGCCACTCCTGTGCCTGCACTGGGAATTGCCTGGATAACCTGGTTACCCGTAGCACCAACGAGTACCCAATTTGCGGATTGAAAAAAGGACCACTCGTAAATCTGTGTCCCTGACACCGCCAGATCGCCCGCGCCGCACAGCTTGAGCCGCCCGTGACGCTCTAAGCTGTCCGACGCCCATCTGGTCGAGTTCATTGGAGCGCTCGCCCGGGGATTCAGCTTCACCAGCAGCATCTGGCGCCTTGGCGGAGTGGCTACGCAGCGGCCTGCAAAGCCGTTTACACCGGTTCGATTCCGGTAGGCGCCTCTACTCTGCCCAGCGATCCGGCTTGGCAGAGCGCTTAGCGTGGCGGCGCTTCACGCAGCGGCGATGAAGCGGTGGCGCTCTCGGTCGGCCTCGGCGGTTTCGCCCGTCAGGTCCCTCGTCGGGCGTCAGCACCAGTTCGCGGAGCATCCAGGGCGTTCTCCCGGCCTCCTCGCGCGTGCGTCCCGGCGACGACCCTCACTGCGAGAGCTGCCGGCGACGCTCGGCGGTCGCACCGACGGCAACCCGTTCTTCATCGAAGAGATGCTGCGGGAGCTGATCGAGGAAGCGCCATGCTCTCGATGTCGCCATCGCTCAGCCCGCGGATCGCCGCGTAGACGAGCAGCAGCTGTGCCCGCGTGCTCGCCCGGGTCGCGTCGATGGCCAAGCGCACCGGCGGCCACCTGATCGAGCCGCTGGTCCACGCCGAGCTCGCCGAGCTGGCGCGCCTCGAAGGCGACAACGTGGCCCGCGAGCGCGAGCTGCGCCGAGCCGATCGGCTGCGCGAGGAGATGGGCGCCACCCCCGCCCGGTAGCCGAGCGATCTGGCCTGGTCTCGCCCGACCGGCCCGGCGGTCAGGTCGTCAATGCCCTGCACTCGTCGAGACGCTGCGCGATGAGTGCGGCGCGCTTGGCGGCGTCGGTGCCTTCCAGCACGCCCTTGTCGCCCGGGTCCGCGCGGAGGTAGACGCCGGAGGTGCGGAAGAAGAAGGGGTCGGGTCCGTCGGAGCGGGTGGTCCAGTAGCCGCCGGCACGATCGACGCTCTCGAGTTTGATTTCGCCGGTCCCCTCGAGCTGGGGCGCGTTCGGGTCGAGGGGGCGCTCGCCGTTCCAGAAGTAGAAGACGCTGACCGGATCGACCCGCTCCTTCGAGGCCTCGCTCCAGTAGTGCGCCGAGAGCGTGCCGTCGGCCTGCCACGAGCGCCCCGTGACCTCGAGGGCGCCGGCGCGATTGCGGTCGATGGTCAGCAGTGAGACCGAGGAGGGCTCGAGCTCCGTCCGCGCAGTGAGCGAGAGCTGCCACCAGTCGCCCTCGAGGCGACTGATCCGGCCCTCCGCCTCGATCGCCTTGCGTAGCTTGTCGTTGATCTGCCGCATCATCGCCGGCGTCGGGTCCGGGTCGTAGCGGATCGCGGTCAGGCCGAGCAGATCCGTCGGGAGCTTGGCGCCGTTCGCGTGCAGGATGAAGCTGCGACGGATGCCGAGCGCGCCGCCGAAGAGGCCCGCCTCGAAGACGACGTTGTCGCGCGGCGCCGCCTCGCCGGAGGCCGGGTCGGGTGCGGCGCCGCGCGCCGTCCAGTCGTCCTGGGCGAAGACGAAGGCGGCGAAGTCGACCTCGTGGGTGAGCTCGACGAGCCGGTCGAGGGTCGAGAGCCCGGGGTTGAAGACGGTCGTCCACGGTTCGACCTCGGCGACGTCCGCGAGGCCGCGCGTCAGCGCCTCCAGCAGCTTCTCCTGCTGCCCGGACGACCCGAGGAAGATCCGCGGCTTCATCTGTCGATCAGGCTACCCCCGGAGACAGCGACGGTCGCGGCCTATTGGGCCTTCACCGCCTGACGGCCGCCGAACCAGGTGGTCATCGCCTCGGTGAGCCCGGCGTCGTCGCGGTCGCCGACCCAGGCGACGTGGCCGTCGGGGCGGATCAGGACCGCGGTCGGCCCGTCGACCTCGCCGATCGCCGGTATCTCCCAGGCGCCGTCGTAGTCGGCGTCGACCAGCACGACGCGGTCGGCCCACGGGGCGATGTCGAAGGCGTCGGGCTCGCCGAGGTTGAGCAGCACCGGCCGGGCCGGCTGGAGGAGCTCGTACACGCGCACCGGCCCTTCGGGCGTGCCGAGGTCGAGGTCGGGCATGCGGCGGCCCAGCAGGGGATGGCCGTCGCCGAGGTCGTAGCGGACGTCGAGGCCGGAGATCAGGGCGCCGAAATGCTTGCGCGGCCCCTCCATTCCCATCACCTCGTCGAGGCTCTCGCGCAGGGCTTTCATGCGCTCGTCGGCGCGCTGCAGGGTGGCCGCCGCGATCGTCTGCCGGAGCGTCCGGGCGGTGACGTGGTGGCGCTCGGCCTGGTAGGTGTCGAGGAGGCCCTCGGGCGAGGTGCCGTTGACGACTTGGGCCAGCTTCCAGCCGAGGTTGACCGCGTCCTGGATGCCGATCTGGATGCCCTGCCCGCCGGCCGGGTAGTGGACGTGCGCCGAGTCGCCCGCGAGCAGCACACGCCCCTCGCGGTAGGACGCTGCCTGGCGGGTCATGTCGGTGAAGCGGGAGATCCAGGTCGGGCTGTGAACGCCGAAATCGGTGTCGTAGACGGCGATCAGGGCGGCGCTCAGCTCCGCCAGGGTCACGTCACCGGCGGGGCCCAGATCCTCCTCGCTGACCACGACCCGCACCGGCCCGTCGTCGGACATCTTGTGCAGGCCATGCGCGCCCCTGTGGTCCACGCGCATGCCCGCCTCCGGCTCCTCGGTCATCTCGACTTCGGCGATCAGCGAGCTCCGCGTCGCCTCCCAGCCGGGGAACTCGATGCCCGCGAGCTTGCGGATCACACTTCGGCCGCCGTCGCATCCGACTAGATACCGCGCCCGCAGCGTCTCGCCGTCGGACAGCTCGACCTCGACGCCCGCGTCGCCCTGAATGAAGCCCGTGACCTCGCGGCCGTAGCGAACCCGTACGCCGAGCTCGGCGGCCCACTCGGCCAGGATCCGCTCGATCTGGTTCTGCCAGATTCCCAGCGCGTAGGGGTGGCGCGTGGGGAAATCGCTGATGTCCAGCAGGGTCGTCCCGAACATCGCGGCCTGGGCCGTTTTACCCTCCGCGAGGAAGCGCTCGGCGATCCCGCGCTGGTCGAGGATCTCAAGCGTGCGCGCGTGCAGGCCGCCCGCCCGCGAGCCGACCAGCTCCGACCCGGGGCGGCGCTCGAGGGCGACCGCGTCGACGCCCACCAAGGTCAACTCGGCCGCCAGCATCATCCCGGTCGGCCCGGCGCCCACTATCGCCACATCACACTCAGTCATCCCACTCATACACACACTCCTCGCCTCGAAAAACGACACACCTTTGTCGTCCGTCCAATTCCACACATCCATCCGCGGCGGGCGAGTATGTACCACACATGGGCCTTGTTACAAGCCCCATGTGTGGTATAAATTGGTACTGGCAAGGCGGAGGGTCCGCCGGCTGATTTGGTCGCCGCCGCGCCCAGGGAGTCCGATCGAGCGTGAGTCCCGCCGACCGCACCGCGTCGTCCGGCGTCGAAACCTAGGATGCGCGCCATGCCCAAGTCGCCGATCGCCGACCCGAACGAGGACTACCCGCGCTGGTACCAGGACGTGATCGCCAAAGCCCGTCTGGCCGAGAACGGGCCGGTGCGCGGGACGATGGTGATCCGGCCCTACGGCTACGCGATCTGGGAGCGCATCCAGGCCGACCTCGACCGGCGGATCAAGGCGACCGGCGTCGACAACGTCTACTTCCCGCTCTTCATCCCGGAGAGCTACCTGCAGCGCGAGGCCGAGCACGTCGAGGGCTTCAGTCCCGAGCTCGCCGTGGTGACGATCGCGGGCGGCAAAGAGCTGACCGAGCCGGTCGTCGTGCGGCCGACCTCGGAGACCGTCTTCGGCGAGCAGATGGCGAAATGGGTCAACTCCTACCGCGACCTGCCGCTGCTGCTGAACCAGTGGGCGAACGTGGTGCGCTGGGAGATGCGCCCGCGCCTCTTCCTGCGGACCAGCGAGTTCCTCTGGCAGGAGGGCCACACCGTCCACGCCAGCGGGTCCGACGCGGCCGAGTTCGCGCTGCGCATCCACCACGACGTCTACCGCGACTTCCTCGTCGACACCATGGCGCTGCCGATCCTGCTCGGCCGCAAGACCGCCGAGGAGCGCTTCGCCGGGGCGGTCAACACGATGACCTGCGAGGGGATCACCCGCGATCGCAAAGCGCTGCAACTGGCGACCAGCCACGAGCTCGGCCAGAACTTCGCCCGCGCCTTCGACATCTCCTACACCGACGAGGGCGGCGCGGTCCAGACCGCCTGGACCACCTCCTGGGGCGCCTCGACGAGATTGGTCGGCGGCCTGATCATGGGGCACGGCGACGAGCGCGGTCTGCGCCTGCCACCGCGGATCGCCCCGACCCAGGTGGCCATCGTGGTCGTCCGCGACGAGGACGGTGCGGTCGAGGCGGCCCGCCGGCTGGGCGACGCGATCGCCGCGGCGGGCGCCCGGGTCGAGGTCGACGCCGACGTCCACACCGGCTTCGGCCGCCGCGCCGTCGACTGGGAGCTGAAGGGCGTGCCGCTGCGCATCGACCTCGGCCCCCGCGACCTCGCCGAGGGCCAGGCGACGCTGGTCCGCCGCGACACCGGCGAGAAGCTCCAGGTCCCGCTCGCCGAGGTCCCCGGGCGGATCGAACCGCTATTGGGTGAGATCCAGGCGGCGATGCTCGGCGAGGCGACCGACTTCCGCGAAGCCGCGACCCGCGACGTGAGCAGCGTCGAGGAGGCCCTCGAGGCGGGCCGCGAGGGCGTCGGCCGGATCGAGTGGGCCCGCCTCGGTCCCGACGGCGAGCGCCGCCTGCTGGACGACGGCGTCAGCGTCCGCTGCATCCAGCGCCCCGACGGCACGGTCCCCGCCTCCGAGGACGAGCCCGACCTCCAGGCCCTCGTCGCCCGCGCGTACTAGTGGTGCGTCAGGCAACGTTTGCCGTGTTGACGACCGCCCGTAACTTGGCGTCGTCGACGTTGCGGTTGCGCCAGGCGATGTAGCGGTGGATCAGGCGGGCCTGGGTGGCGTGGTCGGGATGGTCGGTGCCGTCGAGG
>DASXMH010000081.1:0-9423 GCA_036495785.1 Solirubrobacterales bacterium
ACCACTTGCGGATCGCTCGGGATCTTCCCCGTCGAAGTCGTCTATCTCCAGCCGCCCGTCTAGGCGGCGCTAGCTACTCCGCCGCCGCGGGGGCGCTCAGGGCGACGTGGGCTTTGCTGTCGCTGGTGCGGACGAGGAGGAGGGTGGCGATCAGGCCGAGGATGGCGAAGGCGGCGCCGACGGCGAAGGCGGCCTGGAAGCCTTCGACCAGGGTGCTCGGGTTTTCGCTCGAGCCGATCACGGAGTTGGCGATCGCGGCGAGGATCGCCAGGCCGAGCGCGCCGCCGA
Organism: Solirubrobacterales bacterium; assembly: GCA_036495785.1. Taxonomy (GTDB): domain Bacteria; phylum Actinomycetota; class Thermoleophilia; order Solirubrobacterales; family 70-9; genus VAYN01. The sequence goes on from DASXMH010000081.1 coordinate 289, forward strand.
CCTGCTGGGAGGTGTTGATCAGGCCCGAGGCGAGGCCCTGCTCGCGGTCTTCGATCCCCGAGACGGCGGCGATCGTGACCGGGACGAAGGCGAAGCCGAGGCCGACGGCGGCGAGGAGGGATGGGCCGAGCAGGTCCTTGAGGAAGGTGCCGCCGACGTCGATCTGGGTGAACCAGATCAGTCCGAGGGCGACGCAGGCCATGCCGATCGCGAGGATCGGCTTGAAGCCGACTTTGGTCACCAGGCCGGAGGCGATCCCGGCGGCGAGGATGATCGTCACCGCCAGCGGCAGGTAGGAGATCCCGGCCTTGATCGGGCTGTAGCCGAGGATCTGCTGCATGTAGAGCGAGATGAAATAGAACATCGAGAAGAGCGAGGCGCCGACCAGGATGCCGACCACGTTGGCCCCGGTGACGGTGCGCACGCGGAAGATCGAGAAGGGGACGAGGGGCGCGCGGGAGCGCAACTCGACCGCGACGAAGAGGGCGAGCAGGATGAGCGAGGCGACGATCGTGCCGATCGTCTGGAAGGAGCCCCAGCCGGCCGATTCGGCGTCGAGCAGGGCGAAGACGAGGGCCGAGAGGCCGAGCGTGATCGTCACCGCGCCGGCGACGTCGAAGTGGCGCGTTTCGGCTTCCGATTTCGTTTCGGCGATCAGGCTGGGGGCGATCGCCGCGGCGAGGATGCCGATCGGCACGTTCACCCAGAGCACCCATTCCCAGCCGATGTATTCGGTCAGGACGCCGCCGAGCAGCACCCCGGCGGCGCCGCCGGAGCCCGCGACCGCGCCCCAGACCCCCAGCGCTTTGTTGCGCTCGGCGCCGTCCCTGAAGGTGACGGCGACGATCGAGAGCGCCGCGGGAGAGAGGATCGCGGCGCCGAGGCCCTGTACCGCCCGCGCGGCGACCAGCTGGCCGGAGTTGGCGGCAAGCCCGCCCGCAAGCGAGGCGATCGCGAAGAGCACCAGGCCCCCCATGAAGAGGCGCCGCCGCCCGAGCAGATCGGCGAGCCGCCCACCCAGCAGCAGGAAGCCGCCGAAGGTGAGCACGTAGGCGTTCACCACCCAGGGCAGGCTGTCCTCGGAGAAGTTGAGCGCTTCCTTGATCGTCGGCAGCGCGACGTTGACGATCGAGGCGTCGAGGACGACGACGAACTGGGCGACGCAGAGCAGCGCCAGCGCGATCCAGCGTTTGTCGCGCGCCGCGGCGGGGTCGGTCACGACTCGTCCCCGTGCACGCGTTTCCGCCCCGGTCGGGTGACCGGCACGCCGTCGAGGAAGGTGTCGACCTGCTCGTCGTAGAAGGCGACGAGCCCGGCGATCGGCGCCACCGCCGCGTCCGGGTAGGCGTAGGACCAGGCGATGTTGCGGTGGATCCGGCCGTCGATCCGCGTCGACCAGTAGTCGCTGGTGGTCCCCTTATAAGGACAGTAGGTGACGGTGTTGCTGGGTTTGAGGTGCTCGAAGAAGACGTCGGTGCGCTGGATGTAGTGGCGGGTCGTCAGGCCGGTCTCGAAGAGAAGGACCGGCGCGTCGCTCTCGGCCAGCACGACGCCCTCCAGCTCGATCCGGATGTGGCGCGAGGAGCGGATCGCGTCGCACCGCACGTAGGGGTTGCGCGGGTGGCCGCCGAAGACCTCCTCGTCCTCCTCGAACCAGGCGTCGACTGCGTTCCAGTCGACGTGGACCAGTCCGGCGAAGGGCCCCGTCTCGAAGCTCTCGGTCGAGTCGAGGGCGACGGTCGCCGGATCGACGTCGTCGATCGGCAGGTAGTAGGAGGGGTAATGAGGCGACGCCCAGACGTAACAGGCCCGGATCGAGTCGAGCACGGTGGCGCCGTTCCGCGTGGCGCGGATGCGCCGCGGGCAGGGCTGCATGAAGCCCGCCTCCGAGAGCGGCTGCGGATATCGGGACGAGTCGACCGCGCGGGTCTCCGCAGGGTTCACCTCCATCACCATAGACAACCCAACTGGTTTGCTATGCTAATTATCTAAGCTAACTTTCGCATGGCAACCAGGACCCTCGACAGCTCGCTCGCCGATACCGCCTCCCGACTGCGGAGCGCGGTCGTGCGCACGTCGCGCGCGCTGCGCCAGGAGGCGGCGGTCGAGACCGGCCTCTCGCCGACCCAGGCCGCGGCGCTCGCCAGCATCAACCGCTGCGGCCCGCTCACCCCGAGCGAACTGGCCGAGATCGAGCACGTCAAGCGACCGACGATGACCCGCACCCTGGCCACCCTCGAACGCGAGGGGCTGATCGAGCGCACCCGCGACCCGGCCGACGGCCGCAGTTCCCTGGTCGCCGTCAACGCGGCCGGGAGGGAGCGCCTCGCCCGCCAGCGCCGCCGCAAGAGCGCCTACCTGGCGCGCCGCCTGCGCAAGCTCGACCCCGAGGAGGTCGCGACGCTGGCCCGCGCCGCCGAGCTGCTCGAACGCATGCGGGAGGATGAGCAGGGTTGACGACCGCCCTGCGACGCTCGTTCAACTCCCTCGAGGTACCCAACTACCGGCGTTACTTCGCCGGCCAGGTGATCTCCCTCTCCGGCAACTGGATGCAGAACGTCACCGCGCTGTGGTTGGTGCTCAGCCTCACCAACTCCGGCTTCGCCGTCGGCCTCACCACCGCCCTTCAGTTCCTGCCGATGCTCCTGTTCGGCGCCTGGGGCGGCCTGCTCGCCGACCGTCTGCCGAAGCGCCGGCTCCTCTTCATCACCCAGACGCTGATGATGATCCCGGCCGCCGGGCTCTTCCTGATCACCGCCTTCGGTGTCGAGGCGCCGTGGATGATCTTCATCGCGGTCTTCCTCTTCGGCACCGTCAACTGCGTCGACAACCCGACCCGGCAGAGCTTCGTGATCGAGATGGTCGGCCAGGATCGCCTCGTCAACGCGGTCAGCCTGAACAGCGTGATCATCGAGGTCGCGCGGATCGTCGGCCCGGCGATCGCCGGCGTCCTGATCGCGACCGTCGGCGTCGTCCCCTGCTTCGGCATCAACCTGCTGACCTTCGTCGCGATGCTGGTGGCTCTTTGGGCGATGGACCCGCGCGCCCTGCGGGCGCCGCCGCCGGCGGTCCGCAAGCGGGGGGCGATCCGCGAGGGACTGCGCCACGTCCGCCAGACCCCGGAGCTGGCGGTGCCGCTGGCGCTGATGGCGCTGCTCGGGACGTTCGGCTTCAACTTTCAGGTCGCCCTGCCGCTGCTCGCCAAGTTCAGCTTCGGCGGTGGGGCCGGCTCCTACGCCGTCCTGGTCTCCGCGATGGGGGTCGGCTCGATCATCGCGGCGCTTGTCAACGGCCACCGCGGAAAGACCGGCGCGGCGGTGATCGCCGGCGCCTCGCTCGCCTTCGGGGTCACCGCCCTGCTCGCCGCGGTGATGCCGGTGCTTGCCCTCGAGGCGGTCACCCTGGCGGCGCTCGGCGCCGCCGCGGTGACCTTCGTCTCCTCGATCAACTCGACCATCCAGCTCGCCGTCTCAGCCGAGATGCGGGGCCGGGTGATGGCCCTCTTCTCGATCGTCTTCCTCGGCTCGACGCCGATCGGCGGCCCGCTGACCGGCTGGCTCGCGGAGGCCTACGACCCGCGACTCACCCTGGTCCTGGCCGGGATCTCCGGCCTCAGCGCAGCCTGGGCGGCGCGGCTCGCCTTCGCGCGGCTGTCCGAGCGGGCGGGCGCGCAGTCCCGCCCGCTCGAGGCATCCGCCTGAGTCGGCCTATTCCACGTAGCCGGCCGATTCCAGGTAGGCGGTCGCCGCTTCCTTCGGCGACTGCCGTTCCAGTTCGACCCGGGCGTCCAGCTCCTGCATCACTTTCAGGGTGAGGCCTTTCTGGACGTTCAGGATCGTCTTTTCGTAGTCGGGCCCGGCTTCTTTGGCGACCTTCTTCGAGGTGACGAAGATGACGTTGCCCGCCGGGAAGACGTGCTTGTCGTCTTCGAGGATCACGAACTTGTCCTTCTCCGCGGCCAGCTGCGGGTCGGTGGTGAAGAGGATCGAGAGATCCGCCTGTCCCTTTTCGAGGACGGTGTACCGGAGTTCGATGTCGACGGGCTTGAATTCCTTGAATTTCAACCCGTACAGCTGTTCGAGCCCGGCCAGGCAGTCGATCCGTTCTTCGCACTCGGGTGAGCCGTAGATGGTGAGCTTTTCGCTCACGCCTTTCAGGTCCGAGATGGTTTTCAGGTGGTATTTTTCCGCCGTCGATTTCAGCAGGCCGACCGCGTTGGCGCTCTGGAAGGGGGTCGGTTCGAAGGCGGTCAGGCCTTCTTTTTCGAATTCGGCATTGGATTTTTCCCACGCTTCGGTGGCGCCGGATGGGACTTCTTCGGGTTCGAGGCCGAAGAACGCCGTGAGGGCGGTCGAGGCGTACTCCGGGTAGCCTGAGATCTTGCCCGCCTTCAGCGTTTTCAGGGCGACGGATTCGGAACCGAGGCTGAGGTCGCTCTTCGCCTTGTAGCCGGCCGCCTGCAGGGCCTGGGTGTAGATTTCGCCGAGGATTTCCTGTTCGGGGAAGTTCTTCGAGCCGATCGTCAGGCTGACCTTGGCGTTCGCCGGATTCGAGGTGATCGCTTCCGCGGTGCCGCCGGCTTCTTCACCTTCTTCGCCCGATTCACCTTCCGCCGTCCCCGTTTCTTCGGCACCGGCTTCGGTCGATTCCGCTTCGGTTCCCGACGTGCTGCTGGAGCCGCCGCCACAGGCCGAGATGCCGACCGCCAGCGCCAGCGCCGCCACCAACATCGCCAGTGCCATCAGCGGCTTCTTGTTGTTGAACCTCACTGCGTGCCTCCTTGTGTGTGTTTAGTGGACGAGCAGATCACTGGGCCTGCGGCCGCAGGCCTTTGGAGGTGAGTCGCCTTTGCAACCCTGCCAAGGCGAACTCGAAGATCAGCGCGATGAGGGCGACGACGATCGCTCCCGCGAGCACCCCGTTCGCGCCGTACACGTTTTCGTTGATGATGAAGTTGCCCAAGGTGACGACTCCGGCAAGGGGAGCGATCGTCGCGGTGGCGATGATGTTGATGCTCGAGGTGCGGATCCCTCCCATGATGCTGGGAACGGCCATCGGCGCCTCGGCCTTCCGCAACACCTGGAACCCGGTCATGCCGAGCCCGCGGGCGGCGTCGACGGTCGAGCGATCGGCCTGACGGATGCCGACGAAGGTGTTGGTGAGAATCGGCGGGATCCCGAGGACGGCGAGGACGATGACGAGGGTCCAGAAGCCGACCCCGACCACCGCCGCGATCAGGGCGATCGCCGCCAGCTCGGGCACGGCACGGCTGGCGTTGCCCAGGCCGATGGCGAGCGCTTCGCCGGTCCCCTTGTGCCCGAGGTAGAGGCCGATCGGGATCGCGACCGCCATCGCCAGGGCCAGGGCGACGAGGCTGACCTCGATCTGTTTCAGCGCGAGTTCCAGAACCTGGTCGAAGCCGCCGACCTTGTGGCCACCGGTGACGTTCGAGGACTGCTTGTGGAAGATGAATTCGAAGGCGCCGCCGAAGCCGGCGAACAGCGGATGTGCGAGGGGCACCGCGCTCACGCCAATGCCTCCGCCCGCCGCCACGGCGTGGTGAACCGCTGGATCAACAGCAGCACCGCGTCGAGCAGCAATGCCATCACGATCGCGATCACGCCGGCGATGATGATCGTGGTCGGGAAGTTGAGGTTGCCGCTGCCGTAGATTTTTTCGCCGAGTCCACCCGCGTGGACGAACACCGCCAGCGTCGCGATCGCCATCGTCGAGACCACCGCCACTCGCAGCCCGGCGATGATCTCCGGGATCGCCAACGGCACCTCGACCCGCCAGAGGATCTGGCGGCCGGTCAGGCCCATGCCGCGGGCCGCGTCCTTCGCCGAGTCAGGGACGTTGTGGAGGCCGACCATGACGTTGCGGTAGATGATCTGCAGCGTGTAGGCGCTGAGCGCGATGATCGCGGTCTCACGGCCGCGCCCCGTGATCGGTAGCAGCAGCAGGAAGAAGGCGACGCTGGGGATCGCGAAGAGGATCCCGGTGCCCGCCAGCAGTGGCGGCTCCAGGTAGCGGAAGCGGCGCGCAAGGAGGGCGAGGGCGAAGGCGATCGCGAAGCCGATCAGCACCGAGAGCACCACCATTTCGAGCTGCTGACGAGCAGGCGTCCCGTAGTCGCCGATGTGTTCGAGCGCCCATCCACCGCAGAAGAGATGGCTTGAGTGGGCGACGCAGCCGAGCGTCTCGGTGCTGCGTTCCTTGAAGAACCCTTCGCCCACTTCGCCGACCGCGGCGATCGGCATGCCGAGGAGGGAGCTATTCATCGGCGGCGATCTCACTCTCCCGGTCGATTCCAAGGGGACGATCGACGGCGCTCTGCTCTTCCGTCTTTGCCACCGGCGAGGCGAGGAACTCGGAGATGATCTCGATCGACAGGATGCCCGTCACGCCGCCGGAGTGGTCGACCACCGGGGCGTACATCGACTCGCCCTGCAGCAGGTCGGCGAGCGCGTCGCGCATCATGTCGCCGGTTTCGAGCACCGGCCCGAGCGGCGCGTCGGCGGTCCTCGGGACGGTGTCGCCCGCCAGGTCGCGCTGGGTCAGCCAGCCGCGCGGCCGTTCGCGCTCGTCGACCAGCAGGGCGTAGGGGACCTCGACGTCGGGTGCGTCGAGCTCGGCGCGCACCTCGGAGGTCGGCTGTCCGGCCCGCGCCAAGGGCGCCTTCCAGAGGTCGATGTCGGCGACCCGCATCAGTGAAAGGCGCTTCAGCGCGCGGTCGGCGCCGACGAAGTCCTCGACGAACTCGGTGGCGGGCGCCATCAGGATCTCGGCCGGGGTCGCGTACTGCTCGACCCGGCCATGCTGCTTCATGATCGCGATCCGGTCGCCCATCTTGATCGCCTCGTCGATGTCGTGGGTGACGAAGAGGACGGTCTTTTTGATGTTCGCCTGCAGTCGGAGAAACTCGTTCTGGAGGCGCTCGCGGGCGATCGGGTCGATCGCGCCGAAGGGCTCGTCCATCAGCATCACCGGCGGGTCGACGGCGAGCGCCCGCGCCACGCCGACGCGCTGCTGCTGGCCGCCGGAGAGCTGGACCGGGTAGCGCTCGGCCAGCTCGGGATCGAGCCCGACCAGGTCGAGCAGCTCGGCGGTGCGGGCGCGGACCCGATCTTTGTGCCAGCCGAGGAGCTGCGGCACGGTGGCGATGTTCTGGGCGATCGTACGGTGGGGGAAGAGCCCGACCTGCTGGATCACGTAGCCGATTTCGCGCCGCAGCTTCGCCGCGTCGCGTTTCTTGATCGACTCGCCGCCGATCAGGATGTCGCCGTCGGTCAGCTCGATCATCCGGTTGACCATCCGCATCGAGGTGGTCTTGCCGCAGCCCGAGGGCCCGACCAGGACGCAGATCTCACCGGCCTCGACCTCGAGGTCGAGATGGTCGACGGCGGGCACCGCTGAATGGCCGTAGCGCTTGGTAGCGCCCTGGTAGCTGACGGAGGAAGCTCCGCCCTGGGACTGTTCGGTCGCCTCGGCGGCGGGCACTGGGGCGACCCTATACCCCGGCGCCGGCGGATTCACGCCTTTCCGGGGTACCGGTATCCGAGTGGTGCTCGCAGTGGTGGGAGGCGCCGGCGCCGCGCGAAAGCCACCACAGTGCGGCGAAGATCGCGGTCGCGACCAGGTTCAGCAACAGCTTGTAATTGAGGCCGACCGAGCCGAAGACGTCGGTGCGGGTGGGGCGGGGTCCGGTCGGCACGAGGCCGACCAGGCCGAAGACGCCATCGACGACGAGCGCCGCAACGATGATCGTCACCAGCATCAGCGCGGTGATCCGCAGCGCGAACTCGGTCCCGTAGTACTTGCGGTAGGCGAGCACGATCGGGATCACGATCAGGTCGGCGAAGATGAAGGCGACGACGCCCGCGAAGCCGATCCCGCCGGACCAGAGGACGGCGGCGAGCGGCACGTTGCCGACCGAGCAGACGAAGCTGAGCACGGCGATCAGCGGGCCGACGACGACGTTCTCGAGCGTGCGCAGGAGGGGCGGGGCGTCGGTGACGAAGAGGACGTTGAAGAAGTCGTCGCCGAGCAGGCCGATGAAGCCGGCGAGCAGGAAGCCGAGCCCGATCTCCTTCCAGAGCATCGACCAGTCCATGCGGAAGTTGGCCGCGACTTCGCGCCAGGCGTCCTCGGAGCGGATCGCCTCGCGGAGCGGGCGGGCGGCGTCGGAGCGGGAGCCGTGCTCACGGTGGTCGTGTCCGCCGTGGTCGTGCCCTTCGCCGGCAGCATCCTGGGCGTGGCGACGCGCCCGCTCCTCCAACGCGGGGGAGACGAAGCGGCGCAGCAGCAGCGCCATCAGCGCGATCAGGACGAAGCCGCCGACGAACTCGGCGAGCGTGAACTGCCAGCCGATCAGCACCCAGAGGACGAGGCCGAGCTCCCAGACGAGGTTGGTGGAGGCGAACTGGAAGGCGAGCGCGGTGATCGCCGAGGCGCCCTTGGCGAAGAGCGAGCGGGCGATCGCGATCGCCGCGTAGGAGCAGGAGGAGGAGGCGGCGCCGAGGCCGGTCGCCTTGGCGATCGGCGCGAGGCCTTCGCCGGCGAGGGCGGCTTCGATCCGGGCGCGCGGCACCCAGGCCTGGACGATGCCGGAGATCGCGAAGCCGATCACCAGCGCCCACCAGACCTCATAGGCCATCAGGAAGGACTGTTCGACCCCCTGCCAGATCTTTTCGAGGACCGGCATCAGTTGCCCCTCAGCGGCCGACGAAGCGGCCCAGCGCGGCGACCAGCTCGTCGACTTTCTCGACCCGCTCCTCGCCATCCGCGTCGATCACGCAGTGGCGGGTGTGGTCGTCGATCAGCCCCAGCGCGACCTTGTCGAGCGCTGCCTCGATCGCCCCGATCTGGGTGAGGACGTCGATGCAGTACCGATCCTCCTCGACCATCCTCGAGACCCCGCGAACCTGCCCCTCGATCCGAGCAAGTCGTTTGAGCAGCGCCGCCTTGTCAGTCTTGTAGCCAACGGTGTTCATGGGAACGACCGTAGCAAATACCCCCAGGGGGTATACCCGTAGCCCTTGGTAGCCCTGTGGGCGACCAAGGGCTACGGGTTGCTCGGAGGCTGTGCGGCCGACCGAGGTGCGTCCCGGGCGTCTCGTGGCGACCCCGGCAGGG
>DASXMH010000082.1:0-43296 GCA_036495785.1 Solirubrobacterales bacterium
CCCATCCCCACCTAACCAGCCGAACTAGGTGGGGATGGGCGCGCCGGGCCCCGGCGGTCCGGGCGCGCCGGGCGGGGAATCAGGCGACTGGCGGCCGGGGCTGCCGCGGCGGCTTGGTCGATCTGAACCTGGGTATCCGGCCCGCCGTAGTTCCTTCCAAGCAACCAAGCCTCAGGAGGGGAGCCAAATGAGGAAGCGCGTTTCGTCCATTTTCATGATCGCCGCAGTCTGCACGGCGCTCACGGTCGCCGTCTTCGCGGCCGGCGCCCAGGCCGCTGTCCGCCATTTCGACGTCACCGTGGTCTCCAAGGACTCGGCGGCCAAGACCATCCGCGGCCGCACCGAGGGCGGCGCCAAGATCACCTTCAAGGTCAACTCGCGGACCAAGTTCGATCGGATCCCCGGCGGCTTCTCCGGGATTGCCAAAGGCATGGCGATCGAGATCGAAGCGACGAACGCTTCCGGCCAGTGGATCGCGGTCCAGATCGAGCCCCGTTCGAGCGGCGGCGGTGGCGAAGGTGGAGGCCACGGCGGCGGTCACGACGACGGCCCGGGCCACCACTGAGCCCAGCCGGCAACCTCTTCCCCAGCCCGGTCCGCAACCTCGGGGTGCTGCGCGACACCCGACGCGATGTCTATAGGGACCGAAATCCTGCGCCGTAATGTAGGAGGATGAAGAGAGCCTCGATCGGGATCATGAGCGGATGACCTCTTCGCAAGGACCGACCACCGAAGCCACGCCCCTCGACCGCGACCGGATCGCGGAGTTGACCGCACGGGAATCGGAGGCGCTCAACCGCCGGACCGCGGGCTCCGGCGAGATGTTCGGGCGCGCCAACAAGACGCTCTCCGGCGGCGTCGCCTCCGCCTATCAGGAACGCGAGCCGTGGCCGATCTACCTCGAGGGCGGCAAAGGGCCGAAGGTGTGGGACGTCGACGGCAACGAGCTCTGGGACTTCCACAACGGCTTCGGCTCGATGGTCCAGGGCCATGCGCATCCGGCGATCGGCCGCGCGATCGACGACCGCTACCGCAAGGGCACCCATTTCGCCGCCCCGACCGAGGACGGGATCGTCGTCGCCGAAGAGCTGGCGCGCCGCTTCCGCCTCCCCAAGTGGCGCTACACCAACTCCGGCTCGGAGTCGACGATGGACGCGATCCGGATCGCCCGCGCCCTCACCGGCCGCGACGACATCCTCAAGATCTTCGGCTCCTACCACGGCCACCACGACGCGGTGATGGTCTCGATCGGCGTCGAATACGACAAGATCGGCCCGCGCGAGGCGCCGCTCTCGCTCCCCTACGGCGGCGGGATCCCACGGGCGACCGTCGATCTCACCCACGCCGTCCACTTCAACGACGCCGAGGCGATGGAGGCGCGGATCGTCGCCCTCGAGAACGAAAATCGCAAGCCCGCCTGCGTGATCATGGAGGCGGCGATGATGAACCTCGGGGTCGTGCTGCCGATCCCGGGCTACCTCGAGGCGGTGCGCGAGGTGACCCGCCGCCACGGCGTCGTCCTGATCTTCGACGAGGTGAAGACCGGGCTCTGCATAGCCGCCGGCGGCGCGGTCGAGAAATTCGGCATCGAGCCCGACATGGTCACCCTCGCCAAGAGCCTCGGCGGCGGCCTGCCGACCGGCGCGATCGGGATGAGCGAGGAGGTCGCGGCCGTGGTCGAGGACGGCACCGTCTACCAGGTGGGCACCTACAACGGCAACCCGCTCGGGATGGCCGCCGCCCGCTCCAGCCTGCTCGAGGTGCTGACGCCCGAGGCCTACGCCCACCTCGACCGCCTCAACGACCGCATCCTCACGGGCTGCGACGAGGTCGTCCGGGAATTCGAGCTGCCCGGCTACTCGGTCGGCGTCGGCTCGAAGGGCTGCGTCACCTTCTCGCCGGCACGGGTGACCGACTACGCCGTCTTCAAGCAGAACCAGGACGAGGAGCTCTCCGAGCTGGCCTGGCTCTACAACTTCAACCGCGGCATCTTCATGACCCCCGGTCGCGAGGAGGAGTGGACCCTCTCGGTCGCCCACACCGACGAGGCGATCGACGCCTACGTCGAAGCGTTCCGCGAACTCGCCGGCGAGCTGCGCGCGTAGCTCGGCGGTGCCCGATCGGGCACCGCGTCAGGGCGTCGGGTCGCCGCCGCTCGCCGACCAGATGTCGGTGTTGCCGAAGGTCGGCGGGCATTCCGTCGCGGGTGCCGGCGCAATGGCGCCTTTGACGCCGTCGACGGTTTCCTGTCGGAAGGTGTCGACCGCCGGGCAGACAGCCGCGTCGCGGGCGTCGTTGAAGAGCGCGATCCAGCCACCGTCGGTCGCGGCGACGCTGTTGTAGTCACCGAGGAATCCGTCGATCAGGCCGTTCGAGGCCGAGGCTCGGGAGTCGCCGACCGCACCGCGGTAGAGCGTGGTCGTCGCGCCGAGGGTCGTCCCGCTCACGTCGGTGTGCCGAACCACGCCCTGGAAGCGACGGCTCGCGGTCATGTTTTCGCGGAACGGGTCGAGGAAGCCGTCGTAGACCGTGTAGAGATCGGTGCCGTCGGGCGAGATGCCGACGAAGGCGAAGTCGGGCCGGTCGCCTGGTTCCTCGACCGCGGTTGGAGTCGACCATTCGGCGCCGCGGTCCCCGGACAGCTGCACCAACGCGTGCTCGTGGTTCAGTCCTTCGGCGCCGTCGGACCATCCGAGCGCGATCGTGTTCGCCGCGCCGATGCCGCTGGGCGCGCCGTTGGCGATGCTGAGGCCGGGGAACGAACTGGTCCGCGCCCCGGCGATCCCGTCGAACGAGATCGAGCGGACACCGTCGAAGGTGCCGACATCCGTGACGTCGGCGACGACGGTCGGTTTCGCGAAGGTCGCGCCGCCGTCGGACGAGCGCGCCAGCTCGAACACGCTCTGCTTCTTGATCACGTCCTCCCAGACGACGTAGACGTTGCCTTCGCTGTCGGTCTTCACCGCGCAGCCCTGACGGTCGGGTGGGTTGCGTGGGTCGTTGTGCCTGCTCAGCTTCAACGGCGCGGACCAGGTTTCACCGCCGTCGCGGGAGCGGCTGACGGAGATCGTCACACCGGGGCCTTCGCCCTGGAAGCGGCTGTAGCAAAGGTAGGCGTTGCCGAAGTAGGGACTGGTGGCGGCGTCGTCGGCGGTGACCGCATCCTTGTCGGAGAAGGTCGCCGAGGTTTGGTTCTGGGCGGTGACGATGGCGGGTTCGCTCCAGGCCGACGCGTCGCCCGCAGCCGCTGCCGCCGGATCGTCGGTGTGGGAGACGGCGATCGCCTCGAAGCCCTTGAAGGTGAATTCGCTGCGTTTGGTGGCGAAGTTCGAAGTCAGGTTCGCGTAGTAGAGGCGCGAGCCCGCTTCCCAGGAGAAGCCGTTGCCGCTCGGAGCCGGCCCGAAGGCCAGCGCCGGGTCGCCGTCGGAGACAAGGCCATTCGTGTCGTAGTGGGGCAGCGTCCCGATCGGACCCGTCCCGGGGGTCCCGGTGCGGTCGCTGTAACCGCTGTAGGTGGGCTGCGTCCAGGTCGTGCCGCCGTCGAAGGAGAAGTAGACGCCGGAATTGCCGACGCCTTGCACGAAGGGACATTCACCGCCTTTGCACGGCGGCTCGTCGATCTCGTCGTTGGACCCGGCCACCACCACTTCCGGGTTCTGGGGATCGATCGCCAGGCCCGGCTCGTTCTGCTTGTTCTGCGGGAACGGCGTCGCGGGGCTGCCGGTGTTGACCAGCGATTCCGCCGCGGCGGCAACCGGGGCCCCGAGTCCCACAAGGCCTGCGGCGACGAACAGAGTCGCCAACGACACCCAAATCTTCCTCATCCCAAGTCCTCCCCTTGCGAACGGATTACGGCGTGTACCCGAACTCGGGCCCGAGGAAACGGGGACTCGTCATCCGGAAAGCGCTGCCCGGTTCAGCCTTCCGAGCCCGTCTCGTGAGTGGAACCGACAATCGCGGATCCCAGGTAGGCGGTTTCGCGGAACACGGTTCGGTCGGGGACCTGGCGATAGCCCGCCGCCTTCGCGCCGAAGATCATTTCGGCGTCGGCCAGCATCTCCCCGGTGCGCGGATCGAAGATGAATCGGCGGCCGAATCCACGTTCCCTGGTCCAGCCGATCGCGTCACCGCGACGCCCGCCGGCATCGGCGACCCCTGGTTCGAACCCTAGATCTGGGATTTCGGCGAGGGCACCGAAGGCGGCCGCCCGCAGAGCGGGGCTGGTGATCGGTTCGCTGAGGATTTCGAGGAGCCGCTCGACCGTCGCGCCGCCTCTCGCCGAGGTTGCCGGCGACGGGTCGACCGGCGACCCGGGGGCGCGCCGATGTTCGACGGCGAGGCGCAGGGCTTCGGGTTCGGTCGGGAGCCGGGAGAGCCTCGACATATAGGTGAATTCGTGGCGGCCGCGGAAGGCCTTGGACTCGAAGTCCTTCCGCAGGTGGCCGGAGTCGTCGCGAGTGACGTGGTGTTCGGCGGGATCGAAGGCCCAGGGCGGCGGCGAGCCCGCTTCTTCCCAGGCTCGCTGGTCGGCGCTGGAGAGGAATTCGACCTTGCCGAGGGTTTCGCGGACGTGCGTCGTGCCGTCCGGGGCCATCCACACCTGCTTCGTCACCGGCACCAGCGCATAGCGGCCCCTCGGGTCGTTGATCGGCACGAAGTACCGGGGATTCGCCTTCGAGCCCTTCGCATCCCCCTTCGGCAGCCAGGCCTCCAGCTGGACGACGGTCGTCTCCGTGTAGAGGAACTGCCCGGGCCCCGGCGCTTCGAGCTGGGTGCCGGAGGATTCGGCGGCGGACGCGGCGCGATCCACGTCGGTGACGGCGGCGGCGGGGGCCAAGGCGTTGTCGCCGTGCGGCGTATAGGCGGGCCCGCCCTCGGGGGTCAGCCCGAAGGCGCCTTGGCCGCTCGGCGGCGCCGGCACCGACCTGCAGGGCTCGACCGTGCCTTCGGCGACTCCCACCTTGGTGATGCTCCCCCCTTCGGGGTCGCCGTCATAAGGGACGGGCGCGCCGGAGATGACGACGCTCTGATCGGAGCGGAAGGCCTTCGGGTCGAGGTTCAGGTTCGCCATCGAGTCGCGATATTCCTGAGCCGAGATCTCTCCCCGCCTGTATTCGCCGAAGCGCGCGCGCCACCCGTGGGTGCTGCCGACCGAGATCGTGATCGCGCCGGGACCTCCCATCGTCATCCCACCGAGGACGCCGCCACCCGGAAGGTGAACCTCGGAGGGCGTGTAGTGGGGTTCGCGGCAGACCATCCCGGCCGCCAGCCAGGTCACCTGGGAGCGAATCCCGGCTTCCCTCAGCGCCGCTTCGAGCCCGGACGCGTCTTCGAGGCTGTAGATCTTGATCGTCACGCCGCCACCAGGCTGCGGCTCGACCGCGAAGGCCGTGGAGCCGTCGCCGCCCCCGGCGCCGGCGATCAAGGCGACGACGACGGCGGCGAGCGCGACGGCGCCGACCAGCGCCAGGCGCGGACCGCGCCGGCGCCAGGCAGGCGCGCGCGTCGCGGTTTCGGCGGCCTCCCGCCGCGCCGCGGCGTCGCCACGCTCGGCGACGAGCGCCTTCAGATGGGCGAGGAGGCGACCCTCGAAATCGTCGTCATGGCGCTGTTGCCGGTTCACGATCGGTCCTCCCTCCGAGGATTCGGCTGGTCGGCCGCGGCCTCGAGCTCGGCCCGCAGCCTGCGCCTGGCGCGGTGCAGCCGCACCCGTGCGGTCACCGGCCGGATGCCGGTCGCGGCGGCGGTCTCGGCGAGGCTCAGTTCGTCGAGCGCGACGAGTTCGAGCACCGCCCGCTCGCCATCGGGGAGGCGGTCCATGGCCTGGTAGAGCTCACGAGAGCGGGTGGCGGCGTCGATCCGAGCGTCCCATCGCGCCGCATCGTCGTGATCGACCAAGGCGCTGCCGCGAAGTCGCTCCTCCCCGGCCCTCTGGCGATCACGCTGCCGCCGCTCGCCGGCGACGAGGATCCGGGCGATCCCGAGCAGCCATGCCCTCGGTGTCCCGAGTGCGGGCCGGTAGCGATGCGACGAGTCGATCGCGGCGAGGAAGATCTCCGCGGTCAGCTCGGCGGCACGCTCGCGGTCGCCGACGCGGCGCACCACGAAGCCCTCGACACCGTCGATGTGCTCGCGATAGAAGACGTCGAAGATGTCGGGGTCGATGCCGATCAGCGGCAGCTGCTCGGGGCCGACCCCGTGCTCGCGGGCAGCGACCACGCTGAGCCGACGACTGAGCGCGCTCGGTGGGTTCGGCAACGCCGGCTGCGTGTCCATACCTGTTATTGGTCGCCGGGACGCAAAGCGTTACCGGCCGGCGCCCTCGTGCTTCCCGCCGCGGACCTCGCGGCGCGGTGGATCCGCGGTCAGTCCCGGGGGCCGTCGATCGTGGCGACGGCGATCCGGTGAAGGTCGGAGATCGCGGCGTGCTGCTCCTCGGCGCGCCGCGTGAGCGCATCGAAGTCGACCCCGGCCCGCTCGTCCAGACCCAACCCTGAGAGCGTCCGCCAGAGTTCGGCCTTCCCGGAGATCCCGATCGCCAGGCCCTCGAGCTCGAGGATCCGGCTGAGCGGCGAGTAGCCGCGCAGGTGGCCGTTCGGCTTGAGGCGTCCGACCCGCTCGAGCAGCCAGGCGGCCGCGGGCTTGACCGGGCTGCGGGAAACGTCGAGTCGGTCGAGGACGCCCTCCAGGGTCCCCCGGTCGGCTTCGATTTCCGCGCTGACCCGCTGCAGGGTGGGAGCCAGCGCCTCGACCTCGCGGTTGGCGGCAAGCAGGCGGCGGGCCAGTTCGACCCCGGCGACGGCGCCGGCGTAATGGTCGTTGAGGTAGATCGGCAGGTAGCGACCGACGTCCGCCCCGCCGGTCATACCCGCACCAGGGTCCGGTCGGTCGGGAGATCGTCATGGTCGAGGACCGCGACACCGGCCGGCGCCCCAACCAGGTCGAGCAGCCGACGCACCTGTCCGCGCGGGCTCACCAGGATCATCAAAGCGCCATCGTCGCGGCTGCGCTCGGCGGCGGTAAAGATGACCGAGCGCGCGGACCAGTCGAGCAGGGTCGGGGCGGCCAGGTCGGCCACGATCCGGTCGGAGTCGTCGAGGGCGCCCGCCGGCGCCGACTCGAAGGCCTCCCGTGCCGTCAGGTCGAGCTCACCTTCCAGCAGTGAGCGGATCGAGTCGCCGGCTCCGGCCCTGCGGGCGGAGGTGACGGTCTGGGGCAAAGCCCGCGGTGGAAGCGGCCGTCCTTCCGAGACGGGACCTAACTGGGGAAGACTCGGTGGTGACATCAGGGACTCCTCGGACTCGGCGACAGGCCCGGAAGTCACGTCTTGCTGCCGGCTCGGCACCGACTTCAGTGATGCCCTCCTCGATCGAGCGTAGCGGAGCAGCGAGGAGCGGTCGAGCCGGATCACCAGTCAGGCCTCCGCCGGCAAGGCACCCCAGCAGAAGAGCTCGACCTCCATGTCCTCTGGTCGGAGACGCGCGCGAGGCAGAGGGTGGGAGAACCCAACGAGCCGTTGAACCACCGTACCGCGTCTGCCTACCATGGGCTCATCGCACCAACCGAATCCGATCCGTACCGGAGTCCGGAGGCGCTCGAGGCTAAAAGGCGCCACGGCGATGAATTGACCGCCGTCTCCGACGGCCTGGTCGCCCTGCTCAAGGAGTTCTACGGCCGGGGACCGACGCAGGCCAAGTCCTATTACCAGGACGATCTCGTCGTCTGCATCCTCCGCGGCGGCTACACCCGGGTCGAGCAGACCCTGCGCCAAGGCGGCCGCGGGACCGCGGTGATCGAACAGCGCGTCGCCTTCCAGGAGCTGATGCGCGAGCGCTTCGAAGACGTGATCGAAAAGGCCACGGGGCGCAGGGTGATCGGCTTCATGAGCGGCAACCAGCAGGAGCCCGACCTGATGTGTGAGGTCTTCGTGCTGGATCCGTCCGACCTGGTCAGCGAACGGTGACCGCCACCCGCTCCGTTTCCAGCTGTGCCTCGGTGAGGCGGCGCACCCGCCTGCAGATCTGCCGGTAGAAGCGCAGTTGGTAAGGGCGGCCGATGAGACGGAAGCCGACCCGGGTCGCCAGGGGCCCGCTGCGCGCCGGGCGGGAGAGGGCGCGAAGGTGGAACTCGACGTCGCCGTCGTCAAGCCACTTCCAGAGTTCGTAGTGCATCCGCCCCTCCTCGAAATGGCCTTCGAGGGTGTCGTAGCTCCAGCCGAAGACGCGGACCTCCCGCCCTTCCACCACGCGCGTCTCCTCGTAATCTTGAGCGACCCGGACCCCGACCCAGAGCGGCAGGCCCTTGAAGGAGATCCGCAGCAGCATGTCGCGGCCGGCCAACGGGGCGGATTCGTCGTAGGTCGCGGTGACGACGCCCGGGTCGGCGAGCTGGTAGCTGTCCATCAGATCCCTGGCGACCTGCCAGCTTCCTCCCTCGGCCGGCGGGCCGGAGGGCTCCGACGGAAGCGGCTCGACCAGATCATCGTTATGCCACCCGTGCTCGTCCGGACGCGCTTCGAGGAGCGCGGGGTCGAAGTTGAGGCGACGCTCGGCGAGGTTGCGCAGCCGCGCGAGCCGGCGGCGGTCGACGCCGTCGCTTGGCGCCGCGCCCGGCAGCGCCTGCTCGGGGACGACCCGCGTCGTGATCACGAGGCCGCCCTCCATCCGGCCCGCGGTGAGGCCGACCACCCGGCGCAGCACCGAGGACCACATGTGTAGCTGGACCTCCTTGGAGATCCGCAGACGGTCGTAGAGCAGATCGCTGAGGCGGTCCCCGCTGCGCGCCCACGACTCGATTTCGAACCAGAGGGAGCGGTAGTCGGCGCCGGCCCGGAATTCGATCTGACCCGCCTCGAGGTGTTCGCGAAGCGTTGCCAGGCGGAACGAGCGCGCGTCGACCGCGACGACCCGAACCGGGCCGTCCCAGGGGCCGGGCATCCGCACCACGTATTCGTCCCCGACCGCCAGCCCGTCGGCTTTGCCGCCGACCCGCTGGAAGGTCGCGAACTCCGATGGGGCGACCCGGTCGAGGTCGGCCGTCATCCGGCTCATCAGCTCCTCGGGACCGAGGCTCGAGCCGACGATCCTGGTCCGGTAGATCCGGTGGATCAGCGGTCCGACACCTTCCTCGACCAGCTGCAGCCCCGCGCGATCGGCGGCGTCGGGCAGGTCTGGCGGCGCGTCGGCGGGCCAGGCTCCGCGCATCTCCCAGCGGTGCACAGGCGTGGTGCTCCACATATAGCGCCAGTTGGCGAGGCCGATGCCGACCGGCCAACGGGCGGCGGTCGCCCAGCGTTTGCGGCGGGTCTGTGGATGCGACACGTTCAGCGGGTACCCGGGGGCATGGCCGATCACCTGAACGAGAAGATCGTGCTCCGCAGCGGACATCTCTACGGGCTCTCGATGGCGTCCATCCTCCTCTGCATCGTGCTCTGGGCGAGGGCGAAGACGATCGGCGAGGACGAACGCGGCAACGCCGAACGCCGGGCGCTCTTCGTCGGCCTCTGGCCACCGATGTTCTGGCTGATGGGCGACACGCTTCGCCGCCGCGAGTTCGGCCGTCGCCGCGGCTTTTGGCGAAGAGGCTGACCGGCCGGAAGTCAAGGTCTGCTGCCGGCCGGTCCCGATTAGTCGCTCGGCAGCGGGGTAACCGACACGTCGGAAGGGCTGCTGCGCGGGTCTCCTCTCGAGAACTGCTCTGGGACTTTCTCGTCCGACCGACGCCCGGGACGGGCTCGTCACTCAGAAGGAGCGGTAGATGGAGTCTGGATCAGTATCTCGGGCCGAAGGAACCGAGGCGGAGGCGACGATCACCGCCTACCGCGACGGCCCCTACCTCGTGCGCGGCTCGTTCTCGTTGCGCGACCAGGACGGCGAGCCGATCCCGGTGAGCCGGCGAACGGTCGCCCTCTGTCGTTGCGGTAAGTCACGGACCCGTCCCTACTGCGACGGGACCCACAAGCTGATCGACTTTCGCGCCCCGGGCGTGCTCGAGACGTGGCCGCCGGAACGAACGGACGGGTGAGCGATGTCCTCGCTCGCTGACCACCGCCCCGGCACCGGCCGCCGGATGCCGCTGCCCGACCCGGCCGGCCCGCTGACCGCGGTGCTCTTCGAGACTCTCCCGGGCGACCCGACTGATGGTCTCCCCGCGACGCCCCCGCCCGCTCGCGACGACCCGGTCGCCGATCTCGACCTCCAACTCGCCCTCTACGTCTGTTACGAGCTGCACTACGCCGGCTTCGACGGCGTCGACGAGCGCTGGGAGTGGTCGCCGTCGCTGCTCGCCTTCCGGGCCGGTCTCGAGGCGGCCTTCGAGGACGCGGTGGCCGAGTTGACCCCCGCCGGCGAGGACGCCGAGTCGGAGCACGTCGGCGAGAGCCTGCAGCGGATCGTCGCCGACGACGACGGCCCGCCGCTCTCCCGGTACCTGGAGACGAAGGGGACGCGGGAGCAGATGCTCGAGCACGTCGTCCACCGCTCGGCCTACCAGCTGAAGGAGGCAGACCCGCACTCCTGGGCGATCCCCCGGCTGCCGCCGGGACCGAAGGCGGCGCTGCTCGAGGTCCAGTTCGACGAGTACGGCGGCGGCCGCGCGGAGCGCATGCACGCCGTCCTCTTCGCCGACACGATGCGCGCCCTCGGGCTCGACGACGCCTACGGCGCCTACCTCGGGGTGTTGCCGGCGCCGACGCTCGCCACCGTCAACCTGCTCTCCGGATTCGGCCTGCACCGCCGCCGCCGCGGCGCCGCGGTCGGACACCTGGCGGCCTTCGAGATGACCTCGTCGGTCCCTAACCGCCGCTACGGCAACGCGCTGCGCCGCTTCGGCTACGGCAAGGACGTGACCGAGTTCTACGACGAGCACGTCGAGGCCGACGCCGTCCACGAGGCGATCGCGGCCTGGGACCTGGCGGACGGCCTGGCCCGTGAGGAACCGGAGCTGGCCGACGACATCCTCTTCGGCGCCCGCGCCCTGCTGGCGGTCGAGGGACGCTGGGCGGAGCACCTGCTCGGCTGCTGGAAGCAGGGCCGGACGTCGTTGCGGCAACCGATCGACGCCGCCTGAGGTGAAACGGCCCGACGTCCCCCTCGACTGCTCCTACCTGGTGCCGGTCCGCTGGGTCGACGGCCGGGCCCGCGCAGAGATGACCGCCTACCTCACGGAGCTGGCGGGCGCGGTCGCCGAGACGATCGTCGTCGACGGCTCGCCGCCGGAGGTCTTCGCCGCGAACCACGCCGTCTGGGCTCCGCACGTCGCCGCCCACGTCGCACCGGATCCGTCGCGAGCCTGCCTCAACGGCAAGGTCGCGGGCGTCCTGACCGCCGCCGGGCTGGCCACCCGGGAGGCTCTGGTGATCGCCGACGACGACGTCCGCTACGGACCGGCCGAGCTGACGCGAACCGCGGCCCTGCTGGCGGACCACGACATGGTGCGGCCCCAGAACTACTTCGAGCCGCTCCCCTGGCATGCCCGCTGGGACACCGCCCGGACCCTGCTGAACCGCTCGTTCGGACGGGACTTCCCCGGCACGCTGGCGGTGCGGCGCTCGCTTCTCCTCGCCGGCGGCGGCTACGACGGCGATGTCCTCTTCGAGAACCTGGAGCTGATCCGCACCGTCGCCGCCCGCGGCGGCAGGATCGCCGCGCCGCTCGATCTCTACGTGCGGCGGCTGCCGCCGAGCGCCGCCCACTTTCGCTCCCAGCGGGTGCGACAGGCCTACGACGATTTCGCGCTGCCGGCGCGGATGGCCCTCTGGCTCGGCGTCCTGCCGCTCCTCCTCGCGGCCGCGGCTCGGCGGCGTGCCGGACCGCCGCTCGCGCTCGCGGTCGGCTCGGCCCTCCTCGCCGAGCGCGGCAGACGACGCGCCGGCGGCGAGCGCGTCTTTCCCGCCGGCGCCTCGGTCTTGGCGCCGCTCTGGATCCTCGAGCGCGGCGCCTGCTCCTGGCTGGCGGTGGACCAGCGGATCCGGCGCCGCGGGGTCCGCTACGCGGGCACCCGGATCGGGCGGGCGGCGACGGCCAAGGGCACGCTGCGCGCGGCGGCCGGCCTTGCCCACTACGAGGCTCGGGGGCCTCGGCCTGCGGACCGGGGGTGCAAAGGGCCGCCTTCGCGGCAGGGCTGAGTTCCGCCGGCGTCACCGCGCGGTCGAGCGGCGGTCGCGGCAACTCCGGGCATCATGGCTTCGATGCCGCAGCGAAACCGGGTCACGCCGACCGGCGAGATCGTCGCCACCCCCTTGCGAGGCGCCTGGACCGGCAACCGCGGCGTCCTGCACGAGGGGCGCGAGATCGTCCGCTTCCATGCCGGCAACCTCTGGATCACCTGCGCCCTCGAGTTCCGCGGCCGCCACCGCGAGCTATGGGTGCCGAACCGCTGGACCCCGCTCTTCTTCCACGACGAGGCGGTCGCCTTCGCCGCCGGCCACCGCCCCTGCGGCGAGTGCCGCCACGCCGAATACAGCGCCTACAAAGCAGCCTGGGCCGAATCGCTCGGCGGCAACCCACCCTCCGCCGGCGAGATGAACCGCCGGCTGCACGCGGAGCGCCTCCTCCCCGGCACCCACCGCCGCCGCTTCCACGAGGTCGGGTGGAACGACCTGCCCGACGGCGCCTTCGTCCTCGTTGACGGCGCGCCCCACCTGGTCCTCGCCCGCGACCTCATCGCCTGGAGCCTCACCGGCTATGGCGAGCGGCGCCGCCGCCCCCGCCGCGGCACCGCCACCGCGATCACTCCTCCGGCGACGCTGGCGGTGCTGCGGGCGGGCTACCCGGTTCAGATCGACCGTAGGACGAGCGGCCGGCCTCAGCCGGCCGCGAAGGCCATCACCGAGACGTGACAGGTCTGCGAGGAGCCCTGGGTAGACGCGGTCGTGTGGAGGTTCAGGTAGCCGTGGACCGGGGCAAGCTGCACGATCTGGGAGTTGTGGTCCGATTGGCTTGGCAATGCGGTCGCCGTGGCTTCGGCGATTTTGTTGGGAGCCAGGACCGTCCCCGCCGGCACATTCGTGCTGTTTGAGCGACCTTCGTTCGTACCGTTGTCGGTGGTCTCGGTGCCGGTGTCCCATCGCAGCGAGCCATCGCTGGTCTGCACGTAGACCGATACTCGGGCTTCGCCCGCACTCGGAATCGAGCATTCGGCCGAGAAGGTGTCGCCAAGGACCGTGCCGATGGTTTTGAGGGCGGGGCTCGCGCTGGCGGCTTCGTCCCAGTTCAGGATCGTGGCCCCCGGCCCCGCCGCCCCGGTGTCGCCGCGTGGGCCCTCAGGTCCTCGCGCGCCGTTTCGCCCTTCGGACCAGGCTTCGAAAGGGCCGCCTTCGTGGCCGGGCTCAGTTTCGCCGGCGTCACCGCCTTCTTCTTCAGCTGCGCGGCTCCGACGGAATTCGCCGGCAGCTTCAGCGCGGCGTAGGCGCCGCCTCCGAGTGCGACGAAGAGCGCGACCAGCGCGACGACCATCGCCGGTGACGGCCGGTGTCCCAGAAAACGATGCACGAGGTTCCCCTTTGCGGTAAGGCGCCTCCCGCCCAAAGGTCTGGGGCAGGCGAGACGGACGAGCGGACGAGATTCGCGAAGCCAGTGGCTTCGGCGCGACACTAGACGGCAGGAATGCGATCGGCAACCCGGGTCGTACCAATGTTCGATTCGGCCATAACCGGTGACCTTCGTAGGATTCAGGACATGCGCCGCCGCCTCGGTAAGCCGACCACTGCGGGATACGTCGTCCTCGGGATCGTCGCGATCCTCGTCGTCGGGGTCGTCGTCGGCGTCATCGTCGGCGGCGGCGTCGGCACCACGATCGACGCCGTCGGGGGTTTCCTGATCGTCGCCTTCATCCTTCTTCTGGTCGGGCCGATGACCCCGCGCAGGCCCGGAGACGATCCTCGCGATCACTATCCTCCTGAGCCTCCTGGCCCGGCCGGCCTCCACTGATCGGCGCCCATTTCGTGCCTCACAAGACTTCGTAGAGGCCGACAGGTAGGCTGCGCGCTTCTCGTGGGCTCCAGGGGGAAGGCAGCGGCAAGCTTCATCGCCGGGCTCGCGGCGATGATCGGCGTGCTCGCGCTCGCCGGCGCTGCGGGGGCGGCGGCGGAACCGGTCACCGCCTCCAACGACGCCCTGCGGACCGGCTGGTATCCCGACGAGCCGAAGCTCGACCCGGCGACGGTCGCCGGCGGCAAGTTCGGGCAGATCTTCGAAACGCCGGTCCAAGGCCAGGTATATGCCCAGCCCCTGGTCGCGGACGGCACCCTCCTGGTGGTGACCGAGAAGGACCGGGCCTATGGGCTCGACCCGCTCACCGGCGCGGTGAAGTGGGAAAGAAAGGTGGGCGATCCTTTCCCGTCCTCGGAACTACCGGGCTGCACCGACATGGAACCCGACGTCGGGATCACCGGCACCCCGGTGATCGATCCCGAAACGGGCATCGCCTATTTCTACTCCAAGACCTACTCGGAATCGCCGAAAACCGCGACCTATCAGTTACGCGCATTGAGGATGGCCGACGGTGAAGAAGCGCCGGGCTTCCCGGTGACGATCGGCGGGGAAGCGGAAAACCTCTCACCGCACCCCGAATTCGTCGCCAAGCGGCAGTTGCAGCGACCGGGCCTCCTGCTGATGGACGGAGTCGTCTACGCGGGATTCGGCAGTCACTGCGACATCCTGCCCTACCAGGGGTGGCTGGTCGGAGTCTCGACGAGCACCGCCCAGGTGCGGACGATGTGGGCCACCAGCCCCCTCGGCTCGGCGATCTGGCAGGGCGGCGGCGGGCTCGTCTCCGACGGGCCGGGGCAGATCCTCTTCGCCACCGGCAACTCCTTCGTCGAACCAACCCCGCCGCCCAGCCCCACCCCGTCGGAAGATCTCGGCGAGTCGGTCGGACGGGTGCAGATCGGGCCGGCGGGGGAAGCGACGGCGACCGACTTCTTCTCTCCCTGGAACCGCCAAGAACTCGACGAACGCGACCAGGACCTCGGCTCGAGCGCGCCGACCGCGCTGCCGTCCCGGTACTTCGGCACGGAAGCGGTCCCGAACCTGATGCTGGTGGCGGGCAAGGACCGCAAGATCTTCATCCTCAACCGGGATCACCTCGGCGGCCAGGGGCAGAGCCCCACCGAAAAAAACGACATCCTCGGGGAAATCGTCAACGAACACCCGGTGGTCGGCTCGATGGCGGTCTGGCCAGGGGAAGGGGGCTACGTCTTTGTCCCCGGGGTCGGCGAAACGGGCGGCCTGGAAATCCTCAAATACAGCCCCGAAGGCGAACTGCCGAAGTTCGAACTGATCGGCAAGACCTCGGATCCGCTCACCTGGGGGTCCGGCTCCCCGATCGTCACCTCGGAGGGGACGACGCCGGGGTCGGCGATCGTCTGGGAGGAGCAATGCCCGGACTTTTGGCCCTGCGCCGGCTCGACCCTGAACGCCTACAAAGCCGTTCCCGAAGAAGGCGAACCGCCGCTCTGGCAGGCACCGATCGGCATCGCCTCGAAGTTCGGCCGCCCCGGCGTCGCCGACGGCCGCATCTACGTCGGCACCTTGGACGAACGGGTGATCGGGTTCGGCGTCGCGACCGCACCGCCGCCGAACCAAGAAGTAACCGGCGGCGGCGGGACCGGCCAAGCCGGCCCCGGTCCGAGTACGCCGACCGCCACCCCGCGGCCGTGGACCAAACTCAAGACCGTCTCCCTGCATCGGGCCGCCGGCCGGGTGACCTTCCGCTTCGCCTCCGAAGCCGGCGCCGGCTTCGAATGCCGTCTCCAGCGCATCCCCAGAACCAGTGCCCACTCCCCCGCGCCCGCCCCCTTCCGGCGGTGCGCGTCGCCGCGTACCTACCGCCACCTCGCCCACGGTCGCTACCGCTTCCAGGTGCGCGCCGTCAACGCGGCCGGGCCGGACCGGTCACCGGCCGGCCGCCGTTTCACCCTCTTCTAGCCCGTCGACAACTCGAGCAGCGGATCTCGATCGACGGGCCGGCGTGAGTACCTTGCGTTCGGCTATTTGCCCAATGCACGGCAGTTTCCGGCAAGGACCGAGCTGACCGACGGTCCGTCGAAGGAGAAGCTCGCCCGCAGCAGCGGGAAGACGGCGCTGGGGAAGCCCTTCGGGGCCGGGCAGCCGGCGCTGATCACGCTGCGGTGCCTGCCTTCCGACACGTAGCGGCGCGAGAGGGTCATTTCGATCCCGGTGAGGCTCGCCCGATTGCCGAGCGCGGCGGCGAGGTTTGCGCGCAGCTCGGTGCCGTAGGTGCCGTGGGGCAGCGTGCGGACCGAGAAGGGCACGACGTAGGAGGAGGTGAACGGCTTGCTCGAGTAGATCTGGCCGAAGATCATCGGCTTGCCACCCTGGCGGCCGTAGAAGAGGAGCAGCCGGCCCTGCGTTTCGTACGGTTCGCCGGACAGCGACGATTCGCCCCAAAAGCGCCCCTGGCCGACCAGCGAGGGTTCGCAGGCCGCGAGGGCGCGCGCGGACGAGGCCGGCTGGATCTTGCTCACCGGACAGGGCGGCAGCCCGGCCAGGTCGAAGATGCCGTTGCGGTTGATGTCGATGGTCAGGATGCGCAGTCGTGGCGGCGCGCTGCCGTCGACGGTGGTGACGTGCCCGGAGACCGAAACCGAGACCGGCGCGGTACCGGTCCGTGGCAGCTTGGTCGGGTTCATCCCCCCCTTCGCCTGGACGCGCAGCGTGCCCTTCTGGGTAATGGTCGAGGCGGTGGCGGCCGGTTCGCCTTCGCTTGACGGCGACGGTTCGGCTTCATCCGCCGGTGTGCTCGGAGAGTTGCCGCCGCCCGTGGCGGCCCCTCCGGGCGGGGCGAGCGAGCGGAACGCCGTGACCGTCGGCCCGAAGGCGAACACCTGCGCGTTTTCCGTGTTGCCGCTGGTGACGTACACATCGCCTTGGGTGGCCCCACCGGTGTTGTCGACCGCGAGCCCGACCGGGTCGCCGTCCACCGACTTCGGTTCCAGCTGCCCTTCGAAGGTCCCGTCGGGGCCGAACTCCTGCACGCCGGCCAGGGCCGATTCGAAGAGCCGCCCGCTGAGATCGTCGGCGACGAACAGGTGCCCGTTGGATTCGTCGAGGGCCAGCGCCGCGTCGCTGAGGTCGTTGAAGTGGCCGAGCGCCGTGCCGGTGCCGTCGAGTTCGGCGGCCGGTGCCGTCAGGCTCGTCGCCGGGTCATAGACCTTCACGCTGCCGGTCGCGGCGTCGGCGGCGTAGATCCACCCCTCGGTGCCTTCGAAGCCGGAGACCGCGACCCCGTAGCCGTCTCCGAGGCTGCCGCTGCCGATCGTCCGCAGCGGTTGCGGACCGACCGTGAGCGGGAGTTCGTATTCGGCGATCCCGACCCGTTCGTCGACCAGCAGGTTGCCGGTCACCGGGTCGATCGCGACGCCGGTCGCGTTGGCGGAGATGACTTCGCCGCGATTCGTATAGGTAGCGCCGGAGGGTTCCAGCACCGCTATTCCCGCGTGGTAGAGGTTCGCGTAGATGACCCCGTCGGCGTCGATGGCAAGACCACACGGTCCGTCGAGCGGATTGATCCCGAAAACCTCGGAGAGGTATCCACCGGAGGAGTTGAAGACCACGATCTTGTCGCTGTAATAGTCCGACACGAAGACATTGCCCTGGGAGTCGACGGCAGCGCCGCAGGGGCCTTCGAGGTGCTCGGGGTGTTCCGGCGTGGGTTCGAAGGGACCGATCGTGTAGCGCAAGGAGTGCGCGGCGAAGGCCGCCATCGGGACGAGCAGGAAGAGCGCGGCCGCGCAGAGCGCCGCCACCGTCAGTCGTCGGATCATCGCTTCCTCCCGTTCTTACCGTGAGCCTTGCCCTTGGGCTTGCCCTTCTTCCCCTTGCCGCCCTTTTTCTTCCCCTGCTTGCCGCACTGGGCGAGCATCGGCACCCGCAGGGCGACGCCGCGGCCGGCGTGCCCGGCGAAGTTCGCGGTGGCGAAGGTACGCCGCTTGCAGACCCCTGCCGAGTTTTCGAGCAGGCCCCGTCTCCCGCCCTGCAGGGTCATCACGAATTTCGACGCGGGCGCATCGGGCAGACCTTCGAAGGTCGCCCGCATCCCGCCGGAGGCGCTCGAGTCGATCCGCCCCCGGAGCGTGATCGCGATCCCGTCCCCGGTCATCGGCACCACCATGTCGGGCAGCTTGTTCCTCGAGGAGACGAGGTAGACGGGGCCGCTGAGGGGTTCGGTGAGCAGCGGCGTGTAGGCGGTCGCCTTGCCGTAGACAGACGTGGCCGGGCACGCGGCGCGCGCCAGCTGGGCGGCGCTGCAGATGCCGCGCAGATGATTTTGGGCGAGGAACTCCGAGGACGGCAGGGCGACGACCGCGGAGGCGATGTTGGCGTCGCCGGCGCGCTCGATGACTTCCGCACGCAGCTTCGGGTGGCCGCCGCGCTGCGTCTGCCCCTGCAGTCGCAGGTTGATCTTCGGGGCGAAGCCGAGCGAGCCGCAGCCGAGGACCTGGTAGTGGACCGACGCGGTCGCGGCCGCGCCGAAAGGATCGGTGAAGGGCGCGTAGGACCCGGCCAGCGCCGACGACAGTGCCGTCGGTTCGCACGAGGTCGGGTTCAGCGTCGTTTCGCCCCGCGAGATGTAGACACGGATGTCGCGCAGGTGGAGCGGGATGCCGTCGAGGATGTGCGGGATCGGGTCGGAGCCGGCCGAGTCGATCGACACCTGGGCGGTGCCGGGGTCGACCCGGATCGCCGAGCGCACCTCGATCACCCCGAGGTCGAAGGGCCCGACCACCGCCGAGTCGATCGCCACCACCGAGAAGGCCGAGCCGTGGTAGGGGCCCGCGAGATAGAGACCGCCGGGCGCGTAGGTCAGGGCCGATCCGACCCCGTAGCCGGTAACGGTGTGGCCGATCTGCGAGGCCGCCGGGCAGTCGGGGTGTCCCAGCTCTTCGGTGCCGGAGCGGTGCGCCGCCGCCGCCAGTGCGGCCTCCGAGCAGTACGGGATCCCGGCGATCTTGCCGGTCAGCCCGGGCGGGAAGGTGGCCGAGTAGGAGGTGATCTCCGCTTCGCCGTCGGTCCGGGTGAGGTGCAGGTAGAACGGCGAGTAGGCGCCGGCGGCGGAGTTGATCGACCCGCCGGTCGCGCCCGGGTCGAACGGCGGCACGCCCGCGGGACACGGAGCGCCGCCGATCCCGGCCGTGACCTGGGTCGCGGTTTCACGGACCGCGGTGCCGAGCGAGCCGAGCCACGGCGTGAGCGTGGACCGGGTGATCGCCGCCCCGCAGGTCGGCGGACTGACCAGCGGCGCGCGCTGGCTTTCGCGGAATTTGACTACGAGGTCACCGTAGGGCAGCTGCGGGAGTTCGTCGAAGGTCGCGGTGAGGCTGCCCGAGTTGGGGTCGGTATCGATCTTGCCGGGGACTTTGACCAGCACACCGCGCCCGGGGGCCTTGGCGACCAGGTACAGCGCGACCAGGCTGCCGTAGGGATTGTCGTGCGGGGCGGCGAGGTAGATCGACCCCACGAGCCCTTCTTCGAACAGCGGCGTCGAGACCGTGAAGGTGCCGATCTTCGAGCCGTCGGGGCAGCCGGCGCCGGGCGGCGAAGTCGCCGTCTCCGCGGCATACTGGGCCGACGAGCAGGAGCTCAGCCCCGCGCCCACCGACGGGTTGATCGTCACCCCTTCGGGCAGCGAGACGACCGCCTGGCGGACCTGCGAGGGGACCCGCCGCGCGGGTTCGAGCAGGGCCGAGTTGTCGGCGTCCAGGTCGAATTCGTAGCCTGAGGGTGAGGTCGTTCGCGAACTGATCAGCTGTCCCGCCGGCCGCGGGTCGAAGGTGAGCGATTCACAACCCTGGAGGGCGGGTGCGCTCGAGGAGGCGATGGCCGAAGCTCCCTGCCAGGAGGTCGCCGAGGCGTCGAACGTCAGCGGGGCGGCGCAGGAGGCGGGCAAAGTCAGGTAGGACTGGGGCAGGGCGGTGGCCGGCGGGCCGACCGAGCACTTGGCCCAGGGGAACGACGGTTCGGCCTCGTTCAGGCAGTTGCCCCGTTCGCCGTTGTGGGAGACGCCCCACGGGGTTCCCCAGATCGTCAGCCCCAGTTCGGAGAGGTCGAAGGCCTGGGTGAGGTTGTGGGTTTCCAGGTCGATGCCGTATTTGCCGGCGGTGCCGCGCAGGTGCGCGCTGAACACGATCGGCACGCCCCAGGGCGCGAAGCCGAACTGGGACGGGACGCCGGGGGCCGGCACCAGGTTGAAGACGCCGAAGGTGCGGGCGGTGCCATTGCCGTAGGAACTGCGCACGGTGACGGTGCCGATCTGAGACGCGGCGGGGCAGTTCTCCCCGGCGAGGCTGTTTTCGAACGGCGAGAGGCGCCGGGTGTGGAAGTCCGTCGCGCCGCACTTGGGCAGGGCGCCCGGGTTTTCGATCATCCCGGGGGGCAGTTCGAGGTTCAGGTCCCGCAGGTCCCCTTCGGTGTAGGGACCGGACCCTTCGGTTTGCATCGCGATCCTCGCCGTCATCTCATAGGGGTGGGACCCCGACAGCGTCGCCGACGCGCCGCCCTCTGCGATCGCCTGCATCTGGAACGAGGAGATCGCGAAGGCTCCCGCGCCGGCCGGGACGACGAGCGCGACAAGCAGCGCCAGGCCGAGCAGGGCGGCGAACGCCGAGCCCTTGACCGGTGAGCGCCTCATTTCGTTTTGCCTCCCTTGGTCTTCCCGCCCTCGGAGTGGTGCTTCCCCTTCGCCTTGTGCTGCTTCTTCTTCGGATGCTTGGCCTTCTTCCGCACGACGCACACCGACTTGCCCTTGCGCTTCACCCGGGTCTTGCCCTTCGGACAGGCAGCCGCCGGCGCCGGTTCCTTGAGGTTGCCGGGACCGGAGTTGAGCGTGCCCGGCGCCGGGTCTTCCGGTTCCGGCGGCAGGGCCTGGCAGGAGTCGCCTTCACAGGCGAGCGGTGGCGAGGATTCGGGGAAGCCGCCGTCTTCACGGGCGTCGTAGACGTCGAACGCCGAGGAGTCCGTGCCGACCAGCGAGCGGTCGGTGAGGAAGTAGGCATCGCCACCCGATTCGGAGGCGTCGAGGAAGGTGGCCGACCTTTCCGCCCGTCCCGAGGAGACCAGCCCGATGCAACCGCCAGGGCCGGTGCAGCTGCCGGTTCCAGCTGCCTCCCACTCGTAGGCGTCGGAAGCGGCGTTCGCGTCGGAGAGAACGAGCGCGTCGGCGGAGTCGAAGAAGAGCCGCCGGCCGCCGGCGGCCACGACCCGCGGCTTGTAGATGTTGGTGCTGCCGTTGGCGATCGCACCGGGGATCGTGGTCGGCCCGAGCGGGCGCTCGTTGGTCGGGTTGCAGGAGGCGCAGACGAGGCCCCCGGATTCGCTCCAGAGGAAGAGCTCGGAATCGGGATGGCCGGTGCCCTGGTCGGTGTTGTCGTAGCCGGTCAGCCGCGCCGTCGAGAGGAAGGCGAGCGCGGACCCGTCGGCGCTCACGCGCGAGGTGCCGGTCGCCGGGGGCCAGTCGCCGGCGAGGGCCGCGTCGGTGCCCAGGGCCACGGTGCTCGTCGTCCCCGCCCGCCAGCGCGCGAGCCCGGTGGCGGTCTGGAAGAAGACGACCGAGCCGTCCGCCGAGGCGCCGAGCACGCCGGTCACTTCGGTGGCGATCGGTTGGCTGGTCCCCGAGGCGGCTGCATAGCGGAGGAGGGTGCCTTCCTTCAGGTAGAGGGCGACCGCGCCGTCGGCGGAGGCGATCTGGAAGTCGGCCGTCGCCGATGCATCGACCGATCGGTTGGACCCGGCTTCCCAGAGGTTGAGATCGCCCGTGCCCCCCACCCAGTAGACGCGTCGGCCGTCGGTAGAGATCGCGCCGTTCGGCGACGCGGGGGCGGCGCCGACGCCCGCCCCGATCCCGAGCAGAGCACCACCGCTCCACTCGTAGAGTTCGTCATCGGCGGCGAACACCATGTGGGCGAGGTCGGGCGTCGCCGCCGCCAGTTCCAGGCCCGCCACCGCCCCGGTGCCGGCCGGCGGGGAGCCTTCCCCGGTCCGCAGCGAGTAGGAACGTGGGCATTGTTCGCCTTCCTGACAGCGCCGCCCGTCGAGCATCAGGGCGCGACCGAGGTCGCCGGAGAAGAGCCTGTAGGGAGTGCCGTCGGGTTCGTCGCCGTAGGAGCCCGAAGGGACCGCCGCGGTGACGTTACGGGTCACCCATCCCGAGCTGCCGCGGGTCGAGAGGTACTGGCTCGCCGGCGGCGCGCCCGCCACACCTCCGCCGAAGGAGCCGAGCGAGCTGAAGGTGAACGCACCGCCGCCCGCCGCGGCCTGGAGATCGCCCCCGCCGAAGATCGATTCCGGCGCTCCCACCTGGGCGCCGTTCTTTTCGGC
The DNA here is from genome assembly GCA_036495785.1 of Solirubrobacterales bacterium. Taxonomy (GTDB): domain Bacteria; phylum Actinomycetota; class Thermoleophilia; order Solirubrobacterales; family 70-9; genus VAYN01. The sequence continues at coordinate 22,335 of DASXMH010000082.1, forward strand.
GGGGGAGACCATCTCCCAGGCGCGGCCGTCGAGCAGCGGGCTGCCGCCCCCCAGGGCCTGGGCGATGAAGACGTTTTCGACACCTGCGCCGATCCCGGCCGCGTTGCGGGCGACGACGCGATAGCGATAGGGCGTAGAGGGCGTCAGCCCCGCGGCCGTCTGGGAGACCGGCACGAGGCTGGAGCCCGCGCCGGCATTCGCTTCGGCGCCGCCCGGTACTCGCGACGCGCCCGAGAAGCCGTCCCGGCCCGCCCCGAGATTGGCTTCATATTGAGCCTCGGAGAGGTACTCGAAGTGGTAGGCCGTGGGCGAGCCCTGGGGGTTCACTTCGCCGTGCAGACGGGCGGAGGTGGCGACCACTTCGGTGCTGAAGGCGACCCCGAAGGTGGGCACCCCGGCGGCCGAGGCGCCCGCCGGGGCCGCGGCGGCCGACACCGCCAGCAGCGCGGCGACCGCCGCCGCGCCGCGAAGTAGCCGCGCTCCGATGGAGAGCCGCACCATCAGCCCTTACGACGATGCCCGTGCCCGGACCCCTTTTTGCCCTTCTTGTGGCCCTTCTTGGCCTTCTTGCAGCCGTTCGCGACAAGCGGATGGAGCTCATCGACAAGTCCGTTCTGAGCGGTGAACTTGGCTGCCAGTCGCTGCGGTGATTTACACAGGTTTTCCGAGTTTTCGAGCAGCCCGTACTTCGGCCCGCCCTTCATTTCGAGGACGAATTTTTCGACCGGCGCGTCGGGCACCGCTTCGAACGTGTTGCGGATCCCCTTGTTTTTGCCGGTGTCGACTTTGCCCACCAGCAGGACGCGGATCTGGCCGTTCAGTTCGGCGACCAGCGCCGGCAGCTTGTAGCCGTACCCGCCGACCAGGTAGACGTTTCCTTCGAGCGGTTTGTCGAGCAGCGGCGTCCAGGCTTTCGCCTTGCCGTAGACGGTGCTCGCCGGGCAGGCGCCGGCAGCGAGCACCGGTTTGGTACAGGTGTTGTTGAGGCTCCCCTGGTCGAGGAACTCGGAGTGCGGCAAGTTCACCTGGGCGCCGGCGACGTTGGCGTAGGCCCCCTTCTTCGGGTACGTGACCACAGCCTTGAGGGCGGGGTGGCCGGTGCGCTTCGTGGCGCCCTTGAGGCTCAGGCTCACCTTCGGTTCGAACTTCAGCCTGCGGCATTCGCCGACCTGGAAGCGGTTGAGCAGGGGCGCGGTGTTCCCCAGGGAGGAGGTGAGGGTGCCGGAGACGCTCTTGGCTTCGCAGTTGGTCGGGTTGAGGGTGAACGACGGGCGGTCCATCCTCACCGCGATCGAGCGCACGTCGAGCGGGATGCCCTTCAGTTCGGTCGGGATCGGGTCCGACTTGGCGGTGATCTGCGTCGTTTCCGGGTTCACCTCGAGTGCCGAGCGCACGACCACCGTGCCGAGGTCGAACGGCCCCGCCACCGCCGGGGTGACGATCGCGAGGCTGAGCGGCGCCCCCTTGTATGGACCGGCCAGGTAGGCGTGGCCGCCGACGTGGAACGGGGCAGGCCCGGCGCCGGCGCCGACGTCGACGCTGCCGACTTCCGAGGCGGCAGGGCAGGATGCCGCAGCCCGCTCTTCGGCGCCGCTCTTGCTCGCGGCGGCTGCCAGGGCGGAGTCCGGGCAGTAGCGGATTCCGGCGAGCTTGCCGATCATGCCCGGCGGCAGCGAGACCGTGAGGCTTTCGAAGTTCTGCGAGCCGTCTTCACGGCGCAGGTTGAGGACAAGGGGGCTGTAGGCGCCTGCCAGCGGAGATTCGGTTCCCGCCGAGAAGGTGGGCGAGTTGGGTCGCGCCCCCTGGCTGGTCGGGCAGGCCCCACCGTCCGGCGCTTGGCTGACGGCGTAGGTGTCGCGCGGCGTCGCCGGCGGTCCCGTTTCGGGCGCCGACCACGGGGTCAGGGTCGAGGTCGATTCGTAGTTGCCGCAGATCGCCGGCGTCTTCAAGGCCCCCCGCGGGCCGTTGAAGAAGTCGAGCTTGAAGTCTTCGAACGGCAGCTGTGGGTTTTCGTCGAACGTCGTGGTCAGCTGACCTTCCGGACCAAGTTCGACGTGTCCGGCGAGCTTGATGACGACTCCCGAGATCGGGTCGTAGACACCGACGTAGATCGCCAGCAGCGATTCGAACGGGTTTTCGTAAGGCCTGGCCAGAAAGACCCCGCCCGGCAACGGGTGGGCGAGCAGCGGGGTGTCCACTTCGACGCTGCCGATCTTGCTCGCGTCCGGGCACTGGGCCGGCGCATCGGTTGCGTGGATCGGGCTCGTGCCGACGGGCGTCGTCAGACCGAACTGTGCGGGCGTACAGCCCGCGAGCCCCGCTGCCGACGACGCATTGACGGTCAATCCCGGCGGCAGCTTGACGACGGCGTCGCGGAGGTCGGCGGTGGCGAGCGCCGGCCCATTTTCCGGCATCGTCACGTGGGGAGCCACAAGCGGGCTCGGCAGCGCCGGGTCGAGCGCCGGTTCGCTTTCCACCACTTCGCTGAAGGCGACCGCGGTGTCGCCGCTCTTGCCGGCGAAGACCTCGCACTGGATGCTCGACGGCGCTTCCCCGGCGGCGACCGTAAGCTTGCTTTTCGTCTTCGGGAGTCCGAAGACTTCTCTTTCGTGGATTTCTTCAGGCGTTTCGGGATCTTCGGGGGTCTCGACGCCGTTCTCGAACCAACGGAAGGCAAATGCTGCTTCAGGTCCGAATTTGTTGTCCCACGTCGAGGTGGTGCAGGTCAGGGTCCCGCCCGATGCGTCAACCGTGCCGGAAACGATCACCGCTTCTTCGGAAGGCGGCAGCGCCGGCGGCGGCGATGGTATTGGCCGAACCGGAATCGCCTGGCTCGCGGAGAACCCGGGGGCGATCGCGGCGTTGTCCGCTTCGACCTCACACTGCAGCAGCGTCCCGGCGTCCGCGGCGGTCTGCCTGTAGGAGGGTTCTTCGGCACCCGGGATCGGCGTCCCGTTGCGCAGCCACTGGAAGGAGAATTCGTTCGGTGCTCCCGACCAACTCCCGGTGTCACAGCTGAGCTTCGGCGTCTGCGACGGGAAGGGCGAGGGAGGCTGCGGGACGTGGAGATCGACGTGCAGCCCGGTCGGGCTGTCGGCGACGTTGGTGGTCGGTCGGGCTTCGAACGACGGTTCGAACTGCAGCGCGTTGCAACCGGTGACCGCCGGCATCTCCACGGTTCGGTGCGCGAATTCTCCCGGCCTGCCGTAGGCATCGGCGCCGGCGGTCACGCTCAGCGGCCCCGCGCAGGTGGTGGGCATGCTGAGGAGTGGTGCTTCCGGGGCGTTCGAGGCGCAGCCCAGCACGTTCGCGCTGGCGGTACAGAATCGTTCGGGGTCGTGAGTCGGGCTGGCCGGCACCCCCCACATCTCCACTTTGACCGCGTACACGTTCGCGAAGCCGCTGATGTTGGTCGCGCCGGCGGTGATCCCGTAGTCGCCGTCGCTGCGCACGCTCGCATCGATGAATGCCGCCGTCGAGAGGTTGATCACCGCGAGGAAACGCGCTGCGGTGCCGCGCGGAGGGGTGATGCTGTAGAGCGGGGCCGGACCTTCTTCGACGGTCCCGCCATGCGATACCCAGAGGAACCCGACCTGCGATTCGGGGGAGCACTGCTGCGCTTCGGCCAGCCGCGACGGGCACTGCGGCACCGAGATGGCGCTACCGGCGATTCCCGCCGGTAGTTCGGTCACTACGTCCTTGGTGACGCCGGCGGGCATCACCAGCGCACCCCCGCCGTTCGACCCCCGAACATCGGCGTGGCTTAGCGTCACGCTCGTCGTCAGCTCGTCCGGGTGGCTGCCTGCCCGCGTCGCGGCTTCTCCGTCTTCGCTCAGCGCTTCGAAGGAGAAGGCTTCGATGCCGAAGGTGGAAAAGGTCTGGTCATCACCTCCCACTCCATCGGCGAGGAAGCGGTAGTGATAGATGGTGTCGAAACCGAGGCCTTGGATCGAAGCGGTCGCGAGAACCGTGCTGGTGCCTTCGCCGAGGCTCGCCGGAGCGCAAGGGACCGTCGTCGCAGCGGCGTATCCGGATGCCTGGAACTGCGATGCGACGACGTACTGTGCCTCGCAGGAAGTCGGCTCTCCCTGTGGGTTGATTTCCGCTTCGAGCACGGCACTGTCGATGCGGCCGGCAGCGTACTCGCCTTCGATCTGGGCCGCGGCCAAGGCCACGGCGGGCAACGCCACCAGACATGCGCAACCGAGTAGCAGAACGGTTACCAGACGGCCGATCGGGTTCATTTGGCGTTCCTCCGCGTCGAGCTACCGTGCTTGCTTGGCTTGTGGTGGCGCTTCTTCGACCGGCGTGGGGGTTTCTTCACGCACTTGCCGTGCCGCCTCACGAAGCCGCGCTTGCAGCTCGACTTCCGCGGGTGCCTCGGCCCTTCTTCGGCGCCCTCAAACCCGGCCGACCCGGGCGCCGTGGCAGCTCCCACCGGAACCGAAGCAGGTCCACGGCACCCTTCCCCTTCACAAGGCGGAACGGCGGGTGGTTCTGGAAAGCCACCTTCGACCCGAGCGTCGTAGATGCTGAGGCCGTTGTTGGTGTCGGACGGAACGAGGCCCTGCGAGGTGGCAAAGAAGACGTTCGAGCCGCTTGGGTCGGCTTCGAAGAAGACCGAGTCCCCGGTCGCCGCCCCCGAGCTGAGCAGGCTGAGCCGGCCTTCGTCATATTCGTACACGTCCTTGGTGCCGTTGAGGTCCTGCGGAACGAGTGCGTTTGGCGTAGTGAAGAACACCTGGCCATCGTCGAGGACCTGGCGAGGAAGGGACACGGGCGCGGGACCGCTTTTGCCCGAGAAGCGAGAGGGTCCGGAAAGCTCCGTGTCGCCAGTGGGCCGGCCCGAACTACAGGAGACACATTCGAGCTTCTTGTCCTGCGCGTCAAACAGGAAGATCTCTTCGCAGGGACCGCCTTCGCACTGGCCCGGGCTTTGCGGAGTGTTGTCGAATCCGGTGAGGGGCTCCGACGACGTGAAGGCGAAATAGCGACCATCTGGCGATACCGCCGTGGCCAGGAATCCATTTATCGTCCAGGTCCGTTCCGACACCCCGCTGACGACGAAGCTGAGTTTGCCTTCGTCGAGCAGGTAGAGATTCGCGCTGCCCGCCTGCGCCACCTCGCCCGCGGCGTTCGCTCCCGCGCCTTCAAGAACTCCCGAGCCGACGAAGTAGAGCATGGAGCGGTCTTGGCTGAAACCGCTGAAACCGCTGAGGTCGGGGCGTTCGGGCGCGGCGGTATGGGTGAGGTCCCTCAACAGTCCGATGTTGAGATTCAGTTCGTATAGGTCGGGTTCCCCCGCCTGCGCGCGCGAATCGCCGGTAAGCTCTTTGGCGTCGCTGAAGAAGACTCGTGAGCCGTCCTCCGTCGCGGTCCAAAACACGCCGCCGCCGCTAGCGGTCGTACCGCCCAGTTTGCCGTCGTCGACCTGAATGGTGCAGGCCCGGTTCGCTTCGGCAGGACTGCAGGTGCCCGATTGAGTTGGCGGCTGGGTGGCGTTCTTGCGAAGGTACAGTTTGCCGTTCGCGTAGAAGAACACCTCTTCACCGTCGTCGGAGAACGAGTGATTGATCTGCGCGAGGCTGTAGAAGCCACTGCCGTCACTCTGGTCAGCGAGGCTCCCGGCGACCGGTTCGCCGCTCGGCAGGACGCTGACCAGGGTGAGAGCTCCCGCGCTCCACTCGTACAGGCCTCCCCCAGGCGACGCGTTTTGGGTTAGCGGCGCTCCGTCTTCGAAGAAGATATGGGTGAGGTCCTGGGTGTAGCCGCGGAGTAGAGCGTTACCCGGCGTCACGCCGGCGGGAGTGACATTGACCAGCTTGTACGCCGTACCGGCGCCGCCCTCGCGGAGGAAGATGTTGCCGTAGCCCCGCGGCGCACCCGGCACAAGTACTTCTTCGACTTCCTGACACTGACCTTCGCTTTGGTTACCGCTGTCCAGAGCCGCATTCCAGCCGTCGCTGAGGATGCTCTCGGACAGGTCGGCCGTAAAATTCAGGCCCTGTTCGCAATTGAAGAGAATGGAGCTCCCCGGTGAGTCCTGTGGAGCGGCGCTTTCCACCGACCAGGCCGAGGCCCCCCGGGTGGCAAGGTACCGTTCACCGCTCGTCACCGCCTCCTGCGCGGGATAGCGGGTCACGTAGGCGAGACCGCCTCCAGTGGTGGACGCAAGCGACCCGTCTACTTCACCGTCGGTGGCGATGAACGGCTGGGCCCCTGGGGTGACGAGCTCGTAGGCACGACAGTCGGGAAGGGCCAGCGCGGCCGCACCCTGCGCCTGGCGGATCGCTTCGTTGGCACAGCCCGCCGCATGGGCGGGCTGTGCCTTCACGAAGGCCGGAGTCAGCACGATGAGGGTCACCGTCATGACCGCGGCACAGCGCAGTGACAGCGGTTGCATACGCCTGTGCCGACTCCGAACCGTAATCATCGTTACGGAATCCAGTGGACGGTTCCACCGCCAACTCGCTGAACGAAGCTGGAGCCGTTGAAGGTTCCGGTCGTTCCGCTGGGACACACGCCACCACCCGAAGAGACCATGCTGGCGACGGCGCTGTTCTCTACAAAGCCTACGCCCGCATTTTCATAGGAGACGGGTCCGGCGTGTGGTTGTACCGTCGTGGCGCAGCCAAGAGCGGGAACTTCGAACACCATTTCGCTCAATTCGACGGTGCCGTTGGCATGTAGCGTATAGCTCGTTTTTACATTTCCGGCTTTCAAATTGCCGAAGAGAGGGATGTTTTCAGCCTTACATCCGGAGTATTCTGCGGTCCATTGCTGTTCCGTAAAAGCAAGTTCGGTGAGTACGAACGTCCCTTGCGCTTTTTCGCAACTGAACTGTTCTTTTTTGGTCGTCGAAGGCTTGAAGACCTGGTTGCTGGTCTGTGCGGATGAGAAGGTGCCGCCGGCGCTATATTCGAACCTCGCAGCAGCGGACGCACCGGCTGCAGAAACCGCGACGAGGGCCAACATGACCGATATCACGGTGAGAACTAGGACTGGCCTGCGTCTGTTTTCCGTCATTCTGATCTCCTGCCTATTTGTTTGGTGAATCGACCCCGCAGACCGAGATGCATACGCCCCGGTCTGCTTGCGAGGTCAGTCGTCGTTAGGGGGCTTTGACAGCCCAGCTACCGAAGGTTCCTTCGGTTTTCGGAAAGATCAAAAGGGCCCCGTAGGTATGCAGCGCACTACCTTGAAGCGACGCTGGCATTCCGCTGTACAGACAAAGAATCCCGGCGACGGTCGCTGAAGGTTCGGGGGCGCTGCCTCCACATTTCGCTATTTCGTCGGGGGTTGAATCCGAATCGATCTGAATCGTTTCAGTTGGCGCAGCGGCCAGCTGGAGCGGGAAGGAAATCATCGTGAGGGAGGATGCACCGCTAACCAGGCCATTTTCTCCTTGGACTTCCCAGGCACCGGTCTCACTGCTTCCGGAGGGCAGTGTTGCTGGATAGCCGCCTCCCCCGCCTCCGCCAGCTTCGCCGTTGCAAGCGTATGCCGTACCAGTGTTGTTGAAGAACTTCGCACCACCTGCTTCGCATTCCGCATCGACGTGAGGGGCAAGATGGAGGATGTTGACGTTTTCACCGGCACTGCCGTTGGTCCCCGGATCGCCCTTGTCGCCCTTCGTCCCGTTGATGCCGTCGGCACCTTTCGGGCCCGTGTCGCCCTTGGCCCCCGGCGCCCCGGTCGGACCCGGTGCCCCCGGCTGTCCAGCCAACTTCTTGGCTTCCGTCTGGGCAATCTTCGTGACTTCCTTCTTCTGCTTGGAGGTCAGTCCGCCGGAAGCGGCGTAGGCGCCGCCTCCGAGGGCTGCGAGCAAGGCCACGATCGAGATGATGAAACCGGCGGTGCCGAGCTTCTGGTGGATCCTGTTGAGCATCAGCTGTTGTCTCCTTTGACGGGTGCCGTGCTGGTACCAGCCGGCCTTGTTGACGGATCGACTGGACCGGCACGGTGGACCGCGACGGTCATCGGGCGAGGCGATGCCCCGAGACCCAAAGAGGGAGCGGGGCGGCGGACAGGGGGTCCGCCGCCCCGCGGACGCGGCCGACCAGGGAGATCGCCCCACGCCTGGGTCGCGCCTTCGGGGCAGGGCCCGAGGGGGCGCGCGGCATGACCCGCCAGGGAGAGCGGGATGCACGCCGAGAATCCGGGGCGGCTTGGAGCGTCATCCGGATCGAAACTCGAGATCCCACGTCGGAACGCCGGATCGCTACTGCATGTCCCGACAAAACGCATTCCCCGCATCCCCCTCCTTCGCCCCCTCGGCCCACGCTTCCCTACGGCGGAACGATCAGGTGCGATTCGATTCGAATCTCCACGCCTGCACGACCCCTGCCGTCGACGCACCTTGATGGAACACGATGGGTACCGACCAGGCAAAGATCGGAGGCCGGCAGGTTTCTAACTCTGCCCTCCTCGACCCGCCATCCCCCCGACCAATCACCGGCGTGCTCGGTCAGGCCGTCGAGCATCGTCCAGGACCGCGATGGCGGCGGGCCCGCCGATGCTCGGTGACAGGACGAGCCAGGCCAGGGTCGGTGCCAGGCAGGGGATGTCAGCGATCACGCCGGAGTCGACCTGCTTGCGCAGCAGGGTGAAGATCGCGCCGACCGAGGCCTCTGCACTGACTGCGCCGAGAGGTAGATCGCTCGGCATGCGGTCGCGCAGCAATCGCGCGAGCGCAGTCAGGATCGTGCTTCCACGTCGGGTGACCGCCCGGCCAGGGACGAACGCCTCGACGAATGTGAGTCGTGTCATCCCCGGCTCGGAGACGAAGAAGGCGCAGAGCGCCTCGATCGCCCGGTGGATCCCATGAGCCCAGTCGGGAGCCGCTTCGAAGGCGCTGCGGACCTCGGCCACCACCGTGACCGTGCCGACCTCGAGGGCGCGGGTGAGGCAGTCCTCGACGCCGTCGAACTCAGCGTCGAAGTCCCGCCTCGAGAGTCCCGCCGCCGCCGCGATCGCCCTCGCACTCAACGGCTCGTATCCGACATCGGCCGCCAGACCGATCGTCGAGCGGATCAGGAGCGCCCGCTCCTCGGACATCGGCAACCGCAGGCCGCCGTCGAACCGGGAGCCGCCCCGCCTACACTCGGCACGGTCGATGCGCAGGTCGGCGAGCCCCTCCACCTCCGGATCGGTGATCGAGAGAACCCAGTGCGCCAGTTCGTCGATGTCGTCGCGGAAGGCCTCCGGGCGCTCCTTCAACCGCTCCCGGGCCAACCTGCCCACGCCCGCGATCACTCCCTGGCCGACACGGCCCGGCAGCGCGACGGGGTCGTCGGTCGCGGCGAAGGAGCGCACCGCCAGACCGACGAGCTCATCTTCGGTCCTCCGCATCCGAGCCGTCGCCGCCGCTCCCACCGACAGCGTCTCCAGCAGCCCGAGGTAGGACCCCTCGGGGTAGCGGACGACCACCTCGACGAAGGTCTGAAGGACCCGGCACACCAGCTCGAGGCGGGTACCGCGCGCCGCCGCGGCGGTGGCGAGCGCTGTAAGGAGGCCGGTGGCCGCCTCGTCGTAGGCGCTCGCGAAACAATCCTCCTTGCCCGCGAAGAGTCTGTAGAAGGTCGGCTTGGTCACGTGAGCGCGGGCAAGGAGATCGCGTATCGTCACCTGGCCGTAGCCGTCCTCGTAGACCAGCTCGCTCATCGCCGTGCAGAGTCGCCGGCGCTGATCGGCCGCGACCTCTTCGGGGTCCTGCCCGGGGCCGGGGCGCAGATGTCCCCTCCGGTCGAGCGGCCTCCGGAGCCTCGACGAGGCGTGCTCGGGCATGATCAGCCGAACCTCCGCGGTTCGAACCGACGGTGCCGAGCGCCGAACGGGAGCGCCTCGACATTCGCCCTGTCGGCGTACCGTCGGTCACCGGGTGAGGCGATGCCTCGGAAGTATTGGCGGGGCGGCGGCCGAAAGACGCGCCGCCCCGCCGGCACGGGGGACCAGGGAGATCGCCCGGGCATGCGCTCTCGACAGGGAATCCGAGAGCGCCAGCGGCGCCGCCGACCAGGGTGGATCGGACGGCAACCGATCCGTCGCGGCGGCTTTCGTCGGGCCGCGACTGAAATTCCGTTACTGCTGTTTTCGTACCGCCGCACGGAGTGCACCGTTCGGTCGCGGACGGACTTACTACTCATCAGTTCCCTCCGGCCGCTTGGCCCGGCCCGTCGGTTCCCCGCCGACGTCCCTGATTTGCCTTGACTCCCCGCAGGCTGCGTGGACGAGGGAAATAAAACCATGAAAAACTCCTGCGTCAAACCGCGTAATGCTGGAATCCGATCGTCCAACGGCGCAAGCGCTTGAGGAGGGGGCCGGGTCGTCCTGTGGCACTCCCGGACCGGGGCCGCGGAGGTCGGGAAAGCGCATCGAAGAAGTCCCGTGCCCCTATCCCGTGGCGGGAGCTAGCAGCGCACAAAGCCCCAAGGGGCGCAGAGCGACGGGCGGGGACTCAGGCGGAGGGACCCCCCGCCGCAGTCGAGCCTCACCCGCAGCCGCTCCCCGTCCAGAGCTCGTTTTTCCTGAATGAGACCCCTGGGAGGTCGAGGTCTCAGTGCGGACAAAGACGTCCGCGTGTCCGCCGAAGCGCAGGTAGCCCGAGCCGCTCAGCTGCGAGAGCGACGGGCTCGTATCCTGCCCGACGATGACCGTCACGCGCCGCGGTGGGCCGCCGTTGAAAGTGGCCCGCGACACGTTCTGCTAGGTGTGGGCGTCGTCGTCCCACCATTGCACCGAGGTCGCGCTGCCGATGTCGCGGTCGGTGATCGTCACCGCGCCGAAGATGCTCGGCTTCGACACCTTGACAGTCGCGCGCAAGGTCACCGACGACACCTTTGCTGAGGGCACCTACGCCGAGGCCAACGGAGAGACCCACCCGGGGGTCCCGCGGTGTCCGCCAGGCGGTCCGTCGCTGGAAGACCGGCGGCGACGAAGACGCCCCGATGTCCGGAGACGAGATCGAGCCGGACGATCCGCGTCACCCGGCGTGTAGTGATATCGACTGAGGGATCAGGGTTCTCGCCTTCCAGGATCGGTTCGGGCCGGACGCTGCTCGACCATACCTCAGTCCACAGACATCGCGTAATCAGGGAGTTTGCAGACACAGCCCACTCGGGTTTAGGCTGCGCCCGCTCAACGTCGGCAAGGGGAGGAACTGATGCGCGTAGTTGGATCGATCTCGGTGGTACTCACTTTCGTCCTCTTGACCGGGTGCGGCGGAGGAGGCAGCTCCAGTTCGACCGCCGGCGGCTCCGACCAGGCCAAGGCCGGGGAGACCTCTACGACGAAGAGCAAGAGCGCGCACGTGACCACGCCGATGGAACAGCAGAAAGAGCGATCCAGCGAAGCAGCTTCGGAAGCTGAAGAAGCGCTGGCCGAAGTCGAAGACAAGGAAGGGGAAGAGAACAGCGAAGTCGGTGACCAAGGCAGCTATAACGGCATCAACCTGTGCGACCTCGAACAGATCGAGGAAGAAGTTCGCGGGCTCTACCAGGTGGATCCCTCGACCGAAGTGATCTGCAAGCCCGCGAAGAGCCAGGCCGACGTCGTCGCCGCCTGGAACTGGTGGGTCGTCCAACCGCCGAACCATTTCCGCACTCCCGAAACGAAGGCCGAAGCCGAGCAGCAGGAACAGCTGGAAGAACTGGTCGGCGAAAAGGCAACCTCGGAACGGGTCGAAATCGGGATCGCCGATAACCACGTGCGTGGCCAGAACGTCTGGGCCACCGAGAAAGCCCATACCAAGAACCCGGTCAATCAGCTGGCACTGATCGAAGTGAACGGTCGCGAAGCGATATGGGGCGCCAACTACCTCCTGCTGACCCCGATCAGCGAAGACCAAAACCTCGTCGTCGCCACGCTCGGTGGTTACACGCAGAGCGGCCCGGTCGATGGCGAGCCGACCGCGATCTCGCTCGCCGAACTGGTCGAGAGCGAAGCATTCTGATCATGGGTCGCCAGGAGTCTGCCGCGCCGACTTAGCAATAGGTAGTTCCAGTTCGGTTGTAGAGAAAGAGTTCTTCATATCCGCCGCATTGACCGGCCCGGGACCGCTGTACTTCCACGTCCCATACATATTCGGCCCAACGAAGCGGAAATGCCACTCGTTCCTGGTTTCCGTTGAGACACGCCGTTCGGCGTTGCTGAGTGCTTCCTCCGCAATGAACCAGATCGGCAGGTTCCAGGTTTCCCCCGGCTGGATTTCGTAGCTCGTGCTCTCAAGTTCTTCCTGCCGACAGAGCCATTCTCCATTTTTCTGGTAGGCCACCACCTCCATACCAGGACCGCTGCCCAGAACGGTGTTTTCGGCGTCGATGCCCATTAGTTCTGGAAATGATCCTTCCGTATCGATCACGGAGATTTCTCCAGGTGGGAACACGGACTTCTGGAGCACGCTCTGGTAGGTCAGGTCACAGGCTCCCAAGACTTCTTCCGGCGGCATCCCTTCATCTGGGTAGAGAAGTCGCCCGATCTTGTAGTGGTCGATGAAGGCCGTACCCTTGTGGTTACTGATCGCGATCGTGCACTCGCGAGGACCGAACCGACGATCACCGCCAGGACGATCCCAAGCCGCATTGATCTCACGCTGTTCACTGGACCCTCCCTATTCCGTCTTGAATGCTGCTTCACACGGCGGCTGAACCAGGCAGCCTCCGCTCAGTCCCGGCAGCAGCGGCAGCGCATTGTGGACTGCTGAGTTCTGGACGATCTGGTTGCCCTTCGGGACCAGAACGCCTTCGGCGTTGCCGATCCCGAAATGTTCTTCGTTATCGACGGGTTCAACCAGAAGGATCGAGTTCACGTACTGATCCGGCTGCCCTTGCGGGTGCGCAGGCGAGTAGTAGTGCTTGAAGATCAGGAACCCGTCCGCAGAGATCGAGCCACCCGGCGACAGCGGTTCGGTCGGCGTCAGATTGGCGACACCGCCGTATCCTTCGGCGGCCTCGTATTGACTGGCGGCGCCGATCAGTTCGACACACTCCGGGCCTTCGCTATAGCCGAGTTCGACTTCGGCATTCGGCAGTTCCCCGTGCGGGGTCTTGGTCATGATCGCCACGCCCGGGGAGGCCGAGAACTTATGGGTCGTGTTACGGACGTCGACGTGGATCGGCTCGACAGCGTCCGTTTCCTGGTCGATGGCACATGAAGCACCCTCAGACAGCGTCCCGTTGGTCCGGACCGCCGGTTCTGCTTCCTCGACCGGCGCGCGCTCGAAGACGATCTGCCCGTGGAAGCCCTGTTCGCTGACCAGGTTGTAGGTGATCGTTTCGTCGTAATCGACGTCTGCCGCTTCCGCGCCGGCGGCTTCGGCAGCTTCCGCTTCTTCCGCGGTGAGTTCTTCTTTGTGTCCCGACAACGGTTCCTCTTCTTTGGCGACGGCGGGTTTGGTAATCCCGAAGTTGCCTTCTTCGGCGATGTGCTCATAGCCGGTGATGCAGGCGGTGGCCGCCGCATCGACGTAGTCCTGACAGGCATCGGAGACGCTTTCCCCCGCCTTGGCCTGGTCGCGGCCGAAGGCACAGGCTTCGTGTGCTTCGTTGCTGTAGCCCCCACAGGCTCCGTTGCCGCCGACCGCCGAAGTAGGGCTGCCTCCACCGCAGCCACCCACCACGACGATCGTCATCATCAGCGCCACGAGTGCCGCCATCCGTCCTGTCATTCGTCCCCGCTTCACATTCTCGACTAGACCTGCACGGGCGGCGAGCATCTTAGGCACGCTCGTTCAGGTTCAAGCGTCGAAGTTTCCACTTTTTAGTAGGCGGGGTTCCCGTGGACTGCCCCAGTTTCGACGACGCCTTGATTACCTCAGTTCTGATGGAGTCCGCTTTCTAGAGTCCTTCGGCCCCAAGGAGGTTTCAGATACCCCGCAGAGGTTCGCCTTCGGTTTCGTAGTCGCGAAATCGGACTCGGCTGGACTCCGGGCGCCAGGGAACTGGTCTCGACTCGCGCGATCATCGACTGGCTGGGGGTGGGCGACTTCCCGCCGGCCGCCGGGATCGAGCTGCTCGAAAAGGCGGTGGCGAGGACCCCTCGCCATCGCAGCCGGCAAGAACGTTGGCGGCGGGACGGCTACCTTGCCGTGATCGGTGAGCTCGGCGGCGGCGAGGAGGCGGCCGCGAAGCTCTGGCGGGACGGCGTCGATGAGCGGACGCCGCGCCGCTCGGTGATCCCTCGCTCCTCGGCGTCCTCGATCTGGCAGTCGAGGTCTTCGCGGAGATCCTGGAGAAGCCAGGAGCGCTGCGCGGCGTCCAGGCGCGGCGCGTCGCCCATCCGGTCGAGCAGGCCGAGCGTGATCCGCTCGATCAACCTGCGCCGATCGTCGGAGATCCACCCGTACGCCCACCTCCAGTAGAACCTCATCGTCGGTCCCGCCTCCCTCGGGCCGACGCTACGAGGAGGACCCGTTGCCCCCGCCGAGCCGTTGGCGTCATCTCGACGCGAAGTGCAGGGCAGGAAAGCCGTTCCAAGGCTTGGGGACGACACCCGTTTTCGACCTCACCGTGCCCCAGGGCGTGCCCCACGGAGAGCGTGTGCTCGTACCAGGCGTGTTTCTGTCGTTCTCGCCCGGCGCGAGAAGAAGGGGCGGAGCGGTGGCCGAAAGACCAGCCGTTCCGCGGACGCGGGGGCCAGGGAAGACCACCCACGCGTGCGTCCTCGGCAGAGACCCCGAGGGTACGCGCGATGCCGCCGACCAGGGATACACGGCGGCTACCGAATTGCCGCGGCGTCGCCTGCCCTGCCCAGGCCGAAGTCGAAGGGTGCGCGGACTCGCGCAGTCCGCTCGATGCGTGATCCCTGAGTTTCGAAGGGCCTCCCTGCCTGTCGTTCCCTGTCCCGCCGGCTCCCCCCGGGACCGACTCCTGCCTGCCATTTCCCCGAGGGCCCAGGGCGGCGCCGGGGGATTTATGCTGGCGCGGTTTCGGAAGTCAACGAGCGGAATGCTCGATTGTCATAGTCCAAAGGAAACTTCGCTTTGGATTGGCGAACCCGGATGTACGGAACCGTCTCGGCGGGTGAGGTTCCGTAACGTCCGCTGCAGGCTCCGCGGCTGCGGCTCGCTCAAATCGATGCCTCGAAGAAGACGGGTCGCGACCGCGGCGCGCGAGCCCAGCTCACCGCGGGACATCGCCGTGCGGAGGCGACGGACCAGGACATTCCTGTCCAGCCTCTCGCGGGCCTCCGGACCCCAGCCCCACCTCGTACTCGGGTGACCCATCGACGAAAGCAACGCAGGAGGGTCGCTGGCCTAGATGTCCGCTCCCCTCGGGACACGGCCGATGAAGTTGACGGTAAAAGGAAGGAGGTCGAGACGCATCGACAGTGGCGAAATGGCTGCGCGCGGCGAGCCACTGGCTGGCAGTGCCTGGCACCTCCCCCTGCTCCTGCCTAGCTTCATGGTCACCCTGCCGATCCTGGAACAAGATCGGGCGCTCGAGCTATCGCAGCGCACCGCCGAGCTGGTCGAGGAGACCTCCTGGTCGGACCGATCGTGAGTCACGGCGCGTATGACCGGATTCAGAGCTAGGTCGATCGATGCCTCGGTCACGCGGACCACGCGCAGCGCTACTTCTGGGCGCCGCTGGGTATGTGTATGGATATGGCTACGAATCGAACCCGACAGGTCTTGACAGCCTTCCTCGCAGCGTTGGGACTGCTATGTGGCGTCGCGAGGGCACACGCAGCGACCCCCACGACGTATCGGCTGGGGGACGCGACCCACGCGCGGTCGCTGGCGATCGGGGAGGACGGCATGGTCTGGTTCGCGCCGGAATACGGTCCCGCCTGGACGGGGCCCCGAGGCGAGACGATCGGGCGGGTCGACGCCGAGGGGGCGGTCGGGGAATTCTCGACCCCGGGACTAGAAGATCCGGTCATCGGTCCGTCGGGCGAACTCTGGGCGTCCGGCTCGAGCACCGACGCGGCGGGCAAGGGCGTCGTCGTCATCGCTCGCATCTCGGCCACGGGTGGGACCGAACGGGCCTTCGCCGTCGGCCACGGAAGACGGGTGGAGTCGATGGTGGTCGCCCCCGACGCGATCTGGTTCGTGCGGGTCCCGGCGGGCCATCGGGAACGGATCGAGCGCCTGTCGACGACCGACGGCGGCGTGCGCCGGTTCCCGCTCGCGCGCTATTGCGAAACGAGGGGCATGGCGCTCGCCCCGGACGGCTCGCTCTGGTTCACCGAAGGGTGCGAAGGCACCGGCAGCCGGGGTGGCGTGTCGAGCATCGCCAGGATCGGGGCGGGCGGCAAGATCCACCGCCACCGACTTCCCCGCGGGGAGTTTCCGGAATCGATCGCGATCGGGCCTGCGGGGACCGTCTGGTTCGGTGCCTCAAACGGCGGCCTCCAACGCTCGCGAATCGGGCGTATCAGCCCCTCCGGGCGCAGGAGCGAATATCGCATCCGGCACGGCGACCCGAGATCTATCGCGGTCGACGGCGAAGGCCGGGTCTGGTACCCGAGCACCCTGCGCGGGTCGACCGTTCACGGGCTGGGGTCGATCGGCCCATCCGGACGGCCAGGACGGCCGATCTGCGCCGATCCTGCCTGTGACCTGGCGCCGAGCGACCTGACGACGGGTCCCGACGGCAGCCTCTGGTACGCGCTCGGTCGATTCCAGAAGATTTTCGGCCCGAAAGGCGAAGGGCTGGCCGAACAGCAGGCGATCGAAGACGAAGCGGGGTTCATCGGGCACCTGGTGCCCTAGGCCGGTCGCCGCAGGCAGAAGTCGGAGCGGACCTCGGCGAGTCAGAGCGACAAGAGGATGGCTTGGCGTGAACCCTTCGGTGGGCGGGGGTCCGAAAGCGGAACCATGGGCGAGCCGCCGCAGGCGTCTTCGAATTCCACCTCGACGTTGGTGCCGGCAACGAGGTGGCCTCTCTGGATCTCCATTGAGTCCTCCTACGCCGGTGGCGGATCGGCGCAACCGTCTTGGATCCGGAGGGGTGCGGCGCTCGATAAAAGGGCGTCAACGCGTGATAACCGACGTTACGTAGACGCACGCGACGAGTGCTTACTTACCAAGTCGCCGGCGGTGCGACGGGGTCGGTGGCCCCCCGACCTGCCCGAAGTCAGTGTGCAAGCCTTCGACGTGGCCCTCGACTGCAACTGCGAACAGGCCTACAACGTGGGCGTGGCGATCTACGCGCAGTACGTAGCCGCCACCGAGGTCGACCCCGCCGCGCCGGCCGTCGCCCCCCGGTCACCGGATCGCTGCTGCCCGGCGGGGTCCCGCGGGGGGCACCAAGACCATCGCCGCGCGGATAAACGTGCGCCACGACGCCGAGAAGGCCGTCGCCTTCATTCTTCGCGTGTGGCGCTTGCATCGATGCTCGGGCGACAAACCGACTTATCGGTATCGCACCGCTGAAGGTCCGTGACTGTTGGCCTGCGGAACAGGTGGGGAATCGGTCAACCACCTACACGCCGATACCTCACTTATGGGTTTGCCCGGATGGGCCGCAGCCTCGGGACTCCTAGGGTGAAGGCAAGACCACGGCGATCAACGCCCCTCGATCCTGTGACATCAATAACCCTGGCACCGGTCCCAAGCAGCGACTTCAGTTCGCCAGTGTCACGTATGCGGCTCTACCGAGGACTGCATGGATTTATGTAGGGCTGCTCGGAGAGGTCGAGCGGCTGAATGCTCGATTGCGCCCACACAAGCAGAGACCGCTCTGCATCAAAGAACTGGACGCTTGCCGACCGCTCTGCGGCGGGGAGCCGGAACACCCGCTCAGCCTCCGGGCTGCGCCGATGTCCAGACCGGTGCCTCGAAGAGGAAGTGCGCCGAGACGATCTCGATGCCTTCCCCACCGTTTACCCGAAGGCGTTCGCGCCCGGTTTCGATCGTCGCCTGGATCCGAAAATGGGCGCGCCGGTGGATGAATGCGAGATCCTCGAGGCAGGCTTCGTCGACCTCCCCGTAGAAGCGGACCTCGACGTCGTCGCGATGTCGGCTGAGGGTCCCGGCGGCCTCCGCCGTCGCTACGTCGCCCAACAGCAGGAGCACGACAGCCCTCGCCAAGGACGCCTCCGTCTCACGACCGAGCGGCGCGGTCTCTTCGATCAAGAGTGAGGGGGCTCCATAGCGCCGTTCGATCACGCCGGCGCGCAATTTCTCGGCCGTTATCGTCGCGAGCCCGCAGGCGAGGAGGGCCTCGACCTGATGGCGGACTCGACGGGGCGGCTCGCCGACCCGTTCGCTGATCTGGCGGATCGAGACACCAGGTCGCTCGGCCATCGCCTGGAGGACGCGGAAGCGCACCGGGTCGGCGTGGACTGCGGCGATCCCCTCGGGGTCGAGTGGCGTCGCCGGGACGAGGCGGATGTCCTCGGGGCCATCAGCGCCCTCACGCTGCTCCAGAGCGGCCGGCGGGTCCTCGGCCGGGCGCGGCGATCCGATCTCTCCCCAGAGCGGCGACTCGAAGAAAAAGAGCGCCGAGACGATCTCCGTGCCCGCCGCCCTCGATGCGGCGACCCTCTTCTTGCCAGCCTCGACCGCCGCGCCCATCTCACGGTAGATCAGCCAATGGATGGCGGCGAGCTCCTCGAAACACGCATCGTCGACCTCGCCGTACATCCTGACGGTGTGGTCGTCGGTCCGTGTGCCGAAGGTTCCGGCGGCGATGGAGGCGGAGATGTCGCGATGCAGGAGGCGCACAATCTCCCTGACGATCGCGGCGCTCGTCTCGATGCCAAAGCGGTCCGGTTGCTCAAACGCGACCACGTCGGCGCGGTAGCGTCGGGCGCCGGATCCATCCGCGGCGACCTCGATCAGCCCGGCCTCGGCCATCACCTCGATGTGGTGGCGGACCCGGCGGGGCGGCTGCCCAAGTCGCTCGGCCAGCTCCCGAACGGTGGCGCCGGGTCGCTCGGAAAGAGCCGAGAGGATCTGTCCTCTCGGCGGACGGCGGTAGGCCTCGGCGAGCTTGCGGAGATCGCGGTCAGACACGGGTAGCCCCTTCAGCCTCACGCCCGATGGACACACTAGAGCGGCGCCTCGAGGCGTTCGGAGGCCGAGGTCCCCAGGCCGTCTTTGGAGACGATCAGGATCGCGGCGCCCTGGCTGCTCCCGTTCAGGTTATCGTCTGCGCGACGAGCTTTCCTCGAGCCCGAACAGAAGCGAGACGGGGGTGACGGTGTCGATCTGGCTCCGCTCGGCCACCTCGCCGATGGTGAGGCCACGCGCCCCCATGTGCGCGCGGATCGTCCGGCCCTGGAAATCGAGCAGGCAGCGGTCCTCCTCTGGATCGCGCTGGGAGTCCCACCAGAGCCGTGACGCGGCCGCCTCGTCTCCGCCGAGCTCGGCGATCCCGGCCAGATAGACGTTCCTCTGGGCGAGTTCGTCCGCGTCTGGATGGCGCGGGATCGACTTGACGCCCCTTTCGAG
The DNA here is from genome assembly GCA_036495785.1 of Solirubrobacterales bacterium. Lineage (GTDB taxonomy): Bacteria > Actinomycetota > Thermoleophilia > Solirubrobacterales > 70-9 > VAYN01. The sequence goes on from DASXMH010000082.1 coordinate 41,731, forward strand.
ATATTCGATCGCCTCGACCCCGGGTCGTTCGCCGCCTTCGAGCCAGCCGATGAGCGCGCGGATGACGATCATTTCGCGGGCCCCCCCGCTCGCGGATGTCCCGTTCCTCGGCGTCGTCGACCAGGCCGCCGAGGTCTTTTTCGCCGTCCTTCAGCAGCCACGCCCGCTGGGCCTGGTCCAGGCCGAGCGCCTCTTTCCGCCCGGCCCGGTAGTCCTGGGACGATCCGCTCTGACCGTCGGAGCAGATGCGCTCGGAGCCGATCATTTGCCCGCCTCCGATAGAGCGCCATCTAGGTCCGCTCCCTTCCGCGGAGGGCGCGCAGAGGGCCGTTTGTCCTCGCCCGCCTTCCTGCGTCGTGTCGGCGCCAACGTGCAGGGCGAAGGGCGTGATCTCAAAGGCTTCGGGACGCCCCGTTTCGACCTCACCGTGCCCCAGGGCGTGCCCCACGGCCCTTTTTGAAGGTCAGGCTTTCTCTCCCAAGGGCCGCAAACCCGCTGACCAAGCGAAACTCCCGTATGCGCCCGACTGGATTCGAACCAGTGACCTTCGGTTTCGTAGCCCGCGAGCGGGGCTCGGCTGAGATATGTGGGGCTCGGTTTCAAGCGGATTTCGCGAATTCGGACTCGGCTGAAATCGGCTGGACTCCGTGCGGCACCGTGCCCCATTTCGTGCCCCACGGAGAGAGTGTGCTCGTACCCACGGGGGCGAAGAAACAACTAAGAGGCAAGTTAAGAGCGAGCAGCGTCAAACTTCGGGCATCGATCAGGGGCGCTCGAAGAAGTCCCTGAAGGTGTTCCGCCTTCAACCCCGCCACGGATCGGCAACGGCGATCCGCCAGATGCCTCCCGTCCGGCCGAGGACGATCGTCGAGCGGGAGACTCGGCGCGGCGCGTCGCCGGCGCGACCGATCCTCATGCTCCAGGACTCGGACCCGACCGCGACGTCGCCCGCTCTCAGCATCGTCCGCTGCTCGATCGTCAGGTCCGCCGCCGTGTCGACGAGCTGCTGGAGGAAGGCGCGGATCTGTGCCGTCCCCTGGATCACCGTCGAGTCCGGTGTGACGAAGCAGCCTTCGCTGGAGAAAAGAGACACGGCAGCGCCGACGTCACCCGCGCGCAAAGCGGCGCCGAGGCCGTCAATCACCTCCTCTGGCGACCTCTTTCCCAACGTGGATCAGGTGAACTTGGTCGGCTCGCGTCGGCAGTACGCTCTCATTGCCGCGCCGCGCTCACTTCACCCGACAGCTGCGGACGATCGTGGTCTTCATGTGCCGGCCGCCCGCGAACCCGTAGTTCGCCTTGGCGAGGGGAAACACCGCCCCGGGGAACCCGGCGGGCGCAGCGCAGGCGGCGGAGACGAAGGAGTGCGCCCTGCCGCGGTGGCGGTAGCGGCGGTGGAGGGTCATCTCGAAATCGGTCAGGTACGCCCAGCCCTGCGCCGAGCGGGGCAGCCTCGTGCTCATCACCGTGCCGAAGAGCCCCGGCCGCCTGTTCAGCCTGAAGGTGAGCACGAACGCCCCGGGCGGGTCCTTCGCGTAGACCTGCGCCAGGATCAGCTTGTGCCCG
>DASXMH010000083.1:0-34437 GCA_036495785.1 Solirubrobacterales bacterium
CTGCCTCCGTGCGCCCGTCTCGTTGATGGGCCGGAAAGCGCTGATATGGAGCGCTTTTCGGCCCATCAACATCGGGCTGAGGCAACGGCGCGGCGCGCGGGACCGTGCCGGGACCGTCACGCCGCAGGCGCCCGGTCGCGCCCGTCCCCACCTAACCAGCCGAACCTAGGTGGGGACGGGCGCGCCTCGCCTCGGCCGGCGGTCGGCCTTTCCCACAATGCTCCGGTTGGGACGACCGCGCCGGACAAGGCCAACCGTGGAATCGACCGTCTAAGCGCACGCGAGCACCTCATCGCGGAAGCGCTCGGGCTGGTCGAAGTGGACGCCGTGGCCGGCGTCGGGCACCTCGACGTAGCGGGCCGCCGGCAGGATCCGCGCGAGGCGGCGGGCGGCCGCCCCGAAGGCGGGCTCGGAGCGGGAGCCGGTGAGGATCGTGACCGGGCAGCTGATCGCGGTGACCGCCTTGCGGCGCGGCCAGAGCCGCCGAAGGTGGCTCGACTCGGCGGCCATCGCCTCCGCGCTGTCGAACATCGAGGCGCGCCACTCGGGCGGGAAGCGGTCGAATTGGGACCCGTCGTCGCGGTAGTCGAGCGCGTAGTCGAAGACCGCTTGGGCGGCCGCGCGCCGGTCGCGCCGAAGCCGCGCCGCCTCGAAGCGGTAGCTGAAGCGCAGGCCGCCCCGGGTCGGATGGAGCGGCAGGTGAAAGGCAGCTTCCTCGAGCACGAGCGCGGACACGAGGTCAGGGCGTTCGACCGCGAGCCCGAGCGCGACGACGCCGCCGGCGCTCCAGCCGAGCACCGTCGCCGGGGCGGCGCCCAGCTCCTCGAGCAGCGCCGCGGCATCGGCGACGTGGTCGCCCATGCGGGCGGCGGGCGGACCGGGCGAACGGCCGAAGCCACGCCGGTCGTAGGCGATCACGCGATGTCCCTCCGCGAGGTCGTCGAAGGACCGTCCCCAGGTAAGCGTGTTGGCGCCATTACCGTGAATCAGCAGGATCGGCTCGCCCGTCCCGCGCTCCTCCCAGTGCAGCTTGGTCATCTTTCTCCCTCTTGCTCAGACATCGGTGACGAATGCCGCCGAACCCCTCCGGGACACTATTGCCGCCCGCACCACCGCGCGCTGTTCGGCTCGCATGTGGCGACGGATGTCCTTCCGGACCCGCGTGCGCGGCGTGCGTACGCGGAGCCCCATCCCCGAGGTAGGTGAGAGCGGCGAGCATGGCTGTTGAGGGCAGTAGCCGACCGCCTTGAGCACGGTGAAGATCGGCGTGGCGCCGTAACCGTCATAGGCGCCGGTCGGGCGGAGGTGGACGGGGTCGCCGTCGGCCAACGCGCAGCTCGGCGTGCGCCGGCCCTCCATCCGCGCCTTCACCTCGTCGACCGTGTCCCAGCCGAGGAAGGCTCGTCATCCAGAATCGCACCGTGTGGGGAGGACGCTCGAGGAGCAAGCCACGGGAGACGTGCCGGAAGATATCCCCGGTGCGCGCAGCGCGAAGCGGGAGCGACGGGACTCGAACCCGCGACCTCCGGCGTGACAGGCCGGCGCTCTAACCAGCTGAGCTACGCCCCCGAGTGGACTCGGACGGGCCGGCGGGGGCCCGGGAGGGAAAAGCTAGCGGATCAGGCGATGGGAGCGGGTTCGGGCCGGGCCAGCTCCGGGACGGCGGCGGGGGCTTTGGCCAGGGCGACCTCTTCAAGCAGGGAGCGGAGGGCCTCGATGCGGTCGGCGCCGAAGGCCTCCGACCACTCCTTTTCGAGCTTGGCGAAGAGGGAGAAGCCGGTGCGCTGGGCTTCCTTGCCCTTGTCGGTGAGGCGAATGAGCTTGGCGCGCTTGTCGGTCGGGTCGGGGTAGCGCTCGATGTAGCCGAGCTTGGTGAGGTCGTCGGCGATCTCCCCCACCGACTGCTTGGTGAGGCCCGCCAAGGAGGCCAGCTCGGTGAGGCGCATGCCGTCGCCGTGGACGAAGCGGAAGACGCAGCCGTGGGTCGGGCGCAGGTCGTTGTAGGGCGTTTCCTCGAGCGCCTTGCGGAAGTCGACGAACATCGCGTCGACCGCGAGACCCATCAGGGCGGGCAGGGTTACCCGCGAGACGTCGCCTTCGACGTTGGCGAGCTCACTGGCGGGGGGGACTTTGTTGCGTTCCATGGTCGTCGTCAGAAATTCGGGTTCGTGGTCACAAATCGGGTTGTTGGTGCGTCGTATCCGTGAAGGGCGACTCTCCCCGGTCGCCCGACAGATAGTCAGGAGACCTGATAAGGTCGCCGCATCGCTTGGTCAGGAGGCCTGACAAGGCTTCCTTACGAATTGTAACCGACGCGAAGGAGGTCCCGGAATGGCCGGGAGCCAAACCAACAGGAAGTGGTGGACGCTCGGCGCGGTCTGCGTCGCCACCTTCATGCTCTTGCTCGACATCACCGTCGTGAACACCGCGCTGCCGAAGATCCAGCAGGACCTCGGCGGCAGATTCTCCGACCTGCAGTGGGTGATCGACGCCTACGCGCTCTCGCTCGCCGCCCTGGTCCTGACCGCGGGCTCGCTCGCCGACCGGCTCGGCCGCCGCCGCGTCTTCGCGATCGGCCTGGCGATCTTCTCCGCCGCCTCGCTGCTCTGCGCGCTCGCCCCCGACCCGACCTTCCTCAACCTGGCCCGCGGCCTGCAGGGGATCGGCGGCGCGATCATGTTCGCGGTCAGCCTCGCGCTGGTCGCCCAGGAGTTCCCGAGCGGCCCCGAGCGGGGCATGGCGATGGGCATCTACGGGGCCTCGATCGGCGTCTCCGTCGCGGTCGGCCCGCTGATCGGCGGCCTGCTCACCGACGGCCTCGGCTGGCAGTCGGTCTTCCTCGTCAACGTGCCGGTCGGCATCGCGACGATCGGCGTCACCTACTGGAAGCTGCGCGAGTCGCGCGACCCGAACGCCTCGCGGATCGACTGGGGCGGCGTCGTCACCTTCTCCGGCGCGCTGCTGGTGCTGGTGCTGGCCCTGGTGCGCGGCAACGACGAGGGCTGGGGCAGCACGATGATCGTCTCGCTGCTGGCCGGCGCGGCGGTGCTGATGGCCGCCTTCGTGGCGATCGAGCGGCGGGTCACCGAGCCGATGCTGCCGCTCGGCCTCTTCCGCCGCGGCGCCTTCACCGGCGTCCAGCTCGCCGCCTTCGCGGTCTCGGCCTCGATGTTCTCGTTGTTCCTCTACCTGACCCTCTACCTGCAGAACTTCCTCGGCTACTCGGCGATCGACGCCGGCCTGCGCTACCTGCCGATCACGGTCGGGGCGTTCGTCCTCGCGCCGATCTCGGGGATGGCGCTGGCCAAAGTCCAGGCCCGCTACCTGATGGCGGGCGGCCTGGGGCTGACCGGCGTCGGCCTGCTGCTGATGGCCGGTCTGCACATGGACTCCGGCTGGACCGCCCTGCTCGTCGGCTTCATCGTCTCCGGGATCGGCGTCGGCCTGCTGAACCCGGTGATCGCCGACGTCGCCCTGAGCGTCGTCCCGAAAGAGAAAAGCGGCATGGCCGCCGGGATCAACGACACCTTCCGCCAGGTGGGCGTCGCCGTCGGCACCGCCGCCTGGGGGGCGATCTTCCTCGGCGCCGGCGCCTCCAAGGTGGAGTCGCTGGCGGGTGGCGCGGTCGATCACGAACAGGCCCGGGGACTGGTCGAAGCGACCTCCTCGGGGGCGCTGCCGGAAGCGCTCCGCGCGGTCCCGGCGAACGCGCGTGACACCGTCCGCAACGCCGCCGAACAGGGCTTCCTCCACGGCCTGAACGAGATCCTCCTGATGGGCGGGGTCCTCTGCCTGATCGGGACCGGGTTCGCCATCTGGCTGGTGCGCGAGCGGGAGATCGACCGCGGCGAGGTCGGCGCGGGCAGCGACGCCCCGCTCGAGGCCGAGCCGGTCGCCGCCCGCGGCTGAGCCCAAACCGTGCTTCCGAGCTTAGGTGGTCATATTGCCCCGAAGCTCGGAAGCACAGCCGGGCGGCGGCGCGGCTAGGCTCCCGCGCATGCGACTGGTCACCTACGACGCGGGGAACGGCGGGCGGGCCGGGATGCTCGTCGACGGCCGCGTCGTCGACGCCTGGGCGGCGCTCGGCGAACCGCACCGCGGCAGCCTCCGCGAGCTGATCGCGCACGGGCGGATCGGCGACCTGCGCGCGCGGCTCGGCGACACCGGCGCCCCCTCCCACCCGCTCTCCGCGGTCCGCCTGCTGCCGCCGATCCCCGACCCGGACAAGATCGTCTGCATCGGCCTGAACTACGCCAAACACGCGGCCGAGGGCCGGCAGGAGGTTCCCGAGAGTCCCACCATCTTCGGCAAGTACCGCAACGCGCTCGCCGCCGACGGGGCGACGGTCCACCTTCCCGCGACCAGCAGCAAAGTCGACTACGAGGCCGAGGTCGCCTTCATCGTGGGACGGCGGGCCGCCGCGGTCGCCGAGGCCGACGCGCTCGACTTCGTCGCCGGCTACACCCTCTTCAACGACCTCTCCGCCCGCGACCTCCAGTTCTCGACCCCGCAGTGGATGTCGGGGAAGGTGTTCGACGGCTCGGCGCCCTGCGGGCCGACCCTGGTCACCCCCGACGAGGCCGGGCCGGCCGACGCGATCGAGATCGAACTGACGCTGAACGGCGAGCGGATGCAGGGCGACTCGACCGCCAACCTGATCTTCGGCGTCGCCAGGCTGGTGTCCCACCTCTCCGGGCTGATGACGCTCGAGCCCGGCGACATCGTCGCCACCGGCACCCCGGACGGCGTCGGCGGCGCCCGCGAACCGCGCGTCTGGCTTGGCGACGGCGACGAGCTGGTGGTCAGCTCGCCGACGCTCGGCAGGCTGACGACGAAGATCGCGCGTTAAGGCCGACGGGTCCCGCTAGCGCGGTTGGTTTTCCTCGCTATCCGGGGAAAAGTAACCACGGAAGCTCGTCGGGGCGGCGCGAGCTCGTTGCGCTTCGGGGAGAGCGTCGCCGAGATCGGCTTTTGGGCGCCTGCCGCGGTGCCGAGGGAGCGGAACCCACGGCCGCTCCTGCCGTGCCCGCTCTGGCCTGGGTCGTCGCGGGCGAGCGAGGTCACGATCGGGCTGGCGCTCGCCCATTCGACCCGGAACGGCGTGTAGTCGACCAGCTGCGCCCAGGTGTCGCTGCCGAGCCGGCCGTCGGGCAGCAGGCCGTGCGCTTCCTGGAAGGCGCGGACGGCGCGGCGGGTCGCCCGTTCGAAGACGCCGTTCACTTCGACGTCGTCCCCGGCCGTGATCAGGTGCTCCTGCGCCCAGACGACGAGATCGCCTCGGGCGCCGATCCGGAGCAGCGGGTATTCGGCTTCGGGACGGAAGGTCGGCAGCCTGCGCGCCCCGGCGCGCGAGCCGAGCGCCTGCCACTCCGGCACGTTCGTCTCCTGCCAGTCCCACCAGCTCGGCACCGTGCCGTAGCTCGCCGAGTAGCGGCGGAAGAGGCGCAGCGGCAGGCGGCCCGGCGCTTCGTAGGTCTGGCCGATCGGGAAGATCGGCCGCCCCCAGAGGCGGTTGTAGAGGTAGGTGTGGGCGAAGACCTGGCGGACCGAGGTGCCGATCGCCTTCCAGTACATCTGCGGCTGGTTGACGGTGGCGCCGCCCGGCCCGAGGAAGACCGAGTAGGGGAAGGCCGGGTGGTAGTCGACATAAGGGAAGCCGGCGAGCGAGAGCGGGAAGCCGGCGCCGATCTGGGCGCGGAGGCTGCGCAAGTAGAGGTCGGCGGCGGCGTATCTGCCTTCATACTGGGCCTCGGCGTCGATCACCAGGCAGTCGGCGCCCGCCCGGACCGCGGCGGCACCGATCCGCGCCTCGGCCTCCGGCGCGTGGCCGTAGACGAACTGCCAGGCGCAGACCTTGAGGCCGCCGCGGTGGAGCGCGGCGGCGAGGGGCGCGTTGAACTGGTCCCAGCGGGTGGCGCCGTCGCCCGCCTTTATGTAGACGGTGCCGATGTGGTGGCGGTGGGCGGTGGCGATGATCGACGGGAGGCTGCCGCCCTGGGACTGGTCGACGTACCAGATCCACATGCCCTGGCGGGCGAAGGGCGAGTGGCGGCCGACGCCGGAGTTTTCGAACATGCCCGCGCCGCCGGTTTCCGCCGCGGCGCCCACCGGGAAGGTGAGCAGGATGAAGAGCGCGAGGGCACCGAGAGCGCGGGCGCACCGGGTGGATCGGCGGAGGGTGCCGGGCGCTCGGGCGCGGACCGGCAGGCGGCGGCGTGCAGGGGGCGAGAGGCGGAAGGGCCGGCGGGCCGAGACCGGCGGGCCCGCGCGGACGGGCCGGCCGGCAGACACTGGCGGGCCGGCTCGCTCGGCGACTCCGCCGGCGCGGGGGGCGTTGCGGCCTCCGCTGGGCCGGCTAGTGGGCTTGGCGGGGTTCCTCACTGCTCCTCGGAACACGGTCGAAGCGGCCTAAGATCACACCTTCCTACCCGGCAACTCCCGTGCCCCACCACCGGTTCATACGCAAGATCCCATGCGCCCTCGGCGCGCTCCTGCTCACGGCGGCGTCGCTGCTTGCGATCGCTCCGATGGCCCGCGCGGCGCGCCGGCCGCGGATCGCCGCGGCGACGGTCTCGCAGTCGGGCCGCGACCTGGTGCTCAGCGTGCGGACCACGAAGCCGGAGGCGCTGGCCGGGCTGCAGCCGCGTCCCGACACCCGGCGCGCCTCCTCCGCCTACCTCTGCTTCGGGTTCGCGGAGGCGAACGGCAGTGGCGAAACGCGGCTCTGCCTCGGCGGGCCGAAGGCCCACGCGCGGGCGGGGCTGGTCACCGTCGACGGCAGCGAAAAGCCACTGACCCGCGCCAGCGTCGCGGCCACCCTCAAGCGCCCCGGCCCCGACAAGCTCGTCCTCTCCGTCGTCGACGGCCCGCACCACCCGGCCGGACTCCGTCCCGGCCGCTACGACTGGCGCGTGCTCGCCGCGAGCGGTGGCTGCGAAACCCGCCGCGAATGCACCGCGGTCTACCCGCCGACCGGCGCGAGCGCCTTCCGCCTCCGCCCCGTCCGCACCGTCCGCTGCACCGGCGGCAACGCCGAACTGGTCAGCGAAGCGGCGACCGAACGCAAGGTCGTCGCGCTCACCTTCGACGACGGGCCGAGCGAATACACCAAGGGCTTCCTCAAGGTGCTGCGCGAAAAGGACGTGCCCGCGACCTTCTTCGAGATCGGCCAGGAGATGCCCGGCCGCGAAGCGACGATGCGCCGCATCCTCGCCGAAGGCGACGAGATCGGTGACCACACCGAGAACCACGTCGAATTCCCCGGCTACGGACAGATCGCCGGCGCCGCCGAACGGATCGAGCGCTACACCGGCTTCGAGCCCTGCCTCTTCCGACCGCCCGGCGGCGCGGTCAACGCGGGCGTGATCGCGACCGCGGGCTCGCTCGGCCTGAAGACGATCACCTGGGACGTCGACCCGCGCGACTGGTCGCTGCCGGGCACCTCCGAGATCTACTCGAACATCGTCGACAATGCGAAACCCGGGGCGATCATCCTCATGCACGACGGCGGCGGTCCCCGCGACGAGACGCTCGCCGCCCTGCCGGAAATCATCGACACCTTGCGCGCAAGGGGCTACGGCTTCGAGACCGTCAGCGCCCTGCTCGGCGACAAGATGATCTACCGGCCCTTCGGCTGACCCGCACCGCGAAGCGCGTTCGCAGTTAGCGCCAATAGCTGTAGCTAAGTGCGAACGCGCTCGAGGGCGGTTGATGCATCTGATCCGACCTCCGGCTCGTAGTGCTTGACCGATGAGGATCGCGATCGTCGGGACGGGCATCTCGGGGCTGGTGGCGGCCCATCACCTGCAGCGGCGCCACAACATCACGGTCTATGAGGGGGCGGCGCGGATCGGCGGGCACACGCATACGGTCGCGGTCGACGACCGGGCCGGCGAGCAGGCGATCGACACCGGCTTCATCGTCTTCAACGACCGTAACTACCCGAACTTCGAAGCGCTGCTCGCCGAGCTCGGCGTCGCCACCAGGCCCTCCCACATGAGCTTCTCGGTCAGCGACGGGCGCGGCCGCTTCGAGTTCTCCGGCACGCCCTGGGGCCTCTTCGCCCGCCCGAGCCACCTGCTCTCCCCCACCTTCATCCGCATACTGAGGGACTGGCGGCGCTTCAACCGGCTCGCACCGGGGCTGATCGGGATGAACGGGACGGCGCCCTCGCTCGGCGCCTGGCTCGAGCGCGAAGGCTTCTGCCGTCACTTCATCGACCGGCTGATCGTCCCCCAGGCCTCGGCCGTCTGGTCCGCCGACCCCGATCAGATGTGGAGCTTCCCGGCCAGCTTCATGGCCGAGTTCTTCGGCAACCACGGCATGTACAGCCTGCGCGACCGACCGCGCTGGCGGACGGTCCACGGCGGGTCGCAGGCATACGTCGAGGCGATCGTCGCGCCCTGGCGCGACCGCGTCCGCACCGGCGCGGCGGTGCGCCGGGTCGAGCGCCGCCCGGGCGAGGTCCGGATCGAGGCCGATGGCTGCGAGACCGAGACTTTCGACCGCGTCGTCATCGCCGCCCACTCCGACCAGGCGCTCGCGATGCTGGGGGCGGACGCGACCCCGGCCGAGCGCGAGGTGCTCGGCGCGATCCCCTACCAGCGCAACGAGGCGGTCCTGCACACCGACGCCTCGCTGATGCCGCGCCGGCGAGCCGCCTGGTCGAGCTGGAACTTCCACCTCACCGACGCGCCGCCCGAACGCACCACCGTCACCTACTGGATGAACCACCTGCAGCGGCTGCGGGCGCGGCGCCAGTACTTCCTCACCCTGAACCGCGAGGAGGCGATCAACCCCGGCACCGTGCTGCGCCGCTTCACCTACGACCACCCGGTCTACACCGCCGCCGGGGTCGCCGCGCAGCGGCGCCATGCCGAGATCAGCGGCGTGAACCGCACCCACTACTGCGGCGCCTACTGGGGATGGGGCTTCCACGAGGACGGGGTGGTGAGCGGGCTGCGCGCCTGCGAGGAGCTGGGGGCCGTGGGCGCGACGCGCGGGGCGCAAGCGGGTGCGCGCCCGCCCGCCGCCGGGGTCGTGCCGACCACGAGCGCGGAGGGGGCGCGCGCCGGCCGCAGGCGTCCCGACGAGGACGCGGAGGAGGCGTTCGCCGCTTGACCGCCTCGGCGATCTACGAGGGCTGGGTGCGACACCGGCGCTTCGAGCCGGTGGAGCACTCCTTCCGCTACCGCTTCTTCCTCGCCTACCTCGACCTCGCCGAGCTGCCGGAGGTCCTCGACCCCTTCCCGCTCTACTCGGCGCGCCGCCGCGCCCCCGCCCGCTTCCGCCGCGCCGACCACCTCGGCGATCCGGCCCGCCCGCTCGACCAATGCATCCGCGACGTCGTCGCCGGCGCCGGCGCGCCCCGCCCGACCGGTCCGGTCCGCCTCCTCACCGGCCTGCGCTACCTCGGCCACTGCTTCAATCCCGTCAGCTTCTATTACTGCTTCGATCCCACCGGTCGGCGGGTAATCAGTGTCGTCGCGGAGGTCGAGAACATACCCTGGAGGGAGCGACACGCGTACGTACTCGATCGGGGAGATCGCGAAGGAACAGTGTTGGCCGACGAGCTTGAAAAGAACCACCACGTCTCGCCTCTGATGGGGATGGATCAGACGTACACCTTCCGCGCCGGTGAACCCGGCGAGCGGCTGCTCGTCCACGTCGAGTCGAGGCCGCGCGAAGCAGAGGGGAAGACCTTCGACGCCACCCTTTCGCTGCGCCGCCGCGAGCTCTCCCGCCCGCTGATGCTCGGCCTGCTCGCCCACTACCCGGCGATGTCGCTGCAGGTCGTCGCCAAGATCTACTCGCAGGCGGCGCGGCTCAAGCTGAAGGGCGCCCGCTATCACCCCCACCCCGGCGGCGCCGAGGTGGCGCGGTGAGAGACACGGTGGCGCGCGCCGCGGTCGGCGCCGTGCTGTCCCGCGCCAAGGGCGGCGAGATCGAGGTCGTCGAAGGCGGGCGCAGCCGCGTCTACGGGGAGCCGGGCGACCTCCACGCCACCGTCCGCATCAACGACCCGGCCGCCTGGCGCGGGCCGATGCACGGCTCGGTCGGGCTCGGCGAGAGCTACGTCGACGGCCTCTGGGAAACCGATGACCTGGTCGCGCTGATCCAGATCGCCGCCCGCAGCCTCACGAACCAGCACCGCGGCGTCACCGCCGCCGTCTCCATGGGCCGCAGCGCCCTTCACCGCCTCCGCGGCCTCGTCCCCGAGAACAGCCGCGGCGGCGCCCGCGCCAACATCAGCGCCCACTACGACCTCGGCAACGACCTCTTCGCCTCCTTCCTCGACCCGACGATGATGTACTCGTGCGCCTACTTCCCGCGCGAGGGCGCCGACCTCGAGGAGGCGCAGCTGGCGAAGCTCGACCGCATCTGCGAGCGCCTCCAGCTCGCCCCCGACAGCCACCTCCTGGAGATCGGCACCGGCTGGGGCGGGATGGCGATCCACGCGGCGCGCACCACCGGCTGCCGGGTGACGACGACGACGATCTCCCGCGCCCAGCACGAACTGGCGACACGGCGGGTGCGCGAGGCGGGCCTCGAGGACCGGGTGACGATCCTGCTCGAGGACTACCGCGACCTCGACGGCACCTACGACCGGCTGGTCAGCGTGGAGATGATCGAGGCGGTCGGCTGGCAGTACTTCGACGACTACTTCCGCGCCTGCGACCGGCTGCTCACCGACGACGGCCTCTTCCTGCTGCAGGCGATCACCGTCGACGACCGCCTCTATGAGATCGAGAAGGCGTCGCAGAGCTTCGCCAACACGCACATCTTCCCCGGCGGCTGCCTGCCGTCGATGAGGCGGATCGCCGACAGCATCGCCACCGTCACCGAGATGCGCCCGATCTGGCTCGACGACATCACCGCGCACTACCCGCCGACCCTGGCGAGTTGGCGCGAGCGCTTCTTCGTCGCCTGGGACAAGCTGCGGGCGCACGGCTACGACGAGCGTTTCCGCCGACTCTGGGACTTCTACCTGTCGAGCTCCGAGGCGGGCTTCCTCGAGCGCCGCATCGGCGACGTCCAGGTGCTCTTCGCGAAACCGCACTTCCGGTGAGCGCAGACGCGGAGCCGCGGCCGGGCGGCGCGGATGTGGGCGGGGACAGCGAGCGGCGGCAGGGAACCGCGGGTGCAGCCGCGGACAGTGCCCTGGGCGCGGAGACCCGAGAGCCGCTGCTGCTGATCCACGGGCTCGGCGGCAGCGCCGGGGTCTGGGAGCCGGTCGTGCCGCTGCTCGAACCGGAGCGCGAGGTCGTCGTCCTCGAGCTGCCCGGCTTCGGCGCCGCGCCGCCGCTGCCGCCGGAGGCCGAGCCGACCGCCGCGGCCCTCGCCGCCGCGCTCCGCGACCAGCTCGTCGCCCGCGGCATCCCCCGCCCCCACGTCGCCGGCAACAGCCTCGGCGCCTGGGTCGGGCTGGAACTGGGACGGATGGGCGCGGCGCGCTCGGTCACCTGCCTTTCGCCGGCCGGGCTCTGGCGCAAGCCGATCGGCCCGCGCAAGGGCCGCGCCCGCGAGTGGGCGCGGCGCCTGCGCCCGCTGGTGAGCGCGGCGCTCTGGATCGGGCCGGTGCGCCGGCGCGCCGTCGGCATCTTCGCCGCCCACCCGAAGAAAGTCCCCACCCCCGCCGCCCGCGAGCTGGTCCTCGGCTGGCTCGACGCCGAGGGCTACGACGGCGCCAACAGGGCGATGCGCGAGCACCTCTTCGACCCGGCGGGATACCCGCCCGAGGTGCCGGTGACGATCGCCTGGGCGGAGCTCGACAAGCAGGTCGGCCCGCCGAAGCCGGAGCGCCGCCCGGCCGGAGCCCGCTTCGTCGTCATGCCCGGCGTCGGCCACGTGCCGACCTGGGACGACCCCGGGCTGGTCGCCCGCACGATCCTCGACGGCAGCGGCGGGGTAGGTTCAGGAGAGCCAGTCACCAGTGAAGGAGGAGCAGCGTGATCGTCGAGAGGACCGAGAACCCGCAGTGGCTTTCGAACGCCTACCTGGTCGCCGACCCGGAGCGCGGCACCGGCGTCCTGATCGACGGCAACGAAGACATCGATCCGCTGATCGACCGTGCCGAGGCGGACGGGATCACGATCAGCCACTTCCTCGTCACCCACCCGCACGTCGACCACGTCGCCGGGATCGCGGCGGCGCGCGAGCGGCTCGGCGGGCCGCCGCTGGTCGCCCACGAGGCTACCGCCGCGGAGCTCGACGAAGAGGTCGCGGTGATCATGGGCGACGGCGACGTGCTCGACGCGAACGGGATCGAGGTCGAGGCGATCTACACCCCCGGTCACGCGCCCGGCCACCTCGCCTTCCTGATCAATGGCACCGACGTCTTCACCGCCGACGTCCTCTTCAAGGGGACCGTCGGCGGCTGCGCGTCGCCGGGCGCGGCGGGCTTCGAGGCCCTCAAGGCCTCGGTGATGCGGCTGATGGAGCTGCCGCCGGAGACGCGCGTCCACCCCGGCCATAAGGAGCCGACGACGATCGCCGAGCAGTGGGCCGACAACCCCTTCGTGCGGGTCTGGCGCGGGCTCGACGCGACCGGCGACGAGCAGGTGACGGTTTGGGACCGTCCCGCCACGCTGAAGCTCTGGGCCCCCGACTACGACGGCGGCAACAAGGCCTGGATCGTCTTCGGCGACTCCGGCGAAGAGACGATCGTCGGCGGCTCCCAGGTCGTCCGCGGCTGACCCCCGTCCAACGCGCCGGGCCTACTCGAACTTTCACGGCCGGACCTTTAGGCCTTTAGTACGAATTTGGACGCATATCCGTTGCCGCCTGGACCATCCGACTTCACTATTCGGTAGGTGGAATCGGTCCAGGAATTCTTCTTCAACTGGTACCCCGTCTTCGGTGTCCTCTTCATGGCGATGCTGCTGTTCGTCTTCCTGCGCCTCATGCGCACGACGATCGGCTCGACCAAGCCGGAGACCGTCAAGGCCTCGAGCGGCCGGCCGGTCGCCTGGGAGGAGGTGCAGGGGGTCGACGCCGCCAAGGACGAGCTGATGGACGTCGCCGAGTGGCTGCGCGAACCCGACCGCTTCGGCGCGCTCGGCGCGAAGGCCCCGCGCGGCGTCCTCCTCTACGGCCCGCCCGGCACCGGCAAGACGATGCTCGCCCGCGCCGTCGCCGCGCAGGCCGGGGTCGACTTCTTCGCCGCCTCCGGCTCGAGCTTTGTCGAGATGTTCGTCGGCCGCGGCGCCGCCCGCATCCGCCGGCTCTTCAAAGAGGCGCGCAAGTCGGGGCGCGCGGTGATCTTCATCGACGAGCTCGACGCGGTCGGCGGCCACCGCTCCGGCGGCGGTGGCGACGGTGGCACGAGCGAGCGCGAGCAGGCGCTGAACCAGCTGCTGGTCGAGCTCGACGGCTTCGAGAAGGAGAACGGGACGGTGATCGTCCTTGCCGCCTCCAACAACGTCGACAAGCTCGACAAGGCGCTCTTGCGGCCCGGCCGTTTCGACCGCCAGGTGCTGGTGGCGCCGCCCGACCGCGACGGGCGCGAGGCGATCCTCCGCGCCCACGCCGACGGCAAGCCGCTCGGCGCCGACCTCGACCTCGCCGACGTCGCCCGCAAGACCACCGGGATGACCGGCGCCCAGCTCGCCAACGCCCTGAACGAGGCGGCGATGCTGGCCGGGCGGGCGGGCAACGACGAGATCCATCCCGAGGAAGTCGACGAGGCGCTTCTGCGCCAGTCGGTCGGCTCCCAGCAGGCGCGCCGGCTGAGCCTCAAGGAGCGCCGCATCGTCGCCTACCACGAGGCGGGCCACGCGCTCTGCCGCAAACTGCTCGGGCTCGACCCGCCGGAGATCCTCTCGATCGTGCCGCGCGGCCCGGCGCTCGGCTTCGTCGCCCACTCGCCGCAGGAGGACAGCTACCTGAAGTCCCGCGACGAACTGGTCGACGAGGTGGTGACGCTGCTCGGCGGCCGCGCCGCGGAGGAAGAGGTTTTCGGCGAGTCCTACTCGGGGGCGGTCGACGACCTCGCCCGCGTCCACCTGATCTGCAAGCAGATGGTCGGCGAGTTCGGGATGGGCGTGGCGATCGACCACGACGGCCCGCCGCCGATCGCGATGCCGACCGGCGACTACGCGGTCTCCGACTCGACCCGCCGCGACGTCGACCTCGCCTCGATGACCCTTGCCCGCGAGGCCCACCGCCGCGCCCGCACCCTTCTCTCGGCGAACCGCGACTGCCTCGACGACCTCGCCGAAACCGCGCTGGGCCGCGAGACCCTGACCCGCGAGGAGCTCGACGAGGTCTTCGCCCGCCACACCCTCCGCGGCCTGGTCGACCAGAAGGGCTCCTCCGCCGCCCTCGTCGCCATGTCCCACCTCCGCCACCCGCACTAGCGGTTGATGGGCCGAAAACTCAAGCCTGACTGGAGTTTTCGGCCCGTCAACATGTGAGGCATGGCGGAGCAGGCAAGGTGGTGGTCGATGCGGGCGGCGCAGAACCTGAAGCCGGCTACTTATCGATGCCCGTTCTGCGGCAAGCACCTGGCTTCGATGTCGGAGCACGTGTTGATCGCGCCGGAGGACGACCGGTCGAAGCGCCGCCACGCGCACATGGAGTGCGTGCGGAAGGCGAGGGCGGCGGGACGGCTGCCGACGCGGGATGAGTGGCTCGAGGCCGAGCGCGGCCCACGCCCGTCGATCGGCGAGCGCTTGCGCGGGCTCTTCTCGGGTAGGAATACGGGAACGTGAGACGAGCGACCCTCCTGATCCTCGCCACCTGCGCGCTGGCCGTGGCCTTCGCGGGGTCGGCGGGCGCGGCCGTCAACCCGGTCCTCGGGGCGAAGGCGTTCGCGGCGCCGTACGGCAAAGGGTTCGGGACCGCGGAACCATCGGAAATCTTCAACGGCGGCGACCCGAGCGGGTCGGTCACGCACATTCACTGGACCGGCTGGGGCAACCCGACCGCGATCGGCCACGGGCTCAACCCGATCTTCAAACCGCACGGCGGCTACTACCGCAAGCCGGCCCGGATCGAGCTGCGGGCGACCGGCCTCGGCAAGTGCGGCTCCCGCCGCGCCTACACCCGACTCGAAGTCCGCATCCCCAGGCACCCCGGCGGCAAGCTCGGCAAGTGGTTCTCCTGGTCGGGGGCGAAGACGATCTGCAAGTCGCCTTACTAAGTACGCGCCGGACCGCCGCCCGCGGCGATCACCTGGTCCGCCCAGCGGCGCGCCCGCGCCGGGACGAAGCGGCCGAGCAGACCACGGTGGTCCGCCACCCAGCGATAGCCGCGTTCGGTGAGCTCGGGCTCGCGGGCGACCAGTGCGGCGGCGCGGCGACCGCGGGGTAGGAGCGCCAGGGCGGGGGCAAGCGCCGCGCCGGCGCTGAACCGCGTGGGCAGAGGGGCTCCCGGATCGGTCGGCTCACGCGCGCCGCCGGCAGCCCCGGGGTCCGCGTCGACCACCAGATGCCAGGAGGCGTTTCGCTCCTCGGCCGTCAGGTCCGCGAGTAGCAGATCGGCCTCCTCCGTCCCCAACGGCAAGGGACGCAGCGCTCCGGGCCGATCCAAGGACAGGAGCAGCGCCAGGGACCAGCGGCAGAAGCCGCAGTCGGCGTCGTAGATCACGGTCGCCGTCGTCATCCATCGAGCGTAGAGAGGCGATGTCAGAGGCCGGCGCTGGGCGCGGCGCACTTTGGGACGCTCAGAGCGCCCGAATGTGCGCCGGGCTTGCATCAGTTATTAGTCGCTGCTAAGTTATTCTTAGTCGCCGCTACTAACCAGGAGGGATCGGACATGGAAACGGAAGAGCGAGGAAGGATCTGGACGCTGGTCCTGGTCTCCGTGGGCCTTTTCATGGTCGTTCTCGACAACCTCGTCGTGAACGTCGCGCTGCCCAGCATCCACAACGACTTCGGCGCCTCGGTGCAGGCATTGGAGTGGACCGTCAACGCCTACGTGCTCGCCTACGGTGTGCTGCTGCTGACCGGCGCCGCGCTCGGCGACCGCTTCGGCCGCAGGCGAATGTTCGTCACCGGCATCTCCTTGTTCACCGCCGCCTCGGCGGGCGCGGCGCTCGCGCCGACCGCCGACCTGCTGATCGCCGCCCGCGCCATCCAGGGCATCGGCGCCGCGATCGTCACGCCGCTCACCCTGACCCTCCTCGCCGGCGCCTTCCCGCCCGAAAAACGGGGCCTCGCGCTCGGCGTCTGGTCCGGGATCAGCGGCGTAGCGGTGGCGATCGGCCCGTTGGTCGGCGGCGCCGTGATCGAGCTCGCCGACTGGCACTGGATCTTCTGGATCAACGTCCCGATCGGCCTCATCCTCGCCCCGCTCGCCGCCCGCCGGCTGGAGGAGAGCTACGGCCCGAAAGCGCCGCTCGACCTGCCCGGCCTCGGCCTCGTCTCGACCGGCCTCTTCGGCCTCGTCTACGGCCTGGTCCGCGCCCAGACGATCGGCTGGACCGCCCCCGAGGTGCTGGTCAGCCTCGGCGTCGGACTCGCGCTCATGGCAGCCTTCGTCCGCCAGGAGCTGCGGACCGAGTCGCCGATGCTGCCGATGTCGTTCTTCGCCAAGCGCAGCTTCGCCGTCACCAACGTGGTCTCGATGGCGATGTACTTCGGCATGTTCGGCTCGATCTTCTTCCTCAGCCAGTTCATGCAGAACGTGCTCGGCAACTCGCCGCTCGAGGCGGGCCTGAAGCTGCTGGTCTGGACCGGGGCGACGATGGTCGTCGCGCCGATCGCGGGCGTGCTCTCCGAAAAACTCGGCCCGCGGCCGTTCATGGTCGCCGGGGTCGCCCTGCAAGGGGCGGCGCTGGCCTGGCTGGCGATCATCGCCTCGACCACGGTCGGCTACCTGGAGATGATCCCCGCGTTCATCGCCGCCGGGGCCGGCATGGCGCTGGTCTTCGCCCCCTCGGCGAGCGCCATCCTCAACTCGGTCCGCGTCGACCAGGCGGGCCAGGCCTCCGGCGCCACCAACGCGATCCGCGAGCTCGGCGGCACCTTCGGCATCGCCGTTCTCGCCACCGTGTTCAGCGGCGCCGGCGCCTACACCTCGCCGCAGGCGTTCGTCGACGGCCTTGTCCCGGCCCTCTGGGTCGGCGTCGCAGTGCTCGCCTTCGGCGCCCTGGTCGCCGCGCTGGTGCCGTTCGGCGGCAAGGCGACGGCGGGCGAGGTCGAGGAATTCGAGGAGGAGCGCCACGAGGCCCGCGGCGCGGCCCCCTCGCATCCCCTCCCGGCGGCGAATTAGGCGGCCGATGGGCAACGTGGGACCGACGAACTAGGATCGAAGGGTGGCGGCAAGTACCAAAACGGAGCCTCGCAAACGCGTCCCGGCGGCCGAGCGTCGGGACGCGCTGATCGAGGCCGCCGTCCACCACTTCGCCCACGGTGGCCTGCAGGGCACCAAGGTCTCGGCGATCGCCGCCGACGTCGGCGTCGCCCAGCCTTACGTCTTCAGCCTCTTCCCGACCAAGCGCGACCTCTTCCTCGCCGCCGACGAGCGCTGCTTCGAAAAAGTCGCGGCGCTGTTCGAGAAGGCCGGCGAGGAATTCGACAGGAACGGCCCGCAGGAACCTGGCGAAGACAAGCTGAAGGCGCTCGGCAGGTCCTACACCGGCTCGATCGCCGACAACCCCGACCTGCTCCTCCTCCAATTGCAGGCCTACGCGGCCTGCGGCGACGACAAGGAGATCCAGACCGCGGTGCGCCGCCAGTACGCCGAGCTGGTCGAAGTGTGCCGTCGCATCTCCGGGATCGACGACGAGGAACGGCTCGACTCCTTCTTCCAGACCGGGATGTGGTGCAACGTCGCCGCCGCGCTCGGCGTCGAGGATTTCACCGTCGGCTCAGGCTGGGTGCAGGACTCGCTCGCCGCTGCCGACTAGCCCGCGGGCTAGTCGAGGAGCGCGGCCGCGGCGCGCCGCACGGCCTCGGTCCGGTTGCGCACGCCGAGCTTGCGGTAGAGGCCGGTGGCGCTCTTCTTGACGCTGTCGGGGCCGAGGTGAAGGTGCGCGGCGATCTCGCGGTTGGTAGCGCCGGTGCCGAGCAGGATCAGGATCTCGCGCTCGCGGTCGGTCAGCACCGGGGCGACGGAGCTCGTCGCCGGCGGCAGATCCGGCGCGCCGGTGAGGATCGCCGAGCGCGCCGCCTCGACGATCTCCTCGCCCGAGGTCCCGGCCGGCAGGAAGCCGACGGCGCCGAGACTGGTCGCCGGGGCCCCCGCCGATGAGCTGCAGCGAGAGACGAGGAGCACGTGGATGCCCGGATGCGCCAGCCGGATCGTCGCGGTGACGGTCCCGGCGAAGGGGCCCGTCTGGGAGATGTCGAGCAGAGCGACATCCGGCCGGTGGCGGCGGACCAGTCCAACCGCCCCCTGCGAGTCGGCGGCCTGCAGGCAGCGCTCGATCCACGGTTGGCCCTCGAGCAGCGCGGCGATCCCGATGCGGCTGGGCGCGTGGGCGTCGATCACGATCGCCCGCGCCGAGCCGTCGGGGAGCGCCGGTGCCGCATCGACTTGGGGCAGGCCATGTTCGGTGGTCTTCAGCATTCTGGCCATAGAATATTAAGTTGAGCGACAAAGCAGTGATTGAGGTACGCCGCCGGGACAAATATCTTCGGGCGGTGAGCCGTCTGACCCTTGTCGACCTCTTCGCCGGCTGCGGTGGGATGACGCGCGGATTCGAGGACTCGGGCGCGTTCCGCTCGGTGTTCGCGGTCGAGTTCGACCGCGACGCGGCAGCCACCTACGCGGCCAACTTCGGCGACCACGTCGCCTGCGGGCCAATCGAGGACGTCGCCTCCTTCCCGGCCGCCGACGTGGTGATCGGCGGGCCGCCCTGCCAAGGGTTCAGCCCGCTCAACCGCGAAGCCGTGGGCTTCGAGCGCCGCGGCCTTTGGCGCGAGTACCTGCGGGCGCTGGAGGCGATCCAGCCGCGAGCCTTCGTGATGGAGAACGTCCCCGAGCTGCTGCGCTCCGCCGAGTACGCCGAGTTTCGCCGCCAGGCCGAGACCCTGGGGTTCGTCGTCGAGGGCGAGATCCTCAACGCCGCCGACTTCGGCGTCCCCCAACGCCGGCGCCGAGCGATCGTCATCGGCGTCAGCGATCCCGACGCGGGCACGAGCCACGGCAGGACCGCGGGCCCCGCCGCCACCGTCCCCTGGCCGTTCCCGACCCACGCCGACCCCGCTGGCCGGCCCAATCCCATGTCCTTTGTAGCCCACAGGGCGACAAAGGACATGGACCCCCACCCCAACCCGTCGTCATTGGTCGCCCACAGGGCTACCAATGACTACGGGTTGCCGGCGCCGGCCGCTGAGCGTGAGCCTTGGGTCACGTTTCGGGAGGCGGTCGAGGGACTTCCGCTGCAGCCGGACGGGCGGCGGTGGCATCGGCCGCGGCGGCCGCGACCGGAGAGCGTGCGGCGCTACAAGGCGGTGCCCCGGGACGGCGGCGATCGGTTCGCCATGCAGCGGAACCTCGACCGGGCGGGGCTCGGTCACCTGGTCCCGCGCTGCTGGCGGGAGAAGCCGACCGGGACGACCGACGTCTTCGGCCGCCTCTGGTGGGACCGCCCTGCCCTGACGATCCGCACCGAGTTCTACAAGCCCGAGAAAGGTCGCTACCTCCACCCCTCCGCGCACCGGCCGATCACGGTCCGCGAGGCCGCCCGCCTCATGTCCTTCCCCGACGACTTCGTCCTCCCCGAGGACCAGGCGATGTCGAGCATCGCCCGCCAGGTCGGCAACGCCGTGCCCCCGCTCCTGGCCCGTCGCATCGCCGAGGCGCTCGCCGCCGCGCTGAGTGCAATCGAGCCGATCGCGGACGCGGCGCCCGCCGCGGCCTGACCGCAGCCCCCGGGCCCGCGGCCGCCCGGTTCCGAGGCCGTTTGCCGAACCGACCACACACAGCCCGGGTCGGCTCCGGCAAACGGCCCTCCGCCGACCTACGCCCTCCGGAGCGACTCGCGCACCGCAGCTTCGACCCGGTCCGCGGCGGTGTCGATCTCCTCGTGCTCCCAGACCCGGACCACCGTCCAACCGGCAGCGGCGAGGAGCTCGTTCACCGTCGCGTCGCGCCGGCGGTTGCGGGCCAGCTTGTCCTGCCAGAAGGCTTCGTTGGAGCGCGGCATGGTCCCATGCTCGGGGCAGGAGTGCCAGAAGCAGCCGTCGACGTAGATGGCGACCTTGGCCGGGCCGAAGACCAGGTCGGCGCGGCTCGGAACGCCTTTCATCGGCCGGCGGTCGACCCGGTAGCGGAAGCCGCGCCGGTGAAGCTCGGAGCGCAGCGCCACCTCCGGCGCCGTGTCGCGCGTGCGCACCCGGGACATCCGCTCGCTGACGCCCGTGGAGGAGGGCGTCATCGGCGGCCGGGCTTTGCGGGCCACGCGGCCAGACTCTAGTGGCGCTCCTCCGCCAGTCGCTCGAGGTGAGCCGCGCCGATCTCGCCGGTCAGTTCGAGGAACTCGACGATCGTCTCCAGCTCGGCGGCGGTGAAGCGCGCCGCGATGCGCTTCTGCCAGTCGGCGGCCAGCGGTCCCCAGATGCCCTCGGCGCGGTCGCGGAACTTCGGCGTCACCGTGACCCGGACGCGGCGGCGGTCGGCGGGGTCGGGGGCGCGGCGGGCGTAGCCGGCGCGTTCGAGGCGGTCCAACGCGCCGGTCACCGCGCCGGTCGTCACCCCCACCTCGCGGGCCAGCTCCCCGGCGGTGAGGCCGCCGGCGTTCTCGATCGCGTTCAGGCAGCGCAGGTCCCCCCGGGCGATCCCGAGCCGCTCGGCCGCCAGGTCTTCGATCGCGCCGTCCTGGTTCCCGGCGTCGCGGAAGGCGTCGAGCAGGCGCGCGAGGAGCTGCTGGCACGGAAGGTCGAGGTCAGCGAGGTCGAGGACTTCCCCTGGGGACGCTTCGTCTTCTTCGCCGACCCCGACGGCAACGGCTGGTCGGTCCAGCAGGTCCACTGAGGCGGGAGGCCGGACCCCCGGCGCCGCCGTCAGCCCGCGGCGCCGCGCGGCTCCAGGAGCAGGATCGGGATGACCCGCGGACGGGCGCGCGCGCGGAAGGTGGGGTAGCCGGGGAAGAAGGCGTCGAACTCGGGCCAGAGGCGCTCGCGCTCGGCCTCGGTGGCGAGGCGGGCGCGCACGGGGCGCACCTCGCGGCCGATCTGCACGGTCGTCTCCGGGTTCGCCATCAGGTTGTGGAACCAGGCGGGGTTGGTCGGCTGCCCGGCCTTCGAGGCGACCACCGCGATCGACTCGCCGTCGCGGTGGTACATCAGCGGCGAGGTGCGGGCGACGCCGCTCCTGGCGCCGCGGTGATCGACCAAGGCGACCTTGGCTCCGGGCCAGCCGGGTAGATGGCCGCCAAGCCGGCCGCCGCTGCGGCGGTAGACGGCGACGTGGACCTTGGTCGAGCGGCGGCCGAGGTAGATGCCGCGGTCGTTCATCGCCTCCGCGGCGGCGAGGTTGAGGCGGGCGTTCAGGGACGGCGCGGACGCGCGGGCGGCCCCGGTGTCCGTGCCGGCGAAGGGGGCGGCGGCGTCCGTGCGGCCGGGGGCGACACCCTCCCCGCCGCGCTCGAGCGCGGCGGCCATCTGGAGGTCGGCGACGGTGGCGACGCCGAGTGCCGCGGCGATCGCCCGCCCGGCCCGTGAGCGGCGGCGCAGAAGCAGCGCGACGATGCCGACGTTGACCCCGCCGCGGGCGAAGAGCCATGGCCGCCGCGGTCGTCCCCAGATCAGCCCCGGGCCGACGACGAGGTCGCCGAGCGCGACCAGCTGCGCGTCGCGGGCCTCGAGGCCGGCCAACCTTCCGAGCCGCCGCGGCCAGAGCAGCAGCGCCACCCCGATCGCCAGCGAGCCGAACCCGACCTGGCGGCTCCTCTCCATCGCGGCCTGCTCGTCCATCGCCCCTCCCTGCTCGTCGCCCGCCGCACGAGCCTAGCGAGGACCGCGATCAGCGGCCCTGCCGCGCGACTCGGGCGCGAATCTCGTGCGGTGCGGGGAGGCCGGGGACGCAACCGCGCCACCCGGCCCGCGCGGCGGCGGGCCGGGTGCGGGCGGCGTTACCGGATGACGGTGACGAGGACCGTCTGGGTAACCGTGTGGCCGCCCACCTTCAGCTCGACCTTGACGCGGTGACGGCCGAGGGGAGCGTTGCGGCCGACCTCGAGGCCGAGCGTGACGGTGGCGGAGTGGCCCGCCTTGATCGTGTCGACGGCGACCGAGTCGGAGCCCTTGCCGCCGAGCGAGTCGGCGCTCACCGTGGCGCCGCGGAGCGCGCCGACGGTCCCGTTCTTGATCCGGAACGTGAGGCGGGCGGCGTGGCCGCGACGGGCGTCGGCGTTCGAGCCCGAGGTGACGAATTCGACCACCCCGTCCCTGCCGTCACGGCCGTTGTGGCCGTTCTTCCCGGCGGGGCCCTGCGGGCCCGCGGGGCCGGCGGGACCGGTCGGGCCTGCGGGACCGGTCGGACCCTGGGGGCCTGCCGGGCCTGCCGGGCCTGCCGGGCCTGCCGGACCTGCCGGACCGGCGGGACCTGCGGGGCCCTGCGGCCCGGCTGCGCCCGTATCCCCCGGATCGCCCTTTTCGCCGGTGTCGCCCTTTTCACCCGGGTCACCCTTTTCGCCCGGGTCGCCCTTTTCGCCCTGCGGCAGGGCGCCGCTGGTGCCGGCGAGCGCCACTTCCAGGGGGTTGTCGGAGGCGGTCGAGACGACGACCAGCTGAGCGGTCGACTGGGCGTTTTCACGGCCCGGGGCGAAGCGCAGCTGGACCTTGCAGGACGCCCCGGCGGCGATGATCTGGCCGGTGCAGTGGTCGGCGGTGACCAGGAAGTCACCTTCCGATTCTTCGTTGGCGGCGACGATCGCCACCGCTTCGATCGCGGCGGGGACGAAGCCGTCGTTCGTCACCGTCACCCACTGGCCCGGGCCGATCGTGCCGACGGCCTGCACCGGGAAGGTCGGCGCGGCGGCGGCGAGGTGCGATTCGAAACCGGTGGTCGTCCCCGGCGAGCCGGTTTCGCCGTCGGCGTCGGTGAAGGCGCCGTGGGTGAAGGCGACGCTCGCGGTCGAGATCGTCGGCGGCGGCGATCCGGTGCCGCCGACCCCGGCCGAGTTGTCGAAGGTCGCGCCGGCAGGCGTGGCGCCGAAGCTGACGCCGGTGACCTTTTCTTCGTCGGCGTTGAAGACGTTGACCTGATCGCCGCCGGTGCTGAGCCCCTTGGCGCCGTCGTAGCCGCCGATCAGGAAGCCGCTGGGGACGCCGTTGGGGAACCAGGTCGCCTCGAAGGCGGCAATCTTCGGCGTCTTTTCGAGGAAGACCGCCGTCGCGCCGGCCGGGAGGCTAGTCACGCCGGTCAGTTCGCCGCTTTCGCTCGCGGAAGTGGTGTCGGCCGAGTCGGAGGCCCGCCAGCCGGCCAGATCGACCGCCGCCGTGCCTTCGTTGGTCAGCTCGAACCAATCCGATTCATAGCCGTTCCCGCCGCCGCTGCCGGCCGGGTCGACCTCGGTGACCTTCACTTCCGGCAGCGGGATGGGGTTCGCGGTCGCGCCCGGCGAGCCGACCTGATCATGGGCGTTGAAGGCGCCGTCCACGCCTTCGACGCTCAGCGTCGAGATCGGTTCTTCACCGGAGAAGGAGCCCAGCCCGGCGGAGTTGTCGAAGCTGACTTTTGCGGTTTCAGGGCCGAATTTGACGCCGCTGAGGTGGGCGCCTTCGCCGTCGTAGATGTTGACTCCGTCACCGCCGCCACTGAAACCGACGCCGCTGCCCTGGTAGGTGCCGACCTGGAGACCGGCCGGGACGCTCGCGCCGAACCAGCTCGTCTTCCACTTGGTGACTTTTTCGGCGGCTTCCTGCGGGGTCGCGGCCGACGGGGCTTCGACGAAGATCGCCGATTCGCCCGCCGCCAGCGTCGTGATGCCGCTCAGCGCGACGGCCTTCGAGAATTCGTGCGAGTTGTCGTCGATCTTCCAGCCGCTCAGTTCGACCGCGTCTTCGGTCTCGTTGGTGAGCTCGAACCAGTCCGCTTCGTATTCCGACCAGCCGCTGCCCCACGGGGCGACCTCGGTGACCGCCACCGGGGTCGGCACCACCGCGGTGCCGGGCGAGCCGACCTCGGTGCCGCCGTCGACGGCTTTGGCTTCCTTGACGCCGACCGCCGCCATCGTGGCGATCGTCGGATTCGGGCCGTTGCCGCTGCCCAGGCCCTGCGGGTTTTCGAAGGTGGTGAATGGGGCGGTCTTCGGCGAGGGGCCGAAGTCGACCCCGGCCACGTGCTGGCCGAGCGAGTTGTAGACGTTCACCTGGTCGCCGCCGGTGCTGAGGCCGTCGTCGCTTTCGTAGTAGCCGACCTGGACTCCGGTCGGCACGCCGCTCGGGAACCAGTCGGATTCGAAGGCCTCGACCACGGTCGGGCCGCCCTGGACAAACACGGCCGACTTGCCGGGGGCGAGCGTCGTCACCCCTTCCAGCACGGCCGACGCGCCAGGGTTGTTGTGTTCGTCGTCGGCTTTCCAGCCGGTGAGGTTGATCGTCTCGGTGCCGGTGTTGGTCAGCTCGAACCAGTCCGCCGCGACCGGGCTGTTGCCGGAGGACCACGGCGCCACCTCGGTGACCGCGACCCGGTCGCTGCCGCTGCCGGGCGCGTTGGCGATGACGGTCAGGACGTAGGGGGTCGTGGTGGTCGCGTCGGGGTCGCTGCCGACCGCCGGGTCGTTCACGGCGACGTCCACTTCGTAGGTGGTTTTGGCGGCCGCGTTCAGCGTGACGCCGGCTTTGAGGTAGAGGCCGTTGCCGTCGACTTCGAAGTCGGCGGCGTCGGGGCCGGTGACGCTGAGGTCGTTTTCGCCGAAGCCGTCGGCGTCCGTCACGGTGACCGAGGCGACCTTCAGTCGGCGCGTCAGCGCGGCCGGGGATTCGACCAGCGAGTTGGTCTCCTTGCTCAGCGCCACCGCGGTCGGCGCCTGGTCCGGAGTCGTCTGTTCTTCGTAGACCCAGAGCTGTGGGTGTTCCTGGCTGCCGCCGCCGTCCTCGTTGACGACGTAGAGGACGCCTTCTTCGTCCATCGTCACGCCCTCGTCCGTCTGCTCGGGGACGGTCAGCGGGTTGCCCGGCTCGGAGACGATCATCAGCGAGCTCCTGACTTCGCCGGTCCGGGTAACGTTGACGATCTTGCCGCTTTCCTGGCTGTCGATCAGGAGGTTTT
The DNA here is from genome assembly GCA_036495785.1 of Solirubrobacterales bacterium. Lineage (GTDB taxonomy): Bacteria > Actinomycetota > Thermoleophilia > Solirubrobacterales > 70-9 > VAYN01. The sequence goes on from DASXMH010000083.1 coordinate 25,165, forward strand.
CGCGTTCGGCGGCGTTGACGTCCTGCAGGTTGGCGAGCGCGAAGACGTCGGACATGTCGAGGACGCCGGCCAGCGACGGGTTGAAGAGGTTGGTCGACTCTTCGGTCGTCGCCGAGCCGTTGGTCGCGGTCCCGAGGGTCCAGTCGACGTTGGTCTGGAAGAGGCCCTCCGGTTCCTGCTCCTTGCTCAGGATCAGGCCCGGTTCGGTCCCGCTGGTCACCGGATCGTTGGTGACGCCCTCGAGGCCGATGTTGCCGATTTCGGTGCCGAGTTTCACCGTCTTCACGTCGGCGCGGGTCAGTTCGCCGCCCGCGACGTATTCGAATTTGTCGACCCAGCGGCGGCGCTCCTCGGTGATCACGAATTCGTGGTTGCCGACGAACGCGACGCCCTCGGTGTCGTAGAAGGTCGTGCCCTGCGGGCTGTCCCCCGGGGCGAAGGTCATCGAGCTGAGCAGGTGCCCTTCTTTGTCGACTTCGACGATCGAGGTGCCGCCGTCGCCGACCACGTAGAGGTGTTCGTTTTCCCAGTCGTAGGTGACCGCCGAAGCCTCTTCGGCGAGCAGGCTGTGGGCCGGCGCGCTGTTGTTGAACACGGTCGGCAGTTCGTGCTGCGCGACCTTTTTGTATTTGGCGAGGTTGATCGCCGGCAGTTCGGCCGCCGAGGCGGAGGCGACCGCCGCCACCAGCAACGCGACGACCGCCATGGCGACGGCGGTCGTGATGGTACGCAGGCGGTGGGGGCGCGCGGGACGGGTGGACGAGGCGGCAGCGACGGGCTCGGTCATCAAGGCTCCAGTTCCGGGATTTCCGCCCGGCCAGGTGCCGGCGGCCGCGGGAACCTATTCGCCGTTTTTAGGCCGACTTGTGAACGGATTGGGTCCGTTGTGTAAAGAGGTTGTGACCGAACGAAATACGAGCGATTTGCTCAGTCCGAAACGCGCTCGACCACCAGCGCCAGGCCCTGGCCGACGCCGATGCAGAGCGTCGCGAGGCCGTAGCGGCCGCCGCGGGCGCGCAGCTCCTCGACCGCGCGGCCGACGACGCGGGCGCCGGAGGCGCCGAGCGGGTGGCCGATCGCGATCGCGCCGCCGCTCATGTTCACCTTGGCCGGATCGAGGTCGGGCCAGCCCTTGATGCAGGCGAGCGACTGCGAGGCGAAGGCCTCGTTCAGCTCGACGGCATCGATGTCGTCCCAGTTGATGCCCGCGCGCGCCAGCGCCTTGTTGGCGGCCTCGACCGGGGCGATCCCGAAGACGTCGGGGTCTACCCCGTGGACGCCGCGCGAGACGACCCGCGCCAGCGGCGCCGCGCCGATCCGCTCGGCCGCCGCCTCGGAGCCGAGCAGCAGCATCGAGGCGCCGTCGTTCAGCGGCGAGGAGTTGCCGGCGGTGACGGTCCCGCCCTCGACGAAGGCGGGTTTCAAGTTCGCCAGCTTCTCCAGCGAGGTGTCCGGACGGATGCCCTCGTCGCGCTCCAGGTCGACGCCCGGCACCGGCACCACCTCAGGGAAGCGACCCTCGTTCCAGGCCTGGGCGGCGAGCGTGTGGCTGCGCAGGGCGAACTCGTCCTGGGCCTGGCGCGAGATGCCGTAGATGTCGGCGAGCTTCTCCGCCGATTCGCCGAGGCTGATCGTCCACTGCTCCGGCATCCGCGGGTTGACCATCCGCCAGCCGAGCGTCGTCGACCAGAGCTGCTCGTGGCCGGCCGGGAAGGGGCGCTCGGGCTTCAGCATCACCCAGGGCGCGCGGCTCATCGACTCCACCCCGCCCGCGACCATCACCTCGGCGTCGCCGGTCTCGATCGCCCGCGCCGCCTGGATCGCCGCCTCCAGTGAGGAGCCGCAGAGGCGGTTGACGGTGGCGCCGGGGACGGTCGTCGGCAGGCCCGCCAGCAGCACCGCCATGCGGGCGACGTCGCGGTTGTCCTCGCCGGCCGCGTTGGCGTCGCCGAGGATGACGTCGTCGATCGCCGCCGGGTCGAGGCCGGGGGCGCGGTCGAGCAGGGCGCGCAGCGCGCCGGCCGCGAGGTCGTCGGGGCGCACCTTGGCGAGCGCCCCGCCGTAACGGCCGAAGGGCGTGCGGACCGCTCCATATATGTAGGCGGCGCTCATTTCTGCGCACCCTAGACGGTCCTCGCTGAAGCGTTTTGGTCCCATGACGACCAAAATGCTTCAGCGAGCGCTATTTGACGAAGAGCACGATCGCCACGGCGACGCCGACCGTCACCACGGTCCAGCGCAGGGCCTGGTCGGGAATCCGCCGGCCGTAGCGCGCGCCGACCTGGGCGCCCGCGATCGAGCCGACCGCGATCAGCGCGGCCGCGTCCCAGGCGACGTGGGCGACGATCACGAAGAGGATCGCCGCGACGCCGTTGGCGATCCCGACCATCACGTTCTTCAGCCCGTTGAGGCGCTGCAGGCTGTCGGGGATCAGGAAGCGCAGCGCGGCGAGCAGGATCACCCCCTGCGCGGCACCGAAGTAGCCGCCGTAGACGCCGACCGCGAAGCCGGTCGCGACCAGGGCGACCTTGCGGTGATGGCTGAGCGAGCCGTGGCTCAGCTTCGGTTTCGGCCGCGCCACCATCAGCGCGCAGGCGAGCAGGATCAACACCGGCACCACCGCTTCGAAGACGCCTTCGGGCAGGGTCAGCAGAAGGACGCCGCCGGTGATCGCGCCGAGCGCCGTCCCGGCGCCGCCGATCAGCGCCCGCTCGCGCTGGCCCACCAGCTCGCGCCGGTACCCCCAGGCCGCGCTGACGTTGCCGAAGACCAGCCCGACCGAGTTGGAGACGTTGGCCGTCACCGAGGAGAAGCCGACGGCCAACAGCACCGGGAAGGTGATCAGCGAGCCGGAGCCGACGATCGCGTTGATGCCTCCCGCAGTGAAGCCGGCGGCGAGCACGGCGAGTGCCTGGAGCGCGGTCATGAGCCCGCCAGTCTCCCCGACCGAGGGCCGCCGCTGCCGGGCTAGCCGATCTCGGCGAGGCGCGGGACGGTCTGGGCGCGCCCTCCGGAGAGGACGTCGAGCGTCGTCACCGTCTTCGCCAGCAGGCCCGGGTGGCGGTAGGTGACCCCGGTGACCAACAGACCGAGGCGCAGCCGCTCGGTATGCCCGGCGAGGTAGGCGAGGGCGGTATAGCCCTCCAGCATCCGCTCGGTGTGGAGGGCAACGGGCGGGAGCCGGAACCAGTGGTCCATCAGCGTGAACTGGTCGGCGCCGCCTTCCTCGGCGGCACGGTGGCGAGCAGGGTCGGCGCGATGTTCTCGGCGCCGCCCGGATAGCTGAAGGAGGGGTTGTGGATCGCTAGCTTCAAAGACTGTCCTTCCGGGATCGGGGGAATGCGACCCGGGGAGACTAGGGAGCGGCGATCGTCGCTAGGAGGATCGGCCTCCTTCGACCACCAGCGCCACCGCCCCGGTGGCGAGCGCCTTGCGGCCGAGCCGGGTCGGCGTGTAGTCGAGGCTGTTCATCGCGGTGTGCATCTGGGGGCGGATCAGCGCCGCGTGCTCGAGCGCCTGCACCCCCTCGGCGACCAGCCGCTGCAGCCGCAGCCGGGTCCGTTCGTCGGCGCCCTTGGTCGAGCCGCCCGGCGCCATCTCGGTGGCGATCCCGCTCACCGTCGCCCCGGCGCCGACGTTGGGACCGCCGATCGTCACTTCCTCCTCGGGGTCCTCCCACTCGGCCCCCGGCCCGAACGCCTTGCCCATCACCTCGGCCGCCAGCGCCGGCAGCGGCAGCTGGTCGAGCCGCTCGATCTCGGCCACCAGCACATCCACTTCCGCGCTCCGGTCGGCCCTTCCGCCGAACAGCGCCATCCCGCCTTCCTTTCCTTCGTCGAAGCTCACCGCCGGACGGCAGCGCGCGGGTAAGGATAGGTACGTGGGCGGACCAGCCGCGGTTCGACAGTGGCGGCAGAACCCGCCGCCCGGCTCAAGGTTCCGCGACCGACGGCCGAAGACAGGGGTTGAAGAGAACGCACGACGGGTCGCCCGTTACGGGCGGCTCGGTTGCTGGGGCCGACCGGCAGTCGGCGCGGTCGGCCCCGTCACTCTTCCAGTGGGACGACCGGGCAAGCGAGTACGTCGTCGAAGGGCGGCGCAACTGGGAGAGCGCCGAGCCGCTGTGGGGGATCTTCGCGGTGCCGAAGGCTGATCGAAATCCGCCCGCCCGCCGACGCGGCCACCCGCTTCCCCCACATCTCCCTGGAGGGGGCTCGCCGCTTCCCGTGCGAGGAAGTCTGGCGGGCACGCAAGCCCGGGTCTGCCGCGGCGAGTTAGTCGAGCGCCTCGATCCCGGCGATCATGACGCGGGTGGCGCGGGTCAGGCGGCCCTCGAGGTCGAGCAGGAAGTGGCCGAGCTGCGGTTCGCGTTTGTAGAGCTCGGCGAGGGGCGGCGGCGGGGTGGCGATCTGGTACATCGAGCCGGCCAAGAGGGCGACGGAGGAGACGAGCTCGCGACGCTGGTCGTCGTCGAGATCGGCGAGCGGATCGGCGAGCACCGTGGCGACGGCGTCGACCGCGCCGAGCGAGATCGTCTTGTAGGCGCGGACTGCCTCGACCGAGGCGTGGCGCTCGAGGTTGAGCGCGGTGTGGGGGATCAGGTCGCAGAGGAGCGGGCGCTCGACGAAGCTGCCGGCGAGGGTCGCGGCGACCGCGTCGGCGTCGCCGGGCGCGACCTTGGCCAGCGCCGCGCTCGTCGCCTCCCGCCACTCGCCCCAGGCGCGCGCGGTCAGCTCGAGGAAGATCTGCTCACGGGTCTCGAAGTAGCGGAGCAGGGCCGACTTGTGGATGCCGACGGCGCGAGCGATGTCGCCGAGGGTGACCTCGCGCACCCCTTCACGGGCGGCGAGTTCCGCGGCAGCGGCGAGGATCGCCTCGCGGCGCTGCTCCTTCTGCTCGGGGCGGCGGGCCCGCTTGAAGGACTCGCCCGCCTGGGAATCGGCCGCTTGGCGACTTTTCGTAGGCACGCCCGCAGGATACCTAACGCAACGGTGGTAACTTATTAACACAACGTCGTTCTCTTAAGTCCTTCCCAAAGGAGCCACCGATGCCCACCACCCCCTCGCCCACCGTCTTCTTCCTCACCGGCTCAAGCCGTGGACTCGGCCGCGCGATCGCCGAGGCCGTGCTCGGCGCCGGCCACCAACTCGTCGCCACGGCCCGCAATCCCGAGTCGGTCGACGACCTCGTGGCCACCCACCCGGACCAGGTCCTGGCACAGTCCCTCGACGTCACCGATTCCGCCGCCGCCGAGGCGGCGATCGCCGCCGGCCGCGAGCGGTTCGGCCGCATCGACGTCGTCGTCAACAACGCCGGCTACGCGAACCTGGCCGCGGTCGAGGACATCGCCCTCGACGACTTCCGCGCCCAGATCGACACCAACCTCCTTGGCGTCGTCAACGTCACCAAGGCGGCGCTGCCGGTGCTCCGCGAGCAAGGCGGCGGCCACGTCATCCAGGTCTCCTCGATCGGCGGCCGCCTCGCCACCGCGGGCCTCTCCGCCTACCAATCGGCGAAGTGGGCGGTTGGCGGGTTCTCCAGCGTCCTCGCCGTCGAGGTCGCCCCTCTCGGCATCAAGGTGACCGTCCTCGAGCCGGGCGGCATGCAGACCGAGTGGGCCGGTTCCTCGATGCAGATCCCGCCGGTCTCCGAGCCCTACCGGCCGACGGTCGGCCGCAGCGCCGCGATGCACAACACCGACACGATCGCCCTCGGCGACCCGGCAAAGGTCGCCCAGGTGGTCCTCCAGGTCGCCGCGATGGACGAGCCGCCGCTCCGCCTCATCCTCGGCAGCGAGGCCTACGCCTACGCGACCGCCGCGGCCCGCACCCAGGCCCAGTCCGACCGGCGCTGGCACGACCTCACGGTCTCGACCGATCGCGATGACGCGACCGACGCCGACCGCGACCCGCTCGGAACGCATAGCCACGCGTGACAAAAGATGCGCGGCACCTTTCGGGTCCACAGCAACCGAAAGGTGCCGCGCACTTCCGAGGACACGCGGCCGAAGTGATCAAATGACGGCATGAGTGACGGGATCGAAGCGGCGCTCGCACGCAATCGGGACTTCGCCGCGGCGGGCGGCCACGAGGGGCAGGTCGTCTTCCCGAAGCTCCGCCTCTTCGTCGTCACCTGCATCGACCCACGCACCGACCCCGCCCACTTCCTCGGCCTCGGCCTCAGCGAGGCCCTGGTCGTCCGCAACGCCGGCGGCCGGGTCACGCCGGAGGTGATCGACGACATCGCCTTCATCGCCCAGCTCGCCGAGGGGGCGATTCCCGACGGGCCGCTCTTCGAGGTCGCCGTCATCCACCACACCCAGTGCGGCACCGGCGCCCTCGCCGACGACGACTTCCGCCGGCGCTACGCGGAGCGCATCGGTGTTGACGAGGAAACCCTGCGCGATCACGCGGTCCTCGACCCCGCCGCCACGGTGCGCACCGACGTCGACCTCCTGCGCTCCGCGCCCCAGGTCCCCGATCGCGTCCGCGTCTCCGGCCACGTCTACGACGTCGTCACCGGCCTGACCGAAACCGTCGTCCCCGCCTGACAAAGATGCGCCGCATGTTCGGGCCCTCAGAGAGCCCGAACATGCGGCGCGTTCGCGCGGCCCGCTACGGGGCGGCGCGGATCAGCTTCTTGTTGACGAACTCGTCGGCGCCGAAGCGGCCGAGCTCGCGGCCGAAGCCGGAGCGCTTGAAGCCGCCGAAGGGCAGCTCGGGGCTGTCGGCGCCGACCAGGTTGACGTAGACCATGCCCGCTTCGATCTGGTTGGCGACCCGCTCGGCCTGGTCCTTGTCGGTCGTCATCAGGTAGGAGCCGAGGCCGAAGGAGGTGTTGTTGGCAAGCGCCACCGCCTCCTCCTCGGAGCCGACCTTGTAGACCTGCGCGACCGGGCCGAAGAACTCTTCCTGGGAGGCTTCGTCGCCGGGCTTGATGCCGGTGAGGATCGTCGGTTCGAAGAAGTTGCCATCGCGCTTGCCGCCGGTCACAACTTCGGCGCCGTTGTCGATCGCCCGCTTCACCTGGTCCTCGAGGCGGTCCGCCGCCGTCTTCGAGGAGAGTGGGCCGACCGCGGTGCTTTCCTGAGTCGGGTCGCCCGGCTTCGCCGCTTCGACCTGCTCTTTGAACTTGGCGAGGAAGTCGTCGTAGAGGTCGGCGGTGACGATGAAGCGCTTCGCCGCGTTGTAGGACTGGCCGGTGTTGTCGAGGCGCGCTTCGGCGGCCTGGGTGGCGACCGCGCCGATGTCATCGGCGCCGAGCACAATGAACGGGTCCGAGCCGCCCAGCTCCAGCACCACCTTCTTCAGGTTGCGCCCGGCGATCTCGGCGACCGCGGCGCCCGCCCGCTCCGAGCCGGTCACCGACACGCCGTGCACGCGCGGGTCGCCGATCACCCACTCGATCTGGTCGTTGGTCGCGTAGATGTTCTGGTAGCAGCCCTCGGGGAAGCCGGCGTCGTCGTAGATCTTCTGTATCGCCTCTGCCGATTCCGGGCACTGCGGCGCGTGCTTCAGCAGGATCGGATTGCCGATGATCAGGTTCGGGCCGGCGAAGCGGGCCACCTGGTAGTAGGGGAAGTTCCACGGCATGATCCCGAGCAGCGTCCCGAAGGCGCTGCGGCGCACGATCGCGGTGCCGTCGCCGCCGAAGTGCTTGATCGGTTCATCGGCCATCAGTTCCTCCGCGTTGTCGGCGTAGAAACCGTAGATTTCGGCCGCGAAGTCGACCTCCATCAGGGCCTGCTCGATCGGCTTGCCCATCTCGCGGACGATGATCTGCGCGAGGTCCTCGCGCCGCTCCGAGTGCAGGTCGGCGACCTTGCGGATCAGCGCCGCGCGATCGGCGACGGTGGTCGAGGGGGTCCAGGTCTTATACGCCTTGTCGGCGCGCTCGATCGCCGCCCGCAGCTCGTCGTCGGTGATCGTCGGGTACTCCTTGATCGTCTCTCCGGTGGCGGGATTGACTACGGCGTAATCGCTCATCTGACTCCCTCGCTGCTGAAGTTTGCGTCGTTTGGTGAGGCCCGTTCCCCAGGGCACCTACCCGGACCGGGCACCCAAGAAAGAAGTTACCCCTCAGACGCCGTGGGCGTGATGGCCTGTGCCGCTACGGCGTACTGGGCGCGGCGGTTTCCGCCGGACGGGCGGGGTCGCGGCTCCACTGCGACCAGGAGCCCGGGAAGAGGCGCCCGGCGCCGAGCCCCGCCTGCTCCATGGTGAGGAGGTTGTGGCAGGCGGTGACGCCGGAGCCGCAGTAGGAGATGACGTCGGTCGCGCCGTCGAGGTCGAAGTTGGCACGCAGCTGGTCGTCCGGGAGGAGGCGGTCGTCGGCGTCGAGGTTCTCGCGGCAGGGGACGCTGCGGGCGCCGGGGATGTGGCCGGCGCGTGGGTCGACGCCGTCCGGTTCGCCGAGGTAGCGCTTCCGCTGGCGGGCGTCGATGAGGACGGGGACGGGTCCGGACGGTGCGTCGTCGGCGATGGCCGCGACCTCGTCGATCGTCGCGAGGCGGTCCGCGGGCCAAGGGTGGGCGGTGAACCGACCGGGCGCCCGGTCGGTGTGGCCGGCCTCGAGCCGGCGGGGCCCCGGGTCGCTCCCCAGGTCGCCGCGCCAGGCGCCGAGCCCGCCATCGAGCAGCGCCGCCTCGCGGCCGGTAACCCGCAGCATCCAGACGAGGCGCGCGGCGATCACCCCGCCCGCGTCGTCATAGGCGACCACGAGGTCCTCGTCGCCGAACCCGAGCGCGCCCATCGCCGCGGCGAAGTCGGCGGGCTCGGGGAGCGGGTGGCGGCCCGCCTCGGCCGGATCGGCGTGACGGGTCAGCGCGGTGTCGAGGTCGACGAAGACGGCGCCGGGGATGTGGCCCGCGTCGTAGGCGTCGCGGCCGGAGCGCCCGTCGAGGTACCAGCGGCAGTCGGCGAGGACGACCTCGTCCCGGTGCGCCTCGACCCACTCGATGTCGACGAAAGGCTTGATCACGGTGCGGTGGCCGCCGTCCACGACGACCGGGCGTGAGTCTAGGGACGGCGCCCCGTCGGCCTCCGCGCCCGCCTCGTGGTCCGAACGCTCGCGGGTCGGGACCGGCGACGGGACGTCAGATTCCACGGCTGGCAGGCCCAGGACCGACGGGACCCACGCCCTTTTCCCCTCCCGGCCCGCCCGGCCCGCCGGCCCCGGCGCCAGAACCGTCGACCCCGGCGCCCGAACCGCCGGCCCCGGCGCATCGGGACCGCCGACCCGGCGCGCCCATCCCCACCTAGGTCCGGCTGGTTA
>DASXMH010000084.1:0-50087 GCA_036495785.1 Solirubrobacterales bacterium
CGCCAGGCCGAGGAGGATCGTCTGGGCCGAGGACCTGCCGAAGACCCGCTCGGGCAAGATCATGCGCCGCCTGCTGCGCGATATCGCCGAGGGGAGGGCGCTCGGGGACGTCACCACCCTGCGCGACCCCGACGTGATGAAGGAATTGGAGGCTAAGATCGCGGAGGAGTCCGACGAGGAGGGCTGAGCCTCAGTCGCGCCCGAGGAGGCGCGCTTTTGCGGCGGCGAACTCCTCGTCGGTGAGGACGTCGTCGTCGCGGAGTGCCCTTAGGCGCTCGAGCTTTCCGACCAGGTCGTCGGCGGCGGCGATCTCCGGGCCTGTCCCTGCCGCAGCGGAGGAACGCGCGGCCGCGCCGCCGCCGGTATAGCTCCGCTCCGGATGCCGGCGATCGAGCCGCTCCATGTCTTCCGGGCTCAGGTTCGGCGCGCCCGGACCGACCAGCTTGCGCTTGGTCATCTCCGGGCGGTCGGCCCGCATCTCGGTCGATTCGTTGAGCCACGCGTTGCAGCCCTCGTCCGGGTCGCCGCCGCCTTCGCCGTGCAGCGAGTAGAGGAGCCGCTCGTAGCACTCCGCCCCCCGCGCGATCAGCCCTTCGCGGCCCTCGGGGCCGGGCCCGGGGAAGGCCCGGTTTTTGTCCCAGGTCAACAGCTCGAGCGCGACGGCGGCGGCGATGAAGTTCCGGTCGACGAACTTCTTGGGGATCTCCCGACCGCAGCCGCAGACGCATTCCATCGCCGGGAGCTTCGCAGGTCGAGGGCCCCGAACCGGCTCGGCTAACCGAGCGCCCGCGTGCGGTTTCCCAGCGGCGGATGGAGGCAGAAGATCATCGCCTGGACGACGAGCGCCGCCACGGCGGCGAGGCCGAACGCGGCGCCGGTCGTCAGCGTCGGCAGGCTCTCAGGTCGACCCGAGGCGTACCGTGGAGCGCCACGCCACGGAAGCGGCCCTGCTCCGATGAACTCGCTGAAGATCGCCATCGTCGCCTTCTGGATCGCCTTCTGGATCTACTGGGGGATCTCGGCCCTCGCGGCGAAGCAGGGGACGAGTGGCGCCCGGGGGACGCCGATGCGCGCCCTGATCCTTTTGGTGTTGGTGGTCCTCTTCCGCGTCGTCCACGCCGGCAGCCTCGACGTCCACGGCGTCGTGCTCCCGATCCTGGGGACGGTGTTGGTCGTCGGCGGGCTCGGCTTCGCCGTCTGGGCCCGCGTCCACCTCGGCCGCAACTGGGGGATGCCGATGACCCAGAAGGAGGAACCCGAGCTGATCACCTCCGGCCCCTACCGCTTCGTCCGCCACCCGATCTACACCGGCATCCTGACCGCGGTCCTCGGCACCGCGCTCGCCGTCAACCTGCTCGCCCTGGCCGTCGCCGCGATCGCGGGCGCCTACTTCTGGCACTCCGCGACGGTCGAGGAGCGAAACCTCACGGCAATCTTCCCGCGCGCCTACCCTGCCTACAAGGCACGCACGAAGATGCTGATCCCGTTCGTGCTCTGAGCGCGCGCCGCTGGGCGTTCCCGTGCCGATGGCGCGGTGCCGACTGCGGCCGGCGCCACGGCGTGGGGCCGCTACAAGACAGGCGAAACCCTCGCCCCGCTCTCCTTCGCGGTCACCTTCGGATAGGCCGCTCGGGGGGGACCGAGCAACCATCCTGCCTCGAACCGTGGGGCGGGCTGAAATCTGGGGGGACCGAGGTTGAGTTCTGGGGGGACCGAGGTTGAATCGGAGGTTCAGTCAGCCGCCGAAGGTCACTGGCCGACTACCTCCCCTCTACGCTGGGGCCGGCCGGGCCGCTGCCTCCCCGGCTGCGTGAAGCTCTACGTCCCGCTGGGCACGCCGGGAGCGGCCCAGGCGCCATTCGGTTTGGCGAGCGCCATCCCGACAACCCCGCCACCGCACGGTCTAGGAACGCGCCCACAAGCGGCAGGGGCTGCTATCGATGGTCGGCCGACCATGCCGTTGCCGGCGGCTCCGGCGACGGACGATCCGGGACGCGCTGGTGCGGCGGCTCGGCGCCATCGGTGGGGTCGCGGGCCACGCGGGCGGCGTGTCAGTCGCACAACAGAAAACGCCCCGGCGGGGAGCCGGGGCGCTTCTGGGGTTACTACAGGGAGGAGAGATATGTATCTCTATATATGTGGATCCGTGGGAGGTAGGTGAGCCCAGTTGTGTCGTGGGCGCCGATTGTGGGAAGCAATCAGGGCCATATTTACGACGCGGGACTCGACCAAAAAGTTCTCTGTTTCTTTCCTATCGGTTGCTCCGACTGAATCCTTGGACAGCGTACGAACGTATGTGCTGGTTGTCTGTGAGGGGGGTCACAGAGGCCTCCTTTTGGGGGGATTTCCCCTGCTCTGACGCCAAATTTGGCTCTGGCAGCGGGAATAGGAGGCATTCCTTGTATACAAGGTTCCAGGCTCAAACGAGCGGGAGCGTTAAAAGTCCGTAAACAGGCGTCCAGGGTGGCGACGGTTCGGGGTCGCTGTAGCTTTCGGGCCATGAAGAAGGCCCGGATCGACGCGGTACTGGCCGAGCGGGGCATCTTCCCGTCGCGCTCCGCCGCCGCGGGGGCGGTCCGGGCGGGCGAAGTGCGGATCGGCACCGACGGGCCGGTCGCCGTGCGACCGAGCCAGCTGGTCGAGCCGGAGGCCCAGTTCGTGCTCGAGGCGCGGCCGCGGTTCGTCTCGCGCGGCGGCATCAAGCTGGACAACGCGCTCGAGGCGCTGGCGATCGACGTCACCGACCGCGACTGCCTCGACGTCGGCGCCTCGACCGGCGGCTTCACCGACTGCCTGCTGCAACGGGGCGCGGCGCGGGTCGCGGCGGTCGACGTCGCCTACGGGCAGATCGACGCCCGCCTGCGCAAGGACCCCCGCGTGACCGTGATCGAGCGCCTCAACGCCCGCGCCCTCGGGCCCGCCGACCTGCCGTTCCTCGCCGCGCTGGCGACGGTCGACGTCTCCTTCATCTCGCTGACCAAGATCCTGCCCGCGGTCGCCACCTGCCTGGCGCCGGGCGGCGAGGTGCTGGCGATGGTGAAGCCGCAGTTCGAGCTCGGCCGCGAGCGGGTCGGGCGCGGCGTCGTCCACGACCCCGCCGACCGCCAGGAGGCGGTGCTGAAGGTGGCCCTCGCGGCCCACGAGCTCGGGCTGCAGGTCCGCGGCGTCGCCTCCTCGGGGTTGCCGGGACCGAAGGGCAACCGCGAGACCTTCGTCTGGTGCGGCGGGGACGGTCCCGCGCTGGATGATCTGGAGGGGGTGATCGCCGCCGCCGACGCCGCGAGCGTGGAGGCCGACGCCGAGGAGACCACCGAATGAAAACTGCCGCGCTGATCACCCACTCCCACCCGCCCGCCGCGACCGAGGCGGTGCCGATCGCCGTCGAGGCCGCCAAGGAAGCGGGCTGGCGATTGGTCGCCGACCAGGGCGAGCTCGACAAGCACGGCGCCGAAGCGGCCGGGGTCGAGCTCGAGCGCGAGGGCGAATCGCCCGACCTCTGCCTCGTCCTCGGCGGAGACGGCACGATCCTGCACGCGCTCCGTCGGTTCTCGGGCACACAGGTCCCGGTCTTCGGCGTCAATTTCGGGACGGTCGGCTTCCTTGCCGCGGTCGAGCGCGCCAGCGCGAAGGACGGCATCCGCCGCGCCTTCGCCGGCGAGATCGAGACGATCGAACTGCCGGCGCTGCGGGTCGAGGCGGGAGAGAAGAGCGGCATTGGTTTCAACGACGTGACGCTTTCGCGACGCCCCCACGACCGGGTCGCCGAGCTGAGCTACCGGATCGCCTCCGAAGAGGTCGGGCACGTGCGCTGCGACGGCCTCGTCGCCGCGACCCCGGTCGGCTCGACCGGCTACAACCTCGCCAACCAGGGCCCGATCCTCGCCTGGGGGGTGAAGGGCTACGCGGTCAGCTACATCGCGCCGCACTCGCTCACCGCGCGCGCCCTGGTCGTCGCCCCGGCCGATGTCCTCACCGTCGCCAACGCGCCGGACCGTGAGGCGGTCGAAATTGCCCTTGACGGGGTCGAGTTCGGCTGCCTCCCTTGCGGCGAGGAGCTGCAGGTCAGCTTCGTCGACTCGGCCGGGACGCTGGCGCAGCTCCCGGGCACGAGTTTCTACGGCCGCATCCGTGACAAGTTCGGTCACCTCGCCGTGTAGGGATCACCCGGTCTGAAAGGCTGCGTGGATGGAGCGCAAATGGTGGACTCTCGTCCTCGTTTCCGTCGCGACTTTCATGCTGTTGCTCGACGTGACGATCGTCAACGTCGCGCTGCCCGACATCCAGCGCTCGCTGCACGCCAGCCTTTCGAGCCTGCAATGGGTGGTCGACGCCTACTCGCTGATGCTCGCCTCGTTCCTGCTCACCGCGGGCAGCCTCGGCGACCGGCTGGGGCGGCGGAGGGTGTTCACGATCGGCTTCGGGATCTTCACCTTCGCCTCGTTTCTGTGCGGGATCAGTGGCAGCCCGACCGTGCTCAACCTCTGCCGTGGCCTCCAGGGAATCGGCGGCGCCGGGATGTTCTCCACGGCGCTGGCACTGATCGGCCAGGAGTTCCAGGGCAAAGAGCGGGCGACGGCGTTCGGCGTCTGGAGTTCGACAATCGGCGGCGCCATCGCCGTCGGCCCGTTGATCGGCGGCGTAATCACGGAGAACTTCGGCTGGGAGTGGATCTTCTTCGTCAACGTCCCGATCGGGATCGTCGCGATGTTCCTGACCGAGCGGAAAGTCCGCAACGTCTTCGGCAAAGAAGTGGAGCCGCTCGACATCCCGGGGCTCGTCACCTTCTCGTCGGCGCTCTTCCTGCTGATCTTCGGCCTGATCAGCGGCAACCCCGAGGGCTGGGGCAGCCCGCTCATCCTCGCTTGCCTGATCGGCGCCGTCGTCCTGCTCGGCCTCTTCGTCGCGATCGAGATGCGCAGCCGGCATCCGATGCTCGACCTCTCGCTCTTCCGCAATCCGGCCTTCAACGGCGTCTCGGCGGTTGCCTTCTCGATCTCGGCCGGGATGTTCGCGATCTTCCTCTACATCACGATCTACATGCAGGGTGTGCTCGATTACTCACCGCTCGAGGCCGGCTTGCGCTTCCTGCCACAGACCGTCCTCGCTTTCGTCGCATCCCCGTTGGCGGGCGCGCTCCTGCATCGGGTTCCGGTGCGGACGCTGCTCGGCGGCGGGTTGGGGCTGGTGGGAATTGGCCTACTGTTGATGCACGGGGTCACTCCCGACTCGGCCTGGACGACGCTGCTCGCCGGTTTTCTGGTCAGCGGGGTCGGCGTCGGGATCACCAACCCGGCGATCGGCCAGGCGGCGATCGCGGTCGTCCCGCCGGAGAAATCGGGGATGGGGTCGGGGATCAACTCGACCTTCCGCCAGGTCGGGATCGCCACCGGGGTGGCGGCGCTCGGCGCGATCTTCCAGTCCCAGATCAACTCGAAGATCGGCGAGCTGCTGCCGCGGGCGCCGCACGGGCTCGGCGAAATGATCGCCTCGGGCGGCTCGCGCGCGGTCTCGACCCTGCACCTGCCGCCGGGCATCGAAGCCAAAACTGTCCACGCGGCCGACGTCGCCTTCGTCGGCGCCTTCAACTCGATCCTCCTGATCGCCGCGATCCTCTCCTTCGTCGGCGCCGCGGTCGGCTTCGCCCTGACCCGCTCCTCCTACTTCGTGCAGTCGGGCGAGGGCGAAGGCCCGGAGCCCGCAAATAGCGCACCCGACGCCGCCTGATCCGCCGCAGCCGCTGCTAAACCGGTTTGTGTGCTGCGCGAGCTGCGGATCGAGAACCTGCTGCTGATCGAGCGCGCCGAACTGCGGCTCGGCGAGGGGCTGAACGCGATCACCGGCGAGACCGGGGCGGGGAAGACTGTCCTCGCCCACTCGCTCGACCTCTTGATGGGTGGCAAGGCGAAATCGGGGATCGTGCGGAATGGCGCCGAGGAGGCCTGGGTCGAGGGCGTGTTCGACCTGCCCGCCGGGCTGCTTGCCGACCCCGAGCTGGCCGAGCTCGCCGACCGGTTGCCCGCAGGCGCCGAGGAGGTCGTCCTGGGACGGCGGGTCGCGGCGGGCGGCCGGACCAGCGCCTTCGTCGCCGGGCGCTCCGCGACGGCCGCCGACCTCAAGGCGCTCGGCGGCCGGCTGCTCGCCTTCTTCGGCCAGCACGAGCATCGCAAGCTGACGATCTCCTCGGCCCAGATGGAGGTGCTCGACGGCTTCGCCGGGGCCGCGCACCTGGCATTGCGCGACGAGTACCGCGAGGCGAACCGCGAGGTCGGCCGGCTCACCGCCGAGCTGACGGATCTGCGCGAGCGCGAAGGCTCGCGGGAGCGCGACCTCGACCTCTACCGCTATGAGCTCTCCGAGATCGAGGAGGTCGAACCCGACCCCGAGGAGCGCGCCGCGCTGGCCGCCGACCGCGAGCGGCTGCGCCACGCCGAGGGCCTGCACGAGGCGGCGGCGGGCGCCCACGCCGGGCTGGCCGGGGCCGACCTCGAAGGCGGCGGCGCGGCGGCGGCCCTGGCCGAGGCGGAATCGCGACTCGCCGCGGCGAGCGGGGTGGACCCCGCGCTCGACGCGATCGGCGAACGGGTCGCGGCGCTGAACGTCGAGGTCGGCGACATCGCCGCAGAGCTGCGCGATTACGCCGAGGGGATCGCCCCCGACCCCGGCGGCCTCGTCCCGGTCGAGGAACGGCTCGAGGCGCTCGACCGGCTCGAACGCAAGCACGGCGGCAGCGTCGAGTCGGTGCTCGCCCACGCCGAGCGCTGCCACGCGGAGATCGCCCGGCTCGAGAGCGCCGAGGTTCGCGGCGCCGAGGCGACCGCGGCGCTGGCCGAGGCCGAGGCGCGCCGCGCCAAGCTCGGCAAGAAGCTGAGCGCCGGGCGCGAGAAGGCGGCGGGCCCGCTGGAGGAGCGCGTCGCCGCCGAGCTCGCCGGCCTGGCGATAGACGGGGCGCGGCTCGAGGTCGTCCTCGATCCCCACCCCGACGAGTTCGGCGCCTCGGGCCGCGAGACGGTCGAGTTGCGCGTCGCCCCCAACCCCGGGATCGAGCCCGCCCCACTTCGCGACGCTGCCTCCGGCGGCGAGCTCTCGCGGGTGATGCTGGCGCTCAGCGGGCTCGGACCGGCGGCGGGCGCCGCGACCCTGGTCTTCGACGAGATCGACGCCGGGATCGGCGGCAACACCGCCCGCGTGGTCGGCGAGCGGCTGCGGGCGCTCGGCACCGAGCACCAGGTCCTCTGCATCACCCACCTGCCGCAGGTCGCCTCGCTCGCCGACGTCCACTTCCGGCTCGAAAAGGACGTCGCGGCGAAGCAGGCCGTGGCAACCGTGGAGCGGCTCGACGGCGAGGGCGTGGTCGAGGAGATCCGCCGCATGCTCGGCGGCGGGGGCGACGACGAGGCCGCGACCCGCCACGCCCGAGAGCTACTGGCGGCGGCTTAGCGGCCGAATCCACCCGGCGGGGCCCGGACCGCGAACCCCGGCGCGCCCAGCCCCACCTTGGCTCGGCTGGTTAGGTGGGGATGGGCGCGCCTTGCGCGTGTCCGGTGACGGTCCGGGGACGCTTCGGTCACGGCGCCCGGGATGAGTTCGCAGTTCTCGTCGCATAGCGCAGATGACCGCGAACTCACCTTGGGCCGCGACCCGTGCGTTCGCAGTTGACGACAAATGACGTCGCTAAGTGCGAACGCACTCGAGGGGCCGGCCGACGCGTTCGCACTTGACGCCAATATGGGTCGTTAAGTGCGAACGCACTCGGGATCGGGCCGGGGTTTGTGGACGGCACGCCTGCGTGCGTCCTCCGCCGAGAAGCGCGCGCGGGAGGCGACACGCTTCCTTGCGCGGTCGGCACACCCACGCGCGCGGTCGGCGCACCTGCGTCCGCAGTCGACCTGCATCCGCGCGCCCGCCTGGTTGACGGGCCGAAAACTCAAGCATGTCTTGAGTTTTCGGCCCATCAACGGAGAGCGGCCGCGGAAGGCGCGCGGGACCGTGCCCGGACTGTCCCGCCGCAGGCGCCCTGGCGCGCCCGTCCCCACCTAACCAGCCGAAGCTAGGTGGGGACGGGCGCGCCTCGCTCCGTGTCGGGCGTTGGGAGCGACCGCGCCGCGAGCGCGGAGTCGTACACCGATCATCCGGGTACAAGCCGCTGGATTTGGCTTCCTTAAGACGCGTCACATAACCTGAGTCGGTGGCAACCACCAGTCGTCGTCGCCTGCCCGCCTTGCTCGGGCTTCGCGGCGCAAGCCGGACCGCTCCGGTCCCGATCGAAGGCACCGCGCGGCTCGGCGGGCGCACCAAGCACTTGGTGAAGCGCCTGCAACCCGGCGATGTCGCGGTGATCGACCACGTCAACGTGGACCGGATCGCGGCCGAGGAGCTGATCGCCTCCGGGGTCGCCGCGGTCGTCAACGCCTCGCCCTCCTCGGATGGCAAGTACCCGAACGCCGGGCCGCTGATGCTGGCCCGTGCGGGCATCCGCCTGGTCGACGCGCCCGAGACACCGGTCTTCGACCTGCTGCGCGACGGCCAGCAGGTGGCGGTCGCCGGCGACGGCGCCGTCCTCGTCGGCGGCAGTGAGGTCCTGCGCGGCACGGTGCTCACCGTCCCCGAGCTCGAACGCGAACTAGCCGCCCAGCGCGAGCGGATCGACGAGGTCCTCGCCGAGTTCGCCGAGAACACGGTCGAGCACGTCCGCCAGGAGACCGACATCCTCACCGGCGCGATCGACTTCCCGCCGACCCGGGTCTCCTTCCGCGACCGCCACGTCCTGATCGTCGTCCGCGGCGAACGCCACCGCCGCGACCTGAAAGCCCTGCGCACCTACATCCGCAACGTGCGGCCGCTGATCGTGGCGGTCGACGGCGGAGCCGACGGGGTGCTGGAGGCGGGCCTGCGTCCCGACATCATCCTCGGCGACATGGACTCGGCCTCGGACTCGGCGCTCTCCTGCGGCGCCGAGCTGATCGTCCACGCCTATCCCGACGGCCGCGCCCCCGGCCGCAAGCGCCTGGTCGAGATGGCCCTCGACCACAAGGTCGTCCCGGCCGCCGGGACCAGCGAGGACGTCGCGATGCTGATGGCCCACGAGAAGGGGGCGGACCTGATCGTCAGTGTCGGCGCCCATTTCAACCTGATCGAGTTCCTCGACCGCAAGCGCGGCGGCATGTCCTCGACCTTCCTGACCCGGCTGAGGATCGGCGAGAAACTGGTCGACGCCAAGGGCGTGAGCCGCCTCTACCGGCCGAGCTCGACCCTGATGCCGGTGATCTTCTTCGTCGTCGCCTTCCTGATCCTGGTGACGATCCTGATCATCACCTCGCCGGCCCTGAACGACGTCTTCGAGCTCTTCTGGCTGAAGGTGCGGATCTGGCTGGGGATCTGATCGCGCTCGCGCCGCCGCCGCACCGCCCGCAACATCTAGCCTTTGCAGGCTAAATGGGCTACAGCGCGCGTTATCACGCAACGTCCCTGATCGCGGTCTTCCTCGCCCTCGCGGTGGGGATCCTGATCGGCGCCGAGTTCGGCGGCGACGCGCTGAGCGAAACGCGCAAGAACCTCGAGAACAGCCTCGTCGGCAACCTCCAGGACGCGCGCTCGCGGGTCGAAGACCTGAACGGCGAACTCGGTCATGCCAACGAATTCGACGAAAAGGTCTACCCGGTGCTGACCCGCGACCGGCTGCTCGGCAAACGGATCGCGATAGTCGCCTTCGGCAGCCTGCCGGGCGAAATCACCTCCGCGGTGGAAGGTGCGCTCGGTCCGACCGGGGCGAAACTGGTCGGGGTGGGAGTGGTGCGCGAGCCGGTCGACACCAGCGGGCTGGCGAACGAACTGGCCAACACGCGCTTCGCCGAGGTGGCGACCGAACCGGAACAGATGAACGAACTCGGCACCGGGGTGGGGCGCCAGATCGTGATCGGCGGGACGCTGCCGGAACTGGTCCGCGGCGAGCTCTTCGCGCACGCGAGCGGCGAATTCGGCCCGCTCGACGCGGTGATCGTCGTCCGCAGCCAGCCGGAAGGGATGGGACCGGTGCAGCGCTCCACGGCCAACACCCTGGAAACCTCGATGCTGAAGGGGGTCACGGCGACCGGCGTGTCGACGGTCGGGGTTGAGTCGACCGGCACCGAACCGTCGTCGATCTCCTTCTTCCAGTCCAACGACCTCTCGACCGTGGACGACGTCGACACCACGGCGGGCAAGGTGGCGCTGGTCGCCGCGCTGGGCGGCGCCGCCGGCAGCTTCGGCGTGAAGAGCTCGGCCGACCGCCTGCTGCCCGACCTGCTGACGCCGGGGGGCTGAGTTGTACTGGGTGGGGTTTCCGCTCGCGATCGCGCTGGCGGTGCCGATGCTGCCCGCCGGGGCGCGGGGGCTGCGCGACGCCGGGCTGGTGCGGACGAACTACCGGGGCGCGGCGCTCGCCTTCCCGCTCGGGGCGATCATCGCGACGGTCGCCCTGGTCGCGCTGGCGCCGCTCGCCGTCCTCAACGACCGCGCGAGCCTCGACCTGCTGGCCCCGGACCTGCGCCGCTGGCTGCCCTACCTGCTGGGGATCGCCTTCCTCGGCTTCCTCGACGACGCGCTCGGCCAGGGCGAGGCGGCGGCGACGCCGCGCGGCTGGCGCGGTCACTGGGGCGCGCTCCGCGAAGGGCGGCTCTCGACCGGCGCGATCAAGGCGATCGGCGCGGTCGCGCTGGCCGCCTACGTCGTCTCCGGCCAGGGACTCGAAACCTGGCGCTACGTCGCCGATGTCCTCCTGCTCGTCCTCACCACCAACCTGGGCAACCTGCTCGACCTGCGGCCGGGGCGGGCCGAGAAGGCGCTGGCGGTGCTCGGCGCGGCGCTCTGCCTCTTCGCCTGGACGCTGGCGCCGATCGAACTGCTGGGGATCTTCGCCGGGCCGGCGCTGGTCGGCGCCTGGCTGACGCTCGGCGAGCGGGCGATGCTCGGCGACACCGGCTCGAACCTGATCGGGGCGATCGCCGGCGTCTGGCTGCTCACCGTCCTCTCCCAGGACGCCCGGTTGATCGCCCTCGGCGTGGTCCTCGTTTTGACGGTGTATGGGGAGTTACGGTCGATCTCGGCGACGATCGAACGGGTTCCGCCCCTCCGCTGGCTAGACTCGATCGGCAGAGCATGAGCCCATCCACCCAAGGCGACACCCGTTTCATCTTCGTTACCGGAGGTGTCGTCTCGGCTCTCGGCAAGGGGATCGCGGCCAGCTCGATCGGGCGCCTGCTCGTCTCGCGCGGCTACCGGGTCCAGCTGCAGAAGTTCGACCCCTACATCAACGTCGACCCGGGGACGATGAGCCCGTTCCAGCACGGCGAGGTCTTCGTCACCGAGGACGGCGCCGAGACCGATCTCGACCTCGGCCACTACGAGCGCTTCACCGACGAAAACACCTCGCGGGCGTCGAACGTCACCGCGGGCGGCGTCTACAACTCGGTGATCCGGCGCGAGCGCCGCGGCGACTACCTCGGCGCGACGGTCCAGGTGATCCCGCACATCACCAACGAGATCAAGCAGAAAATCCTTATCGTCGCCGAGTCGCAGGCGGTGGACTTCGTGATCACCGAGATCGGCGGCACGGTCGGCGACATCGAGTCGCTGCCGTTCCTCGAGGCGATCCGCCAGCTCTACACCGACCTTGGCCCGAAGCGGGCGATGTTCGTCCACCTGACGCTGGTCCCGTACGTGGGGCACGCGGGGGAGCTGAAGACGAAGCCGACCCAGCACTCGGTCAATCAGCTGCGCGGGATCGGGATCCAGCCGCACGCGCTGGTCTGCCGCTCCGAGGGGCGGCTCGACCGCGAGATCCGCGAGAAGATCGCGCTGTTCGCCAGCCTTCCGGTCGAAGCGGTGATATCCGCCCACGACGTCGACAACATCTACAAGGTGCCGCTGGTCTTCCGCGCCGAGGGCGTCGACGACCTGGTGCTCGACCACTTCCGGATGGAGGCGCCGTCGCCTGACCTGACCGAGTGGGAGGCGATGGTGCGGCGCGCCGACGCTGCGACCGGCCGGGTGCGGATCGCGATCGTCGGCAAGTACGTGCAGCTCCAGGACGCCTATAAGTCGGTGATCGAGGCGCTCGAGCACGGCGGCATCTACCACGGCGTCAAGGTCGATATCGAGTTGGTCGACTCCGAGCACCTCGACGAGGAGGCGCTCGACGGGCTCGACGGCATCCTGATCCCCGGCGGCTTCGGCGAGCGCGGGATCGAGGGCAAGGTCAGGGCGGCCCAGATCGCCCGCGAACGGCAGATCCCGTACCTGGGCATCTGCCTCGGCATGCAGATCGCGGTGGTCGAGTTCGCCCGCCACGTGGCCGGGATGGACGGCGCCAACTCCTCCGAGTTCGATCCCGAGACGCCGTACCCGGTGGTCGACCTGCTGCCCGAGCAGAAGGACGTCTCCGACATGGGCGGGACGATGCGGCTCGGCGCCGACCCGGTGCGCCTCTACGAGGGCACGCGGGCCTGGGAGATCTTCGGCGAAGGCGTCATCTACAAGCGCCACCGCCACCGTTACGAGGTGAACCTGCAGCTGCGCCACCGGCTCGAAGAGGAGGGCTTGGTCGCGGGCGGCACCTCCCCTGACGGGCGCCTGGTCGAGATGATCGAGCTGCCCGGCCACCCGTTCTTCGTCGCCTCGCAGTTCCACCCCGAGTTCAACTCGCGCCCCAACCGTCCCGAGCCGCTCTTCCGCGAGTTCGTCGGCGCCGCCGCGACCCACGCGGGGGAAGAGCCCGCCGACGGCGGCGAGATCGCCGAGCCCGACGACGACGGCATCGACATCGGGATCAGCCGCTCCGCCGAACACCAGTCCTGAGTGGCCGGGGCGCCGCGCCGCCCCGCCGTCTAGCCTGTCGCCGGTGGGGAACGAGCGGCTCTACGACACCTTCGTCCGGCTCTGCGAGATCCGTTCGCCGACGGGAGAGGAGCGCGAGGTGACCGACACCTTGGCGGCCGAACTGCGGGCGCTGGGGTTGGAGGTCGAGGAAGACGACGCGGCCGGGCCCGCCGAAGCGGGAGCGGGGAACCTGCTGGCGCGGGTGCCGGGGGAGCGCGACGAGTTCGTCATGTTCTGCGCGCATATGGACACGGTCCCGCACCGGGGCCGGGTAGAGGTCGTCAACGACGAAGGGGTCTTCCGTAGCGCCGGCGACACGATCCTCGGCGCCGACAACAAGGCCGCGGTGGCCGTCTTCATGGAGCTGGTGCGGCGCGCGGTGGAGCGCCGGGCGCCGGTCGGGATCGAGGTCGTCTTCACCGTTGCCGAGGAGCAGGGGCTGCGCGGCGCCAAAGCCTTCGACGTCGACAAGCTGCGCTCCGAGGTCGGCTTCATCCTCGACCACGCCGGGCCGGTCGGCGAGGTGATCACCGCGACGCCGACCCAGCATAAGATTCTCGCCGACTTCGTCGGGGTCGAGGCGCACGCCGGGGTGCGGCCCGAGGACGGCTCGAGCGCGATCGAGGCCGCCGCCGCAGCGATCGGGCGGATGGACCTGGGGCGACTCGACGAGGGGACCACCGCGAACGTCGGGATCATCCGAGGCGGCACCTCCGGCAACGTGGTCGCCGGCCACTGCGCGATCCACGCCGAGGCCCGCAGCCTCGACGCCGGGCGGGCGGCCGAGGTCGCCGGCCAGATCTCCGATGCTTGCGCCTGGGGCGCGAGCGAGTTCGGCTGCGACGTCGACGTGCGGGTCGAAGAGCTCTTCCGCGGCTACAAGGTGCCGTCGAGCTCGCCCGCGCTCGCCCTCGCCGAGGAGAGCCTCCGCGCCGCCGGGATCGAGCCGCGCCGCGAGGCGATCGGCGGCGGCAGCGATGCCAACGTCTTCCGCCTCGCCGGCTTCGACAGCCTGCTCCTCGCCAACGGCCCCGACGCCGTCCACACCGCCGACGAGCACGTGGCCGCCGCCGACCTCGATCGGATGCTCGAGGTTTGCGAGGGCATCTTGGCCCGGGCGTGAGCGGGCGGCGGACGTGAGCGGCCGCCTCGATCTCCGTCGCGGCGTCGTCGTCTCGACCGAGCCGCTGGTGGTGGAGGTCGACGGAGAGCCGCGGCCCGCCTGGGCGGACGAAGTGCTGCTGGGGGAGATGCGCGCGGGCGATGAGGTGGTCGTCAACGCCGCGGCGCTCGACCTCGGGCTCGGGTCGGGCGGCTTCGACGTGGTGCACGTCAACCTGACGCGGGGTCTCGGCGGTGGGGTAGAGGGCGATGTCCACGTGATGAAGCTGAACTACACCTCTCTCCAGCACCCGGTCGATCCGGTCGAGGAGCTGTCGTGCTTGGAGTCGGGCGACGGAACGAGCACCTCGGTCGACCCGCGCGGAAGCGCGGCGGTGACGGCCGGCGACGGCGCGGCGGCCACGGGGTCATCGTCGCCGCGTGGACCGCGGCATCCACAGCGCCGCCGCGTGCCGGTGGCCATCCTGCCGCTGCATGGCCACCTCGCGCCGGCGGCCTGGGCGGCGGCACAGGCGCGCCCCGGGGTCCGTGTGGGCTATGTGCAGACGGCGGGCGGGGCCCTGCCCGGTTCGCTGTCCCGCGACGTCACCGAGCTGCGCGAGCGGGGCCTCCTCCACGGCCACATCACCGCCGCCCCGACCTACGGCGGAGAACACGAGGCCCTGAGCACCGTCGGCGCCCTCGACGCCGCTGCCACGGCCCTCGGCTGGGACGCGATCCTCGTCGGCCCTGGCCCCGGCATCATCGGTTCCGACACCGAGTTCGGCCACGGCGGCATGGCGGCCCTCGACAGCGCCCACGCGTCCCTGTCCCTGCACTTTCCGACGATCATCAGCCCGCGCCTGTCGTCTGGCGACCCGCGCGAACGTCATCGAGGCCTGAGCCACCACACCGCCACTGTCCTGGATCTGCTCCTGGCCCCGGTCACCGTCGCGATCCCCGAGGGTGCCCCCGAGATCGAGTCCCAGGCCAACGCCGCGAGCGGCGGCCGCCACCGCCTCGAGCCCGTCGCCGTCGACCTCGAGGGCTACGCAGCCTCCGGACTGCCGTCGTCAACCATGGGGCGCCGGCTCCAAGAGGACCCGCTCTTCTTCGAAGCCCCCTTGGCGGCCGGAACCCTTGCGGCCGCGCTCGTCGCTTCGCTGAAATAGACGGTCAAGCGACGAACGCACCATCCCTTGCGCCGCAAGGGTTGTCACAAAAGGAGCCGAACAATCGGGCCATGGCCATCGCCGTGAAACACGACAGCCCGGCCGCGCCCGCCGACTCCGGCGCCGACGCGCGGTTCAAATCACTGACTCTCGACTTCCTCTCCTACCTGGAGCTGGAGCGCGGGCTCTCGCGCAACACGCTGAACGCCTACCGCACCGACCTCTTTCAGTACGGGGAGTACCTCTCGGCGCATCAACTCGATGCCCTGAAGGCGCGGCCCGCCGAGGTGGGCGAGTTCCTCGCCGAGCTGGCGACCGGCGGGCCCGAGCGGCAGCCCTGCTCCTCGTCGACGATCCACCGCAAGGCCGCCTGCCTGCGCTCCTTCTACAAGCACCTGCGCCGCGACGAGCTGATCGGCGACGACCCGACCGCGAGCCTGGCGGCGCCGCGGCGCTCGAAAAAGCTGCCGCACGTCCTCAACTACCCCGAGGTGCAGAAGCTGCTGGCGGCGCCGCAGGGGTCCGAGCCGACGGCGCTGCGCGACCGGGCGCTGCTCGAGGTGATGTACGCGTGCGGGCTGCGGGCCTCGGAGGTGATCGGGCTGGAGATGGCCGATGTCGACATGCACGAGGGGTTCGTGCGGGCGCGCGGCAAGGGGTCGAAGGAACGGATCGTGCCGCTCGGCCGGCAGGCGATCGCGGCGATCCGCGCCTACCTGCGCGGCGGCCGGCCGGAGCTGCTGCACGGCCGCGAAGAGCCGCGCCTTTTCCTCAACTTCCGCGGTGGGCCGCTGACCCGGCAGGGCCTCTACAAGATCGTCCAGCGTCACGCGCGGGCGGTCGGGCTCGACGGCAAGATGAGCCCGCACACGTTGCGGCACAGCTTTGCCGCCCATCTGCTCTCGAACGGTTGCGATCTGCGCGCCGTCCAGGAGATGCTCGGCCACGCCGACATCGCCACGACCCAGATGTACACGCACCTCTCGGGCGATCGCCTCAAACAGGTCTACTACGACGCGCACCCCCGGGCGAAAGAGGACTAGCGCCCCCAAGCGCGTTCGCAGCTAGCGACAACAGTTGTCGTTAAGTGCGAACGCATCG
This sequence comes from Solirubrobacterales bacterium, assembly GCA_036495785.1. Classification (GTDB taxonomy): domain Bacteria; phylum Actinomycetota; class Thermoleophilia; order Solirubrobacterales; family 70-9; genus VAYN01. Next base: position 16,227 of record DASXMH010000084.1, read on the forward strand.
GCCGGGGCGCCCGGTCGGATAGAACTTCGGGCGTGCCCGAGCTGCCCGAGGTCGAGACCGTCGCCCGCCAGCTCGAGCCGGAGCTGGAAGGCCACGCGATCGAGAAGCTCGAAGTGCGCGACGCGCGCTGGTCGCGGCCGGTGGCGCCGAAGAAACTCGGTAGGCAGGTCGACGGGCACACGATCCTGGGGCTGGGACGGCGCGGCAAGTACCTGCTGCTTGGGCTGGACGGCGACCAGACCCTGGTCATGCACCTGCGGATGACCGGCAACCTGGTGCTGGTCGAGAACGAAGGGGAGATCGTCGATCCCTCCGAGGGGCGCATCCTCTACCAGGGCGAGCGCACCACCGACGAGCGCCACCTGCGCGCCCGCTTCCTGCTCGACGACGGCCGCGAGGTCTGGTTCACCGACCCGCGCCGCTTCGGCGAGGCGTTCCTGATCGACGACGCGAAGCTGCCGGATCGGTTCTCCCGGCTCGGGGTCGAGCCGCTCTCGCCGGAGTTCACGCCGGAGAAGCTGGGGGAGATCGCGGCGGGCAAGAAAGCGCCGCTGAAGTCGTTTCTGCTCGACCAGTCGGGGATCGCCGGGGTCGGGAACATCTACGCCGACGAGGCGCTCTTCCGCGCACGCCTGCATCCGTTGTCCCCGGCCGGGTCGATGAAGCCGGAGCACTGGGCGGTGCTCCGCGACGGCATCGTCGCCGCCCTCGAAGCGGGGATCGATGCGGGCGGCTCCTCGATCGACGACTACCGCGACGGGCGCGGCGAAAAAGGCCAGATGCAGGAGCGCTTTCTCGTCCACACGCGCGAGGGCGAGGCCTGTCCCGGCGATTGCGACGGCATCGTCGAGCGGATCGTCGTCTCCGGCCGCTCCACCTACTTCTGCCCGAGCTGCCAGGTCAAACTGCGGAAACGCCCCAAACGCCGGGCGAAAACTCGTGCCAGGAAGTGAGCGTCTGCATCTGACCTTTCCACAGAAGGTGAAACGCAGACGCTTGTGATTCCGTCCGGTCCGTCCCGCACACTTGTCTGAATGGCGGGATCTACGGTCAAGACGGAAGCGGTGGTTTTGCGGAGCATCCGGTACGGCGAGGCTGACCGGATCCTGCACCTGTATTCGCCGACGTTGGGGCGCTTCGGCGCGATCGCGAAGGGCGCCCGCAAGCCAAAATCCCGCTTCGGCGGTCGCCTCGAGCCGTTCTTCCGCCTCGACCTCGTGCTCCATCAGGGGCGCAGCGACCTGATGACGGTGACCAGCGTCGCCACGGTCGACGGCTACCCGCGGCTGCGCTCCGAGGGCGCCGCGATCGGCTGCGGCGCCCGCGCCTGCGACGCCGTGCTGCGCCTGCTCGACGCGGCCGAGGCCAACCTGCCCGCCTACAACTTGCTCTGCCGCTACCTCTCGCTGCTCGACCAGCCCGGTCAACCGCGGGCGATCAGCCTTGAAGTCGCGCTCTCTTTCCGCCTCAAGCTGGCCTTGGTCGCCGGCTTCGCGCCCGAGCTCGCCTCCTGCGCCGGCTGCGGCGAGGCCGAGCACCTGGCGGGCTTCTCGGGCGCCTCGGGCGGCGTCGTCTGCGCCAGCTGCGAGGCCGGTTCCTTCGCCCTCTCCGAGGAAGCCCATCGCTTCATGATCGATGCCCTGGCGAAGCCGCTGGTCGAGGCGCCGGCCGCCGAGCCGCCCGCCCTGCGCCAGGTCGAGCGGGCGGTGGGCGAGACCCTGGAGCACCACGCGCATGTCCAACTTCGAGCCGCGGCCTGACGGGGGTCTCGGAACGGCCCCTAAGATCGATGCGATGCCAGCCACCCTCGCATTCGAGGACCGGGTCCGCGCCTGGGAGGACGAGTTCCTCTCCGAGCACGCGACGCGCTCCTACCCGGCCGAGCGCGCCGTCGCCGAGCCCGACAGCCCGCTGCGCACGCCGTTCCAGCGCGACCGCGACCGGATCGTCCACTCGAAGTCCTTCCGCCGGCTGAAGCACAAGACGCAGGTCTTCGTCGCGCCCGAGGGCGACCACTACCGGACGCGGCTGAGTCACACGCTCGAGGCCTGCGGAATCGCCCGCACCGTCGCCCGCGCGCTCGGCCTGAACGAGGACCTGACCGAGGCGATCGGGCTCGGCCACGACCTCGGCCACCCGCCCTTCGGCCACGCCGGCGAGGAGACGCTCGACCGGTGCCTCCGCGAGCGCGCCGGCGGCGGTTTCAAGCACAACGAGCACTCGCTGCGGGTGGTCGAGGTGCTGGAGCGCGAGGGCCGCGGCCTCAACCTCACCGCCCAGGTCCGCGACGGCATCCTCAACCACACCGGCCCGACCAAGCCGGCAACGCTCGAGGGGCGGATCGTCCGCCTCGTCGACCGCGTCGCCTACATCAACCACGACATCGACGACGCGCTCCGCGCCGGGATCCTCCGGCCCGCGGACCTGCCCGCCGCCGAGATCGAGCTGCTCGGCCCGACCGGTTCCATCCGCATCGACACCCTGGTTGCCGACATCGTCGAGAACTCGCGCGGCGCCGGCGACCTCCTCCAGTCGGAGGAGGTCGGGATGGCGATGCTGCGGCTGCGCAAGTTCATGTTCGACCGCGTCTACCTCGGCGCCACGGCGCGCAGCGAGCACGCCCGGGTCGAGCGGACGATGACCGGCCTTTTCGACCACTACCTCGGCCACCCGGAGGCGATCCCGGCGCTCGATCCGACCGCCGACGACGCCCAGCGGGTCACCGACTACATCGCCGGGATGACCGACCGCTACTGCATCGCCCGCTTCACCGACCTGGCGATCCCCGAGGCGGCGCGGTTCTGATGGGGAGGGCCGGCCGGTGGCGCTGATCTCCACCGAGAGCCTCGAACGCCTGAAGGGCGCGGCCGACATCGTCGAGGTGATCTCGGCCCACACCGACCTGCGCCGGCAGGGCGCCCGCTGGGTTGGCCTCTGCCCGTTCCACGACGAGCGCACGCCGTCCTTCTCGGTCGACGCCCAGGACAAGCTCTACCACTGCTTCGGCTGCGGGGTCGGCGGCGACGTGATCAAGTTCGTCGAAGAGAAGGAAGGGCTCGGGTTCGCCGAGGCGGTCGAGCTGCTGGCCGACCGGTACGGGGTCGAATTGGAGCGCGAGCAGGAGGACCCGCGGGCCGAGGCGCAGCGCCAGCGCCGCCGTCGCCTGCAGCAGCTGTTGGAGCGGAGCGCCGCCTACTACGGCAACTACCTCTGGGACTCCAAAGAGGCGGGGAAGGCGCGCGATTACCTCGCCGAGCGCGGCCTCGACGAGTCGGTCTTGCGCGATTTCGGCGTCGGCTTCGCCCCGAGTGCCTGGGACAAGATCCTCGTCGCCGGGCAACGGGCGGGCTTCGCGGTCGAGGAGCTGCGCGGTGTCGGGCTGGTCCAGAAGGGGCGCCAGGGCGGCGAGTACGACCGCTTCCGCTCGCGGATCATGTTCCCGATCCGCGACGCCCGCGGGCGGGTGCTCGGCTTCGGCGGCAGGGCGATGCGCTCCGACCAGGGCGCCAAGTACGTCAACACCGCCGAGACCGACTTCTTCCACAAGTCGAAAATCCTCTACGGCCTCGATCGGGCCCGCGCCGCGATGACCAAGGCCAACCGGGCTGTCGTGGTCGAGGGCTACACCGATGTCCTCGCCCTGCACCAGGCGGGGCTGGAGGGGGCGGTCGGGGTGATGGGGACGGCGATCACGCCCGACCAGGTGGCGACGCTCTCCGGCGTCGTCGACGAGGTGGTGCTGGCGCTCGACGCCGACTCGGCGGGCCAGGAGGCGATGCTGCGCGCGCAGCGGGTCGCGGGCGGGCGGCGGATGCGCCTGCGCGTCGCCGCGATGCCCCAGGGTGTCGACCCGGCGGAGATGATGGCCGAGCAGGGCGGGGCGGATCGCTTCGGCGAGATCGTCAAGGAGGCGGGCGAGCTGACCGACTTCCAGATCGGACTGGTGCTCGACCGCACCGATGTCTCCTCGCCCGTCGAGCGCGATCGGGCGCTCGAAGAGGTGGCCCCGATCCTCGCCGGGATGGGCGAGGGCGCGAGCCAGTCGGAGCTGGTGCGGAAGGTCGCCGACCGGCTCGACCTCGAGCCCGCGATGGTGATGGGACGGGTGGTCGCCTCGACCCCTCCCACGGGTGGGGCTCAGCTTGAACCGTCTCCGATAAGGGGAAAGTCGAGCTTTCAAGCCGAGGTCACGACGCCGACCCAGCCCAAGCAGGAGCTGACCTCGCGCGAACGCCGCGAGCGGGCGCTGCTGGCGATGTGTATCGCCCTGCCCGAGCCGGGAGCCGACTACCTGAAGCGCCTGGGGGAGAGCCACCTCTCGCGCTCCGGCCAGGCCGCCGCCGAGTTCATCCGTGCCCATCCCAAGGACGTCGCCGAGAACCTGCCGCGCGAAAACGGCGCCCTCGTCGCGCTGATCACCGAACTGGTGATGATGGCCCGCGAGGAGCCCGCCTCAGAGGAGGCGATGGAGCTCAATTTCCTCCTCCTCGACCAGCGCCGGCTGGAGGACGAGATCGCCGCCGCGGGCGATCGCGGCGACTACGAGCGCCGCGCCCGACTGAGCCGCGAGCGGGCCGCCCTGGTGGAACGGATCGCCCACGCACAACAGGTCGGGAGCTGACCCGGTAAATTGCGCTTCCGGCCCACCAGGCCGTCGCCGTTCCGGGGTAGCTCAATCGGCAGAGCATTCGGCTGTTAACCGAAGGGTTGTGGGTTCGAGTCCCACCCCCGGAGCTTCGGACGCCTCAGCTGAAGGCACCGAGGTAAGGCAGGAGCGGCGCGACGGCAGGAGTACCGCCGCGCCGCCGGCCACTCATGGGGCCGTCACGGCCCAGCTTCCGTAGGACCGAGCTTCGGTTGCCGAGTTTTCGATGAAGATGTCGGCGCCGAACTGTCCGGCTTTGCCGCTGGTGGCGGTTGCGGGGTCGAAGACCGAGTGACCCGCGTAGCTGAACCCGAGCTCCTGGTAGACGCAGAAGTTCCCGGGCAACGCTTTCGGTTCGGCGGCAGTGCCGGGGCAGTTGGTGGGGTCCGCCGATGCCGGGAAGTGGGCGGTCGTCATCACGGCAAGAGGAAATTGGAAGGTGACCGCCTGATCCATGAAGGGCGCCGTTCCGCGAATGTCGTAGGTCCCCTTCAGGGTCTTGCCGCTGGGTAGCGTTTCGAGCAGGGGACCAGCTTCTCCTCGGGCCCCGGCTTCGCCCTTGTCGCCCTTCGGACCCTGCGTGCCGGTGTCGCCCTTCGGGCCCTTCGGACCGGTCAGGGTCTTCTTGGCCGCGGCACTGAGTTTGGCGGGGGTCACCGCTTCTTTCTTGATCTGCTTGGACCCGACGCTGTTCTTGGGCAGTGCTTCGACGGCCGCATAGGCGGTGCCTCCGCCGACGACGATCACAGCCAGGACGGTGACCATGACGTTGGAGTAGGTGAGCTTGGCGCGTAGGCGCTTCATTGGACGAGTCTCCTTTTGGAGCGGGGACGGGACTGATGCCAGGCGAACCTCTCACTTACCGAGGCGGTTTCCAAGGGTTTTTTAAAGCATCTTTTCGTCTAGGCGGGGACTCCTCCGGCGCGCGGCGAGTTCCTCGACCAGTTGGGCGCCGCGGGCGGAGCCGTCGTGGGTCGCGCTCCAGGCGGCGATCTGGCGGGAGCGGGCGGCGAAGCGGGGGTCGGCGAGGACGCGGCGGGCGGCCCAGCGGAGCGGGCCGGGGCGGCAGAGGCGCCAGGGAAGGGAGAGGCCGGCGCCCGCCCAGGCGACCCGCATCGCGGTCTCGCCCATGTCGCCGGTGATCGGCGAGATCAGGACCGGCGCGCCCGCGCCGAGCGCCCGCGCCACGGTGCCGTGGCCACCGTGAGAGATCACCAGCGCGGCCATCGGCATCAGCTGGCTGTAGCTCAGCCAGTCGACCAGGACGGCGTTGGCGGGGATCGGGATCGGGCTCTGGGGCCGGACCCGGTTGGTGGTGGCGACGACGCGGACCGGCTCCTCGGCGAGCGCCGCCAGCGCGGTGCGGACCAGGTGGTTTTCGGAGTCGTGGGCGGTGCTCGGGGCGACGAGGACGAGCGGCGCGTCGCCGGGCGGCAGCTCGATGTCGGGGTGGGGGACCTCGAAGGCCATCGGCCCGGTCACCTTCACCGCGGCGGGCCAGGTGCGCGGGTACTCGAGCTGCGGGTAGGTCGCGACCAGCGCCAGGTCGGGGCTGATGCCGCCGTGGAAGTGGTCCAGCGGCGGGAGACCGAGGCGCTCGCGCTGCCCGTTCAGGTCGCGGCGCCCGTGCTCGAGGCCGACGTCGAGCGCCCGCTGTCCCACCTTCCAGACCGCCCGCCCGACCGGCGTGCGCGGCGCCCGCAGTCCCACGGCGAAGAAGGGGAGGCCCGGCTCGACCACCGGGTAGATGTGGGGAATCAGCGTCGCCAGCGGCACCCCGGCCGCCTCGGCGGCGAGGGTCGGGGCGACGGTGAGGATGTCGCTGACGACGACCGCCGGGTCGAGCCGGTCCAGCAGGGGCAGGAGCGCCCGCGCCGCGTCGGCCGCGTGGCGGCCCTCGTCGGTGTCGGGCCCGGGCGGCGGGAAGGTGCGGTATTCCTCGGCCGCGGCGAAGTCGAGCCCGGCTCCCTCCACCGCGCCGCGGCGCTCCTCCCAGGTCTCGATCGTCACCGCGTGGCCGCGGTGCGCCAGCGCTCGTCCGAGGGCAATCGCCGGGAAGACGTGGCCGGGGTCGCCGAAGGCGGCGACGAGGACGCGCAGGCCGGCGGTCGAGGCCGCGCCCGCGGAGCGATCGGCGCTCGCCACCCGACGGCCCTACGGGGCGCCGATCGCCTCCCCCGGGCGCGTGAAGACGATCTCCGGGATGTGGCAGTTGGGGGAGAGCCGCAGCAGGCAGCGGACCGCCTCGCCGATGTCTGAGGGCCGGATCATCTCTTCGGCCGGGACGGAGCCCTTGACGAAGTCGGTCATGTCGGTGTCGACGAAGGCGGGGGCGAGCGCCGTGCAGGCGATCCCCTCGCCGCCGACCTCGCGCTCGGTGGCGACGGAGAAGTTGAGCACCGCGGCCTTGGTCGCGCCGTAGATCGAGAGCCAGGGCTGGCCGGAGCGGCCGGCGATCGAGGCGGTGTTGACGATCAGCGCCTTGCGGTGCTCGGCGGCGGCCTTGCGCAGCAGCGGCAGGCCTTCCCGCGTGCCGAGGATGATCGAGCGCAGGTTGACGGCCAGCTGCATGTCGAGGAATTTGGTCTGGATCTCGGCGAGCGGCGCGCCGATCCCGACGCCGGCGTTGTTGACCAGCACGTCGAGGCGGCCGAAGCGCGCCTCGTGGGCGGCGAAGACCGCCTTCAGCTGCTCCTCGTCGGCGACGTTGGCGGCGACGGTCTCGACCTCGTGGCCGGCCTCGCGCAGGTGTGCCACCGCGCCCTCCAGTTTCTCCGGGCGGCGTGCCGAGAGGGTGAGGCCGTAGCCCTCCTCCGCCAGCACCGCGGCAATCGCCAATCCGATCCCGCCCGACGCCCCCGTGATCAACGCAGCTCGCCCTGCCATGCAATCTCCTCCCTCCGCTCGACGAGCGGCCAGCCTACCTGGGGGGCGGGCCGAAGGGCCGGGGACTCTGAGAACATGCCGCCGATGCGCGCCCCCCGTTCCGCCCTGGGCCTCGGCTGCCTGCTTGCGTGCGGGGCGGTCCTCGTCGCGGGCTGCGGCGGCGGCTCGGGGTCCTCGTCCCAGGTCAACCCGGAAGCGGAGGCGGGCAAGAGCGCGCCGGCGCCGCCGCGTAGCGCTTTTCCCTCGGCGAAGGGGAAAACCCTGAAAGAGCTGATCAACCAGCCGCACATCCACCACGCCCAGGTGAAGGTGACGCCGGAAGCGCAGGCCTTCTACGTGGGGCCGAACCGCTACCCGTTCACGATCGCCGAAAAAATCGCGTCCACCGGAAAAGCGGGCCGCGAGATCGCCGACGCCGAAGCGGCAATCTATTACGCGCGGGTGCCGTCCGTCAAGCCCGGGGCGAAATCGAAAGCCGGCAACAAGGGGATGGTTGGAAAAGCGCAGTCGCAGGCGCTCGAACAGCCCGCGATCGGTCCCTTCCCGGCGAAGATCGAATCGCTGGCGACGGAGCCGCCCTTCCAGGGCAGGACGACCACCGAACAGCCAGACGTGGCGACCGTCGTCTACTCGACCGAGCTGAACCTGCCGGCGGAAGGCGAATACCGGCCCGCGATCCTGATCAAGGGAAAGGGTGGGTGGAGCGCGAAAGTGCTTGCCGGCGTCAAAGTGGGCGAATACGCAAAGATTCCGAGACCCGGGGAGAAGGCGCCGAAGATCGAAACGCCGACCGCCGAGAGCGTTGGCGGAAACCTCACGAAACTCTCGACGAGGGTGCCGCCGGACACGCAGAACAAGGTCAACTACGCGGAAGTGCTCGGAAAGGAACCCATCCTGCTCTTGTTTGCGACCCCCAAGTTCTGCCAGAGTCGGGTCTGCGGGCCCGTCGTCGACGTCGCCCAACAGGCCCAGCACGAATTCGAAGGCAAGGCGAACTTCATCCACATGGAGATCTACAACGACAACGATCCCTCGAAGGGGGTGCGTCCCCAGGTGCGCCGATTCCACCTGCCGACCGAACCGTGGCTGTTCGCGATCAACCGGGAAGGGGTCGTGAGCGCCGCGATCGAGGGAGCCTTCGGGCCGAAGCTGATGAAGAGGACCGTCGAAAAGGTGATCGCCGAATGAGCGACAAAGCGACTTCCGAGGACGAGCTCCTAGTCTCATTCGCCGAAGAGGCGCGGCGGCGCTGCGACGTGATCTCGGCGGGCCTGGCGACCGCGACGACCGACTTCGAGACGATGCGGGCTGAAGCGCACGCCCTGCGCGGCACCGCCGGGGTCGTGGGACTGCGTCGCCTCGCCGAGCTCGCCGGCCTGATGGAGTCCGACCTCGCCGAAGCGAAGAAGACGGGGACGATCCGCGGCGGGCGCGATCACCAGATCGCCGACGCGGCCAAGGCGCTCGCGGAGGGCGCCGCGGCGGCGGCGAAGGGCGAGGAAGAGCCGCCCGACGTGGGGCGGAGCCTCGCCCAGCTCTTCAGCGCCTGAGCGGCGCCCGGTCGTTATCGTCGCCCCGGTGCGCGCCACCCTTGCCCTGATCGTCGTCCTCGCCGCAGTCGTGGTGGCGGGCTGCGGGGGATCGTCCAACGAAACGAGGAGCCTCGGCGACCAGACCGTCACGGTCTCCAGCGACACCCACGGCGTCTACGCCGAACTGGAAACGATCCTCGACCAGCTCCCCTATCAGCGCTGGTACACGAGGTGCGTGGTCGGCCAGGTCGAAAAGGTCCTCAGCCCTGCCGAAGCCGAAGCCCTCGCCGAACTGCCCGAATCCGAACGCGAGCAGAAGGCGATGCAGGTCACCTCGCAGGCGGGCCCGACCTGCGAAGCCCAGCACCACCGCCCGGTGATCGACCCCAACGCCTCGACCAAGGAACTCGACCTCCTCCGCGCCGGCTACGTCACCTCGATGAAGGCGGTCGCCGAATCCCACGGCGCCTCTTCCGCCCAGACCGCCTGCATCGAAAAAGGCTTCCAACACCTCCCGCCGAAGCAGCTGATCGGAATCGGAAACGGCTCCGCAAAGCTCCGCGAAGGCATACTCCTCTCAGTCTTCAAACCCTGCGCCAAGGTCAAATAGCCAAGGCGCACCGGGCGCGAAGCCGCGGGGCGGTAGCTCAGTTGGTTAGAGCACGGGACTCATAATCCCTTGGTCGCTGGTTCGAGTCCAGCCCGCCCCACTGTTACCCGAACAGCTCTTCGACCGACCTTCGAAACGAACCTGGATCGATCGCCGGGAACCGGTACAGCTCCGGCTCGATCGACGCGAACTGAGCGAGTGCGTCTGCAGGATCGACGAGTCCGCTGGAAATCATCTCCTTCACATCCAAGAGATCCTGCTCGTGACCCCGCTCCGCCTTCGCAAGAGCTTGAGCCACCGGATCGAAATGGTGGAACGAGAGCTTGCCCTCCCTGCGAATGAATGGGCTTCGCTCCTCCCAGCCGGCCGGTATCGGAATGAAGTCGGAAGGTGCCGCGAGCTCAACGTCGAACGAACGCAGGAATTGCTCGATGTGGGCGTCGTCCGCTAAGTCGCGCATCGCGCGGCTCGCTCAAAGCTGACGAGGCGGCGGATCAGAGCGTTGTAGGCCGAATGGGCGCCATCGCCCTTTTCTCGTGCCAAGAGCCGATAGAGCTTGTGCTCGGGCGACTCGATGGACGTCGGTAGCTCCACTCCCACCGATCGCAAGCGGGTGGCGCCGATCGAGACGAGAAGCGCCTCGGTCGTTTCCCTGCCGGCCTGTAGATCGGCGACGCCGCGCCGGATCAGATCGGCGCCCGGGAGGTGATTCTCTACGTACTGGGGGGTGTGGTTCACGGTTCGAGACTAGCGAGCGGACCTGTGGCGATCCTCGGGCCGCCGGTCAGCGCACGACCCGGTAGCGGAGGTGGGTGACGCCGGGGGCCTCGACGAGGCGGAGGAGCTCGAAGTCGTGGGGCTCGGCGCCGATGCCTTCGAAGAGGCGGCGGCCTTCGCCGAGGATGGTGGGGACGAGGTGGAGTTGGACCTCGTCGAGGACGCCGGCGGATAGGGCGGCTTGGGCGCAGCCGACGCCGTGGACGAGGACGTCGCGGTCGCCGGCGGCGGCTTTGGCGCGGGTGATTGCCTCGTGGGCGTCGTCGAGGACGGTGATCAGGGGCCATTGGGCGACGTCGGCGGGCGTACGGGTGCGGGTGAGGATGAAGATCGGGACGCCGTCGTGGTGGTCGCCGTTCCACCAGCCCGCCGGGTCGACGGTGCCGCGGCCCGCGACCACCGCACCGGTCGCCATCAGTTCTTCCATCACCTGGCGATTGATGCCGTCAGGGTCGTTCTGGGCTTCGCGGCCGAACCACCAGTGCAGCCGCGCGCCGTTGTCGCCGAGGCCGTTGTCGGGGGTCTCGTTCGGTCCGCAGACGAAACCGTCGAGGGACATCGACATGTCAAGCACCGCTTTGGACATCGCTTGCCTCCTGGGCCGGGTTGGCACGCTCCCTCTGAGCCGCCTTCACCCAGACGACGAACGAAGGTCGCGCGAATCGACGCTCAATGCAGTGCGGGTGCGAACGAGATGCCGACGATCGCTCCCTCGGGCGAGAGAAGGCGCGCGACGATCTGCCCCCACGGCTCCTCGCGCGGCCCGTGCAGCAGGTTGTGGCCGGCGGCTGCCAACTCCTCGGCCGCGGCGTCGAGGGCTTCGCGATCGGCGACCTCGAACTCGATGCTGACCTGGGGCGTCGGCACGTCCGCGGGCCACTCGTCCTGACCGAAGCACGCTTTGGCGGCCTGGGACAGCGGCCAGATGCCGAAGTGCCGCGTTCCTGCCACATTTTCGCTGTGGAAGTAGCCGGACCCGCCGTCATCGGCCAGCGGCAGGCCGAGCGTCTCCACGTAGAGCCGGCGGGACCGCGCCGGGTCGGGTGCGATGACGGCGACGCTGGTGACGAATTCGATCTCCATCGGACTTCCTTTCTCTTGGCGCGGACTAGCTGCCGTGGATCAACAGGAACAGGACGAAGGCCAGCGCCAGGATCGCGAGCGCCGCGACCCAACTGCGGGCATAAGCGCCGAGCGCCGTGTAGTTGCGCGGCTTGTGGCCGGTCGCGTCAGCCAGGTAGCCGGCGTTGGCCGGTTCGGGGATCTCCGCCTCGAGCGGGTCCTCGACCATGGTCTCGGCGAGGAGGCTGCGGGCGGCCGCGGCGTCGGTGGGGCGGACGTAGACGCGGCGCGGGCTCCGCGTCAGCAGGCCGGCGCCGAGGCCCGGCCCGTTGATCGAGGTCTGCTTGGCGAGGCTGCGGATGCCCTCGTCGCGCAGCAGGCCGCGGATCAGCGCCGCCTCCTCGCGCGTCTCGGCGAAGGCGATCTGGACCAGATCCTCGCCGGATTCCTCGCCCCTGTTGATGATCTCCACGCGGACAGCCTAGGCCCGCAAGGGAGCTACTCGACCTCGGAGCGGAGCCGCAGTTGGCGCTTCGGCGCCGCGTAGGTGATGCGGAGGTTCAACTCGGGCTGCTCGGCGGGCCAGGCTTCGTAGACGCCGGGCTGCTCGTCAAGGGGCCGGGAGGAGGCGACGGCCACGATCGCGTGTTCGGCCGTATCGGCCGTGACCTGGTGCAACTCGCGTTCTCGGTGACGCTGCCGCTCCCACGCGGCTACGACAAAGTTCCGCATCGGCGGCAGCCTACCCGTTGGCGAGGATTATTTAACTGACGTTTGGTCGGTTATTTTCGGGCAGTCGGGCTTATTTTTCGTCTTCGGAGGCGCCGATCCCGAGCATCACGGCGAAGACGAGGCACGAAAGCACGAGGACCACGCAGCCGATCGCCACGAATGCACCGGTCGCGAATCCGAGCAGGCCGACGACAGCCAGGACGAGCGCAACAGCCATGGTGACGTTGCGACGCATCGCGCGATCCTATGGGGCGGCGGTCCTCGGCCGCCGCGAGGCCCGCGGCGGCTAGGTTGACCAGATGACGGTCCGGTTCTACCTTTCGATCGCCGTCATCGTCGCCGCGCTGGTCGCCCTCTCGGCGTCGTGCGGACCGGCGGTCGCGGCGACGAGCGGGGCGCCACCGGCGACCGCCGCCGAACCGGCGCCGCCGCGCCCAGGGCTCCACACCTGCGACCTCGGCATGCCGCGCCCCTTCCGCTGCGGCCACATCATGGTCCCGAAGCTACGCTCCGAGCCGGCGCTCGGCCAGACCAAGGTCGCCTTCGCGATCCGCCGGCGCCGCGACCTGCGCCAAGCGGGCCTGGGGACGATCTTCGCGATGGACGGTGGCCCCGGCTACGCCTCGACCGCCACGCCCTACGCGAGCTCGCTGATCGCCGCGCTCGGCCCGATCCTCCGCCGCCGCGACCTCGTCCTCTACGACATGCCCGGCACCGGCCTCTCCGACGCGGTCGACTGCCCGGCGCTGCAGGCCGGCCTGATCCAGGAACCGATCGCGATCGGCGAGTGCGCCAACCAACTCGGCCCGACCTACGCGGGCTACACCTCCGGCGAAGCGGCCGAAGACATGAACCAGCTCCGCCGCGCCCTCGGCCTCGGCAAGATCTTCTTTTACGGCGACTCCTACGGGACGTTCTTCGGCCAGGCCTACGCGGTCCGCCACCCGGGCACCCTGCGAGGCCTGATCCTCGACTCGGCCTATCCCGGCGACGATCCCTACTACCGCACGCTGCTGCCCGCCGGGCTGCACGGCCTGCGGCTCGCCTGCCACTACTCGCCGACCTGCGCCGGGGACCCGGTGGCGCGCCTCGCCCGCGTGGTCCACGCCTTCCACCGCGAGGGGCGCTCGACCGAGAGCCTGATCGCCTTCCTGCTCGAGGCGGGGACGCTGGCGCCGCGCTCCTACCTCAGCCTCGACGACGGGGACCGCCGCTTCCTGGCCGGCGATCCGCGCCGCCTTGATCGCCTGCTCGCGCCGGGACCGGCAGGCGAAAAGCTCAGCGAATACAGCTCCGGCCTGGCGATCGCGGTCGAATGCAACGACTACAAGCTGCTTTGGGACGCCTCCGCGCCGTTCCCGCGACGGATCGCCGAACTTTCCGCCGCGATCCACGGCCTGCCGCACGACTTCTTCGCGCCTTTCGGGCGCAAGGAGTACCTGCTCTCCTCCGCCGCGCGCCTTACCCCGTGCCTCTACTGGCCCGCGCCGCCCGCCGGTGGCTTCGCGCCGGCGATTCCGAGCCACTGGCGCGCCCCGCGCAGCTTCCCGACCCTGATCACGGCGGGCCAGGTCGACGACGTGACCTCGGTCCGGGAGGCGCACCAGGTGCAGGCGCGCTTCCCGCGCTCAGAGCTCTACATCGTTCCCGATCGCGGCCACGTCTCCAGCCTCTACTTCCCGTTCCGCTCGCCCGCGGTCGGGGTGATCCGCCGCTTCATCGCCTCCCACTAAGGCAGCAGTTCTTCGGCCTTTTCCTTCGCTTCTTCGACCGCTTCTTCGGCCTTTTCCTTCGCTTCTTCGAACTTCTTCTTGCTCTGGCCCTTGCTGTTTTCCAGCTTTTCCTTGGCTTCTTCGAGGCCTTCTTCGGCCGTTTCCTTACCTTCTTCGATGCCCTTTTGGGCCTTCGTCTTGCCTTCTTCGAGGCCGCGTTCGGCCGATTCGACGCCGCTTTCGGCTTCCTTGCGGGCGCTGCTTTCGCCGTTGGTGCTGCTGCCGCCACCGCCGCAGCCGCTGAGGACCGCGCCGCCTCCGATCGCGGCGACCGCGCCGAGGAGCGCGCCCGCCCGCCGAAGCTTGAGGTGGATCTGAAGCCCGTTCATGTCGACTCCCCTTCGTTTGCGTTGACGCCGGTCGCTGCCGCGCTTCGACCGTAATGCATGGACCGGTGCCTACCCCGGCCTCACCCCGAGCGAACCGTGCAGTTCCGGGTGAGGACGCTGTGCATGGTGCGGCCACCGGAGAAGCCGAAGGTGCCGCGGGCGAAAGGGAAGACGGCGCCGGGGAAACCGGCCGGGGCGGCACAGGCGGCGCTCAGGTAGCTGCGGCGTTCGCCGCCGACGCTGAAGCGACGGCCGAGCCGCAGCCGCAGCTCGGTGATCGAGCCGAAACCGCCCGCCAGCTTCGGCACGTTCGTCGACAGCACCGTGCCGAACTCGCCTTCGCGGCGGCTGACCTTGATCGGGATCACCAGCGTCAACCGCACCGGCGAGGAGATGTAGATGTGGATCAGCATCCCGACGTGGCCGTGGACGACGCCGTTGAAGACGAGGGCGCGGCCGCCGACGTCGATCGGCCCGCTGCTCAGCGGCAGCTGCGCCTCGAAGCTGCCCTTGCCGACCACCGCGGAGCCGCAGCGTTCGAGCGCCGCGGCGGAGCTGGTCGACTGCAGCAGCGAGGACCGGCAGTGCGGCAGGCCGCGCGTTTCGACCTGCCCGGCGCTGTTCAGTTCGACCCGCAGCCGCTGCAGGGGCGGCGGGTGGGTGCCGTCGCTGGTCGAGATTTTCCCCTCCACTTCGACCGAGATCGGCGCCGCCTGTTCGCGCGGCAGCGCCTGCGGGCTGAAGTCGGCGTGGAAGTTGACCCGCACGTCGCCGGACTGGACGACCTCGGCGCGCGCGACCGCGCCCAGCGCACCGGTGGCGGTGAGCAGCAGCGCGAAGGCGGCGATTCGGCGGCGCATCCCCATACCCACAACGAGTCTAGGCCCGCCCGAATCTGTTTATCGTTGAGTCATGGTTGAGCCCGGCTTCGACGGCCCGCTGACCGCGACGCTCCCGGGCTCGCTGGTGACGCTCGAGCCGCTCGCGGAGGAGCACCGCGACGGCCTTTGGGAGGCCGGGCAGCCGGATGAGATCTGGGCCTGGCTCGCCCGCCTGAACAAAAGCCGCGAGTTCTTCGACGCCTGGTTCGACGCGACGCTGGCGAGCGACGCGGCGGGGGAGGGAGACCCGACGGAGACGGGGACCTTCGCGGTGCGCCGCAACGCCGACGGTCTGATCGTCGGCACCAGCCGCTACCTGGGCGTGCGCCGCTACGACCGCGCGGTCGAGATCGGCTGGACCTGGTTCAACCCGGCGGTGTGGCGGACCGGCGTCAACGTCGAGACCAAACTGTTGATGTTCACCAACGCCTTCGAGACGCTCGGCTGCGTCCGGGTCGAGCTGAAGACCGACGCCCGCAACGAGCGCTCCCGCGGCGCGATGACCGCGCTGCCCGCCCGCTTCGAGGGGATCATGCGCAAACACATGATCGTCCCCGACGTGGGCCAGCGCGACAGCGCCTACTTCAGCGTGATCGACGACGACTGGCCCGAGGTTCGCGACGCGCTTCGCGCCCGCCTCGAGTCGGCCACCGCGCTCGATCCGCTGGATGCCTGATTCCACGCCCGGCGCGCCTGGACCGCCGAGTCCGGCGCGCCCATCCCCACCTAGGTCCGGCTGGTTAGGTGGGGATGGGCGCGCCTCGCGCGTGTCCCGGGACGGCCCGGGGACACTTCGGTCGCATTCCCAGGATGAGTTCGCAGTTCTCGTCGCATAGCGCAGATATCTGCGAACTCACATCGATGGCCGAGGGCGCGGCCGGTGCGTTCGCACTTAACGCCAATATGTGGCGCCAACTGCGAACTCACTCTGAGGCCCCAGCGGTGCGTTCGCACCTAACGACAAATGATGTCGCCAACTGCGAACGCGCTCCGGGGGGACCGGGCCGGGGCGCTTGGACGGCACGCCTCCGTGCGCCCTTCGCCGGGAACCTCGCGGGAGGCGGCACCCTTCCTTGCGCGGTCGGCACACTTCCGTGTGCGGCCGGCACACCTACGCGCGCGGTCGACCTGCCTCCGTGCGCCCACCTGGTTGATGGGCCGAAAACTCAACTATGTCTTGCGTTTTCGGCCCATCAACATCGGCGTGCCGCGGAAGGCCCATGGACCGTGCCGGGGCCGTCACGCCGCGGGCGCCCGGGCGCGCCCGTCCCCACCTAACCAGCCAACTTAGGTGGGGATGGGCGCGCCCGCCTCGGCTGGGCGATGAGCTCTCTGCCACAGGGCGAACCCGCCCTGGAATCGACCGCTAGTCCGACTTCTCGCTCTCGTCCGGATCCGGGTCTTCGGGGTGGACGACGCGTTGGGCGGCAGCGCGCATTTCTTCGCCCGCCTGGCGCGTCGCCGCCACGGTCTGTTCGGCGACTTTTTCGACGCCGACGCTCGGCTTGCCGCCGACGATGTCGCGGAAGGCTTCCTTGAAGCGGTCGGTATTGCGGCCGGGATGGAAGCGGCGTTCGGCCTTCGCCTGCTTCTTCGGCCGCCGCTCCCCGTAGCGACGCCGCGCCCAGGCCGAGTCGGGCTTGCCGATCCGGCACGCGCCGTAGATGGCGAGCGGGAACAGGAGGATGCCGATCGTCCCGTGCGCCCGCCGCCCCTTCAGGAAGCAGATCGCGACGAAGACGACCAGCAGCACCGAGGAGATGATCCCCGCCACGACGCCTTCGCCGCTGTTGAAGTCGAACGGGTTGGCGCCGAGCACGACGAGGAAGATCAGCGAGGCGGCCAGCACCGTCGCGTCGATCGAGCTGCGCCCCTCCTCGGCCCAGTAGACGTCCTCGAGGTAGACCCAGAGGGCGAACTCGTCGATCGTCAGGCCGGCGCCGATGCCGAAGAAGAAGGCACAGATCTCGGTGTAGGGGCTGTGGCCGAGGGCGGCAAAGCCGAGCGTCCCGGCGGCCATCATCGTGACGATCCCGAACACCAGATGGTGGACGTGGACGCCGCTCTCGCTTTCGACGTTGCCCGGCCACCAGCTCACTTCCTTGCGGATCAGCCGCGTGCTCATCCGGATGAAGGCGAACGAGCCGAGGAACCCGATCAGGACCAGGAACACGCCCTGGCGATCGTGGGCGACCAGGTGGTTCTCCCAGAAGTCGGTGATGAAGCTGGCGAGCGGGAGGCTGACGCTCATGCCGCCTCCGGGGTCGGGATGGCCTCGGGCCGCCGCTTCAGCCGCGGCGCGGCCCCGTCGCGATGGTGCATCAGGTCGAGGGTGAGCAGGACGACCGCGACCGAGAAGACGGGGGCGGTGATGATGTTGCCGAGCGACTCGCCGAGCCAGGCCGGCAGGAGGCCGTGCCCGAGCAGCGCGTGGGAGCCGTCGACCACTGCTTCGTTGATCGCGTCGCCGACGATCTCCAGCGGGACGACGACCGCGGCGACCATCCAGAAGTGGCCGCGAACCAGCCGGAAGCTGCGCGTGAACCCTTCGCGGACCCCGCGCTTTTCCAGCTCGACGACCGCCCCGGCGAGGGCGAAGTAGACGAAGGCGAGGAAGGCGCCGATCAGGAAGAGGAAGGCACCGATGATCAGGATCGCGACGTAGAAGATGTCGACGGCGATCAGCTTCCCGTAGGAGACGTGGGACGCGAGGTGGCGGAAGCTGGGGCGGTCCTCGTCCTCGGGATGGGTGAGGGAGGCGGCGATCGCGCCGCTGAAGAAGACCTCGCCGAAGAGGCTCGACGCGGTCACCGCGGCGACCGCCCCGAGCAGCGCCGCGATCCGAAGGCCGTTGGTGAGGTCGAGCGAGCTCGTGTTCACTTCGTTCAACAGCGCGTCGACGAAGCCGAGCGGGATGAAGACGAGCGCCGCCAGCCCCAGCAGGGTCGGCGCCCAGGCCCAATAGGTGCGACCGAGGCGCGCGTAGACGCCGAGCAGTCGCCGCCGCCGGGTCATCGCCCGCGCGTCCGTCTCCGCCGGCCCGCCGGGACGCGGCCGCGTCGCTCGAGCTTCGACTGGCTCGATTCGCCCGCCGGCACCTTGCGCAGTTCGTAGAGCTCCGGGATCAGGATTTCTTCGGCGCAGCGCCGGTGCCAGTGGTGGTGGTCGGTGCCGCCGAGCCGGCGGACGTACTGGACGATCGTGTGCTCGTCGCCGACCTCGATTTCACCGTGACAGCCGGGGCAGCGGTAGAGCTTGCGCGCGATGCCGCGGATCAGCCAGGCCTCGTCGCCCTCTTCGGTGACCCCTTGGAGGCTCCATCGCATGCTCGGCTGTCCGTCGAACTGGCCCATCGGTGGCGTCCTCCAATACTGACTTGCATCCAACCAGAAGGGAAAGCGGTAGGCCCGGCGAAATCCTCGCCCGTGACCAAGACCGCGACGAAATCCCCTCAACTCAAAAGCCTTTCGGACTACATCCAGGAGCGTTTCGAAGAGTTCTCGCGCTCCCAGAAAGATGTGGCCCGCTACATCGTCGATCACCTCGACGAGGCGGCCTTCCTCACCGCCGAGGAGCTCGCCCGCCGCGCCAGCACCTCTTCCTCGACCGTCGTCCGCTTCAGCCAGGCGCTCGGCTTCGAGGGCTACCCGGAGCTGCAGCAGGCCGCGATCGAGGAGTACCGGACGACGATCGCCGCGGTCGGCTCGGCCGCCGGCCCCCTCTTCTCGTTCGACCACTCCGAGCTGGAGGGGTCGCTCAGCGCCGACTACTCGAACCTCGAGGAAACGGCGCGCAAGCTGACCACCAAGCAGGTGAACAACTCGGTCGCCGCGCTCGCCACCGCGCAGCGGATCGTGATCGTCGGCGTCGACCAGATGGCCTTCTTCGCCAGCTACCTGCGCCACACCCTCAGCCTGCTCGACATCCGCGCCGAAATCGTCGCCTCGACCGGCGGCGAGAGCCTCCAGCGGCTCGGCCGGATCGACGAGAACACCCTCGTCATCACCCTTTCGGCGGGTCGGGCGCACCCGCTCCTCCTGCGGGCGATGAAGCTCGCCCTGCACCGCGGCGCACGCACCCTGGCGATCTCCGACGCGACCATGTCGGAGGTCGGCGAGCACGCCGAGATGACGCTCTACTTCTCGTCCAACAGCCCTTCCTTCACGCGTTCCAACACGGCACTGATGGCGCTCGTACAGGCGCTCGCCCACGGTTTGTATGCACGGGACGAAGACCTGCACCGCGACCGCATCAAGGCGTACAAGCTGAAGTAGGCGCTCGTCGCCGGCCTCCCAGGACGGGTCTCCCGCCGGCCAGCGCCCCCCTCTCTTTAAGATGGTCCGCATGCCCGAGCGTGCGACTTTCCGACTGAAGACCGGCCTTGCCGAGATGTTGAAAGGCGGGGTGATCATGGACGTGGTCACCCCCGAGGAGGCGAAGATCGCCGAGGAGGCGGGTGCCGTCGCCGTGATGGCGTTGGAGCGCGTTCCCGCCGACATCCGCCGCGACGGCGGCGTGGCGCGGATGTCCGACCCGGCGATGATCAAGGGCATCCAGGAAGCGGTGACGATCCCGGTGATGGCGAAGGCGCGGATCGGCCACTTCGCCGAGGCCCAGGTGCTGCAGGCGCTGGAAGTCGACTACATCGACGAGTCCGAGGTGCTGACCCCGGCCGACGAGGTCAACCACATCGACAAGCTCGCCTTCGACGTGCCGTTCGTCTGCGGCGCGACCAACCTCGGCGAGGCGCTGCGGCGGCTCGGCGAGGGCGCCGCGATGATCCGCTCGAAGGGCGAGGCCGGGACCGGCAACGTGGTCGAGGCGGTCCGCCACATGCGCGAGATCACCTCGGGCATCCGCCAGTTGTCCCAGCTGCGGCCCGAGGAGCTCGCCGCCGCCGCGAAAGAACTGCCCGCGCCGCTGGAAGTCGTCCAGGAGGTGGCCGCCGCGGGGCGCCTGCCGGTGCCGCTCTTCTGCGCGGGCGGGATCGCCACGCCGGCCGACGCGGCGTTGATGATGCAGCTCGGCGCCGAGGGCAACTTCGTCGGCTCGGGGATCTTCAAATCGAGCGATCCGGCGCGGCGCGCCAAGGCGATCGTCGAGGCGACCACGCACTACGAGGACCCGGAGCGCGTCGCGGCCGCGTCGATCGGCCTCGGCGAGGCGATGGGCGGCCTCGAGATCGCCCCGCTCGAGGAGCAGGGCGCGCTGCTCCAGCACCGCGGGAGCTGAGACCTGAAGGTCGGCGTTCTAGCCCTGCAGGGCGACT
Organism: Solirubrobacterales bacterium; assembly: GCA_036495785.1. GTDB lineage: Bacteria > Actinomycetota > Thermoleophilia > Solirubrobacterales > 70-9 > VAYN01. The sequence continues at coordinate 36,722 of DASXMH010000084.1, forward strand.
TCGAGGCGCACGCGAAGACGCTGCGCCGGCTCGGCGCGGAAGCGGTCGAGGTGCGCACGCCCGAGCAGCTCGAGGGGCTCGAGGGGCTGGTAATCCCGGGCGGCGAGTCGACGACGATGACCCGCCTGATCGCCTCGGCCGGGCTCGAGCCGGGGCTGCGCGTGCACCATGAGGCGGGGCGGCCGATCCTCGGCACCTGCGCCGGGCTGATCGTCTGCGATGCCGCGCACCTCGGCTTCATCGACGCGACCGCGCGCCGCAACGCCTTCGGCCGCCAGCTGCAGAGCTTCGAGGCCGACCTCGAGGTAACCGGCGCCGGGGACGAGCCCCTGCGCGCCGTCTTCATCCGCGCCCCGTGGGTCGAGCGGACCGGAGACGGGGTGGAGGTCCTCGCGGTGTGGGAGAGTCATCCGGTGGCGATCCGCGAAGGCGCCGTCCTTGCCTCGGCCTTCCATCCCGAGTTGACGGACGACCCGCGCTTTCATGCCATTTTCATGGCCATGGTCACGAAATATCAGGACCAACAGCAAGTGAAAGGAGCGGCAGGAGGATGAGCGGCGATCCGAAGGTTCAGAACCTGGCGAAGATCCTGGTCGGCTACTCGACCAAGGTGAAGGAGGGCGAGGTCGTCTCGATCGACGGCGAGAACGCCGCCGCGCCGTTGCTGCTGGCCGTCTACGAAGAGGTCCTGAAAGCGGGCGGCAACCCGGTCCTGAACGTGGCCCTCGACGGCCAGATCGCCGCCTACTTCAAGCACGCGACCGACAAGCAGCTCGAATGGATCTCGCCGTTCGCCGAGTGGATGGTCGACAACGCCGACGTGCGGATCGCGATCGGGGCGAGCACCAACACGCGTGAGCTCTCCGGGGTGCCGCCTGAGCGCCAGACGCTGCGCCAGTCGGTGACCGGGGACCTGATGACGCGGGCGATGAAACGGAGCGCCGAGGGCGACTTTCGCTGGGTCTACACGATCTTCCCGACCAGCGCCTACGCCTCGGAGGCGGAGATGAGCCTCGCCGACTACGAAGACTTCTACTACGGGGCCTGCCTGGCCGACGACGGCGACCCGCTGACCGCCTGGAAGCGCGCCTCGGAGGAGACCGAACGGCTGGCCGAGTGGATCGAGGGCCATGAGGAGGTGCGGATCACCGCCCCCGGCACCGACATCAAGCTCGGCATCGCCGGCCGCACCTTCATCCCCTGCATCGGCGACAACAACATGCCCGACGGCGAGTTCTTCACCGGCCCGGTCGAGGACGCGACCGAAGGCGAGGTCAGCTTTCACCTGCCCGCCGTGATCGGCGGCCGCGAGGTCGCCGGCGTGCGCCTCAAGTTCGAGGGCGGCAAGGTGGTCGATGCTGCCGCCGAGCGCGGCGAGGAGTTCCTGATCGCCCAGCTCGACACCGACGACGGCTCCCGCATCCTCGGCGAGCTCGGCATCGGCACCAACTACGGAATCGACCGCGGCACCCGCGAGGTCCTCCTCGACGAGAAGATCGGCGGCACCATCCACATGGCCTTCGGCCAGGCCTACCCGGAGTCCGGTGGCACCAACGAATCCGCCGTCCACACCGACCTCGTCTGCGACCTCCGCCTCGGCGGCAAGCTCGAAGTCGACGGCGTCGTCATGCAGGAAGACGGCCGCTTCCTGGTCTGACGGCGACGTCAGAAATGGAGCTGGAAGAGGACCGCCGCGAAGCCGAGGATCATGGTCAGGCCCAGCCCGGCGAAGGTCTGAAACATCAGCCGGTAGATGGACCAGATCTCTCCCCGGACCTCGCGAAGGTCCTCGCGCATCTCCTTGCGGAACTCCTTGAATTCGCCCCGCATCACCTGGGATTCGCCCCGCATCACCTGGGATTCGGTCCTCATCTCCGTGAACCCGTCGTCGATTTTCTTCTCGAGGGCGTCGATCCTCTGCTCATCTGACAGCGCCTGCATGGGGCGATAGAAGCAGTCGCACGGGCCCTCTTCAAGGGTCGTTACAGAGAATTTGCAGAGGCGGTTCCGAGTCGGCGCGAAGCGCGCGTCAGCGGTTTGGAATCGGGCTTCCGGCGAGGACGAAGAACCAGATCATCAGGGCGAGCGCGGCCAGCAGAACCGAGGACATCATCACCGCCTCGACCACGGTGACGTTTTCGCGGACCGGGGCCGAATCGTCGCGCATGCTTTTCACCCAATTGGGGCGGCTCTGGACGAGGCGGTTGCTGCCGGTGACGCGGACGTAGAGGTCGTTGAGGCGGCCGATCAGCCAGGCGTCGAAGAGGACGGTGACGATGATCCCGACCACGACGATCATGTACGGGCCGATGCTCGGGAACTGGCTGTGGGCGAGCTTCGAGGCGATGTAGACCCAGCCGAGCGGGATCAGGGTCCAGAGCGAGAAGGCGGCGAGGAGCATGGCGAAGAAGACCATCGTCGCGGCCGCGTTCCTGCCCCAGGTCCTCGCCGTCGATTCCATCCTTCTCTCCCTCTCATAGAATGCCACTTGCATGTCGGGACACTCCAAGTGGTCATCGATCAAACACAAGAAGGGCGCCGCCGACGCGAAACGCGGCAAGCTCTTCAGCAAGCTCGCCCGCGCGATCACGGTCGCCGCGCGTGACGGCGGCGGCGACACCGACGGCAACCCGGCCCTCGCCACCGCCGTGCAGAAGGCGCGCGAAGCGTCGATGCCAAAAGACAAAATCCAGAAAGCGATCGACACCGGCACCGGGGCCGGCAACGAGGGCGCCAACTACGAACACGTTCTCTACGAGGGCTACGGCCCGGCGGGCGTGGCGGTCCTGGTCGAGGCGCTGACCGACAACCGCAACCGCGCCGGCGCCGAGATCCGCCACGCGTTCTCCACCCACGGCGGCGGCCTCGGTGAGCCCGGCTCGGTGGCCTGGAACTTCGAGAAAAAAGGCGTCGTGGTGGTCGATGGCGACCGCTACGGCGAGGACGACCTGATGCCGGCGATCGACGCGGGCGCGGAAGACGTCCAGGACGACGGCGACAAACTGCGCGTGCTCAGCGAGCCGGGCGACCTCACCGCGGTGAAAGCCGCGCTCGAGGAGGCCGGCGTCGAGATCGAGTCGGCGGCGCTGGCGACCGAACCGAAAAGCACGGTCGAGCTGAACGGCCACGACGCCGAGCGGATGATCGACCTGCTCGAGGTGCTGGACGACCAGGACGATGTCGACCAGGTCTACGCCAACTTCGACATCCCCGAGGCGGTCCTCGAGCAGCTCGCGGCGTAGGCCCGGGCGCTCCCGAAGCCACCTCGGGGAGGCATCCGACGCCTTTCCCAGAATCAGTCCCTTATGCAGGTTGTGATGGGAATCGACCCTGGCGCGGCGAATCTCGGCTTCGGCATCGTCCGGGTCGAGGGCAACCGCATGGTCGCGCTTGACGGCGGCGTCGTCGAGACGGGGCCGGAGATGCCGATGGAGCAGCGCCTGGAGCGGATCCACGACGCGCTCGGCGACCTGATGTCCTGGCATGAGCCGCGCGCCCTGGCGATCGAGCAGGTCTACTTCGGCCGCAACGTCGGCTCGGCGATGGCGGTCGGGCAGGCGAGCGGCGTCGCGATGCTGGCCGCCGCGCAGCGCGGCATCGCCTGCTTCGCCTACACGCCGCAGGCGATCAAGATGGCCGTCTGCGGCTCCGGCGCCGCCGGCAAGTCCCAGGTCCAGCGAATGGTCGGCACGCTGCTCGGGCTGGCCGAGCCGCCGAGCCCCGACCACGCCGCCGATGCGCTCGCGGTCGCGATCTGCCACGGCGGCGGGGAAGGGCGCCGCCAGGCGGTGGCGCTGAGCGCCGGGGTGGCCGGATGATCGCCGCCGTCCGCGGCGAGGTGATGGTCCGCCGCCCCGACCACGTGGTGATCGACGCGAACGGCGTCGGCTACCGACTGGCGGTCTCGACCGAGACGCTGAAGGCGGTCCCGGCGGCCGGCTCGGAGACCTTTCTGCACGCGGAACTCATCGCCCGCGAGGACTCGCTCGCCCTCTACGGCTTCGCGACCGAAGACGAGCGCGAGCTCTTCCGGATGCTGATCTCGGTCAGCGGGGTCGGCCCGAAAGTCGCGATCGCGGCGCTCTCCGGCGGCAGCTCACGCGAGCTGCTGCGGGCGATCGCGGCGAGCGACACCAAACGCTTCCAGGCGGTGCCGGGGATCGGCAAACGGACCGCGGAGCGGATCGTGGTCGAGCTGCGCGACAAGGTGGCGGGCGCGCTCGAGGTCTCCTCGGCGATCGTCGCCGCCGAGGAAGGCGACGCCCGCTCAATGGCCCGCGACGGCCTGGTCAACCTCGGCTACCAGCCGCTCGAGGCCGAGCAGCTGCTCGAGGGCCTCGAGGGCGACGACGCCGAGGCGCTCCTCGCCGGGGCGCTGCGCAAGGCGGGCGCCTCGCGATGAACGAGCGCCGGAGGATCGTGACGCCGGGCTATGAGGACTCGTCCGGGCTTGGTGTCGACGCCGAGGTGACGGTTCACGACGCGCGGGCCGAGCCGGAGGACCTCGACAAATCCCTCCGCCCGCCGACGCTCGCCGACTTCGTCAACCAGGTCCAGGTCACCGAGCAGCTGGGGATCTTCATCGAGGCGGCGCGCCGGCGCGGCGAGCCGCTCGACCACGTCCTGCTCGCCGGCCCGCCCGGGCTCGGCAAGACCTCGCTGGCCAACATCGTCGCCGCCGAGCTCGGCGTGCCGCTGGTCCAGACCGCGGGCCCGGCGCTCGAGCGCAAGGCCGATGTCGCCTCCTTCCTCACCGCCCTGGAGCCGGGCAGCGTCTTCTTCATCGACGAGATCCACCGGCTCGGCCGCGCGGTCGAGGAGACGCTCTACCCGGCGATGGAGGATGGCGAGCTTCCGGTGGTCCTCGGCCAGGGGGCGGGCGCCCGCACGGTCACCCTGCCGCTGCCCCCGTTCACGCTGATCGGCGCGACCACCCGCTCCGGCCTCCTGACTACGCCGTTGCGCGACCGCTTCGGGGTCAGCCACCGGCTCGAGCACTACAGCCCCGAGCACCTCGCACTGATCGTCGAGCGCTCCGCCGGGATACTCGAGGTCGAGATCGACGCCGAGGGCGCCCGCACGATCGCCTCCCGCTCGCGCGGCACGCCGCGGGTCGCAAACCGCCTGCTGAAGCGGGTCCGGGACTACGCCGAGGTCAAAGGAAATGGGGCGATCGGCGCCGGTGTCGCCGCAGGCGCCTTGGCGATGCTCGAGGTCGACGAGGCGGGCCTCGACCGCGCCGACCGCGCCCTGCTCGACACCGTCGCCACTAAGTTCGCCGGCGGCCCGGTCGGCCTCTCGACCCTGGCGATCGCGATCGGCGAGGAGCAGGACACGATCGAGGACGTGCTCGAGCCCTACCTCCTCCAGCAGGGCCTGCTGAAAAGGACGCCGCGCGGACGCGTCCTCACCCAACGCGCCTATGACCACCTCGGCCTCCAGGCCCCCGAAGGCGCGGCCAGCCTCTTCTAGTACCCAGATGGTCCCCGGCGCTTAACTCGTCGCATAACCCGATCATCTAGCCTGTCCCGACCATGCCGTTTTTCATCTGCCCCAACTGCGGACACCGCGAGGTCAGCGGCTCCAGGACCGAAGGGTTCAGCCGCCGGCCGAAGGGTTGTTCGAAATGTGGATTCGGGTTCGTATTCGAACTACTCGACGATTATTATCCGGCACCGAACGCAGCGTTCTTCGTCTGCGATCAGCAGGAACGGGTTATCGATGCGGGCAAGGGGAGTTACGAGTTGACGGGTTTGACGGATGAGGACGTGATCGGGCGTCCGGTGCGCGAGGTCCTTGGCCTCGACTGGATCGACCCCGGCGACGGAGGCCCCGAGGCGGATACCGACGGCAACGGCAAAACGGACCCGATCGAGACCTCGCTCGAGTGGGGCGTGCGCTCGCTCGGCAAGCGCGTCTCGGTCAACGCCGAGGGCGACCTGCCGGCCAAGGCGGTCGCCGACGTCTTTCCCGCCTATGACGACGACGGCGGGCTTTTGCTTGTCCTGACTCCGGAGGGTTAGGCGCGTGGGCTCCAGGCGGCAGCACGTCTTCGTCCTGCTCTTCGTCGTCGGGCTGGTCGCCCTCTCGGCGATCGTCATCGCGAGCAAGGAAACGAAGCTCGGCCTCGATCTGCAGGGCGGGCTGCAGTTGGTCTACGAAGGTCAGCCGACCGGGACGGCGACCTCGGTGTCCGGCGAAGACATCGAAGACTCGATCAACATCATCGAAAAGCGGATCAACAACCTCGGTGTGTCCGAGGCGGAAGTTGCACGACTCGGTGAAAAGAACATCACGGTCGGCCTGCCGGGGGTCACCGATGCCAACCGCGCCGCCGAACAGGTGGGGACGACCGCGCAGCTCTTCTTCTACGACTGGGAGCCGAACCTGCTCGGCCCGGAGCGGACGATCGGCGGCCACCCGGGCCAGAATCCGCCCCCCGGCCCGCTCAAAAAACTCGAAAAAGAGTGGAAAGAAGCGGGGCGCAACCCGAAAAGCACCGAGAACCAGGGCCTGATCCACTCCGGCGCCTACCCGAACGCCTACCAGGCGGCGCTCCTCGCGGCCGAACAGGAACCGAAAACCAAAGAAGAATGCGAAAGCTGCTCGGTCGCCAAGCCGCGCTACTACCTCTTCGAAAAAGCAGCGCCGCACAAACTGCTCGCCGGCCCTGAGCTGACCAAAGAAGACCTCTACGAAAGCCCGACCGGCGAAACGCTGCCGAAAGACGGGCTCGTGGTCGCGATCCCCGCGGGGACCGTCCTCGTCTCCGAACTGCCCACCGACCTGAGCGGCAAAGTCGACGAAACCGCCCAGCCGGGCTGGTTCGCGCTGAAAGACGACCCGTCGCTCTCGGGCAGCGAAATCACCGAACCGAAGCAGGAATATGCCCCCGGCAGCGGCGAACCGATGGTCGCCTTCAAATTCACCGACCAGGGCAAGGAAAACTTCCAGGACGTCACCCGCGCGATCGCCCAGCGCGGCCAGGCGCAGGCGATCGGCCCGGTCGGGGCCGAAGAAGCCTCGGCCCTCTCCGGCCACTTCGCGGTCATCCTCGACAACGAAGTCCAGAGCCGGCCGATCATCAACTTCGCCGAAAACCCGGACGGGATCGACGGCCGCAACGGGGCCCAGATCTCGGGCGGCTTCTCCGGCGAACACGGGCTCGAACAGGCGCAGGAACTGGCGACCACGCTGCAGATCGGCGCGCTGCCGATCGAACTGCACCTGATCTCCGAGACGCAGGTCTCGGCGACGCTCGGCTTGCAGGCCCTCCACGACGGCGTCAAGGCCGGGATCATCGGGCTCGCCCTCGTCGTCCTCTTCCTGCTCTTCTACTACCGCTTCCTCGGCCTGATCGCGGTGGTCGGGCTGGCCGCCTACGGGACGATTTTCTTCGCCCTGATCAAACTGATCCCGATCACCTTGACCCTGCCGGGGATCGCGGGTCTGGTGCTGACCATCGGCGTCGCCGCCGACGCGAACATCGTCATCTTCGAGCGAATAAAGGAGGAGGTGCGCGCCGGCAGATCGATGCAGAGCGCGATCGCCGCCGGCTACAAACGCGGGATCTCGACGATCGTCGACGCGAACGTCGTCACCCTCCTGACCGCCTTCATCCTCTTCGTGCTGGCCACCGCAGGGGTCAAGGGGTTCGCCTTCACGCTCGGCGTCGGCACGATCACCTCGCTGCTGACCGCGGTCGTCTTCACCCAGGCGCTGCTCGGCACGATGAGCAACTCGCGACTGCTGCGCTCCCCGAACGCGCTCGGGGCCGGCGGCGAGGGACGTCGCTGGCACTTCGACTTCATGGGCGCCAGCCGCTGGTTCTTCACGCTGTCCGGGGTGATCCTGCTGATCGGGGCGGTCGCGCTCTCGACCAAGGAGCTCAACTTCGGCATCGACTTCAAGTCCGGCACCCGGATCACGGCCGCGCTGGTGAAGCCGACCGACGAGGAAGGGGTCCAGGAAACCCTCGACGGCGCCGGCGTCACCAACGCCGAGGTGCAGCAGGTGACCGTGCCGCACTTCGGCAACAACGTCTTCCAGATCGAGTCGGCGCAGCTGCAACCGGGGGAGGTCCACGACACCGAAGCGGCGCTGGCGAAGAAATACGGGGTCGCCAAAGAAGGCTTCGAAAGCACCAGCGTCGGGCCGACCTTCGGCAACCAGGTGGCGGAATCCGCCGTCAAGGCGCTGATCTTCTCCTTGCTGGTGATCCTGATCTACGTGGCGCTGAGGTTCGAGCCGAAATTCGCGGTGCCGGTGATGATCGCCTTGGCCCATGACATCTTGATCACCGGCGGCGTCTACGCGCTGACCGGCAAAGAAGTGTCGAGCGGGACCGTGGCGGCTTTCTTAACGATCTTGGGTTACTCGCTATACGACACGATCATCGTCTTCGACCGAATACGAGAGAACGTGCCGCGCATGCCGCGCGCGGCGTTCTCGCAAATCGTCAACCGCTCGATGAGCGAGGTGTTGACCAGGTCGCTGGCGACCAGCTTCACGACCTTGCTCGCGGTGCTGTCGCTGCTGATCTTCGGCAGCTCGACGCTGCAGGACTTCGCCTTCGCGATGCTGATCGGGATCGCCTCCGGTACCTACTCGTCGATCTTCATCGCCTCGCCGGTGCTGACCGCCTGGAAGGAACGCGAGCCCCAGTTCATCCGGCGGCGCCAGCGGATCGCCGAGGTCGAGGACGGCGTCGTCCCGGCCTTCGCCGACGACGTGCAGGTGGCGAAGCTCAGTGACGACAACGAGACCGACGCGCAGATCGCCGCGGACGTCGAGGCCGAAGCGCCGCTGGCCGAGGCAACGGGAGCCGAGCGTCGACGCCGACTCCGCGGCGGCGCGGTGGCGACCGCCGAGCCGTCCACCGACAACGGCGCGAGAGAGGGCGTGCAAGCGCCCGAGCCCGAGGAAGCCCCGGAGGCGCCGAGCGCTCCCGAGGCCGGCGAGACGACGTCGGCGCCCCGCAGCGAAGCCAACCCCGAGTCGGCTGAGCGGCGCAAACGGAACGAGGAACGGCGGGCGCGGCGCGCCCAGCGACGCAAAGGGCGGCGGCGATGAACGAGGTGACCGACTGATGGCTTTCCTGGTCTTCTTCACGATGGGCATCGCCCTCTGGCACTTCACCGTCTTCCTGCCCGACCGGTTCTGGCAGGGGATCGTCGGCGCCTTCGTCGGCTCGGTGATCGGCGCCATCGTGGTCGGCGCGATCATCCTCGTGATCGACGGCCAGAGCGTCGGCAACACGTCGATCGGCACCGCCCTCTCGGCGATCCCCGGCGTCGCGCTCGGCCTCGGCGTCGTCTGGCTGATCGGCACCCGCGAACCGCACTACGACTGAGCGCCCCGAGCGCCCAGCGCCCAAGCGCGTTCGCATTTAGCCACAACAGTTGTCGTCAAGTGCGAACGCACTCGTGCCCCGCGTCATTTACAGGCACTTTGCGAGCGGAAGGCCGGCAATTTCCCGCCGGGCGCCTTCCTAGCCTGAGAGGGTGCCGGAAACTGCCAAGGCATTCGCCGCCGATCCATATGACTACGCCGAGGCCCGCGCCGTTGCCGACGCGCTCGGGCTGAGCCAGCCGGTCGCGGTGACGCTGGTCCGGCGGGGGTATCGGACCCCGGCCGAGGCCCGCGCGTTCCTCGCCGCCGAGGAGACGCACCCGCCCGCCGCGTTCCAAGGGATGGACGAGATCGCCGCGTTGGTCTGGGCGGCGATCGAAGCGGGCGAGCGGATCACCGTCCACGGGGACTTCGACGTGGACGGGGTGAGCGCGACGGCGCTGATGATCTCGACCCTGCGGGACCTCGGGGCGGATTGCGACTGGTTGATCCCGGACCGGATTGTTGACGGGTACGGGCTGAGCTCGGAGAACGTCGAGAAACTGGCGGTGCGCGGGACCGGGCTGCTGATCACCGTCGACTGCGGGATCACCGCGGTGGAGCAGGTGGCCCAGGCGCAGGAGCTGGGGATGGAGGTGATCGTCACCGATCACCATCAGCGGGACGCGGAGTTGCCGCCCTGTCTGATCCTTCACCCCGAAGTCAGCGGCTACCCCTTTGAGTCTTTGTGCGGGACGGCCGTGGCTTGGAAGCTTGCTTGCACGTTGCGAGCCGGTGCGGTGGTTGACGGGGCGGAACTCGCCCCTGAGCCCGGCGCCGGTGAGAAGGACCTGGATCTCCTTGCGCTCGCGACCGTCGCGGATGTCGTGCCCTTGGTCGGGGAGAACCGGTCTCTCGTCAAGCGGGGATTGGCGCAGATGCGGCGGACCAGAAGGGTCGGTCTGCGGGCGCTGATGGAGGCTTCGAAATGCGAGCCAAGCCGGATGGACGAGGGCGATCTGGCCTTTCGGCTGGCGCCGCGGATCAATGCGGCGGGACGGTTGTACCGGGCCGATGCGGGGGTGGAGTTGCTGCTGACCGAGGACGAGGGGCGGGCGAAGCAGATCGCCGAAGAGTTGGGCCGCGCGAACTCGGAGCGGCGGGCGACGGAGCGGGAGGTCGATGCGGCGGCCGAGGCGGCGCGGCGGGAGCTGCCCGAGGAGCTGAAGGAAGCCAACGGGCTGGTGCTGGCGGGGGAGGGGTGGCATCCCGGCGTGGTCGGGATCGTCGCCTCGCGGTTGGTGGAGCGCCATCACCGGCCGGTCGTCGTCATCTCCTTGGACGAGGATGGGGGAGGGCGCGGCTCGGGCCGCAGCATCCCCGGCTTCGACCTGCACGCGGCGCTCGAGGCGTGCTCGGTGCACCTCGAGAGCTTCGGTGGCCACAAGGCCGCGGCGGGGTTGTCGTTGCGGGCCGAGAACCTGGAGGCCTTCCGAGCGGCGTTCGCCGCTCACGCGGGAGAGGTGCTCGGCCCGGAGGACCTGAAGCGAACCGAGCGGATCGACGCGATGGTCGGTGGGGTGGGGCTCGGGCTCGATCTGGCCGAAGAGCTGGGCCAGCTGGCTCCGTTCGGGATGGGCAACCCGGGCGTGCGCCTGATGGTCCCGTCGGCCCGGGTGACCGACGTGCGGACGATGGGCGAGGAGGGCAAGCACTCGCGGTTCAGCCTCCACAGCGGCTCCCACCGCGCCCTCGGCGTCGCCTTCGGCCGCTCCAGCCTCGGCGTCGACGACGACGACATGCTCGACGCCGCCGTCCGCCTCGAGGTCAACCACTGGAACGGCGCGGTCGAGCCACGCGTCGTGCTCCGCGAGGTCTATCCGATCGACGCCGAGACCTCAGCCCCGTCCCCGCACCCATGCGATTGCGAGGAAGGTGAGTGGTGGTCGCGCTTCGAGGCCGAACTCGACCGCGATCTCACCGCTCAGGGAATTGCTGTGGAGAGAAAGTCCCGTATAGAGCGACTAAGTCACCACCGCAGCGCCGAGGGTTCGCCGCGGCACGTGGTTCACAGCGCCGCTTCGTCACCGACCGCGACGATCGCCGAGCTCGTCTCGAGCGGCGCCGGCGTCCTCGCGGTTGCCGCCGATGCCTCGCGGCGCGCGGCGCTTGCCAACGGCGCGACCGGCCTCTCCCGCTTCAACGGCGGCGCCGCGCTGATCGCCTGCCACCGCTGCGGCGTCAAGGCTGTCGCGGGTCTCGCCGCCCGCGCCTCCAGCGGCCTCGCCCTCGTCGACTACGCCGCCCTCACCATGTCCCCGGACCTCGCCGCCTCCTTCGAGCACGTCGTCCTCGTCGACGCCCCCCGCTCAGCCGCCGACATCGACCGCGTGACGCTCGCGTGCGCTGTCACCTCACCCGGCTTCCTCCACCCGCTCTTCTCCGACGCCGAGCGCGAGTTCGGCCTCGGCGTCCTCGCTCGCCAGGCGCCCTCGCGCGAGACGATCGCCGCCGTCTTCCGCGCTCTCCGGGCGGGCGGCCAACTGTCCGGCGCCGACCTCCGCGCCGCCCTCGCCGGCCCCGGCCCGCACCCGCTCGCCCCGGAGGCCGCCGCCCGGTGCTTCCGCGTACTCCGCGATCTCGGTCTCGTTGCGGGTGACACGAGCGCAGGCGGCGGGTTTGTTGGCGTCGTATCCTCTGAAGGGACGGATCTGGAGCGCTCGGCGGCGTTCCGGGCCTATTGCAAAGAGCATTCGGAGGCACAGTCATTTCTGCAGAGCCCAAAATTTCCGTAGAGCGCAAGGAGTTGCTCGGCGACCTGTTCGCGGTCGTCGAGGAGTTCGACTCCGCGCACGGGGAGCCGCTTCCGGGTGGGCTCGGCGGCACCGCGGTGGCGGTGGCGACGGTCATCGACCGCGACAAGGTGGAGCGCGCCTTCGACTTCGCCTGCGAGCGGCACGCCGACCAGAAGCGCTACTCCGGCGACGAGTTCATCACCCACCCGGTCGGGGTCGCGCAGATCTGCGCCGGGATGCGGCTCGACACCGAGACGCTCTGCGCGGCGCTGCTCCACGACACGGTCGAGGACACGAGCGCCTCGCTGGAGGAGATCCAGGCCGAGTTCGGCGACGAGATCGCCCAGCTGGTCGACGGCGTCACCAAGTTGACCGGGATGAACTTCGAGAGCCGCGACGAGCGGCAGGCCGAGAACTACCGCAAGATGATGGTGGCGATGGCCACCGACGTCAGGGTGATCCTGATCAAGCTGGCCGATCGCCTCCACAACATGCGCACTCTCGGCGCGCTGCCGAAGCAGAAACAGACGCTGAAGTCGCACGAGACGCTGGAGATCTACGCGCCGCTGGCCCACCGCCTGGGGATCCACGCGATCAAGTGGGAGCTCGAGGACCTCGCCTTCGCGACGCTCCACCCGCGCAAGTACGCGGAAATCAAACAGCTGGTCGCGCAGCAGCGCGACGAGCGCGAGAACTACGTGACCGAGGCCGGCGAATTCCTCTCCGAAGAGCTGGAAGAGGTCGGCATCGTCGCCGAGATCTCCGGCCGCGCCAAGCACTTCTACTCGATCTACACGAAGATGGCGAAGAAGGGCCGCGAGTTCAACGAGATCTTCGACCTCACCGCGATGCGCGTGATCGTCGGCTCGGTGAAGGACTGCTACGGGGCGGTCGGCGTCATCCACTCGCTCTGGAAGCCACTGCCCGGCCGCTTCAAGGACTTCGTCGCGATGCCGAAGGCCAACATGTACCAGGCGCTCCACACGACGGTGATCGGGCCCGAGGGCAAGCCGCTCGAGATTCAGATCCGCACCGAGGAGATGCACAAACTGGCCGAGTACGGGATCGCCGCCCACGTCGCCTACAAAGAGGGCAGCCACGGCGACCCGCAGCGGGAGAAGATGACCTGGCTGCGCCAGCTGGTCGAGGCCGAGGGCGAACAGGACCCGGCCGAGTTCCTCGAATCGCTGAAGGTCGACCTCTTCGAGGACGAGGTCTTCGTCTTCACCCCGAAGGGCGAA
>DASXMH010000085.1:0-6791 GCA_036495785.1 Solirubrobacterales bacterium
CGTTCGCCACGCAGGGCGTCACGGAAGCCCGACTTCGTGCCGGCCCTGAGCCTTCTCCCCCCCGAACCCCTCAAGTCCCGGGCGTCTCGTGGCGGCCACACCCCGCCGGGGTCGCCACGAGACGCCCGGGACGCACCTCGGACGGCCGCCCGGGCCCGGAACAACGCCCCTCCGTGGACCCGACAGCTAGAAGCGGACCGGGGTCCGCACGACGATCGCTTCGAAGCCGGCGATCAGGCCGCTGCCGTTGTTCGGCGCCCCGGCGGAGATCGCGGTCATTTCGCCGCTCAGTTCACCGCACGCTTCGTCGCTCGCTTCGATCACCTGTTCGCCGCCCAGGAAGCCGCCGACCTTGCAGGTCCCGGCTTCTTCGCCCGCGGCGCTCACCGCCCGCAGGCGCAGGACGTTCGCTTTTTCGGGCGGCTGCACGGCTTTGACGTTCTTTTTGATCGCCAGGAAGCGGATGCCTTCTTCCGTGATCCGCGCGATCTGCACCTTTTTCTGGCCCGGGAAGACGCGCAGCTCGAGTTTGCCGCCGCCGCCCACCCGCAGCTGCAGGCCGAGGAAGGCTTTGCGCGCGACCGCGGCCGGGGTGCCGCTGACGATCCGCCCGGTGGCGGCGATTTCGAGGTCCGAGCCGATCACCGGCGTGCGGTAGGCGCACTCTTCGGTGAGCTTGCCGACGGTGATCTTCAGCGAGGTCTGGCCGCCGCCGCGCGTGCAGCTCTTGCCGCTCAGCTTCAGCAATTCGCTGCGCTGCGCGGTCGTTTCGAGGGCGTTGCGATAGATCGCGACGAAAGCGCCCGAGGCGGCGCCGGCGACGAACAGGCCGACGCAGGAGACGATGGCGGTGACGAGCAGGATCTTGGTCTTCATGGCTGAGACGCCGCGCCGGTAGGTGCGGGCGGGTCGCCAACCTAAACACAGCAAGCGCCGAGTGTTGCGTCCTGCGCAGATTTGGGCGCCGGATTTCGGCCGGCCGGATACCGCGTTCGTCTCCCAAATATCATCTGCGACATGAGCGACCACCGACTTCCCGAGCGCGACCGCCCCTGGGTGATGCGCACCTACGCCGGCCACTCCGACGCGAAGCGCTCCAACGAGCTCTATCGCGGCAACCTCGCGAAGGGCCAGACCGGCCTCTCGATCGCCTTCGACCTGCCGACCCAGACCGGCTACGACCCCGACCACGTGCTCGCCCGCGGCGAGGTCGGCAAGGTCGGCGTCTCGGTCGCCCACAAAGGCGACATGCACCAGCTGCTCGACGGCATCCCGCTCGACGAGATGAACACCTCGATGACGATCAACGCGACCGCCGCCTGGCTGCTCGGCCTCTACGTCACGGTCGCCGAGGAGAGCGGCGTCGACCGCTCGGCACTCTCCGGCACGACCCAGAACGACATCATCAAGGAGTACCTCTCGCGCGGCACCTACGCCTTCCCGCCCGAGCCGAGCCTCCGCCTGATCGCCGACATGGTCGCCTTCAGCGTCAATGAGGTGCCGCGCTGGAACCCGACCAACATCTGCAGCTACCACCTGCAGGAGGCGGGCGCGACGCCGATCCAGGAGATCGCCTACGCCCTCTCCACCGCGATCGCCGTGCTCGACGAGGTGAAAGCGCGCGGCCAGGTCGCCGAGGAGGACTTCCCCAAGGTATTCGGCCGCATCTCCTTCTTCGTCAACGCGGGCATCCGGGTGATCGAGGAGATCGCCAAGCTGCGCACGATGGCGGCGCTCTGGCAGGAGATCGGCCGCGAGCGCTACGGCGTCACCGACGAGAAGATGCTGCGCTTCCGCTACGGCGTCCAGGTCAACAGCCTGGGACTGACCGAGGCCCAGCCGGAGAACAACATCCAGCGGATCGTGCTGGAGGCGCTGGCGGTGACGCTCTCGCGCGACGCCCGCGCCCGGGCGATCCAGCTGCCCGCCTGGAACGAGGCGATGGGCCTGCCGCGGCCCTGGGACCAGCAGTGGAGCCTGCGCATCCAGCAGGTGCTGGCGAACGAGACCGACCTGCTCGAGTACCCCGACATCTTCGAGGGCTCGGTGGTGATGGACGGGCTGGTCGAGGAGCTCTCGGCCGGGGCGCGTGAGGAGATGGAGGTCGTCGAAAAGCAGGGCGGCGCGGTCAAGGCGGTGCCCTACATGAAGGCGCGCCTGGTCGAGTCCCACCGCGAGCGGGTCGGCCGGATCGAGCGCGGCGAGCAGAAGGTGATCGGCCAGAACTCCTACACCGAGACCGAGGACTCGCCGCTGACGGCGGGCGCCGACGGCGGCATCCTGACGCCCGACCCCGAGGTCGAGCGGGAGCGGATCGCGGCGCTCGAGCAGTGGAAGGCGAACCGCGACCAGGCGGCGGTCGACGCCGCCTTGGCGGAGCTCGCCAAGGTCGCCGCCGACGACAGCCAGAACATCATGCCCGCGACGATCGCCGCCGCCAAGGCGGGCGCCACCACGGGCGAGTGGTCGGAGGTCCTGCGCGAGGCCTTCGGCGCCTACCGCGGCCCGACCGGGGTCGACGGCGCCGCCCCGCCCAGCGACGCCGGCTCGCTCGAAACGATCCGCCGGCAGGTCGAGGAGACCGAGAGGCGGATCGGCCACCCGATCAAGATCCTGGTCGGCAAGCCCGGCCTCGACGGCCACTCCAACGGCGCCGAGCAGATCGCCCTGCGCGCCCGCGACGTCGGCATGGAGGTCATCTACCAGGGCATCCGCCTCACCCCGGCGGAGATCGCCACCTCGGCCCTGCAGGAGGACGTCGACGTGGTCGGCCTCTCGATCCTCTCCGGCTCCCACCTCGAGCTGATCCCCGAGGTCGTCCGCCTGCTCGCCGAGGAGGGTCTCGCGATCCCGGTCGTGGTCGGCGGCATCATCCCCGTCGCCGACGCCGAACGCCTGCGTGAGGCGGGCGTCGCCGGCGTCTACACGCCAAAGGACTTCGACGTCAACAAGATCATGGGCGAGATCGTCGAGCTGGTCGGCGAACGCGCCGGAGCGGGCGCGGCCGCGTAGGTCGTTAAGCGTCTTTTATTGGCGATTTTTCCCTCTTAGGCGTCAATAGTTTACTCTGGGGGCTCTGATGAGCCCTCTTACGCGCGGTTTTTTGCTCGAACAGCCGGAAGTGTTCCTGAGCACTGCCGCGAGTTCGCGCGCGGTCGGCCGAGCCGTGAGAGCCGGGGAGCTTCGCAAGATCGGCCCGCGGCTCTACACCCGCAACACGACCGAGCCGGTGGAGTCCCTGGTGCGCAGGAGCTGGCAGCGCATCGCCGCGCTCTACTTCCCCGGTGCCGTGGTCGCCGACCGCAGCGCCTTCGAAGCCTCCCCCGCCCCGGATGGCTCGCTCTATCTCGATGCGGGTCCCGACTATTCGCGCAAACAACCGGTGAGGCTGCCCGGATTGACGCTGCGGCCGCGGCGCGGAGTCGGCCCCGTGGCGGGAGACATGCCCTTCATGGACGGCCTTCACTTCGCCGGCCCCGGCAGGAAGTTCCTCGAGAACATGCGCGCCTCCCGCGCCCGCCCCGGGGACCTCGGGCGGACGCTGTCCCGAATCGAGCTGGAGGACGAGCTGGTACGCCTCGCCGCGGTCCGCGGTAGGGCCGCCTTGGACGAGTTGCGTGCCCAGGCCGGGAGTGTGGCGGCCGCGATCGAGGCCGAGGCGGAGCTGGCGCAGCTGGAGGACGTGCTCGGCTCGATCCTCGGCACGCGCGACTCGGTGTTGAGCACGGAGGCGGGGCTCGCCCATCAGGCCGGGACCGGATTCGATCCGCGCCGCATCGAGATCTTCCAAGCGCTCCAGGCACGGCTGCTGCAGACCCCGTTGCCCGAGCGGCCAGAGCAGCCCGGCTCGTTCCCGACGCTCTCGTTCATCGAGTCCTATCTCTCCAATTTCATCGAGGGAACCGAGTTCGAGCTGGGCGAAGCGGAGGAGATCGTCTTCGGGGACAAGATCCCCGAGGGTCGATTCGAAGACGCCCACGACGTGCTCGGCACTTTCGAGCTCGTCAACGACCGGGCCAGGCGGGCGCGGACCCCGCACGACGGCGACGACCTTCTGGACCTGCTCCGAACCGATCATGCGGTGATGCTGGCGCGCCGGCCCCAGGTGGGGCCAGGCGCTTTCAAGCACGCGCGCAACCAGGTCGGCGACCACGTGTTCGTCCACCCCGATCTGGTCGTCGGCACCCTGCTCCAGGGCTTCGGCTATTACGAGTCGCTGCCGCGTGGCATGGCGCGCGCGATCTTCGCGACCTTCCTGGTCGCGGAGGTGCACCCGTTCGCCGACGGCAACGGTCGCGTCGCCCGGGTCGTGATGAACGCGGAGCTGAGCGCCGCCGGGCTGCAGCGGATCGTGATCCCGATCTCCTATCGGGACAACTACCTCCAAGGGCTGCGAGCCGCCTCTCGGCACGGCAATCCGGCGCCGCTGATCCGCATCCTCGATTTCGCCCAGGGATACGCCGCGGCGATCGACTGGCGCGACCTCGGCACCGCCGAGGCGATGCTGAAGGAGACCAACGCACTGCTCCCATCTCACATCGCCGAGGAGCGCGGAGTGCGGCTGCAGATGCCGACTGCGCCGCCCATCGGCAAGGGCGACCGCGCCCAGGCAGGCGGCGCGCGACAATAGGGACATGAGCGACTTTCAAGACGACCGGTCGGCCTGGCTGCGGTGTTACCGCTGCTGGTCGCAGAACCTCGAGATCCAGATCCACTACGACGCGATCCGGCGGGTGGATCCGGAGACGGGAGCGCTTGCCGAAGGGGTCGACGAGGTGCAGGAATCGGTGGTGCAGTGCCTGGACTGCATGCACGACCAGCCGCACCTCACGTTCGAGGACGACCGGGTGGTGCCGATCGGCGACCGGTGGCCGCGGATGGTGGCCGGGACGCCTTGGGTCGCCTCGTGCACGGTGACGATCGACGCCGAGCGGGTCGAGAGCTGCTCCGGGCCGGAAGCGGCCGAGTTCCTCACCTACGGCGCCTTCGGCGACGCCGGGGTGCGCGAGTTCTTCACCCACGTCCGCTTCCACAAGCACGACGAGGACCAGATCGTCGTCCACCTGCTGGTCGAGCTCTACGCGCGCTCCGCCCAGGAGGCGACCGAGGTGCTCGAGGAGGCCGCCGAGGGCACGCTCGAGATCACCTCGCTGGCCGAGGAGTCGCGGCCCCCTGCCCACGCCTCGGGCGAGGCGCACTAGCCTCCCGGACTTGGCGACCCCAAGCGCGAATTCGCAGCCACCCGCCGAGTGCGACGTGGCGATCGTCGGCGGCGGGATCGTCGGCCAGGCGGTGGCCCGCGAGCTGCTCGCGCGGCGGCCGGGGGCGCGGCTTTGCGTGCTGGAGGCCGAACCGCGGATCGGCGCCCACCAGACCGGCCGCTCGAGCGGCGTCATCCACGCCGGCATCTACTACGAGCCCGGCTCGCTGAAGGCGCGGCTCTGCGTCGAAGGGGCCCGCGCCCTCTACGACTACTGCGACGTGCACGGCATCCCCTACTGCAAGTCGGGCAAGCTGGTGGTCGCGGTCCAGGAGCCCGAACTCGGCAGGCTCGACGAGCTCGAACGGCGTGGGATCGCCAACTCGGTGCCGGAGCTGCGGCGCCTGCGGGGCGACGAGATCGCCGAGATCGAGCCGAACGCGCGCGGCGTCGCCGCCCTCCACTCCCCCCACACCGGCGTCGTCGACTTCGTCGCCGTCGCCGGCTCCTACGCGGGCGACGTCACCGCGGCAGGCGGCACGCTCCACCTCGACACGAGGGTCCACGGCGCCCGGCCGAGCGGCGGCAAGCTGGCGATCGAGCACTCGCGCGGGACCACCGTCGCCGCGCAGGCGGTCTTCTGCGCGGGCCTCTGGTCGGACCGCCTTGCGGTCGCCTGTGGCGCCCCCGCCGACCCCCGCATCGTCCCCTTCCGCGGCGGCTACCTGAAGCTCGGCCCGGCCGAGGCGAAGCTGGTCCGGGCGAACGTCTACCCGGTCCCCGACCCCGACCTCCCCTTCCTCGGCGCCCACCTCACCCGCAACTTCGCCGGCGAGGTGCTGATCGGGCCGAGTGCCCTGCTGGCGCCCGCGCGCGACGCCTACGACCTCCACCAGGTGCGCCGCCGCGACCTGGGCGAAACGCTGCGCTGGCCGGGCACCTGGAAGATGATGGGCAAGCACTGGCGCGCCGGGCTGATCGAGATGCGAAACGCCGCCAGCCCCTCCTCCTTCGTGGCCGAGGCGGCCCGCATGGTCCCCGCCCTGGCCGGCGCCAAGGCAACTCCCGGCCTGGCCGGCAT
Source organism: Solirubrobacterales bacterium (assembly GCA_036495785.1). Classification (GTDB taxonomy): domain Bacteria; phylum Actinomycetota; class Thermoleophilia; order Solirubrobacterales; family 70-9; genus VAYN01. The sequence continues at coordinate 6,282 of DASXMH010000085.1, forward strand.
CCGCGCCCAGGCCCTTGGCCGGGACGGCAGGCTGGTCGACGACTTCGTCGTCCACCGCACCGAGAACGCCGTCCACGTGCGGAACGCCCCCTCCCCCGCCGCCACCTCCTCGCTGGCGATCTCGAAGCTGATCGCCGACCGACTCGACGATCCCGCCTGACGGTCGACTACACGCCGGCCTGACCGGGCGGCCACCCACGCCGCCGACCGCACCGGCCCGACCCGACCGCGCCGCCCCGGCCGCCTGCCTCGGCCGCCTGCCTCGGCCGCCTGCCTCGGCGCGCCCATCCCCTCATTCTTCTGGCGGTTATGAGGGGATGGGCGCGCCTTGCGCGTGTCCCGGGACGGTCCGGGGACACTTCGGTCGCAACCCCGCGATGAGTTCGCAGTTATCCCCGCATACCGCAGAAAACTGCGAACTCACCAGGGGCGCATCCGGTGCGCCGCCGGTGCGTTCGCAGTTGACGCCAATATGTGGCGCTGACTGCGAACGCACTCGGCGGCCCCAGC
>DASXMH010000086.1:0-15232 GCA_036495785.1 Solirubrobacterales bacterium
GACGCGCGAAGGGCGGGACGTCGGCGCATCCGAGCGGCGGGCGCCGCGGGACCGGGCGGTCGGCATCGACTCAGGCGCCGGCGAGGACATCACGCATCCTTCGCGGCTCGACCCCGAGGGCCTGCGCGTCGGCGGCCCCACGCTCGCTGACCATCGCCACCTCCATCAGCTCGGCCTCCTCGTAGGTCGCGAAGACGGCCTCGCCGAAGACCGCCCGCAGCGCGCCGAGGCTCGCCTTCACCGCCGGCAAGGGAAGGTGGACCAGCTCGCGCGGGCGCCCGGCGACGAGGCTGACCAGATCCGCCATCTCGTCGTAGGTGAGCGTCTCCGGCCCGGCCAGCTCGTAGCGCGGCTCCAGCTTCTCGGCGGCCAGCGCCGCGACTACGCACTCGGCCACGTCCTGGGCCCAGATCGGCTGGAACGCCGCCCGCCCCTCCCCGGACACCGGCAGCACCGGCAGGAAGGAGAAGCGGCGCAGGAGGGTGATCCAGGGGTCCGAGTGGTCGTAGACGATCGAGGGGGCGAAGACCGACGTCTCCAGCGGCGAGGACTCCACCGCCTGCTCCGCCACCCACTTGGCGCGGAAGAAGCGCGTCCGCTGCGCCGCCCCCGCGTCGAGCGCGCTGAAGAAGATGAAGCGCCGCACCCCGGCGCGCTCGGCCGCCTGTAGCAGGCGCACCGTCGCCAGGCCGTTCAGCTCCTCGAGCCGCCGCGGCGGCTGATCGCGGATCGTCGCCGCCAGGTGGACGACGGTGTCGACGCCGCGGAGGCTCTGGCGCACCGTGTGGGGATCGGCGAGCTCGCCCAGGTCCCCGAGCGCGATCTGCACGTCCACCCGCCGCACCCCCAATCGGCGGGGATCGCGGACCAGGCAGCGCACGTCCTCGCCGCGCTGGAGGAGCAGCGGCAACAGGCGCGAGCCGACGCTTCCGGTCGCCCCGGTCAGCAGCAGCATGCCGTCCCCGCCTGTCGCTCGCCCGCCATCGCCGCCCCGAAGCCTAGTGGCGAGCCTTGTCGCAGCCGACACCAAGTGTCCCCGCCGCGGCCGACCCGGCCTTGCAGCCTCCCCCCGCGGGGACCGACGCCGCCGCATATCTCTAAAATGGCGCTTCGCTCGTCGCAGGGGCCACCCGGCACCCTCCGGCTTACGACGAAAACCATTTAGGAGACTTCCCAGATGAGCTACGTGATCGCCGAGCCGTGCATCGGCCAGAAGGACAACTCGTGCGTCGAGGTTTGCCCCGTCGACTGCATCCACCCGACGCCCGACGAGCCCGACTACGACTCGGTCGAGCAGCTTTACATCGACCCGGACGAGTGCATCGACTGCGACGCCTGCGTCGAGGCCTGCCCGGTGGATGCCTGCTTCGCCGAGGACCAGCTTCCGGCCGAGTGGGCCAAATACGCGGAGATCAACGCCGCCTACTACAAAAAAGCGGCTTGATCGAATCCGCCCGCGGGTCGTTCTGACCCGCACCGAGGTGCCCGGCACCAAGCCGCAAAAAGGGCCGCCCTTGAGGGGCGGCCCTTTTCTTGGGGCGCTTTCGCGCTTCACCGGGTGGCTAGCCTAGAAGCCGACCGGGTGGCGGACGACGAACCGGCCGCTCGCCGCCGCCGCGGTGCTCGGGTGCCAGCGGGGACCGGTCCCGCTGGTGTCGCCGGCGGTGTCGAACCGCAGCCCGGCCACGACCATGTAGGCGTGCGCGGCGTTGGCGTAGATCGTGATCCAGCGCCCGGGCCCAGCTTCGCCCCAGGTCTCGAAGGAGCCGGAGGTGAGCGGCGTGGTCAGGAGGCGCGCTCCGTGGAGCGCGTAGGAGACGGCGCCGGAGCAGTCATAGCCCGCGTCCTGCCAGCGGCCGTGGCCGCCGCCCCAGATATAGGGGGTGGTGCGGATGCGATTGGCGGCGGCGATGACCGCCTTGACGGCGGCGGGGGCGCTCGCCGGGGCGACGGCGCGGGTGCCGACGAGGCGGGCCTTGGCGCCCGGGACCGTTTCCGTCACGCCGCTTTCGAGTTCGCCCGATTCGACTTCGACAGGGCTTTCGCCTTCCGTCGATTCGGGAATTTCCGCTTCGAGGCCGGAGCTGCTGATCCCGCCTTGGATGACCTTCTTCGCCGAGGCCGACGGCGCGGCGATCAGAGCCAGGCCGAGGGTGGCCAAGGCGGCCAGGGAGAGCGCTGCGATGAAACTGCGACGGGCGGCATACCTGGCCACCCCGGGGGACGACTGCATCGACTACCTCCTTCGGGCGCCTGCGGGGTTAGCTGTCGGGCTGGCGCTGAAGGAGCCTGCGCCTCCACCGGGCGGTGGATTAGCCCCAAAAACTTGGTTCCCCCGCTCCCGGCCTGTCTGAGGCCGGGATTAGGCATTTATTTGTAAGCGCTAACGCGCGGCCGAAAGCATAGTTGCGGTCTCGGCGGGGAGATTTAGGAAAGTCCGCGCGGAGCGGGGTCCGAGCGGCGCGAAGTGGGTGCGGCGGGCCGGGCGGCGCGCCGATCGCAGCGGTCCGGGCTAGGCGCTCGGACCGACCTGCACCACCGGCAGCGGCGTGCCGCCGATCGCGGGCATCTCGGCCATCGCCGGAGTCGCCTGCAGCACCGGCAGCTCCTGCGGCGTCATCGCGATGATCCCGCGCGCCGCCTGGCGGATCGCCTGGGAAGCGGCGGAGTCCGGCTCCGAGACGACCAGAGGCGTGCCTTCGTCGGAGTGCTCGCGGAGCGGCTCCGAGAGCGGCACCTTGCCGAGCAGCGGCACGTCGAGCTCATCGGCCAGTTCCTGGCCGCCGCCCTCGCCGAAGATCGTGAAGCGCTCGCCGTCGGGCGTGGTGAAGCCGGACATGTTCTCGATCACGCCGAGGATCTCGAGGTCGAATTTCTTCGCCATCTCGGCGCCGCGGTGGGCGACCGACTGGGCGGCCGGCTGCGGCGTCGTGACGACGATGAACTTGGCCTGCGGCAGGAGCTGGGCGAGCGTCATCGAGACGTCGCCGGTCCCTGGCGGCAGGTCGAGCAGCAGGTACTCCAGCTCGTCCCAGGCCACGTCCTCGAGGAACTGCTGGATCGCTTTGTGGAGCATCGGGCCGCGCCAGACGACCGCCGCGTTCTCCTCGACGAAGAAGCCGATCGACATGACCTTGACCCCGACCGGCGAGTCGAGCGGCAGGATCTTGCGCTCCCCGTTCACCTCCGGTTTGGCGTTGACGCCGAGCATGCGGGGGATCGAGTAGCCGTAGACATCGCAGTCGAGGGCGCCCGCCGAGTGGCCTTCGGCGTTCAGCGCCGCGGCCAGGTTCGCGGTCATCGTCGACTTGCCGACGCCGCCCTTGCCGGAGGACACGCAGATCACGTTTTTGACCTTGGCGAGCGCGCCCTGCGGCAGCTTGCCGCGCCCCAGCGTCTGCTGGAGGGTGCCTTTCTCCTCGTCGGAGAGGACGTCGAAGCCGACGCCGACCTCCGTCACCCCCTCCAGCTCGCCGACCCGCTGGGCGACGGCCCCTTCGAAGTGGGAGCGGATCGGGCAGCCGGCGGTGGTCAGCGACACCACCACCTCGACGCGTCCACTGGGCTGGATCTCGATCGAGCGCACCATTCCGAGCTCGACGATCGAGCGGCGCAGCTCGGGGTCGATTACGCCCCGCAGCGCCTCGTTCACCTGATCCTTCGTGGGGAGAGCCATTGCCACTCATTCTCGCAAAGGGCGGCTTCCGGCCGGGGTGCGACCGGCTTTCCGGGCGAGAGGGGGGAGAGATCGGGGGCCCCGCGCCCTTGGCCATGCGTAAGACCGAGACGAGGGGAGGACGCATGGCCGGGACGCGAGGTGGTGTGGGAAGGGTCGCCGCGATGGCGATCGGATTGGTGGTGGCGCTGGCGCTCGTCCTCGCCGACGCGGCCCGGGCGGGCACCTACGAGGTCGCCCAATGCGGCTGGGGGATCGGCGCCGAACTCGACCCGGCGATGCCGAAGACCGAAGGCGAGGCCGTCTACCTGCACCCCGGCTACTGCACGGCACCGCCCGCGGGCACGCCGGCGGGCCTGTGGTTCGAAACCGGCTTCGCGTCCGACGGCGGTCAGGCCTTGGCGCGGGCACGCTGGGTCGCTCCGCCGGGGGCGAGCTTCGCCGGCGTCAGCTTCACCTGGTCGGGGGAACTGCAGTGGGGCATGTGGCAGGTGGCCGCGTTCGACGACGGCATCGAAGCTCATGGCCTGGCGGGTGCCGTCCTCAGCAGTGCGCCGCATCTCGTCGCGGCAGGCATCACCGGACCGGCGCCGGCGTTCGAAGTGCGCCTCGAATGCCTCATCCACGGCGGCCCCGTGGCGCCCTGCACCCGTTCGCTGCGGTCGTCGGAGCTGCTCAGCGGCGTGACGCTCACCGTGGACGATCCGGTCCCGCCGCAGGCGAAGTTGGCCGGAGCGCTGGTGGCGCCCGGTTGGCATCGGGGGACGGTGCCGCTCGAACTCAGAGCCGAGGACGCCGTCGGGGCCGGGCTCGCCGGCGAGGAAGCGACGGTGGACGGCAGCCCCGTCCTCACCGCTCCCGTGGCTTGCGCCGTGACCACGATCGAAGGCCAAGTGCGCGGGACCCGGCTGCGCCCCTGCCCACCGACGGCGACGCGGGCGTTCGAAGTCGACACGACCAGGCTCGCCGACGGCGTCCACACGCTGCGCGGCTGCGCGACCGACTTCGGCGGCGGGCAGGGCTGTGCGCCCGATGCCCGCATCGAAGTCGACAACTCGGCGCCGGAGGTTGAATTCGGCGTCGCGTCGGAAGGCGAGGTGGCGGCTACGGTGAGTGACGCGTTCTCCGGGCCGGCCGCGGGCACGATCTCGGTGCGCCGTGCCGACTCCGAGACCTGGACCGACCTGCAGACCACGCTCGATCGGGGCGGCGCGGGGCGGGCGACGCTTCACGCGCAGTTGCCCGACCTGAGCGCCGGGGCCTACTTCTTCCGAGCCACCGCGACCGATGCCGCCGGGAACAGCGGCTCGGCCCAGTTCCGCGCCGCGGGCAGCCCAGACGAGCTCCGCCACCAGGTCGCCGCGGGGGGCGGGCGCGGGTCCGGCCCGGCCTCGCGCGGTGGCCGGCCCCCGAGCGCCCACGGCCGTGCCACCCATCTCGTCGCGTACCTGATGAAGGACGGGACCGCCGAGCGGCGGCTTACCGTCGACTTCGGGACCTCGGTCGTGGTTCGCGGGCGGCTGACCGACGCCGACCGTGGCGGGGTCGCGGACCGGTCGCTGGCGGTGGTCGCGCGACCGGAGGCGGGGGGCGCGGGCGCGCCGGAACGTCGGCGCGTGGTCACCGACCGGGCCGGGCGCTTCGAGCTCCGCTTGCCGCCGGGGACCTCGCGCAGCGTCCTCGTCTCCTTTCACGGCGGCGGTGGGCTCGCGCCGACGCACCATCGGCCGCTGGCGCTGCGGGTCCGTGCGGGCGTCAGTCTCACGGCGGCGCCGCGCAGCCTCCGCACCGGCGAACGGGTGACGCTCAGCGGCAGGGTGCGCGCCGGCGCCGCGCGGATCCCCGCCCGCGGCAAGCTTGTCACGATCCAATACCTCGATCGCGCCGGCGGGCGCTGGCGCCCCGCGCTCGTGGTCCGCACCGGCGCCCGCGGTCGCTTCAAGGCCCGGTACCGCTTCCGCTACGTCACCGGCGTGGCCCGCATCCGCCTCCGGGCGACCGCGCTCCCGGAAGCGGGCTGGCCGTATGCCTCGGGCTCCTCGGCTGCGGTCACGGTCAAGGTGGACGGTCGCTAGGCTCCGCCCCATGTCGAAAGCCACGCTGCAGACCAATGCCGGGCCGATCGTCGTCGAGTTCTTCGACGAGGACGCGCCGAAGACCGTCGAGAACTTCCGCAAACTCGCGGGCGAAGGGTTCTACGACGGCGTGATCTTTCACCGGGTCATCCCCGACTTCATGATCCAGGGCGGCGATCCGGAAGGCACCGGGACCGGCGGCCCCGGCTACACCTTCGAGGACGAGTTCAACGACCACAAGGTGGTCCGCGGCGCGCTCGCGATGGCCAACGCCGGCCCCAACACCAACGGCTCGCAGTTCTTCATCGTCACCACCGGCGCGGCGCCGTGGCTCGACGGCAAACACACCGTCTTCGGCGAGGTCGTCGACGGGATGGACGCGGTGGACGCGATCGAGGCGTCGGAGACCGACGCCCGCGACAAGCCGCTCGAGGCGAAGACGATCGAAAGCGTCGAGCTCGCCGATTAGTCGGTGGGCCCGTCCGATCCCGCCCCGGCGCGTCGTTCGCGCCGCTGTTTGAGGCTGGTCCCCGGTCGCCAGACGGCGACCAGGCCGGCCACCAGGGTCACGAGGAAGATCTGGCCGATCAGCATCTCGAAGCTGGCGATCATCTCGCCCGGCTGCCCGCTCGGCACCAGGTTGCCGTAACCGGTGGTGGTCAGCGTCGTGTAGCTGAAGAAGAGGTAGTCGCCGTGCTCGATGTGGGGGGTGCCTTCGAAGAACGGCGTGCTCTCGATCCGGGCGATCGCCTCATAGGCGAAGCCGAACAGAAGGCCGAGGACCGTGTAGACGCTGATCGCACCGAGGATGGTCCGCGCGTTGACCTCGGCGGTGGTGACGACGCGGATCAGCACCGCGACCATCGTGATCGCCAGCAGGCTGACCTGGATGAGCGCGCCGAGGTTGAGCCACAGGTGCGCCCCGCTGATTGCGCCGACGATCGTCAGCGCCAGGCTGAGCCCGCTCAGGTAGATCGCGACGTGAACGTAATGGGCCGGTGAGTGGGAGCTGGTCAGCGCGACGATCGAGGTGGCGCCGGTCGCCGCCATGATCACGGCGGCCCCCCAGCCGGTGTTGCTGATCAGCGAGGTCAGGACGAAGGTCAGCACCACCAGTCCCAGGACCAGGCCGAAGGCGTCGGTGAACCGCTCGGCGCGCCGCAGCCACCGTGCGCCGCCGGGAGCGCGGATGCCGGACGGGTCCATGTTCGGTCGGTTCGGCCGCCGCGGCCCTATTCCTGCCGCGAGGACCACCGGAGCCCGCTTTGCAAGCGGCCCTGTACCGATTTAGGATGCCTGCGCGATGAGCGCCGGAGAGTTGACCGAGGTCGTCTACGCCAACAGCGTGCTGGCCTTCGACGGGCGCGTCCTCGAGCTGTTCGGCCACTCCGCGGCGCCGATCGGCAACCGCATCCACGTCGCCCAGATCACCGAGATCAAAGAGGAAGCCGACAAGGTCGTAATCTGGGTCCGCGGGATGATCGAATACTCGATCGTCCTCCGCGGCGAAAGCGAAGGCGTCCGCGCCGAAGTCGCGAGCCTGATCGCCGCCGTGCGCCAGGCGGCTCCCAATATCTAGCCCGGCTGACGCTCCTCAGGAACCCCCCGGCGATCGGCCGGGAGCGAGCGGAGGGGGTGGGATTCGAACCCACGAGACGCCATAAGACGCCCAACGGCTTTCAAGGCCGCCGCATTCAACCGCTCTGCCACCCCTCCTGATGGTTGATTGGATGGTGCCATGCGTCGTCTCCTCGTGCTCGCCTCGGCGATGGTCTTCCTCGACCTCACCTTCTTCACGGCCATCGCGCCGCTCTTGCCGGAATACGTCGACGACCTCCACATGTCGACGGCGCAGGCGGGGATCCTCTCCGCCGCCTACGCGGCCGGGACGCTCGCGGCGGCGCTGCCGGGCGGCTACGTCGCCAGCCGCTTCGGCCCGCGGCGGACGGTCATCTGGGGACTCTGCGGGCTCGGCTTCGCCAGCCTCCTCTTCGGCATCCTCGATTCGCCCTGGCCGCTCGACGCGGCGCGCTTCATCCAGGGGGTCGCGGGCGCGCTGATCTGGTCCGGCGCGCTGACCTGGATCATCAACAGCTACCCGGAGGACCAACGGGGCTCGGTGATCGGCACGGCGCTCGGCACCGCGGTCGCCGGCTCGCTGCTCGGGCCGGCGCTCGGCGCGCTCGCGGCCTCGATCGGCACCGAGCCGGTCTTCGCCGCCGTCTTCGTCGTCGCCCTCGCGCTTGCCTGGACCGCCTCGCGCTTCCCCGACACCGTGGTCCGCGTGAACCAGCCCCTGCGCGAGGTCCTCGGCTGCCTCGTCGACCGCCCCCTGGTCGAGGCGGCGATCTTCGTCAGCTCCCCCTCGCTGATGTTCGGCGCGATCGACGTGCTGCTGCCGCTGCGGATCAACTCGCTGGGGGGCGGCCACGCGCTGATCGCGGTCGGCTTCATCGGCGGAGCGGCGATCGAGTCGGTGCTCGCGCCGCTCGCCGGGCGCCTCTCAGACCGGGTCGGCCGGCGCGGTCCCTACGTCCTCGGCATGGCGATCTGCGCGGTCGCGATGGTCTTCTTCGCGCTCGCCGATTCGCTGGAGACGGTGATCGCCTCGCTGCTCGTCACCTCGCTCGGTTCCGGCTTCTGCTTCGCACCGGCGATGACGCTGATCTCCGACAGCGCCGAGGCGAGCGGCCTCCACCAGGGCTACGCGGTCGGCGTCACCAACATGGCCTGGGCGGCGGCGCAGGTGCTGGGCGGGGTCGCCGGCGCGGCGGTCGCCGGGGTGACCGGGGACGCGGCGCCGAGCATCGCGATCGCCGTCATCCTGGCGCTGACGATCCTCTACGCGTTCCGGTCCCTCGGTCCGGAGCCGGCTGTGGCGGAGACGTAGCCGCTGCCGGTGAGTTCGCAGTTCTCGTCGCTATGCGGTGATTACTGCGAACTCATCGGGGGCAGGCGATACTTGCGGGGCGTGGGACCGCTTACGCAGACGGGGGAGTGGGCCAACTGGGCCGGGGACCAGCGCTGTCGCCCGGCGCGAGTGGTCGCGCCGCGTTCGCGCGAGGAGCTCGCCGAGGCAATCGCCTCGGCCGCGGCGGCCGGGCAGAAGATCTCCGTCACCGGCTCCGCCCACTCCTTCACCGAAACGGCGATGACCGACCAGACGATGCTCCGCCTCGAGGCGCTGCGCGGGGTCCTCGACGCCGACCGCGAGAGCGGCAAGGTGCGGGTCGGCGCCGGCACCGTGCTCGCCGACCTGAACGAGGAACTGGCGGCGCTCGGACTGGCGCTCGAGAACCTCGGCGACATCGACGCGCAGACGCTCGCCGGGGCGATCTCGACCGGCACTCACGGGACCGGCGCGGGCTTCGGCAACATCTCCTCGCGGGTCGAGGGCGTCGAGCTGGTGCTCGCCGACGGCAGCGTCCGCGACCTGACCGCGGCGGGCGACCCGGACCTCCTGCGGGCGGCGCGGATCGGGATCGGCGCGCTGGGCGCGATCAGCGCGGTGACGCTCCGCTGCTTCCCCGCCTTCACGCTGCGCCGGGTCGACTCCGCGCACCGCTGCGAGGACGTGCTCGACCGCTTCGACGAGCTCGCCGAGCGCAACGACCACTTCGAGCTCTTCACCTTCCCCTACTCGGACCGCGCGCTGGTGCTGGAGCGCAACCGGACCGACGAGCCGCCCGCGCCGAAGAGCCGCACGGTCGCCTTGCTCAACGACGTTCTGCTGGAGAACTGGGCGCTCGAGGCACTGGCCGCGAGCGGCAAGGCGCTGCCGCGGGCGATCCCGGCGCTGGCAAAGTTCGCGGGCTTGGTCGCGACCGGCACCACCAACCAGGACCGCAGCGACCGGATCTTCGTCAACAAGCGCAACGTCCGCTTCACCGAGATGGAGTACGCGGTGCCGCGCGAGCACGGCCCGACCGCGGTGCGGCGAGTGGTCGAGTGGGTGCGCGCCAACCGCTATCCGGTCTTCTTCCCGATCGAGGTGCGGGTGACGGCGCCCGACGACGCCGACCTCAGCGCTGCCCACGAACGCCCGACTGCCTACATCGCCGTCCACCAGTACCGGGGGATGGAGTGGCGCCCGTACTTCGAGGCGGTCGAGGCGATCATGGACGACTACGTCGGCCGCCCCCACTGGGGCAAGCGCCACTTCCAGACGGCGGAGACGTTGGCTCCGCGCTACCCGCGTTGGGACGCCTTTCAGCAGGCCCGCGACGAGCTCGACCCCGGCCGCGTGTTCACCAACGCCTACTCGGAGCGCGTCCTCGGCCCTTGAATGTTGATGGGCCGAAAAGCGCTGATATAGAGGGTTTTTCGGCCCATCAACATCAGAGGAAGGTTTTGCCTTCTCCCCTATAGGTAGGGACGACGTCGACGATGCGGTCGCCTTCAACCAGGTGGAGGGCATCGAAGCGCTCGCAGAGCTCGCCGGCCTTGGTGTGGCGCATGTAGACGCGGTCGCCGATTCCGAGGTCGTCGGCGCGGGCGCCGAGCAGGGGCGTCTGGACCTCGCCCGCGCCCTCCTCGGCGTCGAGCTCCAACCCAGGCGGCAGCCACGGCGACGGCAGGCGCGCCGCGTCGCCCGCCCCGGATGCGAGGTAGCCGCCGCCGAGCGCGGTCACCACTCCGGGGCCCGGCCGGCGGACGATCGGCAGTGCGAATCCCGCCGCCGGAGTGAGCTTGAAGCGGCTGTAGTTGTCGAAGAGGGTGGGGGCGTAGAAGCCGGAGCCCGCGGTCACCTCGGTCACCGCCGCCTCGGCGCCGGTCGTCTCGAGGCTGCCGGTGCCGCCTCCGTTGACGATCTCCAGCTCGCAGAACCCGCTGATCGCGGCGACGATCGCCGCCCGACGCTCCGCCAGCTCCTTCGCCGAGCGCTTCTGCATGAAGCGGATCGCCGAGCCGCGCATGCGCCGCCCCGGCGGCTCGTCGCCGACCCCGGCGATCTGGCCCTCGTAGGCCATCAGCGCGTCGAGTTCGATCTGCGGCCGTTGTTCGATCTCGCGCGCCAGTTCCACCGCCTGCTCGACCGTGTGGACGGGCGAGCGTTTCGGCCCGACCTTGACCCGCCCCCCGAGCGCCCACCAGCTCGCGTCGATGTCCATGCAGACGCGGATCGGCGGCGCGTCGGCACCCAGCACCGCCTCGATCGCCTCCAGGTGCTCGACGCAGTCGATCATCACCAGCGGCGCCCGCTCGGGGTCGGCGGCGGAGCGCAGCGCCAGCTCCCGCAGGGCGGTGGTGTCGGCGGTCGGGTAGGCGAGCAGCAGGTCCTCGAGCCCGTGTTCGGCGAGCCACAGCGTCTCCGGCAGGGTGTAGGTCATTAGCCCGGCAAAGCGCGCGTCCCGCCCTAGGATCTCCTCGATCAGCGCACGACATCGCAACGACTTCGTTGCCACCCGGATCGGCTTGCGCCCCGCCCGATCGAGCATCTCCTCCGCATTGGCCCACATCGCGTCCAGGTCCACGAACGCAAAAGGCGCTTCGATCTCGGCAAAGATCCGCTCGTAGCGCTGGTGCGACTGCTGCGGCGGCGAGGACACCCGCATCACCCTATCCCCGCGCCGGCCGGCCAGTACCTACAATCCGTCCCTCGCGAGCCGGGCACCCGGCCGCGCGCGCGGAGAGGTGGCCGAGTGGCTGAAGGCACTCGCCTGCTAAGCGAGTAGGGGGCGCAAGCTCTCTCGAGGGTTCGAATCCCTCCCTCTCCGCTCGACCGGGTTCGAGGTGCTTGGTCAACCCGCGCACGGGGCGGAGTCGCGCTAGGCGTAGTGCGGATCGCGCTACACTTTTTCGGTGGCTTCGACCTCTCATCCCCTTTCACTTCGTCTAGGAGACGAGGGTTGGCGCGCCCTGGAGGACATCGCGCGAAAGAGGGGGCTTACCCGCGCGGAGGCGGCCCGCCAGGCGATCTCCGAGACGGCTGAGCGCGAGCGGAGGCGGTCAGGACTCGCGGCGGAGGTTGCCGGGCTCGCGGACGACCCCGATGACCGCGCGGCGCGCAACCGGGTGATGGCCGATATGGACGCGATCGCCGCCGAGTGGCCTGAGTGACGCGCGGCGATGTCTACCGCGTGCGGCTGCCTCGACGCGGCGGCCACGAGCAGCATGGGCATCGGTATGCCGTACTTGTCCAGGCGGATGAGCTTCTTGGGCTGTCCACGGTACTCGTCGCCCCAACCTCCCAAAGCGTGCGGGCAGCGAGCTTTCGGCCTGAGGTTGATATCGCCGGCCAGACGACTCGGGTGATGGTCGAGCAGCTGCGCGCATTGGATGTGCGTCGACTTGATGACTTCGAGGGGCATCTAAGTGCGAGCGAGATGCGAGGGGTTGACGAAGCTCTGGCCTTGGTTCTTGCCCTGTCGTGAAGCACCTCCGACGAAATCACTCATCGGGCGTGCCGCGAGGCTGCAAACAAATCCTCGGTCGCCTCACCGGATCTGGTTAGCCCCGACGGGGCCTCAGTCCAGAGCTATCCGGGCGTTTGCCTGTTTTTGATCAATGCGATCGTGTGACTTAAATGCTGCATTGGTTTGCAGCAATTACGTCCGATTCCCGTGACAAATTGTCTGTGGTCGCTTTGGGCCGAGTCTTGACAACCATCGGACCACGTAACTAACGGGCTGAACTTCAGAACGAAATCGACGGGCGGAATGTGGATCGCGGCGCCTCTACCTTTGCGAATCCTCCTGGTGCGCCAACACCAGGGCCACATCTGAAAGCTCGAAAGAATCGAACTCCGGCGGCTTTCCGCCCGCGCACATGAAATTAATGCTGGGCGAGGACGGATCGACGCGATCCCGTGATCCTTTAATTCGGATTCTCTGGACCGCGGTCGACTTAGGACCGGTAGCCGGGCGGAAGGACGACCGCTTGCGGCTGCGACGCGCCGCGCGTCTGTCGTTCAGTCGTGCTTCGCGGCGATGACGACCCGCGCGCCGCGCGACGGGATCATCGTCACGTTGCGGTGCATGGCGCGCTCGGGGGCGGGGCGGTCGGCGACCAGGTCGAGGCGGCGGGCCATGGTGGTGAGGACGACGCGTTGCTCGGCCATCGCCAAGGCGGCGCCGAGGCAGCGGCGGATGCCGCCGCCGAAGGGGATCCAGTCGTAGGTGCCGGGCTTGCGGCCGAGCCAGCGCTCGGGGCGGAAGGCGAAGGGGTCGGGGTAGACGTCCTCGCGGTGGTGGACGAGGAGGATCGACATCGCGACCGCGGTGCCGGGCTCGACCGCATAGTCGCCGAGGCGCCAGGGAACCTGGACGCGGCGGCCGATGATCGGGATCACCGGGCGGGAGCGCATCGTCTCGACGATCGTCGCCTCGACCCGCTCCTCGGCGCCCTCGTCGCGGCGCACCGCCTCGACCAGCGCCGCGTGGGGCTCCGGGTTGCGGACCAGGCGCTCCCACGCCCAGGCCAGGGAGTTGGCCGTCGTCTCGTGGCCGGCCAGGACCAACGTCAGTAGCTCGTCGCGCAGTTCTTTGTCGGTCAGCGCCTCGCCGTCCTCGGTGCGCGCCTGCAGCAGGATCGAGAGGATGTCGCGGCGCTCCTCGAGGTCGGTCGCCCGCCGCCGCTCCCGGATCACCTTGTAGGTGGGCCGGTCGAGCATGTTGAGCATCAGCTTGAGCGGCCCCATCGCCTCCTCGCGGCCGAGGTGGAGCAGCTCGGTCAGCTGGGCGGTCGGCAGGGTCGACGCGTTGACCCCTTTCTTGACCGCCAGTCGCAGCGCCGCCTCCGGCGTGCCCGGCGCGGGCCTGCCTTCGACGCCGAAGATCCCGGCCATGATCACGTCGAGCGTGATCGCCTGCATGCGCGGCGCCAGCGCCATCGGCTTGCCGACCGGCCAGCGGTCGATCTCGCGCTCCGCCGCGTCGGTGATCATCCGCGTGTACTGGTCGATCGCCTCGCCGTGGAAGGGCGGCAGCAGCAGTTTGCGCTGGCGCATGTGGCGCGGGCCGACCGCGGTCAGCACCGAGTTCGGTCCGACGATCGGCCGCAGCGGCGATTCGCCGGTCAGCGACGGCGCCTGCTCGGGTTTGGCGGTGAAGAGGGAACGGACGTGATCCGGGTGGCTGGTGATGACCGGGCCGCCGGGGATCACCCCCTGCATGCGGAAGACTTCGCCGAATTCGCGGCGCGCCTTGAAGACGAACTCGATCTGGCGCATCGAGAAGCGAAGCGTCTGGGAGAGCTTCGACAGCTCGATGTCGGGGGCGGTGGCGAGCGTCGCCGCCTCGGCCGCGTCGATCGGTCCGGCGGGGGAGGGAGGAGCCGCGCCGACGAGCTCCGGGAAGAGGGGAGCCTGCGCCTCGGCCGACCGCTCCTCCCCGGCGCCGCGGCGGCTCTCGACTGCGCTCGGTGAGGTCGCCATCGCCTTCGCAAGCTTGCATAGAGCGATGTCACGGTCAACCGGAGTCATCTCACACAACTCTGCGCCCACGCCCCGCCGTCCTCGCGGCCCGGTGGCGCCCACCCCGATCACCTCGCGTTCACGCCCGGCGCGCGCCGCTCACTACTCTGGTCCCGAATGTCTTCCTATCCACTCGCCCAGCCCAGCGCCCACCTCGACCGGCGCACCAAGATCATCGCCACCGTCGGCCCCGCATCCTGGGACGTCGGTGTGCTCGGGCAGCTGATCGCGGCGGGCGCCGACGTCTTCCGGCTCAACTTCTCCCACGCGGGCCCCGACAAACAGGCGCAGACGATCGAGACGATCCGCAAGGCGTCCCAGACCCTCGGCCGCGAGGTGGCGATCCTCGGCGACCTCCCCGGCCCGAAGCTCCGCATCGGCAGCCTCCGCGACGACTACGCGGAGCTCGAGACCGGCATGCACGTCACCCTCACGCCGCGCCAGATCGAGGGCGACCGCGACACCATCCCGGTCTCCTGGGCGGGCGTCGCCGGCCTGCAGGAGAACCAACTGGTCTACCTCGCCGACGGGGCGATCCGCCTCCGCGTCGGCGACCAGCTCGGCGACGGGGTCGACGCCGAAGTCGAGGTCGGCGGCACCCTCTCCTCACATAAGGGGATGAACATCCCCGGCGGCGCCGCCGAACTGCCGGCCGCGACCGAGACCGATCTCGCCTGGGTCGACTTCGCGGTGAAGGAGGGGATCGACCTGATCGCCGTCTCCTTCGTCTCCTCGGTCGCCGACCTCCACCCGGTCGACGAGCGCCTGCGCAGCCTCGGCTCCGACATCCCGCTGATCGCGAAGATCGAGCGCCAGCAGGCGGCCGCCAACGTCGAGGAGATCGCGAAGATCGAGCGCCAGCAGGCGGCCGCCAACGTCGAGGAGATCGCCGCCGCGGTGACCGGCGGGATCATGGTGGCGCGCGGCGACCTCGGCATCGAAGTGCCGCTGGCCGAGGTCCCGGTCCTGCAGAAGCGCCTGATCCGCACCGCCGGCCGCTGCTCGAAGCCGGTCGTCACCGCCACCCAGATGCTCGCCTCGATGGTGACCGCGCGCCGCCCGACCCGC
>DASXMH010000087.1:0-64669 GCA_036495785.1 Solirubrobacterales bacterium
GCGCGCGACCGGAGGGTCGCGCGCCGCCGGCCTCGCCGCGGGGCCGTCGCCGGCCGCCGCCCCGCCGCCGATTTTTAGGTAGGCCCGCCGGGGTCGGTCTATTCTCGACGGAGAGTGCGGCCCGGTCCGTCGAGTCACCTCCGTGTCATCTGGGCCGTCGTGCCGGCCGCGGCGATCTTCGCCCTCTGGCTGGCGGTCACGAACACCGCACACGGCGGCATCGCCTTCTTCTACGCGGTGCCGGTCGGGCTGGTGACCTGGTGGTTCGGCTGGAAGGCCGGCGCCTTCGCCGCCGTCGCCGCGGTCGGCCTCTACGCGATCGGCGCCGCGATCGAGCCGGTCGAAGAATTCTGGTTCGCGGCGATGGTGCGGGCGATCCTCTTCGGCCTCATCGTCGTCCTGGTCGACGGGGCGCGCCGCCGGGTCCTCGTGCTCGAGCACTCGGCCGAAGACCTCGAGGTGATCCGCAGCGCCCTGACCCCGGCCGCCCTTCCCGCCGCCGAGGGCCTCGACGTCGCCGCGGCCTTCGTCCCCTCCCGCCACGGCGTCTCCGGCGACTTCTACCTGATCGCCCACCCGCCCGACGGATCGACGGTGGCGGTCGTCGGCGACGTCGTCGGGCGCGGGCCGGTCGCGGCGCGCCTGGCGACCTTCGTCCGCGCCCAGCTGGCCTCCTTCGCCGCCAACACCGGCGACCCGATCGAGATCCTCCAGATGGCCAACGCGGCCCTGATCGAGCGCTCCGCCGACGGCAAGGAACTGGTCAGCGCCGTCTGCATGCACTTCGACCGCGAGGGCGCCGAGATGACCTGCGCGATCGCCGGGCACCCGCCGCCGCTGCTGCTGCCGGACCTCACCGAGGTCGTGCCGGCCGGGCACACCACCCTGCTCGGCGTGCAGAGCTCGCTGTCGGTCTCGACCGCCGAGCTCCGCCTGACCGGCCGGGCCGGCGTCCTCGCCTACACCGACGGCGCCACCGACCTCCGCCGCGGCGGCTCCCTGCTCGGCCTCGACGGGCTGACACGGGCACTCGCGCCACTGGTCGACCTACCCGCCGCCCCCTTCGCGACCGACGCCAAAAGCTGCCTGCTCGAGCTGGGCGACAAACCACTCCCGGACGACGTCTGCCTGCTCATCCTGCGCCCCACCGACGCCACCGCGACGGTCTGAGCCGGCGGGCGCCCGATCCCGGGAATGGGGGGGCTCGCCGCCGTGCGCGTTCAGGTCGCCCTGCTTGTCGCCGTCGATATTCAGCCGGCGCACCATCCGCGGTTCGTCGACCGGGTCCTTCCAGATCGCCGTGTGGACGGTCCGCCCCTGCCAGGCGACGTCGCGGGGCAGCCCGACGTTGACCGAGAGGAGCTTGCCGACCGCCCGCCCTCCTTCGAACCGGAACTGGTGACGGTGACGATCGACGGCGAGCGGCTGGAGCCCGAGCGCAGCCCGGTCACCCCACCCGGCTCGGCTTGATCCGTCGCCGACTACGCGACCTTCGCCGAGTTCGCCGACCCTGACGGGCACTGCTGGGTGCTGCAGAAGATCGGCTCTCGGAGCGGTCCCCAGGCTGCCTGACCGGTGGCCGGGCGCCGCCGCTACCAACTATTCGAAACGAAGTAGGCCGGGGGTGGCCGGCCCCGATCACCGCTGGTACGTTCGGTTTACCAGGGTGCTACGGGCAGGGTCTCGGCAACTGAAAGCCACTGAAAGGCCCGCATGACTCGCAATCGTCTCGTTCTTCTGATCGCCGCTGCCGCGGCGCTGTCTCTGCTGCTGTCGTCGCAGGCTTCGGCAGCTGTCACCCCGCTGCCGCCGAGCCCCGAATCGGCGAAAAAAGCCGGCGAAGCGATCCTCGAGGTGCCGGAACAGCTGATCAGCGCCGAACTCCCCGAATATGCCTTCGGCGGCGTCGAACCGGGAGCCTCACCGCTCGGCGTCGGCGACAGCAGCACGCCGCTGACCGGCTTCCCGACCTTCGGCAGCACCTGGGCGATCCTCTCCAGCGGCAACATGGAATCGGTTGCCACCGACCATGAACAGAGCGCTCCGGAACCGGAAGTCTCGTATGCCTACGGCAGCGAGGCCAGTCCAAACCCGGCGGCCCGCGGCGACGCGCGCGACTGGACCGTCCTCAAGCTCAACGTGAACGTCCCGGGCGGGGACAACTGCGCCGCGCTCGACTATCGCTTCCTCTCCGAGGAGTTCCCGAACTTCGTCGGTTCGGAGTTCAACGACGCGTTCATCGCCGAAGTCGACGCCAATAGCTGGAGCGTCAATGAAGACGGTTCCCTGGTCCGTCCGTCCGACTTCGCCGCCTCTCCCGAAGGCGAGCCGATCTCGGTCGACGGCGTCGGGCCGACCGCGATGAGCCCGGCCGAGGCCGAAGGCACCTACTTCAACGCGGCGACCGGCCTGATCACGACCAAGACGCCGGTCGCCGAAGGGCCGAACTCGATCTACCTCTCGATCTTCGACGCCTCCGACGAAATCCTCGACTCGGCCGTCTTCCTCGACAACCTGCGCTTCATCAACGAGAGCCCGGCGACCTGCAAGCCGCCGGTCGGAGCGCAGCTGGCGATCCCGGTGAGTCAGCCGGGTTCTCCGCCGCCCCCGCCGAGCAACGCCTTCACGCTCGGCTCGCACGTGAAATTCAAGGGCGGCTTCGAGGCGACCCTCTCGGTCACCGTCCCGGGGCCGGGAACGGTCTCGGCGAGCTCGACCTCGACCGCCACCGGGTCGGCCCTCTCACTGGCCACCGGCACCGCCCGGGCGAGCGCCGTCAAAGGCAAAGGCAAAGCGAAAGGCAAGAAGAAGCCGGTTCTGCTCCCGGCCAGCGTCCAGGCAACCGCGGCCGGCACCGTGCAGATCACCGTCAAGCTGAGCTCCACCGGCAAGAAGCTGCTGCTGAAACAGCACAAGCTGACCGTACCGGTGACGGTGAGCTTCACGCCGACCGGCGGCACCGCCTCGAGTCAGCAGGTGAAGGTGACCTTCAAGACGAAGGCCAAGAAACACAAGAAGAAATAGGGATCAGCCGGCGGAGGGCCGGCGATAGGATGGGCCCGCCGCTCAAAGGGTGGAAGAGCGACGGGCCTTTTTCTGGAATCGCGGCCTACCTGCGGTAGGTCGCCTCGACGGCCGACGTCTCGTTTCGGCCGCCAAGCTCATTCGCCGTGGGTGATCTTTCCGACCACGTAGGCGGCCACGTTGGTGATTTCATCTTCGGAGAGGACGCCTTTGAACGGGGGCATCCCGCCGCCGCCGTTGGTCACCTGTTTGACCACACCGGCTTCGGTTTTGGCGAGCGGCATCGTCCGCAGGTCCGGACCGCCGTTGCCGCCGTGACCGGTGGCGCCGTGGCAGGTCGAGCAGTTTTCGGCGAAGGCTTCGCCTCCGGCGGTCACGTCGCCCGCGCCGCCGGCCGCGGCTTCTTCACCGCCTTCGGCTTCTTCGGCTTCTTTCTCGCCTGCGTGTTTGGTGCCTTCGGCCTCCTCTTCGGTGCCTTTCAGCTCGCCCATCGTGCCGTTCAGCGAGAAGACCCAGAAGTTTTCACCGTGCGGGGTCGCCGCCAGCGAGTTGCCGCCCGAGTAGATGGCGACCTTCTCTTCGCCTTCGTCTTCGAAGACGGTGACCGTGGTGTTGGCGCCGGCGCCGGTCTGGAAGTGCCAGAGCTTTTCACCGGTTTCCGAGTTGAACGCCTGCAGTTCGCCGTTGTCCTGGCCGACGAAGACGAGCCCGCCGGCGGTGGTCACGGCTCCGGAGTAACACGATTCCGGGAATTTGTCCTGCCAGGCGATCTTGCCCGTGCTCATGTCATAGGCGGTGAGGAAGCCGGGCGTGTTGGACCCGGAGGCGGTGATGCTGTCGGAGCCGATGTACGTTTCGCCTTCTTTGTACTTCTGTTCGTTCGGGGGGACGATCAACCCGAGGACGCCGCTCTGCGAACAGACGTAGTACATGTCCTTTTCGGGGTCGAAGGACGAGGGCGGCCAGTTGTCGCCGCCGACCGCGGCGTTGGCGACCACGTTCATCACGTTCGGGTCGCTGCTCATCGGGGTGAAGTCCGGGACGCCGACCACCTTCGGCTTCGGGTGGTCGCCGGAGACGCCTTCGGCCGATTTCTTGACCGCCGAGGGGAGCGGCTTCCCGACCGGGCTGAACGGTTCCATCGTCGGCTCGGGCTGGGTCGGGAAGGTCTTCTGCGACGGGTCCTGGGGGACCTTCACCTCGGGGATCGGATAGATCGGCTTGCAGGTCTTCTGGTCGACCAGGTAGACCCAACCGGTCTTCTCCGGCTCGCCGACCGCTTCGACCATTTCGCCGTTCATTTCCCCGTTGAAGAGGACGGTCGGGCTCGGTGCGTCGTAGTCCCAGAGGTCGTGGTGGACCATCTGGAAGTGACACTGGTATTCGCCGGTTTCGGCGTTCAGCGCCACGATCGAGGCGGTGAAGAGGTTTTCCCCTTCGCGCTTCGCCCCGACCCACGGCGCCGCGTTCGAGGTGGAGAAGAAGAGCTCGCCCGTCTTCGGGTTGACGGTCGGCGTGTTCCAGATCGAGGCGCCACGGTGTTTGTAGGAGCCGTTGTCCGGCCAGGTGTCGCCGCCCGTTTCACTCGGCGACGGCGTGGTCCAGAAGCACCGCGAAGCCGGTAGCTCCCCATTGAGACGAAACCTCCCTGCGCCCACGCACGCGGCGGGCGTGACTAATTTTCCCGATCCAAGCCCTCGAATACTGGACGCCGGAGAATATACAGGAGGGCACGGACCTGGACGCCTGTCCCAGATGAAACGTCGCCTGCGCGCTGGATGGTTGCTTCCATGGCCGGCCCGGCACGTCCTGCAGCAGGACATCGTCGTCCGGCCCGCGAGCGCGCCCTGGGCGCCTGCGGCGTTCCGGCCCGGGCCCGGCCCCCGAAGTGCGTTCGCACTTAACGCCACATATTGTCGTTAAGTGCGAACGCGCCGGCCGGGCCCTCTGAAGAGTTCGCAGCTAGCGCCACATATTGTCGTCAAGTGCGAACGCACCGGCCGGGCCCTCTGAAGAGTTCGCAGTTGGCGACGTCATTTGTCGTCAACTGCGAACGCACCGGCCGGGGCCCCCTGTGAGTTCGCAGTTATCTGCGCTATGCGACGAGAACTGCGAACTCATCGCGGGGGGGCGTGACGGAAGCGGCCCCGGACCGTCCCGGGATACGCGCAAGGCCGCGCAGGCTACTTCTTCTTCGTCTGTACCGGGCACTGCTTTGGGTGCCCGCTGTGGAAGTAGCAGTGGTCGTTGACCCAGTGGACGGCGTAGTGGACGCCGGCGAGGACGACGTTGTGGCGGATCGCGTAGAAGACGGTGATCCGGCCGAAGTAGTCGTTGGGGCCCTGGAACCAGGTGACGCCGCACTTGAGGCGGGCCTTGGCGAGGCGGCTGCAGCGAATCGTCCGTTCCTGGCCGTGCTGGAAGCGCGGGCCGAAGGCTTCTTCCATCACCAGGGCGCTCAGTTCTTCGGAGCGTTCGCGGGTCAGGGTCGGGATGTGGGCCTTGGGGACCTCGATCTTCGGCATCGGCCCGCCCGCTTCGACCGCGTCGATCCAGCTCTGCACCCATGAGGAGATCTGGTCGACCCGGGTGAATACCGCCGGGCTGGTCGGATTGCAGGAGCCGTCGCCGAGGCTGGTGACGCCGACCTCGACCATGCTGCCGTCGGGGCGGGTGGCGAACGCCGGGCCGCCCGAGTCGCCGTGGCAGGTGGTGATGTGGAAGTGCGGCGCGTCGAGGGCGCAGACCTGGCGGGTCGGTTGGAAGAAGGGGTAGAAGCGGCGCGTGCCTTCCTTGCAGCGCGAAGCTTCCTCGACCGGCACGGTCGCCGCCTGCAGCTGGTTGGGGGCGTGGCCGGTGGCACGGTCGTCGATTCCCCAGCCGGCCACCGTGAGCTGGTCGCCCGCTTCGTAGAGCGCCGCGTCGGCGGCCGTGGCGAGCGGGGTCGGCGGCGCGCTCACCGGCGCCGAGAGGATCAGCAGGCCCGCATCCCCCTGCAGCTTGCTCGGGTCGAAGCCTGGGTAGGCGAGCACCTGTTCGACTTCGCTGACGTTCGCGGTCGCGATCTTCTGCAGGTTGGAGACGCCGGTGGCGACGGCGATCAGGCCCGGCTCGACGATCGAGCTCGATTCGATGTCCTCGACGCAGTGGCCGGCGGTGAGGACGACGCGAGGCGCGACGACGGTGCCGGTGCAGGCGTAGCCGGCCGTCGCCTGGACGCCTTCGATGAAGGCCAGTGAGGGATATTTTTCGATCGTCGCGTTGTGGCCGCCGATCACCGAGGCGGTCGCCTTCGGGGTCGCGGACGCGGCGCCGTGCGCGGACGCGGCGCCGTGCGCGGACGCGGCGCCGTCCCCGGCTCCGGGCGCGGCGGCCGCGGTCGCCGCCACGACCAGCGAGGCGAGCAGCGCGAGGGCCGCGAGGAGTGGCCATCTGGCCCATATGCGGTTTGCCGATTGCTCCACCCGCGGACGCCGGACGTTAGCGGAATCAATGGCGGGCGCCGGCTCGCCGCCGTGCTTGCAACTACGGGCGGGCGGTGCGGAAGGTTCGGCGACCCTCCGCAAGATCTGTTCGCTCAACATCGTTTACTAAGCATCCCGGGAACTTCCAAGCCCTGGAGCCAAGCCGATGTTGAAAAGCGATCTCTCACGCGTCCAAGCCGTCCGAGCGAAACTGCGCCACCGGGACGCCGAAGTCATCCCATTCCGCAAGTCGCAGGTCAGGATCGACGGCGAAATCGACGGCGGTGGGCGCCTCGAAATCGGGTTCCGCTGGCCCGGCAACTTCTTCGAACCCACCAGCTTCATCGTCGACGATGGCGGCAGATGCACGGTCAACGGGAACTTCAAGATCGCCGGCGGCGGCTCGATCGTGGTCGGCCCCGACGGCCACCTCGACCTCAAAGGCGGCATCGGCATCAACAACCGGGGCACGCTCTCCTGCTTCGAGCGCGTCACGATCGGCGTCGACGCCCACATCGGCCCCGAAGTCCTGATCCGCGACAGCGACTCCCACACCACCGGCGAAGGCCATACCCCGACCAAGCCGATCACGATCGGCGATCACGTCTGGATCGGCGCCCGCGCGATCATCCTCAAAGGCGTGACGATCGGCGAGGGAGCCGTCGTCGCCGCAGGCTCTATCGTCACCAAGGACGTCGAGCCCCGCACCCTCGTCGCCGGCAATCCCGCCCGCTTCATCCGCGCCGCCGACTGGTCCTGACGGGCGGACCACGCCCTGAGCCTGTCCGCTACAGGCAGGCGGATATGGGTTCCGGGTCCGCGATCGGAATCCGGTTATGCAGGGTGAACCGCACCCGCTCGCTCGAAACGTCCGCGTCGAGAAGCTTCTCCTCCAGCGCCTCGACCGCTTCGGCTTCGACGAAGACCGGCGCCTGCGTCAGCACCGCGTCTCCTTCCTGCGGCCCCAGGGCAAGGTCCATGACCACCGCGGGACCCCGCATCCCGTCCCCGAACCGCTCGACCCCTGTGGTCAGTCGCACGCCTGCCTCGCGTGGCATCCGTCGCGTGGCGAGCATCTCACCGATCGCGACCGCCGCCACCTTGCTGATCGCCAACATGACAGCCCCCTTCCTCGAATCGCCGCTGTCCGTCGGCTGATCTGCCCGAAGGGCGCCTTCTCCAAACCTAAAAAGATCCTTGGAAGTCGCGCCTCGATCGGGCGGAAGAAAGGAAAACGGCTCTGCATTGTGGATGCAGAGCCGTCGCCCTTCATGCGGCTGAATGGAGTCGAACCATCACGGGTGTTTCCACCCACAAGGCCCTCAATTGCGTGGGTGGGACTGATCTCCGTTCCATTCAGTGATCTGAGGCGATCCTAGCTGTCCTCAGTTACGGAAGATCGCGGGAAATTGGCCACCAGATTGGCCACCTTGCGTGTGTCTCATCCCGGTCGGTTCATGCGCAGAGCGCCTAGCACCGACCTAATGCCGACTGTCCCACGGGGGAGGGTCCCCCTCTGTTAGAACCTCCTCGGCTGCGGCCAGGGAGTCGACCAGAAGCTCGGTGTGCTCATCGAGGCCGAGGCTGTCCTCGACCAGGTCGAGTAGCCGCGACTTCAACTCGGGGTAGTCGTCCTCGCCGAGCATCCAGCGTGAGCCCCAGATGACCACTTCGCCAAGGACGGTGGTCGGCATCTCATCGAGGTCTTCGTGGGCGGGGAGCCAGACGAAGAGTTCGCGCATTGCCGCAGCGATCGCCAGTGCCTGCATTTCCAATGCCTCCTTGCGTCGGTTGGCATCGAAGAGCAGTATCGCGCCTTGGCATAGCTGCCTGGCGCAGGGCGAGTCCCAGCCGAGGACGCCGCTCATGTCCACCAATCGTTGGATCAGATCCTCATCGCTCTTGCCGCGTGCGGCCATCGCCAAGACGCAGCCGGAGAGATCCTCGGCGAGATTGATCGACGGCTCCTCGCCGCCCTGGCGGATCGCCTGTCGGTAGCGGCGCTCGGCCTCGCCGTAGCGGCCGGCGCGGTAGGCGAGGCCCGCTAGGCCACCGAGCGCACTCTGCTGCAGGGCCGTGTCACGATGCTCCCGACCGATCTCAAGCGCTTGGCGATAGTGGCGATCGGCGTCATCGCTACGTCCTTCGTCGACCCGGACCAGCGCCAAGATCGCGGTGGCTGCTCCTTCGCCTGCGCGATCCGCACGCGCGTGCGCCATACTCAGAGCTATCTGGAGACGCCTTCCAGCCTCCGTGAAGCGACCCCCCTGGCGCTCCACCTCTCCGAGGTTCATCTGGGCCTGGAACTCAAGCGCGCGGTCCCCGAGCATCGATGCAAGCGCGCAGATCAGCTGCCGCGGCGGGCAGCTGGTCGGTTCTGCTGAGGGCCGCTTGGCGCGATACAGAACAGGCTTGTGTAGCTGCTAGGCTGTTCATATGACGCTACATCAACCCGAGAGCGAAGTCGGAGTCCGTAAGCTGCACGATCGCCTCAGCGAGTACCTGGAGCGAGTGGAGGGGGGCGGCGAGATCGTCGTTACCCGGCGCGGTCGGCCCGTGGCTCGTCTAAGCGGAATCGGTGAGCGGCCGCTCGACGCTCTCGCGCGCCGTGGGTTGGTGAGGATGCCGCAGGGGGAGCGCTCGTCTCGCTCCGCGCAAGTGAAGGGCGCTGGTTCGGTCTCCGATCTCGTCTCCGAGCAGCGCGCCTGACCTTCTACTTCGACACCTCGGCACTGGTCAAGCTCGTTGTTGTCGAGGATGGATCCGAGTTGGCGGCCGAGCTCTGGAATAGCGCCCATCCAGCGGCGTCGAGCATCCTTGTCTATCCCGAGGGCCGAGCGGCCCTCGGGGCTGCCCGTCGACTGGATCGGCTCGGGGCGGATGAGCACCGCAAGGCACTTGCAGACTTTGAGGAGCTGTATGCGGAGCTGGCTACGGTCGGCGTCGATCAGGAGCTTGCGATTCGGGCTGGCGAGTACGCCGAAGATCTAAGCCTCCGCGGCTATGACTCGGTCCACTTGGCGACCGCGCTCGAACTAGGGGATGACGAAGTCGTCCTGGTGACCTGGGACCGAGATCTCGCGCGGGCGGCGGAAGAAGTTGGCTTGGGTGTCGCCGGCTCCGACGGCGACCCGAATTAGTGGTTTCGCGCTCCCTCTATAGGTCGACAAGTCACAAGTGCGGAAGCCTTGCGTGGGCCGTGAAAGAGCGCAATTTGCGGCGACGTTGGCCACCAATTGGCCACCGGACACACGGTGCGATGACGTCGCCGACGAACGCCTGAACGAAGAAACCCCCGATTTCCGGGGGTTTCTGATGCGGCTGAATGGAGTCGAACCCCAACGACCAAGGCCGCTCCGCTCTCTAGAGCGGATTCCGTGTCCCCCGAAGTCCCCAGGGGACCCCATGTGTCCCTGGGTGTCGGGGGGAATTTGGGGGGAAGAAGCTGGTTGCGTCGGTTCCCGTCACCGAGGCAGTTCGATGCGGACAACGTAGCCGAGGCCGCTTCTAGGGTCACGGACCGTGAATCCCTTTCCTTCGATGAAGGCGAAGCGGCTCCTGGCGGTGCTGGAAAGGCAGCCGCTCAATTACGAGGTCGTTCGACGTTCCGGCTCGCATCGCCGGATGGAGTCGCCGGGCCACCCGCCGCTGACCTTCGCCTTTCACGACAAAGCGACGGTCCCGGCAGGCCTCGTGCGCAAGATCCTCGTCAGGGACGTTGGACTTGATGAGGAAGATGCGCGGAAGCTACTCTGACGTGGAGGATCGAATGGAAACCGTGCGCGTCATCTATCACCACGAAGGGGACGGCTGGTGGGCCGAGTCTCCCGATGTCGAGGGCTGGTCCGCCGCTGGCGGCACCTACGCCGAGGTCGCCAAGCTCGCCGAGGAGGGCATCCCGTTTGCCCTCGGGCGCGACGACGCTGTCCTGGAGCATTTCGTTCCTGTTGGCGAGCGGGTCGCCGCCTAGTCGGGATGACAGCGCCATCACGCCGGTGCTCGATCATCCAACGGAGCCCGAACCACTCTGGTCGGCTCGGCCCTCGACTTGGTAAGTAGGCGCCTAGGCGACTGTTAGCTTCGCCGAGCGATGGACACCCAAGAGTATTGGCACGTCGCGATCAGTCCGTCCTCGCAGAAGCGCGAGGCAGGCGGCTCCGCGGCAATCGCATTAGACCGCGCTCGTGACTGGATAGAGGAGCGCATTCTCGATCCACGTCGCCGAGGGGAACCGATCGCAATTGATGGGCAGACCTTCTCTTGGGAGCAGGTCGCAAGCATCAGAATTTCGACCTCATCAGCTCCTTCGGAGCGACTTATCGCCCAGATTAAGCGAGAAGACCAAGATTCGGATTTTGTGTTTATTGGCGGTTCCGGTTATCGCGAGCAGGCGGTCTACGCTGCCAGTGACAAGACCGACGATCTCATATCGGGGCCTCCCGGAAGCCTTTCTTCAGATGGCGACGATTTACCTGGCGCCAAGGTCGATCCGCGCGCTGTGATGGTCGTGCATGGTCGAGACGAGGCAGCGAGAAGGGCCTGCTTCGACTTCCTCCGTGCCATCGGATTGAGACCCCTTGAGTGGGGCGCGCTTGTCTCAGGCACCGGGAAGGCCGCGCCTTATGTGGGCGAGGTGCTCGATCATGCCTTTAGCGTCGCGGCAGCCGTCCTCGTTCTTTTTACGCCCGATGACGAAGGCCGGCTCCGTGATCCGTTCCACCACGACGACGATCCGTCGCACGAGACGCACCTGACTCCTCAACCACGGCCAAATGTTCTCTTCGAGGCAGGCATGGCGCTTGGAGTGCATCCCAACCGGACCGTCCTGGTAGAGCATGGGTCAATCCGCCCGTTTAGCGATGTCTACGGCCGGCACGTAGTCCGGGTAAATGGAACGGACGGACCGTTACGGGATATTGCGAGACGGTTGAAGCAGGCCGGTTGTGCGGTCGATCTCTCCGGGGATGATTGGGCATCGCCGGATCGGTTCCCGGCCGTTGAAAAGATCGCGCCAACCGCAAGCTCTCCGAAAGCGCTGACCGATTTGGCGGTCTCCAGTCGAGTCGCCGACCTGAATGAGGACACTCGACGCTGGCTTCAAGACCGAGATCGCGAATTCGAGGCCGAGTCACGCGCCCGTACGGTGGAATTGAGTTCGAACGGGCTGCTCTATAGCGGCGCGCGGTTGAACGCGGTAGTAATTCTGCGACAGCAGGCGCTTCAGCAGTATCGGGATGAGATCAGCGGTAAGCGCCGGCTCTATCGGGAAATCTGGGAGCAGCTACCGGACGGCGTCGAAATCCCTCGGTTTGAATTGAGCGATGCCGATCGAGCGATCTTGGGTAAATGGCGCGGACGGGTCGAGGTGGACGGCGTCGGTGAGGCCGAAGTTGACGACCCGACCGATGCCTCGCGCGAGCCCGACCTTCGACGCTTTGAGATAGAGGGCGACGGGCCAAAGGTAGATCCCGCGTAAGGCGTATGGCCCGCCTCCGCGGCATCTTTCATTTTCGAGTCCGTGACCTGCTGGTGGCCAACGACCTTCTGGGTGGGAATACCGGGTCTCCGAAGATGGCCTCGACGTTGCAATCCGCCTTCCCTCACAGGCGTCAGCAAGCGCCACTACGAACCGCGACGAACAGCCGTCAGTCGAGGAGATCGAACGACTGTTTCCGGGATGGCTACCGGCCGAATTAATAGGCGTCGGAGCCGCCACGAGTCTCGCCCTCGGTTTTGGCCCCCACGATCCGGGCTTTTCAGCGGTGCGGCTGCTAAGGATCGAGGTCGACTTCGACGGTGACATTCAGGCTGTCGACTACGTAGATCGGCCTCATGAGGGCCCCTTTGTTGACGATCCGGCCGAGATCATGCTTGAAGCGGCGCGGCAAAAGGGCGAAGGGGTCGTCAACGCATTTATTTCCCTAGTTCGCACCCAGGTCAGACAGTCTTGGTTGGGTCTGGAGGGCGAGCTGATCGAGGGGGTCGGGGCTGGAACCCTTATCGACCTCGACGCATTCACGTCGATACCGAGATCGATTTCGATAGGTCCGCCGAGTCTGGTGATCCAGAAAATCGGAGCGGACCAGGTCCTCGACTCTGCCGGCGCCGAAGAGCTGATCGCGAGAGTGCGCTCGGGACAAGGCCCCGATCTTGCCGAGTCCTTACTTCGCGACGCCCTCTTTGTTGCGCAACATTCGGAGCCAAGCGCCAGCTTGAGCGCTGTGCTGCTCGCGGCAACCGCGGTTGAGTTCAGGATTAAGGAAGTCCTGCGCCGCGCCGCCAATGGTTCGACTCTGGAGATGTTGGAACTCCTGCTGACGAACCCTCGCGACTGGTCCTTGGCGGCTGCGGCACTCTGGGACCGTCCCAGCGAGATAATCCTGGGATCGTCGCTCCGGGACGCGGGCCATCAACTGTGGAAACGCCTGGAGAAACTGATCAAGCGAAGGAACGGACTGGCGCACAAAGGTCGGATTCCATCATCGGACGAGATCACGGAAGACGTGAAGACGGCGGTCCGTCTCTTCAAATGGCTCGACCGAGTAGACGGCGCTGGCGGTCTGACGGATGCGGACGCAAAGACTGTCCCTAGCCCGGGCGAATAGGCTGCCGCGATGCCGACCCACCCCAAGGCCGCGCTCCGCGCATCCGTCCGCGCCGCCCAGGAGCGCTACGAGGCCGAAGCAGAGGCGGCGCGTCAGGTTCGGCGGGATGCCTTCGCGGAGGCACGCGAGAGCGGCCTGACCCTCAGGGAGATCGGCGAGGCGGTCGGCCTGCATCACACGCGGGTCGGGCAGATCATCCGCGGTGAGTAGTTTGGAGAGTTTTTCTCTCCAAACCTGCTAGCTTCCTGTCCTACAGACAAAGCGTGCCCCCGCGCTGCGTGAACAGCCGGGGGCCGGCACGGAAAGGAACCTTCCATGCACCCGCAAGATAGTCCGGGAGCGAGACCCGCGCGGCCTCATCGCCGCAGACCGTTCCCCTCGTCCTGCGCGACGACCAGAGCAAAGTGCTGCGAGAGCTTTGCCTCTCCGCCCTCCACGGCCTCCTCGGCGACCTCGCTCGGGCACCTGAGCGGCTCCGCGACCCCGCCGCGACTGCGCGCGAGGGCGAGGTCTTCCGCCGACTCCTTGAGGCCCTCGACAAGAAGGAGATCGAGGTACCCGACGAGGAGATGCGGGCACGACTGGACCGCCTCTCGGACAACTACGACGAGACCGAGGACTACGAGGAGGTCAGCACCAACCACGACGCCCACCGGGCGATCCTGCGGGTGCTGACCCGTCCGGAGGAGCAGGACGGCGACGAGGACGACGAGATGGGGGCGCTCGGTTCCGGTCGGCTCGGCGGCGACGACGCCGACCGCCGTGGGGAGGTTCTCAACCTCCTGCTGGCCGAAGCACCCCACTGCCTCACCTTCCCTGACATCACCGTGGCGCTGGCGGGTCTCCAGGAAACGAACGGTCTGAAGGACGCGATCACGATCTTGATCGGTGAAGGGTTGGCACGTCGCCAGGGCGGGGTGATGGCGCCGACGAGGCCGGCACGCCAGATGGCAGAGCTCGGGTTCTCGATCGGCTGATGATGGACGACTTCGACAGACGCGTGGCCCTGCAGCTTGGGCGGCGCATCAAGCGACGGCGGAACTTCCTCGACCTCTCGCAGGAGGCCCTCGCCGAACGCGCTGGCATCCACCGGACCCAGATCAGCCTCTACGAGCACGGATAGCGGATGCCGCTCACGTCCTCGCTGGTCAAGCTGGCGGCGGCGCTCGTCGTCTCCGTCGACCAACTCGTCGCCGGGATCGAATGGAAGGTCGCGGGCCCTCCGCTCCGCGCTCTCGGCGAAGACGATCCGTGGGACCCGGGGAAGGAGGGCGGCGATGCCACAAAAGAAGCGTGACGTCGGCGTCGCCGAACGGTTCGGCCAGAACCTGCGTCGCGAGCGTAGAAGGGGAGGTCTCACCCAGGAGGAGCTTGCGCACCGCGCCAGCCTGCACCGGACCGAGGTGGGCAGGTTGGAGACCGGCGAACGCGTCCCACGGATCGACACCTTGATCAGGCTTGCCGACTCGGCGGCGACGACGCCCGAGGCACTCCTCGACGGCATCCAATGGGTTCCGGCACTCCCGGCACCCGAGGTTCTCGGCGCATTCAGCTTCTCAAGCTGGCCTCATCGAGTAAGCAGAGTCAGCAACGACGAAAGCAAGCAGGCCAGAGAAGACAACTAATCCGAACCAAGCAGGGCAACCCAGGCAATGCCAGATCGATCGAGTAGAGCAGCAGAACTCTACGAACGGCAAGTCAAGACAAAGCGATCAGGCCAGGCACCACAGCAACAACAGCAACCACCCTCACGCACTATCACCAAGGGTGTCGACGACGAACTTCGCTGCGAGGTCCACACCGCCCGAACCCGAAGGCAATCGTCAGCGCCAAGAGAATGTTTGAAAGCCGCTGAAAGGCAGTAATAGGGAACGTCTATGTCCCTGCCGACCGGCTTCTGCGCGACAATGCAGAAGTGCGAAGGGCTTTGAACTTCTATATCGACTCGTTGGCGAATGAGACAAGTGCTCGGTTTGGCGCGCTCACGGGCGCGTGGTGGGTCATCTCCTCCGGCATCTCGACCAGCCTCGTCATGGGCGCGGAGGGGGGAGCGGGGACGCGCCCGGCCTTTTACGTGCTAGCTGCATCTCTTATGCCCGTGCTCTTGTTTACCTACCTCAATGAGCACATGGCGATGATGGCCTCGATCGTCAGAAGGAATAAGCAGCCGAAAGCCTTGATTGCGCGCGCTGACCAACTGACCGGTGCCGACGCCATCCCCGAGGACCTATTAGCTCCGGTTCGCGCGGCCGTTTTCGGGGCAGATCACCTGTTGAAAACCGGCTACGCAACGGCCGCTCGCGTGGCAGCGATGTTCACCGTGGCGGAGATCGTGGCACTCGCCGTCGTCGCCAACGGAGCGAGCAGCACTTTCTCCCTCTCGGCGGTCTGCGTTGGATTCGTCGCGACCGGGTTGGCGGCTGTCCAGTTCAAAGTGGCTCGGTTTCGCTGGCCACACGCGGAATTTGACAGCGCTCGATAGGACTCCCTGGGATGCCTGACGTGCCCAGCTTTTTCATTCCCGGGGCATCCGATTCGCAGGTTGCTTGGGACTGGTATCTCCAATCTGAAGGTCTGAAAGCTGAAGAGGCCCAGGCGCTATTTGAAATTGCCTACCTCCACGAGGGGGATCGCCATGAGGTGCGGGTAGGTGAGCCACGTCGTGTCTTCAGACGACAGACCGGACCGCGCGGCGGCTATCGATCCGATGCCTGCCACCGGCGTTGGTCCTCCGATACCGGCACTGTGGTCACCGCAATCATGCAGACCCCGACCGTAATCCTTGTCTGGAGTGCTCCGCCGTATGCGCCCTGGGGAAACCCGTCGATGGTCGGGTTGGGTGAGGTCGAGTTCGCGGTCCCATTTGTAAAAGAAGATTCCGCCAACTCGTAGCTTGCGGCGGATGCGCGGCACCGGGCAGTGAAGTCAATACCGCTGGCATTCGTCATTCGCCTGGTGCACCGTGGCTACGTCGTTCTCTTCGGCGTCGCGCTGGGAGTGATCGGAGGCTTAAACGAATTCTTCAACGGAGCGATCAAGCTCGCGCCTTGGATGTCTTTCGGGATCGTCGGCATCTCACTTGTGGTGGCGGCGCTGTGGGCGGGCTTCGATCTAGTCCGCGAGCGAGACAGGACCATCGCGATTCTGAGAAGCACTGCGCCGGGGACTGCCGATCCACGCTACGCGCCTCTGGGTGACATGCTCGGCGAGTCGACGACCATTGGCGTCGAATTGTCCGACGAACACGCCTTGACTGCGTTGGATGCCTGGGAGGACATCACCAGGGCGATCGTGGCCGCTGCCTACGGCGAAGGCCAGGCCGCGCACGTTTTCACCCGTGAGCTGAAACGCGGCAAGGTCTACAGCGGCATGGACATTTTCAAGGCGTCAGTGGAGAGGCCGCCCCCCAAGGCAGAGGTGATCAACAACGTCAACGCGCTGATCGGTCGTATGCCCAGTCTCGTAATCCGGGCCGACTTCGATCCCCAGCAGTGGCAGGCGTTCGATGCCGTCGCATACCGAGAATCCAACGCTCGACAGATCATTCACAAGGGTGACCACGCGCAATGGACCTGTCCCTGGTGCTTCCACGAGCATCAATATTGGGAGGGGCATTGCCAGGGCTGCCATGGGGAACGAGCAGGCGATTTCGTCTATCCAAACGCGATACGTCAAGAACGCCCCACTGGGGTCCAGGCCTCACCTTTGGAGGAGTGGTTGGAAGGCCGCATCGCCGAGGTGAAGCAGATTCAAAGCCAGCGTGGGGCGCGATCCGACGCTTGGTTCTACGAGAAGATGGATGCTTGGGACTTTGAGAACGTCTCGCAGATGTACGAAGGCCCGGACGCCCTCGCTCCCGACCTGGTGGATCACTATCGGGAAGATCCGCGGACTGGCAGCCCGGATGGTCTCAAGGTCGCCCGCGATGGTCGATCTTTGTTGGACGGCGAGCGGGACCGCTACTACGGGCAGCGCATCGGTTGGATGTACGCCACGCTGAACAAGCTAGTTGACGGCCGCTCTTTCTAGAGCGTTCATCCGATTCATCGAGTCCCCGGCGCCCGCTGGACAGAGCTAGGCCGATACACCCGGCCCGCTAGCCGGACAACAGGGTCATGGAATTTGACCTCGACCCGGTGCAAACGCCTCGCTCGCGGGCCGTAGGGGGTATGACCACAGCTCGCGACGGATCGACCCGGCCGCACGGACGTTCCCGGTGATGTTGTCGATCGGGAAGCTTGGTGCCGGCCAGGAGCACTACTACACCGAGAAGGTCGCCGAAGGCGCCGAGGACTACTACTCGGGTCGCGGCGAGGCGGAGGGCTACTGGCTCGGTGACGCGGCTCGCGACCTGGGGCTCGACGGCAAGGTCGACGCCGATGCTCTGAGCGCGATGCTGACCGGCCGCCACCCGGCGAGCGGCGAGCCGCTCGGCCTCCGCCATGTCGCCGGGCGCGGTCCGGTCCCGGGCTTCGATCTCACCTTCTCGGCGCCGAAGTCGGTGTCGCTGGCCTGGGCGCTCGGAGAGCATCCGATCTCCGGCGAGGTGATGGAGGCCGTCCGCGTCGCGACCGGCGAGGCCTTCTCCTACATGGAGCGGGAGGCTTGCTGGACGCGGCGGGGTCACGGCGGCCACGAATTCGTCCACGGCAACGGCTTCATCGGCGCCGCCTATGTCCACCGCTCCTCGCGCGCCGGCGATCCCCAGCTCCATATACACGCGCTGATCGCCAACGCGACCCGCGGGCCGGACGGCCGCTGGACGCGGCTCTACCACCCCGCGATCTACGACCACGCGAAGACCGCCGGCTACATCTTCGGGGCGCACCTCCGCTGGGAGCTGACCTGTCGCCTCGGCGCGCGCTGGCGGGAGGTCGTCAACGGCATCGCCGAGATCGAGGGCTTCGATCCCGATCACCTCCGGGCCTTCTCGACGCGGCGGGCCGAGATCCTGGCCGCCGCCGCGCCCGATGCTTCCGCCCGCTCCCGCCAGATCGCCACCCTGGAGACGCGGAAGGCGAAGGACCGCGACCTGGCCGACGAGAGCCTGCGTGAGCGGTGGCGCGTCAAGGCCGAGGAGATCGGCCTCTCCCGCGAGGCGATCCGCGATGCCTTCGGCCGCGAACGGGAGATTCCGGCACCGAAGCTGGACGCCTCGGCGGTCGCCGACGCGCTGACCGCCCGCGCCTCCCACTTCGACCGCCGCGACGTGGTGCAGGCCGTCGCCGGGCAATTGCGCCAAGGCGCCCCGGCCGCCGACGTCGAGGCGCTCGCAGACTCGTTCCTCGCGCTCGACTCCGTCATCGCGGTGGGCGAGACGGCGAAGGGACCGCGCTTCACCACGGAGCGGATCTGGGAGATCGAGCGGCAGGACCTCGCAGCCGCTCGGGAGATGGCGGCGGACGGCGGCCACGCCGTCGTCGGCGAGGTCGCCGTCTCCCGCGCCCTCTCGACGCGC
The DNA here is from genome assembly GCA_036495785.1 of Solirubrobacterales bacterium. Classification (GTDB taxonomy): domain Bacteria; phylum Actinomycetota; class Thermoleophilia; order Solirubrobacterales; family 70-9; genus VAYN01. Next base: position 18,552 of record DASXMH010000087.1, read on the forward strand.
GCGACCATCAAGGTCGACCAGCGCGCGATGGTCGAGCGACTGACGAGCGGCGGCGAGCAGCTCGTCGTAGTGGTCGGCGAGGCCGGCACCGGCAAGACCTTCGCCACCGTCGCCGCGGCCGAGGCGTGGGGCGGGTCCGACGTCCCCCTCCGGGTCGCGGCTCCGACCTGGCGCGCCGCGAACGTCCTGCGCTCCGAGGGACTCGACGCGACCAGCATCGCGCGGCTTCTCGCCGAGCTGGACGGTGGGCGCCGACCACTCCCTCGCAGATCCGTCCTGCTGGTCGACGAGGCCGGGATGGTCGATTCGGCGGCGCTCGCCCGGCTGGTCGACCATGCCCGCGCCGCCGACGCGAAGCTGGTGCTGGTCGGTGACCCGGCGCAGCTCGGCGAGATCGAGGCGGGCGGCCTCTTCGCCTCGATCGTCGCCCGCACCGAGCCGGTCGTCCTCGACGAGGTGATCCGCCACGAGCACGATCTCGATCGCGAGGGCGCCCGACGCATCCGCGAGGGCCGCGGCGCCGAGGCGATCGAGGTCTACCGCTCCGCCGAGCGCGTGGTCGTCTCGGCCGACCCTGAGGCGCGCCGGGAGGAGATGACGCGGGACTGGTGCCGCTCCTTCGCCCAGGGCGAGGACGCGCTGATGATCGCCAAGCGCAACGTCGAGGTAGAGCGGTTGAACGCGCTGGCTCGGGAGGTGATGGAGGCCGAGGGCAGGCTCGGCGCAGACGAGATCCAGGTCGGCGAGGCCGCGTTCGCCGCCGGCGACCAGGTCATCACCCGCGTCAACGACCACGCCGCCCGGATCTACAACCGCGAACGCTGGCTGGTCGAGTCCGTCGACCCGGAGGCTCGGGGCCTCGTCCTTGTCGGCGTCGACGCCTCCGGGCGGCGCGCCGTCGTCGACGCCGACTACCTGGGACGCGCCAACCCCTCGGATGGATCGCCCGCGCTCCAACATGCCTACGCGGCCACCACCTACCAGGCGCAGGGCTCGACGGTCGACCGCGCCTACGTCATGGCCGATCCCTCGATGGATCGGCAGGAGCTACACGTCGCCGCCTCGCGGAGTCGGGAGGAGACGTGGTTCTACGCGACGCCGGAGGTCGACCTCGAGCGTGAGGAGTACGCGCCGCGCTCGACGGGTCGCGAGGGCCTCGCCCACATCGCCGCGGCGGCCGAACGCGACGGCGCCCAGGTCTCCGCCCACGACCAGGTGCTCCGCTCTCGGCTCGACGGGCTCTCCTCGCCCGACCTGATCCGCCTGCGCGACGAGCTGCGCTCGGAGGCCGGCGCCGAGGCGAGCGCCGAGGACCGGAGAAGGGCACTCGACGAGCGGATCGCACAAGCTGAGAAGCATCTCGCGGAACTCGACGCCGAGCGTCTGGCGCTCGGCACCGAACCGCGACGACGACGGGCGAGGCAGGAGTACCGCGAGGCGCTTCGTCCCATCGAGACCCACCAACGCCAGGCATCCAGCCAGTTGGAGCGCATCGAGGATCTTCGGACGGAACTGCCCTCCGTCAGCCACGATGCCCGCGCCGAGGTGGCGGCGATCGACCGCATCCTCGACCGGCGCGTCGACCTTGCGGTGACCGCTGCCCGGGTCTCTCCCGCCGACTACCTCGTCGCCGAGCTGGGGGAGAGGCCCGAGGGATCGGCGCGCGTAGCCTGGGACCGGGCGGTGCGGGAGGTCGAGGGCTACCGACAACGGCATGGGCTCCTGGACAGAGACACTGCGCTCGGGCCGGAGGCGAAGGATCGGGCGGAGCGGCGCGAGCAGGAGCAGGCGAGGGAGTCGATCCGGCGGGCGCAGCGTGAGTTGGGGATCGAGCCGGTGCAGACGATCGCGCGTACGCAGTCCTTGGAGATCGGACTGTGAGGCGAGGCGAGATGGCGCCGGACACCACCGACGAGATCGCCCTGACGGTCGGCGGCATCCGCATCCAGCTCACCGATGAGCAGGCGGAGGATCTTCGGCGCCAGCTCGGGGAGTCCCGCTCGGATGCCCCCGTCCGCCTTCGCGACGAAATCCTCACCCCGGACGAGGCCGCGCCGCTGATGCGACATTCGGCGAAGACGGTCCGCAGCCTGTGTCGTCTGCGCAAGGACGACCCGCGCTACCTCAAGCACCTGCGCAAAGGGCCCAAGATCCTCATCAGGCGGGCCGACGTGGCGGAGTGGATCGCCAGTCAGATCGGGGAGGCCGGGTAGAATGGCCTTAAAGCAGTCGCGCAATGTTGCGCACTCGGCGCCGAGTTTGCAGACCCGGCGCCGAGCGCGACTTCATCAGCTACGCAGGAGGTAGCCAGATGCCAACCGAGGGTAGAGCTCGGCGTCCGCACAAGTCCGGGTCCGTCCGTCCGATGGGCCGCCAATGGGAAGGTCGGTTCTATCCCGACACCGGCCCGCGCGTCGAGAAGCTGCTCGGCGTTCGCAAGGAAGTCGACCCCGACAAGGGGATCAGCGAAACCGAGGCGTTCGCCAAGCTCGTGAAGATCATGGGGACCTACGAGGCCCCTAAGACCAGAGGCAAGGTCACGTTCTCCGAGGTCGTTCCGAGGTTCAAGGCGCACAAAGAAGCGAAGAACCGGGAGGACACGACGATGGCGGCGATCGACGTGGCGATCCGTTGTCATCTTGAGCCGGAGTTCGGCCCGCGGTACCTGGACGAGATCGACTCCGACGACTTCGAGGCCTGGATGGCGAAGGAGTTGAAGAAGTACAGCCCCAAGAGCGTCAAGAACTGGCGCTCGGTGGCCAACTCGCTCTGGGAGTTCGCGGTGAAGAAAAAGATGGTGTCGGTGAACGTCGTCGCCCAGACCGAGGCGCCCTACCGTCCCGAGGAAGGAAAAGATCGACGTGATGACGTGGGCGGACATCGTCGCCGTCCGCGACGCCTTTCCCGACACTCCGATGGGGCGGCTGAATTCGTTGGCCACGCTCGTCGCCTGCCGCTGCGGTCTTCGCGAGTCGGAAATCATCGCCCTGAAGTGGTCGGAGGTCATGTGGGACACGGGCTGGCTTAGGGTGATCGAGGGCCACGTCCGTGGAAAGACGAAACTGCCGAAGGGCAAAAAGGGTCGGATCACCCCGATGCCGGACATCGTGAAGACCGCGCTCCTGGCCCATGCAAGACAACGAAATTCGACAAGCCCGACGATCTCGTCTTCGCGCATCCGGTGGACGGGACCGAGCTGAATGCCTCCGCGCTGAACGAAAGGTTCAAGGAGGCCGTCGTCCGGGCCGGGATCAGGCCGACCGAGCTACGCGAATACAAAAAGCGCCACGGCGGCCACGAAATGCGGGACTACGTCGGGCTTTCATTTCACGACTGCCGCCACGCCTGGGCCTCCTGGTGTCTGTCCAATGGCCAGGCGCCGGCAAACGTCCAGAAGTGGGGCGGGTGGGAGGACGCGAAGACGATGGCGATCTACGACCACTTCATCCCGAGCGGCTTTGAGGTCGACCAGTTGAACGCGGCCGTCGAGCGGGAAACAGCCGTGACGCTCTAGGCGTTCTCCGCGATGCACCAGGAAAGTTCCGGTGACCGACCGGCTTCATACCCTCCGCGACATGGTCGTGGCAGCTTTCGATTCCTCGTACTACTCGACTGCCGCACAAATCATCCCTGTCGTCTTCTTGGTCGCCGTCGTGACCGACCGTTGGCCCAGGTCGACGGACGACGAGGAGGTCGCGCTTCATAGCTACATACTGGCCGTCGTCCTGGCGGCGATCGCTGGGGAGATAACCGCCCTCTGGGCATTGAGTTTCGAACATGCGCCCAGTCGGGTCGAAGATTGGATTGTGGCTGCCGGGATGATCCTGCCGGGACTATTCGTGGTCGCCAACTTTGCGATGGCCCCGATCGAAGCGCTTGCCGACCGGCTCAGTCCCGGCTGGAAGCGATTCGCGGGATGGATCGCCCAGGCGGTGGTCTACGGGACGATCTACGTCGCGGTGACCGAATCCTTCAACCCGGGGATCATCTTCGCCATTCTCGCCCTGCCCTTCTTCGTCGGACCGACGCTCGCCCCCCTGTTCAACCGGATGGACTGAACCCGACTGCCCTTCATCTAACGCGGCTGAGAATCATTGAACTTGGCCGAATGCGGCTGGTCATTGGAAGTTAGGGGGAAATCAGGGGGAAGTCTCTTGGCTTCCTAAACGGAAAACGGCTCCACATCAGGGATGCAGAGCCGTCGTCCTTCATGCGGCTGAATGGAGTCGAACCATCACGGGTGTTTCCACCCACAAGGCCCTCAACCTTGCGCGTCTACCAGTTCCGCCACAGCCGCTCGTGGGACCGGGATTCTAGGGGTTCGGCGCCCAGGTGCCCTCGTGGCTTGCGAGCGTCCGGAGGAAGGGATACTCTGCGAACAGGTGTTCGTCTCTATTCGCACCCGGCAATCGGAGGAAAACGGAGCCCACCATGGACCTTGACCTGACCAAGCGGCAGAAGGAGATCTTCGACTTCATCCGCAAGTACGCGGCCAAGACCGGCTACCCGCCGACGGTGCGGGAGATCGGCAAAGCGGTGGGTCTGCACTCTTCCTCCACGGTCCACGCGCATCTGGCGAATCTGGAGAAGATCGGGCTGCTGAAACGCGACCCGTCGAAGCCGCGGGCGATCGAGCTGCTCTTCGACAAGGCGGTCGGCGTGGTGAAGCCGGCGAACGGCATCCCGCTGGTCGGCTCGGTCGCCGCGGGCGCCCCGATCCTCGCGGAAGAGAACATCGAGGAGTACCTCGAAGTCCCCGACGTGATCGGCGGCGAGGACGGCGACTACATCCTCCAGATTCGCGGCGAATCGATGAAGAACGCAGGCATCCTCGAAGCCGACTACGTGATCGTGCGCCCCGCCGACGATGCCGCCGATGGCGAGATCGTCGTCGCCCTGATCGGCGAGGAGGCGACGGTGAAGCGCTTCTTCCGCGAGCCCGACCACATCCGCCTCCAGCCCGAGAACGAGGAAATGGACCCGATCATCACCACCGAGGCGCGAGTCCTCGGCAAGGTGGTCGGGGTCTTCCGCAAGGTCTGAGCGGCGCCTGCAAACCGGCGCCTGCCGGTGTCCTCGGTCGCTCGCCTTCGGGTCACGCATTTTTAATGCGCTCCCCTCGGCTCGCTCCCCGCGTCCTTGGCAGGCTTGGTTTTCGGCGCCGCTGCGCCTAATCTTTTCCTTGCGAGCCAAGCGGACGCGGGGGGAGAGACAACCCCTCGAGGAAAGTCCGGACACCAAAGGGCAGGGCGGTGGGTAACGCCCACCCGGCGAAAGCCGCGGGAAAGTGCCACAGAAACACACGGCCGATGGCGCGGCCACACGTGAGCCGCGTACAGGCAAAGGTGAAAAGGTGCGGTAAGAGCGCACCGGCGTCGTGGTGACACGACGGCCAGGCAAACCCCGCCCGGTGCAAGGCCAAGCAGGACCGTCGACCCGGCTCGGCGAGGTCCAGGTAGGTCGCAGGGCGCCTCGGCGCTCCGCCAGGGCTCCGGCCCCGGCGAGATAGATGTCCGCTCGCGACAGGATCCGGCTTACAGGCTCGCTGTCGGAAGGCCCCGCTTCGGCGGGGCCTTCCCATGTTGATGGGCCGAAAACCTGTCGATATGTCCGGTTTTCGGCCCATCAACATGGGAGCGGCGGGTTGCGCACGGGGGGTTGCAGGAATCGGGGGATCGGCGTCGACGTCCGATGAAGCCCGCAACTTGCGGGTGCCACGCTCGGCGGGCGCAATTTTTCTGTCTTAGCGTTTGCTAACCTGCCGCCAACTTCCGCTGAATCTTTGCCACATATCGCAAAGAGCGGGGGACCCAATTGTTGGGGCGAATCGCGGTTTTGCCGCGTAGCGCAGCTCTTTCAGCGCGAGCCCGTCAGCTAACCCCGTAAGCGCCGGAAAGAGACATGAACGCAACCCCCCACCGCCGCGAGCGGACAAACGACTTCAGGGTAGCCCCCGTCGGCGAATCCCCCGTTCCTGGGGCTTCCAACGTCGGGCGCTCCGCTCTCTGGCTGCGCGCCGCGCTCCTGGCCGGCGCTCTCGCCGTGCTCGCGCTCGCCGTCGCGCCCGGCGCCCACGCCTCCACCGGCGGCGCCGCCGTCCCGGCCCCGGTCGAATCCGAAGAAGAAGCCACGACCGAAGACACCGCGACCGCCGCGAGCTTCGACGAAGCCGAACTCTCCTTCACGCCCTTCCGCTTCGCCGGCGCCAGCTGGTACGGCGGCAAAACGATGTGGGGCCGCTCGACCGCCTGCGGGCAGGTGCTGCGCCCGACCACGATCGGGGTCGCCAACAAGACGCTTCCTTGCGGCACGCCGGTCAAGTTCGTCTGGCGCGGCCGCGCGATCGTCGCCCCGGTGATCGACCGCGGCCCCTACGTCAAAGGCCGTGCCTGGGACCTCACCGAAGCGGCGGCCGCGGACCTCGGCTTCGAAGGGGTCGGTCGGATCCGCTACGCGGTCGCGATCGAATACGCCTCCAAGGGCCTCTAGCCGCGATTCGCGGCCGCCCTGCCGCCACCTCGGGCGCCTCCCGCGCCGCATCGTCCTCTCGTCGCGCGGGTTAAAGTTCCCTGCTCAGTAGCCCTTTCAGAGAGGAGCCGTACCGATGTCGAGGACTTCCCGCCGTGCTTTCACCGCTCCGAAGCGGAGGGGACGCCGGGCCGTCGTCGCGCTCGGCGCGGCCGCCGTCGCCCTGATCGCGCTCGCCGCGATGGCGACCGCCGCCGAAGTCGAACAGACGACCGTGACGCTCGGCGCCACCTCCTCGACCCCCGACCCGTCCTGCCCGAACCTGCCCTGCCAGGCGGTCGGCAGCGTCACCGGCTTCCAGATCTCCAACGGCCAGACCCAGAACCCCTTCCTGGTCAAGACCGACGGCTCGATCAAGTCCTGGACCCTGACCCTTGCCCAGCCGACCAACGGCCAGCGCAGCTTCTTCAACGGCTTCTTCGGCACGCCGCCCGAGGCGCGCCTGGCGATCCTCCGCCGCGTCCCCGGCACCAATCCTCCGCGCTACAGTCTGCGCCGCCAGGGGGCGGTCAAGGTCCTCTCGCCATACCTCGGCCAGACGGTCAAGTTCGGCTCCTCGCTGAAGGTCGAAAAGGGCGACATCGTCGGGATCACGGTGCCGACCTGGGCACCCTTCTTCTCCCAGGGCCTCGCCACCAACAACGTCTGGCGGGCGAGCCGCGAACCGGGCGCCTGCACCAACTCGACCGACATCCGCCAGGGCCGGCCGCAGGAAGTGGTCGGCAAACGCGCCACTTACGGCTGCAAGTACAGCACGGCGCGGCTGCTCTACACGGCGACTTTAGTGGAGGAACATTGACCGGCGCTTTTCGCGCGGGTGGCTCCGTCGTAAGTGTCGAGCACGTAAACCGCGCGCGCCTGTGACGGGAGACAGGACCCGCGCGCCGCAGCCGCGTGGTCCTGTGTCCGTCCGTTTGTCAGCTCTTAGGCGGCCGAGGGGAGGATCCGCGGCGTCGCCTGGTCCTGCGGGAGCGCCGCGGCGCTCGCGATCAGGGACTGGAACTCGTTGAGGGCGAGGTGGCCGACCGCCTCGAGGATCTCCTCGTCGGTCCAGCCGATTTCACGTGCCTCCTCGTGCAGGTGGAGGGGCGGCGGGCCGTCGGCGTCGAGCGCCTCCTTCAGGTAGAGGAGGAGCGCCGCCTCCTTCGGGTCGGCGGAGGTGAAGGAGCGGGCGCGGGAGACCTCGTCGAGGCCGAGCCCGGCGCGACGCGCCGACTTGGCGTGCTGGGCGATGCTGTAGCTGTCCTCGCGGTGCTCGGCGACGGCAAGGGCGATCCGCTCCCGGGTGGCCTGGGGGAGGACGCCGCCGCGGAGCTCGGAGCGCATGCGGGTGTACGCGCGAAGGACGGCAGGGGCGCCGGCGAGGACGCCGACGAACTTGGTGACCGCACCACCGGCCGCCTGGATGGACTTGATCAGCGGGGCGCTCTCGTCAGGCGCCGTCAACTCATCATGGATTTGGAATCTGCTTACTGCCGTTTTTACCGTCAACTTGCTTCTCGTCTCTGGCCTGCTGGCCGGATCGGTGGGGGAATCCGCTTTACAGAGCCTTTACGTGGCCTTTACTTTACTTTGAGCCGCTTACTTACGTGTCGTAAGTTATACCGACATTTGTGAGGCGTTTCAAGCGTGTTGAAACGGCCTCTCACTACCCGGAATACGCCGATCTGCACCTCCGCGGTTCATTCGCCTATCGTTGCCCGCTTACCGCGCCCAGAGCCAAGGAGGCAAGTTCACGAATGGCAGACCGACCGCAGACCGCCGAGGATGTCATCCAGCTCGTCAAGGACCATCACGTCCGCTTCGTCCGTCTTTGGTTCACCGACGTCCTCGGGCAGCTGAAGAGCTTCTCGGTCAACGCCTCCGAGCTCGACGACGCCTTCGAAGGAGGAATGGGGTTCGACGGCTCCTCGATCACCGGTTTCAACCCGATCGAGGAGTCCGACATGCTCGCCGTGCCGGACCCGACCACCTTTGACCTGCTCCCCTGGCGACCGGAGAAAGAGGACGCGGTTGCGCGCATGTTCTGCGACATCCGCGTGCCGGGCGGCGGCCCCTATGAGGGCGACCCGCGCTGGATCATGCGCCGGGCGCTCAAACGGGCCGAGGAGATGGGTTTCGACGCCTACAACATCGGCCCCGAGCTCGAGTACTTCTACTTCCGCTCGGCGAAACCGGAGTCGGGGGTGCCCGAGGTGCTCGACGAGGGCGGCTACTTCGACCTGACGACGCTCGACGCGGGATCCGATCTGCGCCGCGAGACCGTCCTCGCCCTGGAGAAGATGGGCATCCACGTCGAGTACACCCACCACGAGGTCGGCCCGTCCCAGCACGAGGTCGACATGCGCTACAAGAACGCGCTCGAGATGGCCGACGACTGCATGACGTACCGGATCGTCGTCAAGGAGTACGCGCTCAAGTACGGCTATCACGCGACTTTCATGCCGAAGCCGCTCTTCGGCGAGAACGGCTCCGGGATGCACGTCCACCAGAGCCTCTCCAAAGGCGGCAAGAACGCCTTCTACGACGCCGACGATCCGTACTTCCTCTCGCCGACGGCGAAGTCGTTCATCGCCGGTCAGCTGAAGCACGCGCGCGAGATCTCGCCGCTCTTCGCCCAGTGGGTCAACTCCTACAAGCGCCTCGTGCCCGGCTTCGAGGCGCCGGTCTACCTGGCCTGGTCGCGCCGCAACCGCTCGGCGCTGATCCGGGTGCCGCTCTACCACCCGGGCAAGGAGGCGGCGACCCGCGCCGAGCTCCGTTGCCCGGACCCGGCCGCCAACCCCTACCTCTGCTTCGCCGGGATGCTGCAGGCGGGCCTCGAAGGGGTCGAGAAGGGCTACGAGCTGCCCGAGCCGATGGAGCAGAACCTCTACCACCTCTCCCAGGAGGAGCTGGCGCACCAGGGGATCGAGCAACTGCCGGCGATGCTCGGCGAGGCGATCGAGGTCGCCGCCGAGTCGGAGCTGGTCCTGCGCACCCTCGGCGAGCACACCTTCCGCCGCTTCGTCGAGATCAAGCGGCAGGAATGGGACGACTACCGGATCCAGGTCACTCCCTACGAGATCGAAAACTTCCTGCCGATCCTGTGATGGGGCGGAGCGACACGGAGGGAGGGCGGTAGGCGTGCCGGAGCTTCACATCCTGCGCGTGTTCTGCGACGCCGAGTGGGATTTCGGCAACAAGCTCGGGGTGTTTCTCGACGGCGCCGAGGTGCCGGAGGAGCGTCGCCAGGGCGTCGCCACCGAGCTCGGCTTCTCCGAGACGGTCTTCGTCGACGACGCGGCCGCGGGACGGATGCGCATCTTCACGCCGGGGTACGAGCTCGGCTTCGCCGGGCACCCGAGCGTCGGCACCGCCTGGCTGCTCGGCAAAGAGCGCGCGCCGGTGAGCATGCTGCGCCCGCCCGCCGGTGAGGTCGCGGTGCGGGTCGAGGACGGCAAGACCTTCGTCGCCGCCCGCCCCGAGTGGGGGCCGCCCTGGAAGCTCTTCCAGCTCAAGGACGCGGAGGCGGTCGAAGAGGCTTCCGGCCTGCCAGATGGCGCTGAAGAGGGCTACCTCTGGGCCTGGGTCGACGAGGCGGAGGGCACGGTGCGCTCGCGCTGCTTCTCCTTCACCGACGGGATCGGCGAGGACGAGGCGACCGGCTCGGCGGCGATCGTCCTGGCCGCGGCGGTCGATCGCCGGATCGAGATCCTGCAAGGCCGCGGCTCGCGGCTCGACGCCCGCCCGCTCGGCGACGGCCGCGCCGAGGTCGGCGGCCGCGTCACGCTAGACGAGGTCCGGGAGTTCTCCGTCTAGCTCGCGGCGCAACTCGTCGGGATCGGTCACGGGCAGGTTGCAAACGAAGCCCTCGCAGACGTAGGCGGCGGGCTCGCCGCCGACTTCGGTGCGGGCGTCGAGCAGCGGCGGTTCGACCGCTCCCGCCGGGCCGCCCGCGACGACCACGTTGGGACGGAAGGCGCCGCGGACGACCTCTTCGAGGGCGCCCAGGTCGCCGCCGACCAGGGCGACCTCGCGGGTCCGGGCGAGGTGGAAGTCGAGCGCTCGCAGCAGGTGGGCGAAGGAGTCGGGATGGGTGACCGCGGGCTCGCCGAAGAGGGCAAAGACGCCGAGCGCCCGGTCCTCGAAAGCCTTTTCGCCGCTCAGCGCGGCGAGGCGCAGCAGGCCGAGCGCGGCGGAGCTCTGGCCGGCCGGGATCGGGTGGTCGCCGACCTCCTTGCGGCGCGCGATCAGCTCATCGTGGTCGGCGGAGGTGGAGAAGAAGCCGCCGCGCTCGGCGTCGCCGAAGCGCTCGATCATCGTTTCGGCGAGCTCTCGCGCCGCCGTGAACCAGCGCGGGTCGAAGCCCGCTTCGTAGAGGACGAGGAGCGCCTCGACCATGAAGGCGTGGTCCTCGAGGTAGGCATTCAGGTGGGCGCGGCCGTCCTTGTAGCTGCGCAGGAGGTTGCCGTTTCCGTCGCGCATCGTGCCGAGCACGAATTCGGCGCAGGTGGCCGCCGCCTCCAGGTAGTCGGGGCGGCCGAGCACCGCGCCCGCCTCGGCGAGAGCGGCGATCGCCAGCGCGTTCCAGGAGCAGAGGCGCTTGTCGTCGAGGCCGGGCGGGACGCGTTCGGCGCGGGCGGCGAGCAGGGCGGAGCGAGCCGCGTCGAGGCCCGCCGGCGGGGCCGCGGCGGCGCCGTCGGCGAGGTGGAGGATGTTCTTGCCCTCGAAGTTGCCCGCCTCGGTGACGCCGTAATAGGCGAGGATCTCGTCGGGGTCGGGGCGCCCGCCCGTCGCGGCGGGGCCCGCCGAGTCCTCCGCCAGCACCGCGCGGATCTCGCCCGGCGTCCAGACGTAGTACCTGCCCTCCTCGCCCTCGGAGTCGGCGTCGTAGGCGGAGTAGAAGCCGCCCTCCGGGCCGCGCATCTCGCGCAGCAGCCAGTCGAGCGTCTCCTCGCAGACCCGCCGGTAGCGCGGGTGTCCCAGCACCTGGTAGCCGTGCAGGTAGGCGCGGGCGAGCAGGCCGTTGTCGTAGAGCATCTTCTCGAAGTGGGGGACGAGCCAGGCCGAGTCGACCGCGTAGCGGGCGAAGCCGCCGGCGAGCTGGTCGTAGATGCCGCCCGCGAGCATCGCGTCGAGGGTGCGTTCGACATGCTCGAGGCCGCTCCCTTGGGACCCGGCATCCCGCGACATGATCAGCTCCAAGGACGAGGCGGGCGGGAACTTCGGCGCGCTGCCGAACCCGCCGTTCGCCGGATCGGCATGCGAGAGCAGCGTCGTCATCGCCGCGCCGAGCTGCTCGGCGCTCGGCACGTCCGCCGGCTCGACCTTCGCCAGCGCCTCCAGCCGTCCCACGGTCATCGCCACCCGCTCGCGGATCTCCTCGCGCCGGTCGCGGTAGGCCTCCAGCACCGCTTCCATCACCATGCGGAAGCTCGGCATGCCGCGGGCCGTGTCGGGCGGGAAGTAGGTGCCGCCGTAGAAGGGGACGCCGTCGGGGTCGAGGAAGACGGTCATCGGCCAGCCACCGTGTCCGGTGAAGCCCTGCACCGCCTCCATGTAGATCGCGTCGACGTCGGGGCGCTCCTCGCGGTCCACCTTCACGCAGACGAAATTGGCGTTCATGAAGGCCGCCGTGTCGCGGTCCTCGAAGGACTCGCGCTCCATCACATGGCACCAGTGGCAGGCGGAGTAGCCGACCGAGAGCAGGATCGGCATGTCCTCGGCCCGCGCCCGGGCCAGCGCCTCCTCACCCCACGGATACCAGTCGACCGGGTTCTCCGCATGCTGGAGCAGGTACGGACTGGTCTCCGCGGCGAGCCGATTGGCCATCGATTTCAGGGTAATTCATCGTTCCGTCCAGCAAGTTCGGCTACCGTCGTACGTTGAGTGAGTGTGGATAGCAGTGGCAGGCGGGACGCCGCCCTCCAGGCAGTGCTGGCCAAATTGGGGCCCGCGGACCGTCAGGTCGTCCTTGACGCGCTCGATGCTGCCCACAAGACCGAGACGGAGCTGCGCTATCTCGCCGATCACGATCCGCTCACCGCGCTGCTGAATCGGCGCGCCTTCCGCGCCCGGCTCGACACCTACGCGAACTTCTCCGCGCGCTACGGCGGGCGCGGGGCGGTCATGGTCATCGACGTCGACGGCCTCAAGGAGTTCAACGACCGGCTCGGGCACCAACAGGGCGACAACCTGATCCGGCGGATCGCCGCCTCCTTGCGCGAGCGGGTCCGCGCCACCGACATCGTCGCGCGGCTCTCCGGCGACGAGTTCGCCGTCCTGGTGCCGCAGTCCGACGTCGAGGGGGCACTGCAGCTAGGTGAAGACCTGCGCGCCGAGGTGGCCGACAGCTTCGCCGGCGACCCGGACCTGGCGGGGGCGACGATCAGCGTCGGGATCACCATGTTCGGCGCCGAATCCGACGGCGGCGCCGAGGCGGTGCTGGCCGCGGCCGACGAGGCGATGTACCGGGCGAAGGCCGAGGGGCGCAACCGAATCTCGCTGTTCGAGACGCCGGTCGAGGCGACGCTGACCGACGCCCGCCGCCTCACGACCAGCGCGAAGATCCGCAACGCCCTCACCCAGAATCGTCTCAGCCTCGCGGCGCAGCCGATCACCGGCCTCGTCAGCGGCACGGTCGAGCGCTTCGAGCTGCTGCTGCGGATGCGCGGCGAGGCGGGGGAACTGCTGCCCGCCTCGGCCTTCATCGGCGTGGCCGAGCGCTCCGGGATGATCCAGGAGCTCGACCGCTGGGTGGTCGGCCAGGCGCTCGACCTGCTCGGCCAACACGAGCGGGCGGGCGACCCGGTCTCCCTTCACGTCAACCTCTCGGGCGCCTCGCTGACCGACATCTCGGTGCTCGAATACATCGAGCGCCGACTCGACGAAGGCGACGCCGACCCGGCCCGCTGCACCTTTGAGATCACCCAGACGGCGCGGGTCGAGGACATCGACACCGCGGCTGGCTTCGCCGACCGCCTCACCGAACTCGGCTGCGAAGTCGCGATCGACGACTACGGAGCCGGCTTCGGCCCCTTCGAGTACCTGAAGCGCTTCCCCTTCGACGTGATCAAGATCGACGGCGCCTTCGTCCGCGAGCTCGTCCACAACGACGCCGACCAGCTGACCGTGAAAGCGATCGTCGGGATCGCCCAGGGGCTCGGCAAGCGCACGATCGCCGAGTACGTCGAGAACCAGGAGACCGCCGAACTGCTGCGCTCCTACGGCGTCGACATGGCCCAGGGCTACCTTCTCGGCGCGCCGGTCGGACTCGAGGAAGGCCTGCTGGAATCGACTTGAGCGAACGCGCTCAGCGTTCGGCGCGCAGCTGGGCGCGCTTGACCTTGCCGCTGGTGGTCTTCGGCAGCTCCTCGACGAAGTCGACGATGCGGGGGGCCTTGTAGGGGGCGGTCTGCGCCTTGCAGTGATCCTGTAGGTCGCGGACGAGGGCGTCGCTGGGGTCGGCATCGCGGAGGACGACGATCGCGCGGACGACGCTGCCGCGCTCGGGGTCGGGAGAGGCGACCGCGGCCGCGTCGGCGACCGCGGGGTGGGAGAGGAGCGCCGCCTCGACCTCGGTCGGGCCGATCCGGTAGCCGGAGGAGCTGATGATGTCGTCGCCCCGGCCCTCGAAGAAGAGGAAGCCGTCCTCGTCCTCGGAGACCAGGTCGCCGGTCGGCCACCACTCGCCCTCGAAGCGCTCGCCGTCGAGGTAGCTGGAGAAGAAGGTGGGGGAGGAGGCGGCACGCAGCTGCAGCTCGCCGTCCTCGATGCGCACCTCCATGCCGGGCAGCGGCCTGCCCATCGAGCCGCGCCGGACCGGCTCGCCCGCGAGGTTGGCGGTCACCTGGCCGGTCTCGGTCTGGCCATAGCCGTCGGCGGGCTCGAGGCCGGTCGCCTCCTGCCAGGCGGCGATCGTCTCCGGGTCGAGCGGCTCCCCGGCGGAGACCATGCGGCGCAGGGCAGGGAGGGGGCGCAGGGCGGTGCGGCGGGCCAGCATCCGGTACTCGGTCGGCGCCTGGCAGAGGACGTTGACGCCGAGCGCCTCGGCGAAGTCGAGCCGTTCGGCCGGGTCGAAGCGGCCGTCGTGGATGACCGCGGCGGCGCCGGTCAGCCACGGGGCGAGGAAGACGTTGCGGGCCGACTTCGACCAGCCGGTCGCGGTCGTGCACCAGGCGAGGTCGCCGCGCCGCGAACCGAACCAGTGCTCGGCCTGGACCTGCTGGCCGAACAGGTAGCGGTAGGCGTGGACGACGCCGCGCGGATCGCCGGTGGTGCCGGAGGTGAAGACGATCAGCGCCGGGTCCTCGGGGTCCATGTCAGCGATCGAGGCGGGCGTCTCCTGCGGCCGGTCCTCGTCGAGCACCTCGGCGATCTCGGTCATCGTCATCGTCGGCACCCCGGCCGGAAACTCGCCCAGCAGCCGCTCCTCGCCGACGCAGAGCGCCGGGTTGGCGGCGGCGATCCGCAGCTCCAGGTCCTTGTGCCGGAGCTGCGTGTTGCAGGGCAGCGCCACCGCTCCCATCCGCCAACAGGCGAGCAGCGAGAGCACCCACTCGATCCGGTTGCCGACCAGCGTCATCACCACGTCGCCGCGCTTGACCCCGCGCGCCGCGAACGCGCCGGAGAGCCCGGCCGAGGTGGCGATCAGTTCGCCGAAGTACCAGTCCCGCCGCCGCGCCTCCGGATCGACCGCGACGATCCCCAGCCGCGACGCCGGCGACCGCTCCATCAGGTCGTCGATGATGTTCACGCGCGGCAGTCTGCCGGACCGCCGCCTCGCGCGTCGGGCTAGATGGCTGATTCGACGCAGCTGGCGCCCGGGAAAGGGACGCGGCCGTCTCGGCCACGACCCCGGCAGGTGTGGCCGTGGCCGAGACGGCCGGGGGGTGCGGAGAGGCGTGGCTTGAACGGTCAGGAATCTGCCGGGTTACTTATGCGTGTATAGCGCCCATAAGCAACCACGCAGATTTCTGACCGTTCTGTTCTCCGCCTATCGCAAGAGGAACCGGGACGGAAGTCGGGAGTTCCTCCCGTCTCTGTGTCACTTCCCAAGAGACCCTCACGTCCCGGGAGTCTGGTGGCGGCCACACCCTGCCGCGGTCGCCACGAGACGCCCGGGACGACCTCGGACGGCCGCGCCGGCCGCGAACAACGCCGTCGAAATAAACCGCCTACCGCAGTTCGCTCGAGTTCTTCCCGAGCAACTGGCGGGCGACGATCAGCAGCTGGATCTGTTGGGTGCCCTCGAAGATGTCGAGGATCTTCGCGTCGCGGGCCCACTTCTCGAGCAGCTCGGTCTCGCCGAGGCCGACCGCGCCGCAGAGCTCGACGCAACCGAGCGTCACGTCGACGCAGGTGCGGCCCGCCTTCGCCTTCGCCATCGAGGCCTGCAGCGAGTTGGGCTTCGAGTTGTCGGCCATCCAGGCCGCCTGCAGCGTGAGCAGCCAGGCCGCCTCGTAGTCCGCCTCCATCTCGAGGAAACGGGCCGCGGCGGCGGGCTGGGAGAGGGCGGGGGTGTCGTAGTCGATCTCGACCCCCGCCGAGGCCAGTTGCCGGCGCGTCTCCTCGAGCGCCGCCCGGGTCACCCCGACGGCCATCGCGGCGACCAGCGGCCGCGTGTTGTCGAAGGTCTGCATCGCCCCCGCGAAGCCCTTCTCGACGTTGACGTCGGGGCTGCCGAGCAGCGCCTCCTTCGGCACCCGGCAGTCCTGCAGGGTGAAGTTGGCGGTGTCGGAGGCGCGGATGCCGAGCTTGTGCTCGAGCCGGTCGAGCTTCAGCCCCGGGTTGTCACGCTCGACGATGAACGACTTGATCGCGGCGCGGCCGACGCTGCGGTCGAGCGTTGCCCAGACGACGATCAGGTCGGCGCGGTCGCCCGAGGTGACGAAGATCTTCTCGCCGTTGAGGACGTATTCGTCGCCGTCGAGCTCGGCGGTGGTGCGGATCGCCGCCGAGTCGGAGCCCGCTTCGGGCTCGGTGATCGCCATCGCCGCCCACTTGCCGCCGTAGCGCTCGAGCTGCTCCTCGGTCGCCACCGAGGCGATCGCCGAGTTGCCGAGCCCCTGGCGCGGCATCGAGAGCAGCAGGCCGACGTCGCCCCAGCAGAGCTCGATGATGCCGAGCACGGTGGAGAGGTTGGAGCCGTTGCGGTTCTCCCCCAGGTCGGCGCCGTTGGAGCGGCGCACGCCCGCGGCGCCGGCGCCGCCGAGGTCGGAGCCCTCGTTCATGCCGTCGATCAGCGACGCCAGCATGTCGAGCTCTTTCGGGTAGGCGTGCTCGGCCTCGTCGTACTTGCGCGAGATCGGGCGGAACACCTCGGTCGCGACCTGGTTGGCCTGGGTCGCCAGCGGCTTGAACTTCTTCGGAATCTCAAGGTTGATCATGGTTTCTCCTTCGCTCGTGCCGGTCGGCTAGACGAGCAGGGCGCCCTCCATCACGCCCGCGGATCGCAGGTCGCGGTACCAGCGCTCGACCGGGTGCTCCTTGACGAAGCCGTGGCCGCCGAGCAGCTGGACGCCGTCGGAGCCGATCTTCATCCCCTTCTGGGCGGCGAGCCGGCGGGCGATCGCCGCCTCGCGGGCGAAGTCGTCGCGCTGGTCGGCGCGGCTGGCCGCGCGGTAGGTGGCGAGGCGCATGCCGCTCGACTCGATGCCGATGTCGGAGACCGCGAAGGCGACGCCCTGGCGGTTGGAGACCGGTTCGCCGAAGGCCTGGCGGTCGTTGACGTAGGGGATGACGTAGTCGAGGACCGCCTGCGCGGTGCCGACCGAGAGCGAGGCCCAGGCGATCCGCGCCCGGTTGACGCAATCGACGTAGTCGGCGCGCTTGCCCTCGCCGAGGATCGCCGTCGCCGGAACCTTGACGCCCTCGAGGATCAGCCTGCCGGTAGCGGCGGGGCGGAGGCCCATCGCCGGCTCGTCCTCGACCGAGAGGCCGTCGGTGCCGGACTCGACGACGAAGAGCGCCGGGCCGACCCCCTCCGCCTCGGCGGCGACGAGGAAGAGCTCGCATTCGCTCGCGCGGGCGATCAGCGACTTGGCGCCGTCGAGCACCCAGTCCGACCCGGCGCGGCGCGCTCTCGTGTCGAGCCTCAGCGGATCGAACAGGGGCCGCGGCTCGAGGATCGCCAGCGCCGCGGCGGGCACGTCCTCACCGGTGAAGGCGGGCAGGTAGGTCGCCTCCTGCTCGGCCGAGCCCCAGAGCCCGATCGCGGTGGCGACGGCTCCAGGCGCGAGCGCCGCGTAGGCGATTCCCATGTCGCCGTGGGCGAGCGTCTCGCCGATCAGCGCGGTGGTCGTCGCCGCGCCTTCTTCCATCACCCCGCCGAGCTCGGCCGGTACGCCGAGCATCGCGACGCCCAGCTCGGTCGCCTGGGCGAGGACCTCCGGCGGCGTCTTGCGCTCGTCGTCGGCGGCTTTCGCCGCCGGGCGGATCTTCTCCTCGGCGAACGCGCGGCCCGCCTCCTGGAACATCGACTGCTCGTCGTCGGGGGTGATGTCGAAGAGGCCCTTGGACTTGGAGCGCGGCTGGCGCGCCGGTTTGCCGAGCTGCTGGGCGGCCTTGAAGGTGCGCCCGGCGACCGTCGCCGTGCGGAAGCCCGATTTGGTGCCCTGGAAGAGGGCCCGCTCGACCCCTTTGCGGATGCGGATGCGGTCGAGCAGATCGGAGCCGGCGAGCCAGTTCAGCCCCCGCAGGCCGATGCCCATCGCGCGCTCGGCCACGCCCCTGTCGGTGTCGGTCGTCGTCGTGCTCACTTTGCCTTTCCTTTGGTTCTGGTCTTGGTCGCGACCGGGCTGACCCGGCCGTCGAGGTGCCGGGCGCCGCGCTTCTCGCCGCGGCCCCGCACCGTGAAGTCGATCTCCTCGCCGTCCGCTCCTGCGCCCCCGGCGTGCACCTGGTCCTGGGTCGCGAACTCGACCCGCGACGGCAGCAAGATCGGCCGGCGGAAGCGGACGTCGACGGCGAAGGCGTCGGGAAGGCGCGGCTCGAGCGCCGCCAGCGCCCGCGCCTTCGTCCACATTCCGTGCGCAATCGCCGCCGGGAAGCCGAGCGGCTTCGCAGTCAGCGAGTGCATGTGGATCGGGTTGCGGTCGCCGGAGACGGCGCCGTAGCGCCGGCCGAGGTCGCCGGGGAGCCGCCACTCGGCGCTCGCCGCGACCTCCTCGCCGACGATCGGGAACGCCTCCCCCGATGCCGCGCCCGGGTCGCCCTTGCCGCGCCGCAGGATGGTGGTGGTGCTCTCCCAGGCGATCTGCCGGCCGACCCGAACCTCGGTCACCAGGTCGAACGTCCTCCCTTTCGGGTGGGCGACGAGCTTGGTGGCCCGCACCCGCAGATCGAGTTCCTCGTCGATCCCGAGCCGCCGGTGCTGGGTGATCCGGTTGGCGACGTGGACGAGGCCGACCGAGCCGAACGGGAACGACCCGTCCGACATCAGGGCCATGTGCAGGGGGAAGGCGAGCACGTGCGGGTAGGTCGGCGGCAGGTGGTCGCGCAGGACGAAGGCGCAGACCTTGGCGTAGGCGGCGACCGCGTCGGGGTCGGCGACGACGCCGTCGAGCTCCAGCCGCACGTCGGGGACCTCCCCGCCGCCGCCCGGGATGAACGGCAGCAGCGAGGCGCCCGGCACCAGCGGCGCCGCGGCGCGCGCGTAGAGCGGCAGGATCGACGGCGCGCCGGGCAGCTTCTTCGTTTCGGTCGGCACGTCCCTACGCCCCCAGGAGGCTCTGGCCGCAGACGCGGACGACGTTGCCGTTGACCCCGGTGGTGGCGGGGGAGGCGAACCAGGCGATCGTCTCGGCGACGTCGACCGGCAGCCCACCTTGGGAGAGCGAGGAGAGTCGGCGGCCGGCTTCGCGTGGGCCGATCGGCATCGCCGCGGTCATCTGGGTCTCGATGAAGCCCGGCGCGACGGCGTTGATAGTCGCATTGCGCTTCGCCAGCTCCGGCGCCAGCGATTCGACCATCCCGATCACGCCCGCCTTCGAGGCGGCGTAGTTGGTCTGGCCCGAGTTGCCCGCGATCCCCGACATCGAGGAGACGCAGACGATGCGGCCGTTGGCGTTCAGGCGTTTCGAGTCAAGCAGCGCGTCGTTGATCCGCTCCTCGGAGGAGAGGTTGATCTCCATCAGCTGCGCCCAGCGGTCTTCGGGCATCTTCGCGATCGTGCGGTCGCGGGTGACGCCGGCGTTGTGGACGACGACGTCGACGCCCTCGGCGAAGTGCGCGGCGATCTGCTCGGGCGCGTCGTCGGCGGTGATGTCGAGGGCGAGGGCCTCGCCGCCGAGCGCCTCGACCACGGCGCCCAGGTCGGCCTCGGCCTGCGGCACGTCGAGGCCGACGACCTTGGCGCCGTCGCGGCCGAGCGTCGCCGCGATCGCAGCGCCGATCCCGCGCGAGGCGCCGGTCACCAGCGCCGTCTTGCCGGCGAGCGGCTGGTCCCAGTCGATCTCCGGGGTCGGTGCGACGCCCTTGGCGATCCGGATCACCTGGCCGTCCACGTAAGCCGAGCGCGGCGAGAGCAGGAAGCGCAGGGTCGAATCGAGCTGATCCTCGGCGCCCGGCTCGACGTAGACGAGCTGCGCGGTGGCGCCCTTGCCGCCGATCTCCTTGGCGAGCGAGCGGGTGAAGCCCTCGAGCGCCCGCTGTGCGGTGTGGGCGCGGGCGGAGCCTGCCAGCGCCGGGGTGGTGCCGAGGACGACGACGCGGCCGCTGCGCCGCAGTCGCGGCACCGCCGGGTAGAAGAAGCGCTGGAGCTCGACCAGCTCGGTCGAGTCGGCGATCCCGGAGGCGTCGAAGACGAGCGCCTTGGCCTTGCCCTCGGCGCCCGCGCGTTCGGCGCCGATGCCGTCGAGCACCTTCTTCAGCGGGCGCTCCAGGGTGCCGCCCGGGGCGGCGCCGCTAAGCACCGGCCCCGCGACCACCGGCTTGCCCGGGTGAAAGCGGTCGAGGTCGACCGGCTGGGGGAGCCCGAACTGGCGGGCGACCGTCGAGACGACCGGCGCGTTGACGATCTGCGAGTACCTGTCACTCATTTGGCGGCTCCTTCCGGGCCCTCGAGGATCGCGACGACGCCCTGGCCGCCGGCGGCGCAGATCGAGATCAGGCCGCGTCCCTTTCCGTCTCCGTGCAGCTGTTTGGCGAGGCCGGCGACGATCCGCCCGCCGGTCGCCGCGAACGGGTGGGCGGCGGCGAGCGAGCCGCCGTTGACGTTCAGCTTCGCCCGGTCGATCGCCCCGAGCGGGGCGTCGCGGCCGAGCTTCTCCCTGCAGAAGGCCGCGTCTTCCCAGGCCTTCAGCGTGCAGAGGACCTGGGCGGCGAAGGCCTCGTGGATCTCGTAGTAGTCGAAGTCCTGCAGGCTGAGGCCGGCGCGGTCGAGCATCCGCGGCATCGCGTAGGCGGGCGCCATCAGGAGCCCTTCGCGCTTGTGGACGTGGTCGACGGCGGCGGTCTGCGCCTCTGAGAAGTAGGCCAGCACCGGCAGGTCGTGTTCCTTCGCCCACTCCTCGGAGGCGAGCAGCACGGCCGAGGCGCCGTCGGAGAGCGGCGTCGAGTTGGCCGCGGTCATCGTCCCCTCGGGGCCGCCGAAGACCGGCTTCAGCTTCGCCAGCTTCTCGACGCTCGAGTCGGGGCGCAGGTTGCCGTCGCGCTCGAGGCCGAGGTAGGGGGTGATCAGGTCGGCCTGGAAGCCGCGCTCGTAGGCGGCCGCGAGGTTCTTGTGGGAGGTGACCGCGAGCTCGTCCTGCTCGGCGCGGCCGATGTCCCATTCGGTGGCCATGATCGCGCAGTGCTCGCCCATCGAGAGGCCGGTGCGCGGCTCCTCGTTGCGGGGGATGCGGGGGACGACGTGGCCGGGGCGGAAGCGCGTCAGCGTCTTCAGTTTGCCGCCGGTCGAGCGCTGGCGGTTGGCGTCGAGCAGCGTCGCGCGGAGCTCTTCGTTCAACTCGATCGGCGCGTCGGAGGTGGTGTCGGCGCCGCAGGCGATGCCCACGTCGATCTGCCCGAGGGCGATCTTGTTGGCGACCAGGATCGCCGTCTCCAGGCCGGTGCCGCAGGCCTGCTGGACGTCGTAGGCGGGGGTCTCGGGGGCGAGGCGGGTGCTCAGCACGCTCTCGCGGGTAAGGTCGCGGTCGTGGGAGTGCTTCAGCACCGCGCCGCCCGCGACCTCGCCGAGCCGCTCGCCCTCGAGGCCGTAGCGGTCGATCAGCCCGTCGAGCGCCGCGGTGAGCATGTCCTGGTTGGTCGCGTGCGCGTACTTGGTGTCGGAGCGCGCGAAGGGGATCCGGTTGCCGCCGATCACGGCGACCCGGCGGGTCTCTGGGTTCATGCCTTGGGGGTTCCTTTCCCGGGTTTGGAAGTGGGGGAGATGGCGGCCTGCGAGCGGGCGCGGATGCCCGGCTCGACCGTCGAGATCAGGAGCTCGGCCGCCTCGCCGGCGGAGATCGCCTCGGTGCGCAGCCACCAGCGGGCGAGCTCCTCGGCGGCGCCGAGGAGGGCGGCGGAGAGGGCCTCGATTTCGACCCGGTGGGCGTCGCGGAGGCCTTCGGGCAGTTGGGCGAGCAGCGAGCCGGAGACCAACTCGATGATCTGGCCGCGGTAGGCGGCGACGCGGTCGGCGACCTCACCGCTCACCGGCAGCGTCTCGTCGAAGAGCACCGCCCAGGCGGCCCGGTCGGAGTCGAGGAAGGCGAAGAAGGCCCGCACCCCGGCGCCGAGAGCGTCGCCGGGGCTGTCGGTCCCGCCGATCGCCTCGCCGACCGTCCGGGTCAGCGCGTCACCGGCCTGCTCCATGCAGGCGATGTAGAGCCGCTCCTTGTTGCCGAAGTAGTTGTAGAGCAGCGGCTTCGTCACCCCGACCGCGGCCGCGATCTCGTCCATGGTCACGTCGGCGTAGCCCCGCTCCGCGAAGAGCCCGTGGGCGACCCCGAGCGTCTGCTCCATCCGGTCGCTCCGCGACAGCCGTGATCTGACCGCTGCATCCATCGATGCATACGTTACCCGACTATAAATTTATATCCACGTAACGTGACGGACCTCACTCAGGTCCCGATGCGGCCTCGTCCTTTATGCGGCGGCGCATAAGGCGGCGCCGTATAAGAGGTGGAAGTGGGTAGGAAGGAGCCATGAGGAGGGTCGGGACCGGGTTGGCGATGCTCTGGGCGCTGGCGGCGCTCTGCGCCGGCCTGGGATCGGGGTCGGCCGAAGCGGCCGGGAACAAGAAGCTGGTCGAAGGGACGGTCTACGACACGACCTGTTCGGCGACCTGCATGCCGGAATGCCCGCCGCCGCCTTGCGGGCCGGTGACCCAGGCGCGCGCCGACATCATCTGCGCGCAGCGGCGGCGGATCATCGCCTGCCCGCTGAACGGCCAGGCCGGGCCGGAAACCTCCCCGCCGATCTGCCTGCCGACGAGCGGCTGCGTCTTCTACCCGGTGTACACGGGCGAAGGGGCGGTGATCAACGTGCGCAGGCGCGGGTCGGCGACCCTGCTGGCGACGCTCCCGGTCACCGAAGGGCACTTCCAGATCCGCCTCGGCCCGGGGGAATACATCCTCCATCCCTACCTGCCCGAAGAACCGTGCTGGCCGGGCGTGCCTTCGACGGTACACGTCATAGCCCGCTGGAAGGGGCCGGTCTCGGCCTCGGTGGACGTCGGCAACAGCTGCGTCATGCACCCGGCCGCGAAGTAGCGCCTCCCGGCGCGACGAGCTAAAGCTCGGTGCCGTCGTAGAGCTTGCGCACGTGGACGGTGCCGGCGGGCGCCGCTTCGAGGCAGAGCTTGCAGAGGACGCACTCGTCGACGTTCTCGTCGACGATCTCGACATGGCCGTCGGCGTTCTTGAAGATGTCGACGGGGCAGACTTCTTCGAGTTTGGCGGCGACGGCCGCGTCGCCCGCGACCGAGGCGTCGACCTCGACGTCGATGAAGACCTTGTTCAGCTGCTCGGCCATCAGGCGAGCACCCCGAGCTTCTCCTTGACCACGGTGGGGATCTCGTCGATCCGCTCGACGACGCGGATGCCGGCGGCTTCGAGGCGGGCGATCTTCTCGGTCGCCGTGTCGTCTACGCCCTCGACAATGGTTCCTGCGTGGCCGAAGCTCATCCCCTTCATCTCCTCGTCGTCCATGAATTTGCCCGCCATGAAGGCGACGATCGGCAGCCGCGAGTTGTTGTCGGCGACCCATTCGGCAAGCTGGGCCTCCATGCGGCCGCCCGGCTCGGTGTAGATGACGATCGCCTTGGTCTGCTCGTCGGCCTCGAAGAGCGGCATCAGTTCGGCGTAGGTCGAGCCGATGATCGCGTCGCCGCCGATCGAGACGGCGGTTGAGACGCCGAGCCCGGCCTGGGTGAGAGAAGAGGAGATCTCGGTGGTCATCCCGCCGGAGCGGCTCATCACGCCGACCGGCCCCGGCGCGTATGCCTTCGCGGCGTCTTTCGCCGGGCCGCCGATGCCGCCCATCTTGCAAACTTCCGGCACGATCAGGCCGAGACAGTTGGGGCCGATGATGCGGGCGCCATTCATCTCGGCGAGCTCGACCATCTGGGCGACATCGCCGCGCGGGATGCGCTCGGTGACGACGACGATCAGCTTGATCCCGTTCAGGATCGCCTCGAAGACGGCATCTTTGGTGAAGGCGGGGGGGACCGTGACGACCGAGCCGTCGATCGGCCCGCCGTGGTGCTCGACCGCCTGGGCGACGGTGTCGAAGACCGGCACGCCGTGCACCTCGCGGCCCTTGCGGCCGGGGGTGACGCCGCCGACCACCTTGGAGCCGTAGTCGAGGCACTCGCGGGTCAGGTTCACGGCCTCGCGGCCGGTGATCCCTTGGACGATGAAGGTCGTCTCCTTGGTCAGCAGGATGCTCATCAGGCGGCCGCTCCCTCGGGCGAGCCCTGGATCTTGGCGACGGCGCGTCCCGCCGCCTCCCACATCGAGACCGAGCGGTCGCAGTACTCCACCCCGTAGCGCTCGAGGATGCGGAAGCCCTCGTCCTCCCAGGCGCCGGGGATGCGGAAGATCGCGATCGTCTCGCCGGGGTCCTTGCCGAGCTCGAGGCAGGCCTTGATCACGCCGCGGGCGACGATGTCGACGCGCGTGTTGGAGACGATCGACATCATCACCGCGATCTTCTCGACGCCGTCCTTTTCGAGC
The DNA here is from genome assembly GCA_036495785.1 of Solirubrobacterales bacterium. Taxonomy (GTDB): domain Bacteria; phylum Actinomycetota; class Thermoleophilia; order Solirubrobacterales; family 70-9; genus VAYN01. Next base: position 43,220 of record DASXMH010000087.1, read on the forward strand.
ACCTGCTTGGCGAGCCCGCAGGCCTTGGCGACCGACGGATTGCCGCCGATCTCCGAGTAGTTGGCCGGCTTGCCGCCCTGGTTGCGGACCGCGTCGGTGAGCGTCAGCGAGCCGCCCCCGGCGCCGATCACGAGGCCGAGGTTGCCGGTGAAGCCATGGTCTTTGCCCTGGATCACGCCGCGGTGGTCGGCGGCGTCGATCGCGGCGACCGCCTCTTCGAACTTGGAGTGCTCATACGGCTCGCGGTCGTCGTCCTCGGCGATCTGAAGCTCGGTGCGCAGCAGCTTCTTCTGCCGGCCGACCGCCTCGTTCTCCATCTCCATGTGGGCATCGAGGGCGACGAAGCTGCCGTCGGTCAGCTCGGCCAGCGGGTTGATCTCGGCCAACGTCATGTCGTGCTCGCGGAAGAGGCGGGCCAGGCGGGCGAGGATCGGCGTCGCCCGGTTCAGCCGCGAGCCGGTCACCCCGGTCGCGGCGATCGTCTGCTTCGCCTCGAAGTCGGGGATCGGGAAGAGGTTCGACACGTGGCCGCGGCCGACGTGGTCGGGATGCGTGCGGGCGACCTCCTCGATGTCGATCCCGCCCATGTCCGAGAACAGCATCAGCGGTTTCTTCGCGGTGCCGTCCCAGACGACCCCCGCGTAGTACTCCTGCTTGACCTCGGCTTTCGGGTCGACGAGGACGCCGCGCGGCATGTGGCCGTTGATCTCCAGCCTGAGGATCGCCTCGGCGTGCTCGGCCGCCTCGTCCGGCGTGTCGGCGAATTTGACGCCGCCCGCCTTCATCCGCCCGCCGGTCAGCACCTGCGACTTGATCACGACCGGGCCGCCGATCTCCTCGGCCGCCGCGCGTGCCTCCTCCGGCGTCGTGCAGAAGCCGTACCTGGTGACGGGGATTCCCGCCAGCTCGACGATCTTGCGCGCCTCGAACTCGAAGAACCTCATCCGGCGGCGCACCCTACACAGCTACACGGAACAATGCGAGGAACTGTGCCTTTCTCCCGCGCCATCGCCGCCCTCGCCCTGCTCGGGGCGTTGGCCCTGCTCGCCGCCGGCTGCGGCGGCGGCACCGATGTCGACTACCAGAAGGCCTCGGAAACGGTCCGTGCCAGCCTCGAATCGAAGCGCGAAGGCTTCGGCACCAGGGTCGAAAACGTCGACTGCCCGAAGGACGTCAAGGTCGAACCGGGGACCGAGTTCGAATGCACGGTCCGCTACCCCGACGGCAAGGTCGCCTACGCGCTGCTGAAGATCCGCACCAACGAAGCCGACCTCAACCTGGAAACGCTCTCGCCCCACCCGCTGCTGCGCTGAGCCGCGCAAGGGTGGCGGATTCCGCGACGTTGGTTAAAAACCAATGTCCTCCAACCATCCGCTGCGGTTCATGCCATGATTCACCCCCCGACCGTCTGATCCTCCGCCTTGGTGGAGTGCGAGGTCGGGCCAGACCCGGACCCTGCCGGGAAAGCCATGCGATCCACAGCGCTGAAGATCCTGAAGAAGGGCGCCGACGCCATCGTCGTCGGCCGCAAAGCGACCAAATAGAGAGAGGCGAATGAGCGACTCGACCACTGCCGCCCCCGCTGAGTTGACGATGAACCAGAAGCTGCTGGATTGGGTGGAGGAGATCGCCGCCCTGACCCAGCCCGACGCCGTCCAATGGTGTGACGGCTCCGCCGAGGAGTACGACCGGCTGGCCCAGGTCCTGATCGATGCAGGGACCTTCGAGCGCCTCTCCGACGCGAAGCGGCCGAACAGCTATCTCGCTCTCTCCGACCCCGACGACGTGGCCCGCGTCGAAGACCTCACCTTCATCTGCTCCGCCGAGGAGGAGGACGCTGGCCCGACCAACAACTGGCGCGAGCCGGCCGAGATGCGCGAGACGCTGAACGAACTCTTCAAGGGCAGCATGAAGGGCCGCACCATGTACGTGGTGCCGTTCTCGATGGGCCCGCTCGGCTCCGAGATCTCCGAAATCGGCGTGCAGCTGACCGACTCCGCCTACGTCGCGGTCTCGATGCGGATCATGACCCGGATGGGCAAGGCCGCCCTCGACCAGCTCGGCGACGCCGGCGAGTTCGTGCCCTGCGTCCACTCGGTCGGGATGCCGCTCGACGAGGGCGTCGAGGACGTCTCCTGGCCCCGCAACGAGGCCAACAAGTACATCGTCCACTACCCCGAGGACCGCGAAATCTGGTCCTTCGGCTCGGGCTACGGCGGCAACGCGCTGCTCGGCAAGAAGTGCTTCGCGCTGCGGATCGCCTCGGCGATGGCGCGCGACGAGGGCTGGCTCGCCGAGCACATGCTGATCCTCAAACTCACCTCGCCCGAGGGCGAGGTCAAGTACGTGACCGGCGCCTTCCCGTCGGCCTGTGGCACGACCAACCTGGCGATGCTGGTCCCGACCCTGCCCGACTGGAAGGTCGAGACGGTCGGCGACGACATCGCCTGGATGAAGATCGGCGAAGACGGCCGCCTCTACGCCGTCAACCCCGAGGCCGGCTTCTTCGGCGTCGCGCCGAACACGTCGCACAAGACGAACCCGAACGCGATGGACACGATCGAGCGGAACACCATCTTCACCAACTGCGCCAAGACCGACGACGGCGACATCTGGTGGGAGGGGATGACCGGCGAGCCGCCGGCGCACGCGATCGACTGGCACGGCAACGAGTGGACGCCGGACTCCGACACGCCCGCCGCCCACCCGAACGCCCGCTTCACGACGCCCGCCGGACAGTGCCCGTCGATCGCTCCGGAGTGGGAGGACCCGGCCGGCGTGCCGATCGACGCCTTCCTCTTCGGTGGCCGCCGCGCCACCGCGGTGCCACTGGTCGGCGAAGCGTTCGACTGGGAGCACGCCGTATTCATGGGGGCGACGATGTCCTCGGAGAAGACCGCGGCGGCGGCCGGCAACGTCGGCGAACTGCGCTTCGACCCGATGGCGATGCTGCCCTTCTGCGGCTACAACATGGCCGACTACTTCGCCCACTGGCTGAAGATCGGCAAGACGGACGGCGTCAAGCTGCCGCGTGTCTTCTACGTCAACTGGTTCCGCAAAGACGCCGACGGCAAGTTCCTCTGGCCCGGCTTCGGCGAGAACAGCCGCGTGCTCGAGTGGGTCTTCCGCCGTTGCCAGGGCGAGGGCGAGGCGGTCGAGACGGCGATCGGCAACCTGCCGACCCCGGCCGACATCAACACCGACGGCCTCGACATCTCGGCCGAGGCGATGCAGGAGCTGCTCACCGTCGACGAGGACCTCTACCGCGAGCAGCTCCCCCAGGTGAAGGAGCACCTCGCCAAATTCGGCGACAAGCTGCCTGCCGAGGTGAGCGCCCAGCTCGACGCGCTCGAAGCGCGCCTCGGAGCCTGAGGCTTTCCGGTCCGACCCGCGGCTGAGGCCTCTTCGCTGCCTCAGCCGCCGGTCGTCCGGCGCGGCTCCGTTGTCATCCTCGGCGGCCCTCAGGCAGCCGAGGCGACGACCGGAACCGCGCCGAGCTCGGTCAGCGCGCCGCGCAGGGCGCGGCGGCCACGGTGGTGGAGGCCGTGGATCGAGCTCTCGGTCTTGTCGAGCGTGCCCGCGATCTCGGTCGGTGAGAGGCCGACGATGTGGCGGAGCACGAGGACCTCACGCTGGTCCTCGGGCAGCGATTCCAGCGCGATTTTGATGTCGCGCCCCATCTCGCCGCCATCGTGGAGGGGCTCGGTGTCGGTGACGCGGACCTCCTCGGTGGGAATCGTCCGCTTGGCCCGAAGGTAGTCGAGGGAAGCGTTGCGCGCCACCCGCAGGATCCAGGCGACGAAGGGGACGCTCCGTTCTTCGTATTTGGTGATCGCGGTCATCAGCTTCGCGAAAACGTTGTGGGTGATGTCCTCGGCCTCGTACTGATCCTTGACGAAGGTGGCCACATACCTGCGCACGTCATCGGCGTAGCGGACGTACAGGTAGTGGATGCCGTCAGGGTCACCGGCCTTGGCCTTGGCGACAGCCAGCTGAGTAAGGCGGCTGTCGCCCGAGACACTGCTTGCGCCGTTGAGCGGCGTACTCATGGTTTTCTCCTGCATGCTCACCGCATGCGGATACTGGGGGTTTGCACTTCCAATTGCCCGAGAACCTGGAAGGGAGCCCGTGGCGCCGACGTCCGAACCGGCGTCGATGGCGAAGAGAATGAGTCCGTTTGTCCTACTTGTCAATGCGGAATATTCGTCCAACGCCCCTGCGCAGGGGCGGATCTGATGCCGCAATAAGGAACCCTCATATAGGGCTAGAATGCTTCTAGGTTGAATTAAGTAGGTGTTCGCAGCGAGGGCGTGAAAAAGCCGATGGACGGGGAGTTGGTTGGGCATGCAGGTCGGACTTGGCCCATTCGTGCGGCAAGGAATTGAAGACCGTCTCGGGCCCGATCTACCGGCCGGGGTGGAGATCGCGCTGCTCTTCTACGTCGGCAAATTGAACTCCGGACGGGGTGCCCCTAGCTACCCATCTTTCCTGCAAAACGCGGGATTCGAAGATCCGGTCGCGGAGGTCGAGCTGAACGTCGGGCCGGAGGTCGAGGCGATGCTCTCGGGCGAGGCGGAGCGGCAGCACACCACCGTCGACCGCCTTGCCGCGCACTCCGTCTTCCTCTACCTCGCCGAGCTCGATCGGCTCGAGGCGGAAGCCGCCGCCAAGCACGGCGCGGCGACCAGCTAGCGCGAAATCAGCGCGAAATCGGCTCTCACCACTAGCGGGTAATTCGGGGCCCGTTGTGCTGTATGTCATCCATTGGTGACGGATTCGACTCGACTTTGGGCGAATCGCCTCTTCCTCCGAATCTCATCCGCCGGGACCGCGAAAGAACCGCCCCCGAGGTTTACGTTGGTTTCTCGGATGGGTTCCCTGCCACCAACCCCCCTTTCGCGTCGCGATGCTCGGCTGCGGTCGCTGCCGGGCCTCACGGCCGTTGCCGCGCTCGCGGTCGTCGCGATCCTGCTGGTGCACTTCAGTGGGTCGGCCGCCGCGGCCGAAGCGAACCCCTGCGCAGCACCGGTGACCAACCCGATCGCCTGCGAGAACTCAAAAGAAGGTGACCCGCCGGGCGATTGGGAAATCAAAGGCATCGGCGACGAAAGCATCCAGGGCTTCGCCACCGCGGTCAGCGTCAACCCCGGTGAAACCGAGTCCTTCAAGATCAAGACCAACGCGAGCAAATACAACATCCGGATCCTGCGCCTCGGCTACTACGAAGGCGACGGCGCGCGGGTGATCGAACCGGCCTTCAAACCGAGCGCGAAACTGCCGCAGACCCAGCCCGAATGCATGCACGAAAAAGCGACCGGGCTGATCGACTGCGGCAACTGGGCTGTCTCAGCGTCCTGGAAAGTGCCCAGCGAAGCCGTCTCCGGTCTTTATATGGCGGAGCTCGAACGCGAAGACACCGGTGGCGAGTCGCAGATCTTCTTCGTGGTCAAAAACGAAGCAAGTCACGCGCCGATCGTGCTGAAGACCTCCGATGCGACCTGGCAGGCCTATAACGCCTACGGCGGCAACAGCCTCTACTCCTGCACGGTCGAATGTCCGGAAGGGAAACCGGAAGCGTATAAGGCCGCCTACGCCGTCTCCTACAACCGGCCCTTCGACGGCACCCTCGAAACGGACGCCGGCCAGTCGGACCCGTTCTACGCCGAATACCAGATGATGCGCTTCCTGGAAAAGCAGGGCTACAACATGACTTACCTGGCCCAGCCCGACATCCAGGCGCATCCGGAACTGCTGAAAAACCACAAAGTCTTCATCTCCAGCGGCCACGACGAGTACTGGTCGGCCGGCGAACGCGAAGCGGTCGAAGCGGCGCGCGAAGCCGGGGTCAACCTCGCTTTCTTCAGCGGCAACGAGGTCTTCTGGAAGACGCGCTACGGGCCCAGCATCGACGGCTCGGGCACCCAGAACCGGACGCTGATCACCTACAAGGAGACGCACTTCAACGAACCCGTCGACCCGCAGGAGCCGAAAGTCGCGACCTCGAGCTGGAGCGATCCGCGCTTCAAGTCCGGCGGGGCGGGCAAACCGGCCAACAGCCTCACCGGCCAGTACTTCACCGTCAACTCCGGCAGCGCCGATATCAAGGTGCCCGGCACCTTCGCCAAACTGCGCTTCTGGCGGAACACCGCCGTCAGCCAGCTGAAATCGACGGAAACGCTGACCCTCAGCCCGGGCACCGAAACGCTCGGCTATGAGTGGGACAGCGACGTCGACAACGGCTTCCGGCCGACGGGGCGCATCTCGCTCTCCTCGACCACCGTCAACGGGCTGCAGACCTTCACCGACTACGGCACCACGGTCGAAGACGAAACGCTCGCCACCCACAGCCTCTCGCTGTACCGGGCGCCGAGCGGGGCCCTGGTGTTCGGGGCCGGGACCGTCGAGTGGTCCTGGGGCCTCGACAACACCAACGCCTGGAACGTCTACACGACCGATCCGTCCGAAAACCCGCCCGACCCGACGATGGAGCAGGCGACGGTCAACCTGCTCGCCGACATGGGGGCCCAGCCCTCGACCCTGCAGGGTGGCCTCGTGCAGCAGACGGCATCGGCCGACATCACGCCGCCGACCGCGACGATCACCTCGCCGACCGCGGGCAAAACCGTGAACGGCGGCGAAATGATCACGGTCTCCGGGACGGCCGCCGACGTCGGCGGCGTCGTCGCCGGGGTCGAAGTTTCCACCGACGGCGGCAAAACCTGGCACCCGGCCACGGGCACCACCTCGTGGACCTTCAGCTGGAACGTCGACGGGGCGAACTCGGCGACGATCAAGGCGCGGGCGATCGACGATTCAGCCAACATCGGCGCGCCGACCGCCGGGGTGACGGTGGCGATCAACTGCCCCTGCTCGATGCTCGGCTCGTTGACGCCTGCGGTCCCCGATGCGGGGGACGGCGGCTCGATCAACGTCGGCGTCAAATTCCAGAGCGAAGTCGCCGGCGTGGTCAACGGGATCCGCTTCTTCAAATCGGCGGCCAACACCGGAACCCACGTCGGCAGCCTCTGGAGCGCGAGCGGCGAACTGCTCGCCCAGGCGACCTTCAGCGGCGAAAGCTCTTCCGGTTGGCAGCAGGTGACCTTCTCGACGCCGGTGAAAATCCAGGCGAACACGACCTACGTGGCGAGCTACTTCGCGCCGAAAGGCCACTACGCCGACACGGCCTGGCAGCTGAACGAACCACCGGCCAACGGGGGGACGATCCTCAACCACCCGCCGATGCACATTCTCGTCGATACCGAAGGCGGTGACGGCGTCTACGCGTATGCCGCCGCGTCCGCGTTCCCGAGCAAAAGCTTCCACGCCGATAACTACTGGGTCGACGTGCTCTACACGCCGAGCACGCCGCCGCTGCCACCCGGCCAGGCGAGCGGCCTGAGCGCGACGGCGGGTCACGGCCAGGCGACCGTCAAATGGACCGCGCCGACCAGCGGCGGCGCCCCCACGAGCTACCGGATCACTCCCTACATCGGCAGCACCGCGCAGACCCCGGTGACCGCGGCGGCGAGCGAAACGAGCAAGACGATCAGCGGTCTCACCGCCGGCACCCCCTACACCTTCACGGTGACCGCGGTGAACGAAGGCGGCAGCGGCCCCGAGTCGGCGAAATCGAACGCGGTGACGCCGACCGCGATCACCGCCCCGGGAGCGCCGACCGGCGTCAGCGCGACCGCCGGTGGCGCCTCGGCGACCGTCAACTGGACCGCGCCCGCCGACAACGGCGGCAGCCCGATCACCGGTTACAAGGTGACGCCGTACCTGGCGGGCAGCGCGAAAACGCCGGTCAACGTCGAAGCCGGCGCGACCTCGGCGACGATCGGCGGTCTCACCGCCGGCTCGAGCTACACCTTCACGGTGATCGCGGTCAACGCGATCGGCCAGAGCGTCGAGTCCTCGCCCTCCAACGCGGTGATCCCGAAAGCGGCCACCGCACCGGGCGCGCCGACCGCGGTCAATGCGACCGCGAAGAGCTCCGGCGCCGTCGTCACCTGGACCGCTCCGACCGAAAACGGTGGCAGCACGATCTCGGGCTACAGGATCACGCCCTACCTCGGAAGTGTCGCGCAGACCCCGACGGCCACGACGAATACGGCGACGACCAGCGCCACGATCGGCGGGCTCACCAACGGCAGCTCCTACACCTTCAAGGTGGCGGCGATCAACGGCGTCGGCACCGGGGCCGAATCGGCGGCCTCCGCCGCGGTCACTCCGTACGACACGATCTTCGACCTGGCGACGCCGGGCACCGTCGACTCCGGTGATGGCGGCGCGGTCAACGTCGGCGTCAAGTTCCGCAGCGACGTTCCGGGCCAGGTCACCGGCATCCGCTTCTACAAAGCGGCCGCCAACACCGGCACTCACGTCGGCACACTGTGGAGCGCCACCGGCACGCCGCTCGCCCAGGTGACCTTCACCAGCGAAACCGAAACGGGCTGGCAGCAGGCGAGCTTCTCGACGCCGGTCCAGATCCAGCCGAACACCACCTACGTGGCCAGCTACCTGGCGCCGAAAGGCCACTACTCGGCGAACGGCCCCAGCCTGCTCACCTCGATCGACAACGCGCCCCTGCACGCCGAAGGTGGCACCGGGAGCGGCGGCGTCTACGCCTATGGCTCGGGCACCAACTTCCCGACCTCCACCTTCCAGTCCTCCAACTACTGGGTCGACGTGCTGTTCGTGCCGGAAGCGCCGGCGACCCCGCCCTCGGCGCCGACCGGCGTGAGCGCGACGGCCGGGGCGGTTTCCGCGAGCGTCAGCTGGACCGCGCCGAGCGAAAACGGCCGCGCCGCGATCACCGGGTACAAGGTGACGCCGTACCTGGCGGGCAGCGCGCAGACGCCGGTCAACGTCGAAGGGGGCGCCACCTCGACCACGGTCAACGGCCTCACCGCCGGCTCGAGCTACACCTTCACCGTGATCGCGGTCAACCCCGTCGGTCCGAGTCCGGAGTCCTCGCCCTCGAACGCGGTGACGCCGGTGCCGCTCAGCGCGCCGTCCGCGCCCACGGGGGTCAACGCGACCGCCAAGAGCTCGGGCGTGGGCCTCAACTGGACCGCCCCCAGCAACAACGGCGGCAAGCCGATCACCGGCTACAAGATCACGCCCTACCTCGAAGGGGCCGCGCAGACGCCGACGACGACCAACTCGGTTGCCACGAGCGGCACGGTCAGCGGCCTCACCAACAACCGGTCCTACACCTTCAAGGTGGCGGCGATCAACGAAATCGGCACCGGCCCCGAATCCGAAGCCTCCGCTGCGGTGACGCCCGAGGACACGATCTTCGACCTGGCGACGCCGGGCACGCTCGACTCCGCCGAGACCCACGCGGTCAACGTCGGAGTCAAGTTCCGCAGCGACGTTCCCGGCGAAGTCACCGGCATCCGCTTCTACAAGGCCGCCACCAACACCGGCACCCACATCGGCAGTCTCTGGACCGCGGGCGGCGAACTGATCTCGCAGGCGACGTTCAGCAATGAGACCGCCTCCGGCTGGCAGCAGGTGAGCTTTGCGACGCCGGTGAAAATCCAGCCGAACACGACTTACGTGGCCAGCTACCTGGCGCCTGCGGGCCACTACTCGGCGAACGGGCCGAGCCTGGCCTCCGCCGTCGACAACGCGCCGCTGCACGCCGAAGCGAGCGGTGGGGTCTACACCTACGGCCAGACCCTGAAATTCCCGACCACCACCTTCGAATCCTCGAACTACTGGGTCGACGTCCTCTTCAACCCCGAATTGGCACCGGGCACGCCCGCCGCTCCGATCGCGACCGCCGGCTTCGGCGGGGCCACGGTCAACTGGGCGACGCCGGCGACCGGCGGCCCGCCGAAGAGCTACGTGGTGACGCCTTACATCGGCTCGACCGCGCAGACCCCGAAGACGATCACCGGCACGCCATTGGGGACCTCGACGAACTTCAGCGGTCTCACGCCCGGAACCGCCTACAGCTTCACCGTCAAGGCGACCAACGAAGCCGGCACCAGCTCAGAGTCTTCGCCGTCCAACACGGTGACGGTGCAAGGCGGGTCGGTGCCGAGCGCGCCGACCACCGTCACCGCCTCGCCGCGGAACGGCAGCGCGGTCGTCAGCTGGGGTCCGCCGAATGAAGACGGCGGCACCCCGATCACCGGCTACAAAGTGACGCCGTACCTCGGCTCCGAAGCGCTGGCTTCGACCAGCGTCGGTGGTGAAGTCAACTCGACGACGATCGGCTCGCTGACCAACGGCACCAGCTACACCTTCAGGGTGAGCGCCTCCAACGCGAACGGCGCGGGTGCGGAATCGGCGGCCTCCGCGGCGATCTTCCCGCGAGTGACCCTCTTCGAACAGACGGCGCCGACCACGGCCGAAGCCACCGACGCGGCCTCCGTGATGCTCGGCATCAAGTTCGGCAGCACGGTGGCCGGCAAAGTTTGGGGCGTCCGCTTCTACAAGGCGCCGGGCAACACCGGCACCCACGTGGTCGGGCTGTGGACCTCCTCCGGCACGCTCCTGGCGCAGGCGACCGCGGCGAACGAGACCGCCTCCGGTTGGCAAGAAGTGCTGTTCGCGTCGCCGGTCAGCATCGCCGCCAACACCATGTACGTGGCGGCCTACCTGGCTCCGAAAGGCCATTACTCGACGACGCCGCAAGGTTTCGCCACCGCGATCAACAGCACGCCGCTGGTCGGCCTGGCCAACGGCACCAGCGCCAACGGCCTCTACTCCTACAAGACCACGTTGACCTTCCCGACCAGCTCCTTCAACGCGACCAACTACTGGGTCGACGTCATCTACTCGCCATGAGCGGGATGCGTTCACCGGTCGGCCTGCGCGGCTTCCTCGCCGCGCTCGCCCTCGCCGCGCTCGGCGCGCTGCTGATCGCCGGCTGCGGCAGTTCGGGTGGGGGGCAGGCGACCGGCACGGAGGCGAGCTCGACCAGCTCCTCCGGCTACATCGTCAAGTCACGCGACGAAGTGACCAACAGCGAAGGCTCCACCGAAATCCAGACCGCCAATTTCCCCCACGGCCAGGACACCGACGAGGTGAGCGTCACCGGCGCCAAGCCGATCAAGCCCTGCGCCCTGGTCACCAAGGCCGAGGCCAACGGCATCCTCGGCGGCAACGTCAAGATCTCAGAACACCCCCAGGGCCCCACCTGCGTCTTCAGCGGCTCGGGCCGCGAAGTCACGCTGGTGGTCATGGAAGTTCCCTTGAAACCGCTCATCGCCGCCGCCCGCCAGGCCCAGCGCATCACGATCGCGGGCCACCGCGCCTGGTGCCTGCGCTACGAATCGACCTCCGTGGTAGTCGCCGCGGGCAAGGGCCGCGTCCTCCAAGTGACCGGCCCTTGCCCCGCCGGCGCCCGCTTCGCCGGCGCCGCCCTGCCGCGGATTCCTTCTTAGCTGGGCGCCTGGCCGTGTGGCATCAGGTCGCCGTTTCGGCGTCCCCGTCGCAGCCCTCTTGTTTCCAGATCGTTTCTTCTCCAAAGGAGAATCGTTTGACGTCGAGGTCCCGGCGGTGCGCGAAGAGGTCGGCGTGTCCGGCGAATGCCAGGTAACTGGACCCGGTGACGGAGTCACAGTCGGCTTTGGGAGGGAGGTGGAAATCACCTTCGATCCTGGGCCCCGGGTGCCGGTCACTCCTACTCGGCCGGCGACCGAGAGGCCGACCTGGATGCCAAGATCGGTGGCTACCGTTCCGCTGCCTTTGATCTCGGGCTTATTCAGTTTCGAGGGTTTGAATTCATGGATGGATTTCGGCGATTCTTCGCCGATGCGTTCCGCCCCGAGGGTAATTTCGAGGGTCCAGGAGACGGAAACTTTGAACTTTCCGTCGACTTCCCCCACCGCAGCGGTCTCGATCGTCAGGAAGAGAGGCATCCATGGGTGGGAAGCGGGATTCGTATCCGTTTTAGGTGTCGCGGCCGACACGTCGCTTCTCCGCGTGCCGCGAATTCGGCGCCGAATTCGGGTTTGCCTTCTTCGAGGCGCGGCGCATCTGCGGCCATGCCTGGCTCGTCTCGGTCCAAAGGTAACCGCAGGCCAAGTTGCGCCTGAGGCTTGTCAGCGAGGCGCGATCGCCGGGATGGCGGTCTCGATGACGCCACCGGTCTCGTCGGCACGCCACCACTGGATGTGGGCGCGGGAGGCGGCGGGGCCCTCGATGCGGATGCCGTCGACGTCGTCGACCAGGCGGAGGTCGCGGCGCTCGCGCCACCAGGCGGCGACTTCCATCGGGAGGGGGTGCCAGCAGGTGGTTTGGGAGGCGAGGTATTCGAGGAATTCCTCGTACATGCGGAGGCGGGCCGGGGTGTCGAGGTAGTCGGGGTGGATGATCGGGTTGATCAGGCCGCCCTTGGCGGCGAGCCAGTCGGACTTCTGGGTCCAGAGGTCGATGGTGTCCTGGCGGAGGATCTCCCAGAGGGTGTGGTCCTGGACGAGGGTGATCGGGAGCTCGACCATGTCGCCGAGGAAGAAGGGGAGGATCGAGCAGCAGCCGCCGGCCAGGGGCTCGAAGGGGTCGGTGTCCGGGAAGGAGGAGTCGTAGGCCGCGCCCAGCTCCTCCTGCCAGAGGGGGTTTCGGTGGGTGGCGGGGGCGCGGAAGCCGACCGCTTCCCAATCGGCGAGGCGGCGGTGGATCTCGGGCAGCTCGGCCTCGAAGTTGGCGCGGCTCTCGAAGAGCTTGCAGTCGTGCTTGATCCCGTGGAGGCCGATCTCGAAGCCCTCCGCCCGGATGTGATCGAAGAGGCCGTCTTCGATCAGGTACCAGTCGCCGACGAAGTTCCAGCTGGAGCGGAGGCCGTGGCGCTTCTCCAGCTCCATGATCTGCCGGACCCTGGCAACACCGGCCGGGCCCTCGACGTCGTGGGTGAGGATCGCGGCGGACTGGTGCCCTTCGGGCCAGGGGGCGATGGTGGGGATCGCGTCGGCGCCGCTTCGCTCGAGCTCGGCGCGCAGCGCGGCCGCCTGGCGCTCGACCAGGATCGGCTCGATCGGCCAGCGCGGGAACTCGACCCGCGCCTGGCGCTTCGCGTAGCGCCGCCGCAGCGCCAGCTGCATTGACCGCGGCATCAGCGGCTTGGCGCCGTAGTAGGCCCGCATCGGCAGGGAGCGACGCTCGGCGCGCGGGCGATAGCGTTCTTCGCGCAGGCCCTGGTCGTCGAGCGCCGCGAAGCCCTCCTCCGGCGACAGGCCGACCTCAGCCGACATGGCGGTAGAGCATCTCCCCGGCCAGCCGGCCGACCACGGCGGGAGAGCGCTGGATCGTCTTCGTCATCACCCGCTCGCGCAGCGACGGCTCGCCCGCGGCGGCGGGCTCGTGCCGGGTCAGGTAGGTGTAGGAGAGCGGCAGCTCCTCGGCTCCCCAGGAGCACTTGAACCGCCGCAGGCCCTCGTTGTCGAGGTCGGTCCGCCCGAAGTCGAACTTGCGGAAGCCGTTCTCGCACGACCAGCGGATCGCTTCCAGCATCAGCAGGTTGTTGGGACGCTTCGGCAGCGCCTCCTCGGCGGACGCCCCGTACTTATAGGTGACGGTCTCGTTGTGGGACAGGAAGACGGCGGCGGCGACAGGCTCCTCGCCGTCGAGGATCAGCCAGACGGCGCCGAGGCCGGCGGCGAAGAGCTCCTCGAAGCGGGCGATGAAGCGTTTCGGCTGGGTCGGGACGCCGAGCCGCCGGCGGGTCCGCAGGTGGAGGCGGTAGAAGGCGTCGAGGGCGCCGGCGTCGGTACGGCGCTCGGCGCGAAGCCCCTCGCGGCGCGCCTTGGAGACCCCGCGGCGCAGCGACTTCGAGGCTCCCCGTTCGGCCGCGTCGGGATCGTCCGGCAGGGCCAGCTCGTGGGTGACGAAGCGCTCGCTGACGAAGCCGCCCGGGATGCTCGGCATCGCGCCGTGGACGGTCAGCTCAAGGTTCCGCTCGGCGGCATGGGCGGCGACCGCGTCGCCCAGCGTGCCGAGCGCCTCGAGGCCGGCGCCGGCCGAGAGGACGGGGGAGCAGACGTCGGAGAAGGGGAGGGAGACGAGCCGGTTGCCGGTCAGCCGGCTGGTCACATGGGCCAGCGGCAGTCCCGCTTCGATGCCGCCCGCGCCACGCACACAGCAGGCGCTGATCTCGTAGCCGTACTGGGCTCGCAGCAGCTCCAGCCAGCGCGGGTCGTGGAAGATTTCGGAGGTCGGTGCGGCAGCGACGAACTCCGCCCAGGACGGGCTCTCAAGCGGGTTGATGAATTCGACTGATCCCACGCCCAAACAACGGCTCGCCGGCGGGCCTTCTTGCATGAAAAAGGCCCGTCGCCATGCCGGCCGACGGGCCCTCTTCAGTCGCCTGCTTCCTTCCCCGGAGGAGCAGGCCACGGCGGGGTCAGGAGGCCACCAGCTGTCGGCGGGTCCGCGAACGGACGTCGTCGGCAGACCGGACCTTGACCGGTTCGCCGCGAGCGTGCAGCGAGCGCTCAAGCGCCTGCAGGGCGAAGACGACTTCGAGGCCGAGCCGGGGGCTCGAAACCGGCGTGGAGCCCTCGCGGATCGCCGAGGCGAAGTCCCTGAGCTCGAGGCCCAGGGGCTCGGCCGCCTGGATCTGCGGGGCGACGATGTCGCCGGTGCGGTAGGTGAGGCGGTACTCGCCGAAGTTGGCCGGCGGCTCGGAAAAGTCGAGGCCGCGGTCGTAGATCCGCACCGCTTCGTCGGCCGAGGTGTCCTCGTACTGGACCATCCGCTGGCTGCCGACGACGACCATCTGGCGCATCTTGCGTGGCGCCAGCCAGGAGACCTGGACGTTGGCCTGCGCACCGTCCTCGAAGCACAGCGTCATGAAGGCGGTCTCGTGGACGCCGTCCTGGAAGACGCTGCGGCCGTTGGCGGTGACCTCGACCAGCGGCTTGCCGATCCAGTAGAGGAGGATCGAGAGGTCGTGCGGGGCGAGGTCGAGGATGACCCCGTCGCGCTGGTAGAGCCCGAGGTTCATGCGCGAGGAGGTGGCGAAGTAGATCTCGCCGAGCACGCCGTCGTCGATCAGGTCTTTGACCTTGTTGACGGAGGGGCTGTAGAGGAAGGTGTGACCGGGCATCAGCACCGAGCCGACCTCCTCGGCGAGCGCCACCAGCTCGGCCGCCTCGCCGGCGGTGCGGGCCAGCGGCTTCTCGACCAGCACCTGCTTGCCGGCTTCCAGGGCCTGGCGGACCAGCGAGTAATGAGTGTGGGGAGGGGTCGCGATCGCGACCGCCTCGACGTCGGGGTCGGCCAGCGCCTCGTCGAAGTTCTTGATGCTGCGGATGCCGGGCGTGCGCTTTTCGAACTCGGCGATCCTTTTTTCGTCGCGCTCACATAGAGCGACGAGCTCGAACTCGGGTCGCTCGACGATGTTGCGGACGATGTTCGGTCCCCAGTAGCCGTAACCCACGACCACGGTGCCGATCGGTGCGTTGTTTCCCTGTGGGTTGGTCATATCGGAGCAACGGACGGACGGGCCGCAGACTTTCGAGCCCTCCTCACGACTTGGATGAAAAAAGGATGAGAGTGCTCGGCGCGGTGGATCGCGTGCGGCATGGAAGTAATGGCGTCGTCACGCGTTTTTTCAGCGAAAGCCGCCCCAATCGGCCCCTCGAGGAAAGACGAAGCCCCGTGACTGTCATTTCTGTCCTAAAGGAACTTTGGAAGCGTCGACTGCTCGTCGCGCTGGCGATCGTGGTGGCCGCCGTGGCCGCGGTGGTCGCCGTTTACCAGGTGAGTCTCAACCCGCCCGGGCTCAGCAAACATTCGACGCCGAGCGCACAGGGGTCGAGCGAAGTCCTGATCGACTCGGCACGCTCGCCGATCGCCGGGTCGAAACGGAACGTCGAAGGGCTGGCCACCCGGGCCGCGGTCTTCGCCCGGTTGATGGCGAGCGGGGACATCGTCAAGGAAATCGCCAAAGAGGTCGGTGTGCCGCCGTGGGAGATCCAGGTTGCCGGGCCGCAGCCGTTCCCCGGCGAGGCCCCCGGCATCTCCGAAGCTCCGGAAACGCTTCCCTACGGCCTGACCTTCACCCAGGTGGGCGAACTGCCGATCGTCTCGATCACCAGTCGCGCACCGACCGTCCCCGAGGCGCGGGCACTTGCCGCCGCGGCGCCGCGGTCGCTGGGCGAAATGGTCAGGGAGGTCCAGAAACGGCAGAAAACCCCGGCGACCGAAAAGGTCGAGATCCGGGTGCTCGGGCCGGCGCAGGTCAGCGCGGTCGACAACGCCCCCGGCGGCAAAATTGCGCTGGTGATCTTCTTCGGGGTGCTGTTGGTCGGGATCGGGCTGATCCTCGGCGTCCCGCGGCTCGTCGCCGCCTGGCGCCGCGTCGACGACGACGAGGACGACCAGGCCGATGTCGCCGACATCAGCGAGCCGACCCCGACCCTGGTGATCCCACATGCCGACCCACGCGCCGAGCACCACGGCCGGGTCAGGCAGGGGTAGCCGATCATGGAATTCTCGCGCACCCTCAAGGCCCTCTGGCATCACCGCCGGCTGGTCGGGGTCGGCATCGTCATCGCCGCGGTGGCGGCCACGCTCAGCGTCTTCCAGGTCGGGCTCTTCCCGCCCAAGCTGGCCAGCCGCACCAACGAATTCGGGACCGCCTCGACCCAGATCCTGGTCGACACGCCGGACTCCTCGTTCGCCAACCTCGCCGAGGAAGTCGACCCGCTGAACTACCGGGCCGGCGTCTTCGCTCGCTTCCTGGCGAGCCCCGAGGCGATCAACCTGATCGCCCGCGAAGCGGACCTGCCGGCCAACGCGATCGAGGCCCAGGGGCCCTACGAACAGGGCCAGCCGCTGTTCGCGATCGAACCGACCGCGGAAAAGCGGAGCACCCAGATCATCGGCGAGCGCTCCCTCTACCGGCTGCGGTTCGAGAACAACCCGAACATGCCGCTGATCACCGTCTACGCCCAGGCGCCGACCGACGAAGAGGCGCTGCGGCTCGCCGACGCCGCCCCCACGGCGCTCAAATCCTACGTACAGTCGATCCAGAACTCGCAGAACACGCCGGCGAAACGGCGGGTGACCCTGCGCGAGCTGGGCGACGCGACCGGCGGCACCGTCAATGCCGGCGCGAACGTGCAGATCGCCGTCCTCGTCTTCTTCGTCGTGCTGATCCTCTGGTGCCTGCTGCTGATCCCGGCCCACACGATCGCCCAGGGCTGGCGATCGGGGCCGGACCGCGACGACGACCGGCCGAACCGTTCGAACGGCCACAGCAACGGGGACGGCGAAGAAGCGAAACGGGCCCTGCGTCCGTACCTCGAACGCGGCACGTTCTGAGCCGATGAACGCGCTACAGCGCATCGACTCCTGGCCGCGCACGCGGCGCCCGCTCCCCTGGCTCTTCGCCGGCTTCCTGGCGTCGGTCTTCCTGATCCCGGTCGACGGCGTGCACATGAAGGTCAACCTGCCGTTCAGCTCCGACTACGGCCGCTTCCTGATCGCGCTGATCGTCATGGTCTGGCTCGCGGGCGTGGTGCTCAACCGGCGCACCGGGCGGATCCGGCTGCGACCGAGCGGCTGGGCGGTCGGGATCATCGTTTTCCTGGCGATCGCGATCGCCAGCATCGTCTTCAACTATCCCCGGATCACCAACCTCGGCGAATTCTCGGTGGCGGAGAAAAAACTCTTCGTGCTGTTCGGCCTGCTCGCCGTCTTCGCGATCTTCGCGGTCTCGCTGCGGGTGACCGAGCTGCGCGCCTTCGGCGCCCTGATCGTGGTGCTGGCGACGCTGACCTCGCTCGGCACGATCTACGAGCAGAAATCAGGCAACAACATCTTCTACTCGACCGCCTCCTCGGTCCTCTCGCCGATCGCCAACGTCGAAGCGGCGCCGACCGAAGGCGAAAAGACCGGCCGGCCGATGATCGCCGGGCCGACCCGGCACGCGCTCTCGCTCGCCTCGCTGCTCGGCATGGCCGCCCCCTTCGCGGTCGCCTTCGCCGCCTTCTCGCCGAGCCTCAAGCGCCGTCTCCTCTGGGGGCTGCTGGCCTGCATCATCGTCAGCGGCGCGCTGGTGACCCAACGCAGGTCGGGGGTGGTGGTGCCCGCCGTGGCGGTCCTTGCCGTCTTCGCCATGCGGCCGCGGAAAATGATGCCGCTGATCCCTTACGCTCTTGTCGCGGTTGCGTTCGCGCTCGTCTTCTCAGGCGGCTCGATCAGCGCGATCGAACAGCTCACCGGCGGGGGAGACAAGGCCTCGACCGACGGCCGCACCGCCGACTACGAAGCCATGGTGCCCGAAGTGCTGTCGCATCCGGCGATCGGTCGCGGCTTCGGCACGCACAACTCGATCCTCCACGACACCTATCGGATCTTCGACAACGGCTACCTCGACCTGATCGCCGAAGTGGGCCTGCTCGGCCTCCTGGCCTGGCTGTTCATGGTCTTCCTGCCGATCTACCAGGCTCGCTACGCGGCGCGGTCCGACAATCTCCTGCGGGGGCCGCCCGCGCTTGCCGCGTCGGCTGCCCTGATCGCCTTCGCGGTGGCGTCGGCCCTCTACGACGTGCTCAGCTTCCCCCAGGCGCCGTACCTGTTCGTCTTCCTCGCGGCGATGTGCATCTCTGCCGCCTCGGTCGAACGGGTCGCCCCGGCGATCGTGGTGAGGCGGGCGGCGAACCTGGCGCGGCGGCGTCGGGCGCGGCCGGTGCCGACGACGACCTGAGCGGTCGGGCTAGCGGCCGCAGCCGTTCCGCGGGCTGCCGCCGTCGATGCAGATCCTCGCCAGGTTGTTGTCCCAGACGTTGCCGCGCCAGGTGCCGAACCCGGGGTAGTAGTCGGTGGCGATCCCGTAGGAGCCGGAGTTCGGGTAGTAGCCGCTCGAGTCGGGACCGCCGGCGCACGGGTGGTTGCCGCCGTCGGGTTCGAGGCCTTCCTTGGTCACGCAGCGGGCGAAGTGGTTGCCCTGGACGTTCAGGTAGCTCGAGCCCGGCTCCGAGGAGTGGGCGCAGGGGTAGAGCGTGTAGCCGCCGCCGGCCAAAAGGCTCCCCAGCACGGTGAGGCGGTTGGAGCAGTTGCTGACGTCGCTGCCACCACCGGAGTTGCCGAAGATCACCGCCGTCTGCTCGACCGGGTTCAGCAGGGTGTCGTGGATCGCCTTGAAGTTGGTCCCTTCGAAGTAGACGTTCTCGATGTGGTCGCTGGCGATGTCGACCTTGGCGATTCCGTAGGAGTCCTTCACCGTGGTCGGGCCGACCGTGTAGAGGTTGCCGTCGCAGGCGTGCATGTAGGCCGCCACGATCCTCAGCTGGGCGCCGGTGTTGCGGATGTCCTGCTCGCAGGTCTGGCCGGGGGCGCTGCGGGTCTCGACGTGGCTGATCTTGATCCCGGTCAGTTCGGGGGCGATCCCGATCGCGTAGTTGCCGCAGCTGCTGGTCGTGCCGCAGGTCGAGTTCTGGGTGACCCGCGTGTTTTCGATCGTGACGTCGCTGGCGCCGATTTTGATCGTGCCGGTCACGTCGAGGCCGGAGACGACGGTTCCCGGGTCGGTGATGGTGATCGAGCCGCTCGGCTTCAGCTCGACGCCGGGTTCGACGCCGGTGGTGCTCGGCGCCGGGAAGCCGCACTCACGCGGCGATTCGAAGCAGTGGGGCTGCTTGACGGGCGGGCGGTAGGGGATCTGCGGCCCCTGCGCGAAGCCGGTGGCGACGCCGATCAGCGCGACGAGCGCTGAGATGAGGATCGAGAAGGCCATCGGACGCAGGACGGAGTGAGCATACGCGCTCCATCCCGCGCCCGCATCATTCGCAGCCGCTGCTTGCGCCGGTGATGCAGACCTTGCTCAGGTCGTCGTCCCAGACGTTGCCCCGCCAGATCCCGGTCCCTTGGTAGTAGTGGGTAGCGATGCCGTAGGAGCCGGAATTGGGGTAGTAACCGTGCGAGTCGAAGCCGCCCGAGCAGGGATGGTGGCCGCCGCTAGGTTCGTAGGCTTCGGTGGAGAGGCAGCGGGCAAAGTGGTTGCCCTGGACGTTCAGGGTGCTGGAGCCCGGCTGCGAGGAGTGGGCGCACGGGTAGAGCGAGTAGCCGCCCCCGGCCAGCAGGCTTTCCTGGATCGTGAGCTGGTTCGAGCAGTTGGTGACGTCGGTGCCGCCGCCGGAGTTACCGAAGATCACCGCGGTCTGGTTGACCGGGTTGAAGAGCGTGTCGTGGATCGCCGTGAAGGTGGTTTCGTTGAAGTAGACGTTCTCGATGTGGTCCGTCGATATTTCGATCTTGGCGACCCCGTAGGAATCCTTGAGCGTGGTCGGGCCGACTGCGTAGATGTTGCCGT
This sequence comes from Solirubrobacterales bacterium, assembly GCA_036495785.1. GTDB lineage: Bacteria > Actinomycetota > Thermoleophilia > Solirubrobacterales > 70-9 > VAYN01. Next base: position 63,495 of record DASXMH010000087.1, read on the forward strand.
CGCAGGCGTGCAGGTAGGTCGCTTCGATCGTGACTTCGCCGCCGGTGTTGCGGATGTCCTGCTCGCAGGTGGCGCCCGCGGTGGTGGCGGTCTCGACGTGGGCGATCTTCACTCCGGTGACGCCGGGGGCGATCTTGATCGCGTAGTTGCCGCAGGTGCTGCTGGTGCCGCAGGTCGAGGTCTGGGTGACCCGCGTGTTTTCGATCGTGACGTCGCTGGCGCCGATTTCGATCGTGCCGGTCACGTCTTTGCCGGAGATGACGGTGCCCGCCTGGCGCACGGAGATCGAGCCGCTCGGGGTGAGGAGGACGCCGGCCTGGACTCCGGTGTTGGTCGGGTCGGGGAATTCGCAGACGTGGGGGGAGGCGAAGCAGTTCGAGCTCCTGGTCGGTTCGATCGGGGGCGGGCCGGGCGCTTCCGGTTCGGCCGGAGGCGGCGTCGACGTCGACGGCGTTTCGACGGGCGGGGCGGGCGCGGGGCCGGAGTCCTTGTGCACGCCGCCGGTCGAGGCCTCGCCGCGGGAGGGCGGCTGCGTCGGAGCGGCGACCGCGTCATCGAGCTTCGGGGTGGCGGCTTCGGGGGCGCCGTTCGGGGCGCCACGGTGATGCCTACGGTGGTGGCGCTTGCGACGGTGGTGCCGGTGGTGGCGCCGGCGGTCGCTGCGGGACTGACCGGCGGCGACCCGCTCGTTCAGCCGCGGTCCCGATGCCGGCGCCTTGCGCTGGGCGGAGAGGGCGGCCGGCCGACGGGAGGACGCCGCGGAAGCGAAGCCGCAGAGCGCCGCGAAGGACGCCAAGAGCAGCAGGGCACAGGTAATTGCGCGAGCTGAGCGAGCGTGCATGGTTGCCTCCCATCGGCCGGACGAACCCCTTCCCCGGCCATAGATAAGAAAATTGGACTCATGTTCTACCGATACCCGGTAGCGATACGTTAAAAAATTGTTATGTCCCCTTAATGAGGCGTGCTGCTCGCAAAGTGGTGGATTCCACGGCCTGGTCCGGCTACGGCGCAGGGCCTCGCCGCCGGCCGAGGCGAGGCGCGCCAGTCCCCACCTAGGTTCGGCTGGTTAGGTGGGGACGGGCGCGCCCGGGCGCCTGCGGCGTGACGGTCCCGGCACGATCCCGCGCGCCTTCCGCGACCGCCGATGTTGATGGGCCGAAAAGCGCTCCATATCA
>DASXMH010000088.1:0-17817 GCA_036495785.1 Solirubrobacterales bacterium
CGTCGTATACGTCTGCGACTTCGAGGAGGGCGACAAGGTCGTCTACCCGCATCACGGGGCCGGCTTGGTCATGACCAAGGAAACGCGGGAGCTGATGGGCAGCGAGCGTGAGTACCTCACGATCAAAATCCTCCACAACGAGCTGACCGTCATGGTTCCGACCGAAAACGCAGGCAAGGCCGGTCTGCGGCGCGTGATCGACGAGGAGGAAATCAAAAAGGTCACCGCCGTCCTCACCGACGACGTCTCCGAGATGCCGAAAAACTGGAACAGGCGCTTCAAGTACAACCGCGAGAAGATCAAGACCGGCGATGTGTTCGAGCTGGCCGAGGTCGTCCGCAACCTCGCGATCCGTGAGATGGAAAAGGGCCTCTCCACCGGTGAGAAGCAGATGTACACCCTGGCGAAGAAAATCCTCGCCTCGGAGTTCATGTACGCCCTCGACAAGGACGAGGACGGCGCCGAGGAATACCTCGACGGGCTGTTGGAGGAGCGTTTCGCCGCCACCGCCTCCGCCTGAGGGCAGCCAGATTGAGCTGACCGCAGTCATCGCGGCCGCCGGCTCCGGGGAGCGACTCGGAGCCGGCGGCCCGAAGGCCTTTGTGCCGCTTGGAGGGCGGCCGATGATCGCCTGGTCCCTCGATGCCTGCCGGGCCTGCGGGTCGGTGACGGCCGTTGTCGTCGCCGTGCCCGCCGGTCACGAGCACGGGTTGGAGGGCGTCGTGACGGTCGAAGGCGGCGCGAGCCGGGCGGAGTCCGTCGCCAACGCGTTGGCCGAGGTGAGGACCGAGTTCGTCGCGATCCACGACGCCGCGCGCCCGCTCGTGACCGCTCAGCTTCTCGACGACGTCGTGTCGACGCTGGCCGCCGACCCCGCCGCGGATGGAGTCATCGCCGCCGCACCGATGTCGGACACGGTCAAGAAGGTCCGTCCAATATTGGGGCGCTCAGAGCGCCCCAATATGCGGCGCATCATTTGTGACACGTTGGATCGGACCGAGCTTTGGTCGGCGCAGACGCCGCAGGTCTTCCGGACGGCGGCCCTCCGTGCCGCGCTCGAGGTCGACGAGGCGACCCGCGACGCGGCCACTGACGAGGCGATGCTGATCGAGGCGGCAGGCGGCAAGGTGCTGATCCACGATCCCGGCGCCGCCAACCTGAAGGTGACGACGTCGCTCGACCTCCGCGTCGCCGAACTGCTTCTCGCCGAGCGCGCCGCACACGAGCGCGCGGCCGATCCGGCCTCCTAGGCGCCGTCCTCGGGACTGCGCTCGCTCTTACTGCTCATCAGCACGTAGACGAGCGTGGCGGCGAAGGTGACCTGGCCGACGCCGAGCGCGGTGCCGAGGTTGATCGCGCCGAGCGCCAGGGCGGCGAAGACGCCGACGAAGAAGCCCGCGGCGAGGATGAGCAGCTGACGGCTCATGGCACCTGAAGTCTAGGCTTGTCGCATGCTGACCGACTACCACCTCCACCTCCGTCCCGACGAGGACGGGACCACATTCGAGCGCTACTTCACCGCCGAGAACGTCGAGCGCTACCGCGCCGCGGCGGCCGAGGCCGGGATCGAGGAGCTCGGCGTCTCCGAGCACGTCTACCGCTTCCGCCAGGCGCTCGACCTCTGGCGCCACCCGCTGTGGCTGGAAAACGCAATCGACGACCTCGACGAATACTGCGAGTTCGTCCGCGGGACGCCGCTGCGGCTCGGGATCGAGTGCGACTACGTGCCGGGCGCCGAGGAGCGCACCGCGGCGCTGCTGGACGCGCGCGACTTCGACTACGTGGTCGGCTCGGTCCATTTCGTCGGCGACGGCGACGCGGCCGTCGACCACGACGGCTTCGACGTCTGGGACGCCGGCGGCGACGCCGATGCAATCTGGGGACGCTATTTCGACCACTTCGACCGTTGCGCCCGCTCCGGACTCTTCGACATCCTCGCCCACCCCGACCTGGTGAAGGTCTGGGGGCGCGGCCGGCCGCTGCCGGAGGGCGACCTGCGCCGCTTCTACGAGCCCGCCGTGGAGGCGATCGTGGCGGGCGGCTCGGCGGTCGAGCTCTCGACCGCGGGCCTGCGCAAGCCGGTCGGCGAGCTCTACCCGGCGCGCGCTTTCGCCCAGCTGTTGGTCGAGGCGGGGGTGCCTTTCGCGCTCTCCTCCGACGCCCACCTGCCCGAGCAGATCGGCTTCCTCTACGACGACGCACTCGCCTTCCTCGAGGAGCTCGGGGTGGAGGAGATCGCCGTCTTCGAAGGGCGCCGCCGCCGGCTCGAGCCGCTCGGCGCCCGCGTCGGTTGAGGCGGCTGCGGTGATCGGGATCGGCTACGACTCCCACCGCTTCGTCGACGGCCGCAAGCTCGTCCTGGGCGGGGTCGAGATCGACCACCCGCAGGGGCTCGAGGGCCACTCCGACGCCGACGTCCTCACCAACGCGGTGATCGACGCGATTCTCGGTGCCGCGGGCGGCGGCGACATCGGCACGCTCTTCCCGCCCGACCAGGAGCAGTGGCGCGACGCCGACTCGATCGACCTGCTGCGCACCGCGATCGGCACGATCGCCGGGATGATCGTCAACGTCGACGCGACGGTGATCTGCGAGGCGCCGCGGCTCGGCCCCTACAAGGCCCAGATCGAGCAGCTGCTCGGCGAGGCGACCTCGGCCCGGGTCAGCATCAAGGCGACGACCAACGAGGGCATGGGTTGGATCGGCCGCGGCGAGGGAATCGCCTGCATCGCCGTCGCCCAGGTCGAGGACGACTGACCCCGAGTCGGCGTGGGCCAGCCTCGCAAGGACGCAGGGAGCGAGACAAGGGGAGCGCACTCCAGTGCGTGACCCGAAGGCGAGCGACCGAGGACACCGCGAGGCGCCCCCACGCCGCCTCGGGCCAATAGTCTTCACGGCTCGATGGCGGGCACGGGTCAAACCGACGTGCGGGGGGCTGTCTCCGATCTCCTCTTCGAGGCGCGGGTTCTGCGCGCGGCGGGGGTCATCGGGCCGATGCGACCCGACAAGGCGCTGCGGGTCGGCTCGACCTTCCTGCGCTGGGGCGCCTCGCCCGGGGCGGGCGTCGCCGTCGCCGCGATCGAGACGCCGCACGAGATCGCGATCCTCGACGAACGCGGCTCGCTGACCTGGGAGCGGCTGCACCGCCGCTCCAACGCCCTCGCCCATTCCTTCGAAGCGCTCGGCATCGGCCCCGGCGACGGGATCGGGGTGATGGCCCGCAACCACCGCGGCTTCCTCGAGACGACGCTGGCGGCGGCCAAGCTCGGCGCCTCGGCGCTCCACCTGAACACGATGTTCGCCGGTCCGCAGTTGGTCGAGGTGATGAAGCGGGAGGGCCCGAAGGCGCTCGTCCACGACGAGGAGTTCGGCGACCTGCTGGCCCAGGTGGAGCCGGGCGTGCGACGGATCATCGCCTGGCACGACGGCGCCCCGCCCGCGGGCGCGACGACGGTCGAGCAGCTGATCGCCGCCGGCGACGAGTCCGACCTGCCGCCGCCGGCCGACAAGCCGCGCTTCGTGATCCTCACCTCCGGCACCACCGGGACGCCGAAGGGGGCGCAGCGGTCGAGCCCCGATGGGCTGATGACCCTCGCCTCGCTGCTCGACATGATCCCCTACCGCAGCGGCTCGACGATCGTGATCGCGGCGCCGCTCTTCCACTCCTGGGGCTTCCTGCACTTCGTCGTCTCGCTGCCCACCAACTCGACGATGGTGCTGCGGCGGCGCTTCGATCCGGAGGAGACGCTGAAGGCGATCGAACGGACCGGCGCCGATGTCCTCGCCGTGGTGCCGGTGATGGTGCAGCGGATCCTCGGCCTGCCCGACGAGGTCCTCTCCCGCTACAAGCTGCCGTCGCTGAAGATCGCCGCGCTGTCGGGATCGGCGCTGCCGGGCGAGCTGGCGACCCTGTGGATGGACCGCTTCGGCGACAACATCTACAACCTCTATGGCTCGACCGAGGTCTCCTTCGCGACGATCGCCACCCCGGCGGACCTGCGCGCCGCGCCGGGCACCGCCGGGCGGCCGCCGCGCGGCACCGTCGTCCGCCTCTTCGACGAGGCCGGCGAGGAGGTGCCGAAGGGCGAGGTGGGGCGGATCTTCGTCGGCAACGACATGAAGATGGAGGGCTACACCGGCGGTGGCAACAAAGAGGCGATCGATGGCCTGCTCTCCAGCGGCGACGTCGGCCACTTCGACCCGGACGGCCGCCTCTTCGTCGACGGCCGTGACGACGAGATGATCGTCTCCGGCGGCGAGAACGTATTCCCGCGCGAGGTCGAGGATCTGCTCGCCGACCTCGACGGGGTCGCCGAGGTGGCGATCATCGGGGTCGCGGACGAGAAATTCGGCCAGCGCCTGAAGGCCTTCGTGGTGCTCGAGGAGGGGGCGTCGCTGAGCGAGGTCGAGCTCGGCGCCCACGTCAAAGCCAACCTCGCCGCCTATAAGATGCCGCGCGAGGTCGAGTTCCTCGCCGAGCTGCCGCGCAACGCGACCGGCAAGGTGTTGAAGCGCGAGCTGCACGCCCGCGAGGCGGCCGGCCGGGACGCCCAGTAGGCTACGCCCGCATGAGCGAACCGGCGAGGCAGCTGAAGGCGGTCCGCGAGGCGAATCGCGACATGCACACCGTCGCTGCCCAGGCCTTGGAGTGGGTCAAGGTCTCCGAGGCGCGCGTCGCTGCCGCCGAGGGCGCGTCGGAGAAGGTCCGCGCCGAGCTCAAGGAGCGGGCGATGAAGACGCTTCGCGACATGAGCGCGCAGGCGCGCAAGCAGATCGCTGCCGCCAAAGAGGCGCAGGCCGCCGCCGAGTCGAAGCTGGCCGCCGCCGAGGCGGGGCGCGACCGGGCGGAGAAATCTTTCGAGGAGCTGCGCCGCACCTCGCAGGCGGAGCGCGAGCGGACGCTTGCCAGGGCCTCCGAGGCCGCCGGCGACGCCGAGTCCAAGGTCGAGGCCGCCGAGGCGAAGGCGAAAGCCGAAGTCGAGGACGCGAAGGCGAGCGTGCGGACGGAGATCGACCGCCGCGTCGAGGAGGCGCGCCGGCGGATCCAGGCGGAGTCCGACAAACGCGTCGCCGAGGCCGAGCAGCGCGCCGCCGAATCGGAGGCCGCCGCCGAAGCCGCCCACGAAACCGCGATCCGGCTCGAGACCGAGATCGAAAAGCGGGTGATGGAAGGGACCGAGGAGGTCCGCCGCGAAGCCGAGGAGAGCGTCCGCAGGCTGGTCGAGAAGGTCGAGCGCGAGGCCGAGGACAGCGCCCGCGCCCGCGCCGAGGAGCAGCTCCAGGCGGAGTCCGAGCGGATCAAGCAGCAGGCCCAGCGGCGCGAGGAGCGCGCCCGCGCGGCGACCGAGGACGAGATCCGCGCCAGCGTCAGCAAGGCGCGGCGCGAGGTGCAGGCGGCCGCCGAGGACGACGGCCCGACCTGGCTGCGCGGCAGCGCGCAGAAACCGCAGTCGCCCGCCGGCTACCGGACCTACTAGCGCCGCCGGCGCCCGGCCGGTTAACCTCGGCCGCACGATGCGAGAGGTGCGGATCAGGGACACGCTGAGCGGCGCGGTGCAGACGCTCGACCCTCGCCACGAGGTCGGCATCTACGCCTGCGGCCCGACCGTCTACAGCCGCATCCACATCGGCAACGCCCGCCCCTTCGTCGTCTTCTCCCTCTTCGCGCGCTTTCTGCGTTCCGAGGGGTACAAAGCGCGCCTCGTCATCAACGTCACCGACATCAACGACAAGATCTACACGGCGGCGACGCGGGCGGGGGAGGGCTCGGCGGGCTATGCCGAGGAGATGACCGCCGCCTACGTCGAAGACACCGACCGGCTCGGCCTCGGGCGGCCCGACGCCGAGCCGAAGGCGACCGAGACGGTCGACGGGATCATCGAGTTGATCGCCGACCTGATCGAGGGCGGCCACGCCTACGAGTCGGGCGGCGACGTCTACTTCCGCGTCCGCAGCTTCCCCGGCTACGGCAAGCTCTCCAACCGCCGGCCCGAGGACATGGATCAGGGCGAGGAGGCGGGCTCGGCGACGCTGAAGGAGGAGCGCCTCGACTTCGCCCTCTGGAAGGCGACGAAGGAGAGGGAGGACACGAGCTGGGACTCGCCCTGGGGCCCGGGACGGCCCGCCTGGCACATCGAGTGCTCGGTGATGGCCGAGCGGGAGCTGGGCGCCTCCTTCGCCGTCCACGGCGGCGGCTCCGACCTCGTCTTCCCGCACCACGAGAACGAGATCGCCCAGTCCGAGTCCGCCGGGCGCCCCTTTGCCCACGTCTGGATGCACAACGGGATGGTCGACGCCGCCGGCGAGAAGATGTCGAAATCGGAGGGGAACATCTTCCAGCTGAAGGAGGCGCTCGACCGCTACGGGTCGGAGGCGGTCGTGGCGTACCTGATCTCGGGGCACTACCGGCAGCCGATCGCGTTCGGGGAGTTGCAGATGGAAGAAGCGGTCGCCCGGGTGGAGCGGCTTCGGAACTTTTTCAGGGAGCATCCGGCTCAGGCTGGTGCGGAACCCGCTTCGGGGGGAGCCTCGGCGGAACAACAGCGAGGAGGTTCCGGCGAGTCTCCCCCCGAATCGGGCAGCGGGCCCGCGGCGCGGGCCGAGGCGTTTCGCGAGGCTCTGGCCGATGACTTCAATACTCCGCGGGCCATGGCCGAGGTCTTCGAGCTGGTCGCGGAAGCGAATCGCGAGGACGTGCCCGGAGCGCCGGAGGCCGTGGCGGAGATGCTTGAGCTCGTCGGCCTCGCCTCCGTCACCCAGCAAGGAGAGGGTGGCGCGGCCGACGAGGACGCGGCCCGGCTGATGAAGGTGCGGGAGGAGGCGCGGGCCGCCAAAGATTTCGCGCGGGCCGATGAGATCCGCGACCAACTTGCCGGCATGGGCTACGAGGTTCGCGACTCCGCCGAGGGCCCGCGGCTCGTCACCAAGCAGTAGACGTGGCTTCGCAGATCATCTACGGCGTGCAGCCGGTGCACGAGGCGGAAAGGGGGAGACGGCGGGTTCAGCGCGTCTGGCGGGCGCCGGAGACGTCGCCGGCCGAGCTCGAGCGGCTATGTGGGTCGCCCGATCACCAGGGAATCGTCGCCGAGGTCGATCCCTATCCCTACGGCGACGCGGAAGGGATGCTGCGAAAGCCCGCCGCTTTGATCGTCGCGCTCGACCAGGTGCAGGATCCGAGGAACCTCGGGGCCGTGTGCCGGTCGGCGGAGTCCGCCGGGGCGGCCGGGCTGGTGATCCCGGAGCGGCGGGCGGCGATGGTCACCCCGGTGGTCTGCAAGACGTCGGCGGGAGCGGTCGAGCACCTCGAGGTCGCCCACGTTCGCAACCTCGCCGACTGGCTGGCGGCGGCGAAGGAGGCGGGCTTCTGGATCTGGGGCGCCGACGCGGACGGGCCGCAGCCGCCCTGGGGCGTCGACCTGACCGGCCCGACCGTGATCGTGCTCGGGGGCGAGGGGAAGGGCCTCCGTCCCCGGGTCGCCTCGAGTTGCGACGGCCTTGTCGCCCTGCCGAGGCTCGGCAAGATCGAGTCGCTGAACGTCTCCGCCGCCGCCGCCGCGCTCCTCTTCGAGTCGGTCCGCCAGCGCTCCTGACTCCTGCAAATGCAACGGCGGTTGCAAAAACTCGCAATTTGGGGTTGACAGAACTCCGCGCTCGCGTAAACTGCCGCATCAATAAAGGGTGAACCTCAGCTTGAGTCTGAGGCGAAGCCCACCGGATACAAGGCGCCTCGGGGGAGGTAAGTGGCGCCACGACCCTTCAGCAAGGAGAAGGATCTGTGGCACTATCGACGCCTAAGCAGGAATTTCGGCCGACCATGGCGGGCCGCGGCAACGCCTTGGCAGCACGAGCTAACCCTCAAGCTGAGCTTGATGATCACTATCTTGTCGCCCTCGCCAAGGACGGCAGGACCGATGCCTACGACGCCATCGTCAAGCGCTACCGCGGCTTCGTCCGTCTCAAGGCCTCGTCCTACTTCCTCCTCGGTGGGGACTCCGACGACCTGATCCAGGAGGGCCTGCTCGGCCTCTACAAGGCGATCCGCGACTACCGTTCCGACCGCGAGTCGAGCTTCCGCAACTTCGCCGAGCTCTGCATCACCCGCCAGATCATCACCGCGGTGAAGACCGCGACCCGCAACAAGCACACGCCGCTGAACCAGTACGTCTCGTTCAGCCAGACCCCGGCCGCCGGCGGCGACTCCGAAACGACCCTCGACGAGATCCTGCCCGGGCCGAGCGTCCATGACCCGGTCAACCAGGTGATCGCCACGGAAGAGCTGGAGAGCCTCGTCTCCTGCCTGTCCGGAGTCTCCGGGGTGCTGTCGGATCTGGAGAGCCGGGTGCTGTCGCTCTACCTCGACGGCCACTCCTACGAGCAGATCGCCGAGCGCCTCGAATGCGACACGAAGACCGTCGACAACGCCCTGCAGCGGGTGAAGCGCAAGGTCGGCGCCCACCTCGCCTCGCGGGAGGTCGCGGTCTAGTCCCCCCGCTCGAGGTCCGCCAGCACGTAGTCGAGCAGCTCGCGCCCGTGGTCCGAGGCGACGGCAACGTCGTCGGCCTTGACTCGGACCCCGTGCAGCGACTGCATCCGCAGCACGTCGCCGTCGGCCTTGGAGTTGGGGAAGATCCCCGAGTAGGAGACGTCTAGCCGCTCGAGGTGGTCGGCGACGAGGGCGGTCGCCGGCGTGTCGAGCGGCAGGTCGATGTAGATCGCGTCGAGGCCCGCCTCGCCGAAGAGGCGCTTGCGCTCGGCGCCGAGGACCTGCTCGAGGTCGGTGCCGGGCACGGTCACGGTGAGCAGCGCCAGATTGTGGTCGGCGTCGACCTCGGCGTGCAGCTCGGTCCGCTCCGGCAGCTCGAAGGTGGGCGGCGGTTGGGCAAGCGTCCCACGCAGCTCGCAGAGGGCGAGGGTCTGGCCGACGATCTCGTGGTGGCGCTCGGGCGCGTAGACGCGCCGGTCGTGGCCGTCGTTCAGCTTCGTGTAGAAGAGCGCCGCCGAGTTGCGCCGCCGCGGCTCGCTCGCCGCCGCGTCGTTCTCGACCGAGGCAGGGATCCAGCCGAGCAGGAAGCCGGTCTCGTGGGCGCCGAGCTCGATGTTCGCCTTCTGGCTGTAGGGGTGGGCGGCGGTCGCCTCGCTGTACATGCCGGCGAGCCCGCGCTCCTGGCCCCAGTCCATCAGCACCCGCTTGGTGCGCGTGAAGAGGTGCTGCCCCCGCGCCGCCTCCAGCGTCACCGCCTGCCCGGAATGGGCGACCGCGTCGCCGGCGGCGGCGAGGCTCATCCCCTCGTGGCAGAGCAATTCGCCCGCCTCCGTCTCGGCCACGCAAGAGACATACCGCCCGTCGGCCAACCGGGCGCTGACCTCCACCGGGTCGTATACCCATCGGACGTCGTACGTCGTCCCGTAAGCTGCTTCTATCGCCTCGGTCAGGACGCCACCCTCATCCGGGCCGAGGAATCGGAACGTGACATCCATCTAGCCCCATTGTCGGCCCTGCGCCCGCCTAGCTCAACCTGGGAGAGCACCTGACTTGTAATCAGGAGGTTGCCGGTTCGATCCCGGCGGCGGGCTTTCAGAAGTAATGAGCGATCGATCGAAGAGCGAAGCCGGCGGGTTCGAGCAGCATCGCTACGTGCCGCCGCCGGACTCGGTGGAGGTCGTGCTCGTCCGCCACGGCGCCTCGGAAGCGGCGCTCCCCGGCAAACGCTTCCCGCTGATCGACGGGCAGGGGGACCCGGCGCTGTCGGAGGTCGGCAAGGCCCAGGCGCGGTCGGTGGCGAGGGAGTTGGCCGACGAGCGCTTCTCCGGCATGTTCGTCTCGAATCTGAGGCGGACGCAGGAAACTGCCGAGCCGCTCGCCCGGGAGTCCGACCTCGAGCCCAAGATCCTTGTCGCGCTCCGCGAGGTCTTCCTCGGCGAGCTCGAGGGCGGCGCGTATCGGATCAAGGTCGCCGAAGGCGATCCCCTCGTCGCCGAGATCGCCGGGCGGGAACGCTGGGACGTGATCCCAGGCGCCGAGTCACCCGAGGAGTTCGAGGGCAGGCTGCGCTCGGCGATCGCGGAAATCGTCGCCTCGGTGCCGAGCGGCACCGCCACGGTGGCCTTCGCCCACGGCGCTGTGATCGGCCAGCTCTGCGCGATGGCCACCGGCAGCCGGCCCTTCGCCTTCATCCACGCCGACAACGGCTCGATCTCGCGCCTGATCGTCCACGAGGACGGCCGCTGGCTGCTGCGCAGCTTCAACGAGACCCGCCACCTCGACACCCCGACCGGCCCGGTCGGCTGACCGACCTGGCTCGTCCGCGTTTCCCTCAGGGAAGGTGCTTCCCGAAGTAGTAGGGCGCCGGGTTGTCCTCGCAGGCGATCCCGTCGTGGTCGGCGTCGAGCCGGTCCGGGTCGTAGCGCGGGCCGCCATGCTTCAGGTAGTAGATCTGCGCCGCCTTCTGACTGCTGAAATCGGCGCAGTCCTTATCGACTCGCCGAGCCGAGGCGGCGGCGGGCAGCAGGACGACGACGAGGACGATCAACGCCGCGGCTGCCACCATGGCGAGGAGCTTGCGGATGGATTCGAACACGTGACGCTCTCCCTTTGGTCGGATGACCGGACAGGGTAGATGTCACGAAACCGTGTCAGTACCGAACAAAAGTCCGCTCGTAGCAGGGAGTTTCAATTTCGATGACACAGGCCGGCGACTTTTCGCCGGCTGGTTCAGACCAGATCGTCGTCTTCGATCGAGACGATGTGGGCGGCGTTGATGTAGACCATCTCGTCCTTGCCGGCGAGCTTGAGGTCGACGATCGGGATGGCGCGACCCCCGATGCGGACGATTTCTTCGTCGGCTTTCTTGGCACTGACCTCGACCTCGAACTCGCGTTTGTCGGTGGTGCGGACGATGGCCATGGGAGGGACGTACCCAGGCGGGGGCGGGTCGAATCGGGGGCGACGGCGGCGCCGGGTCAGTCGCAGGGCGTCGACAGCTTGGTCGGTTCGATGGGGACGAAGTCGGCCTGTTTCGGCACGTGGGCCATGACCTCGGTGTAGTAGCGGGCGCCGTCACAGGTGCGTGGCGCCGAGGCGGTGACGCTGCCGGAGAAGGTGTCGACGAGGCCGGACGCGGGGCGCTCGGCGATCGTGCCGAAGGCGGTCGTCTTAGCTTCGCCCCAGCCGTGCCATTGGAGGCTCTTGGCGACGAGGTCGCCGTCGACCGAGAAGCGGTAGGTGGCCGGCTTGACGAAGTGGCGGGTGGTGGCGACGTCGGGGAGGAAGGTCGGCCCGGACTGCGGCTGGGCGCGGCGCATCACGGTCTTCTCGGTGATCGTGGTCGTGCCGCCGCCACCGCAGGAGGCAAGGGCGACGGCGAGCGCGAGCGCCGCGAGCAGGGCGAGGGGAAGCCGCTCGCGCATTATTTGAGGAGGCGTGCCTTCTCGGCGGCGAACTCCTCGTCGGTGAGGACGCCTTTCTCGTGCAGGGTCGCCAGCCGTTCGAGGCTCGAGAGGCGGGCGTCTTCTTCGCGCATCACCTGGGCCGGCGCCGCGCGCCCGCGCCCACCGCGACCTCCGCCCGGGCGCCGCACGTCCGGGATCCCGATGCCGCCGCGGTTCGGCCGTTTGACCTCGGGCAGTTTGATTTTCGACGCGCGCTCGCCGAGTTTGGCGTCGGAGACCGCGGTCTCGATCCGCTTTTTGGTCGGCGCAACGACGTCGGCGAAGCTCAGGTCCGGATATTCCTCCGCCGTCTGCTTGCCCAGCTCGCGCAGGCCGAGGGCGGCCATGATCCCGATCACCACCACGGTGAGGAAGGTCCGCAGCCCGACCCCCGACGCGGTCAGCAGGTAGATGCCGAGGATCACCGCGAGGCCGCCGTAGCAGTAGGGCATGTGGCGGCTCAGCACCGGCGCCAGCACCCGCCGCGTCCCGCGCGCCGAGGCGGTCGGCGAGGAGAGCCAGCCGGCCGCCGCGAAGAGGACGCCGACGATGATCACCGTGGTCGCGATCGACACCATCAGCGAGGTGCCGATCGACCAGGCCGCTTCCGCTGCCGGCTTGACGTTCTGCTGTTTGACCAGCTGGTCGACGACGACGCCGCCGGCGACGTGGCGCAGCACCACCACCAGGAGCCCGGCGACGATCAGCGCGACGCCGCTGAACAGCACCGTCACCCAGCGCCCGTCCCGGGTCAGGTAGATCGCCAGCCCGAAGACGAGGAAGGTGAGGATCGAGAGCACCAGCGCCAGGCCCTTGATCGCGACCACGATGTCCTGGGCGGTCTTCAGCTGTTCGGACTTGAGGATCGTGATCTGGCCGGCGTCCGGCGGCAGTTTTTCGGCCAGGCTCTTGGCCAGCCCGATCTGCCCGGCGAGGTTGGTCAGCAGGCTCCCGAGGTTCAGCTTGACTTCGCCGTTCGCCGTTTCCACCGCTTCGTGCTTGTTTTCCAGCACCGCGATGAGCTGTTCGTGCGCGGTCCGGTTGGCGGTTTCCCAGAGGTTCTGCGCGGTGCTGGTTTCGAGGACTTTTTCGGCCCCCGGCCCGGCCACCTGGCGCAGGCCTCCGGCCGCCGGCCCGGCCAGTTCCTTGACTTCGCCGGGCAGGATTTCTTCCAGTTCCTTTTCGACGTCGACGTTTTCGTAGAGCTGTTCGACCAGGTAGTCGGCGACCGCGGCGCGGATCTTCGAGTTCTGGATCAGGCGACCCGAGGTGTGGACCCACTCGCCGGTGTCGAGGGCCTGGCGCTCGACCCAGATCGCGAAGACGCTGAGGAAGGCGAGCAGCGCCCCGAGCACGATCAGCCCTTTGACGGTCCGCCTGCGCCAGGGCTTCATGAGCCGGATGGTATACGTGACCCATGAAGCTAGAGGGCATCCACCACATCACCGCAATCACCGAGAACGCGCAGCGGAACGTCGACTTCTACGCGGGCGTGATGGGGCTGCGGCTGGTCAAGAAAACGGTCAACCAGGACAGCCCGACCGTCTACCACCTCTTCTTCGCCGACGAGGAGGGCGACCCCGGCGCCGACCTCACCTTCTTCGAGTACCCCGGCGCGGCGCTCGGTCGGGCGGGGGCCGGGATGGTGCACCGGATCGTCTGGCGGGTCGCCGCGCCGGAGGCGCTCGACTTCTGGGAGGGGCGGCTCGGCGCCCACGACATCGAGACGCGCCGCGAGGGCGACAGCCTCCACTTCTCCGATCCCGAGGGGCTCGACCACGAGCTGACCGTCGCCGACGTTCCGGACGCGCCGCTGATCGCCGACCACCCGGAGATCCCGCGCGAGTTGGCCCTGCAGGGCTTCCACGCGGTGCGCGCCTACGCGGCGGCTCCCGACGCGAGCACCGCGCTGCTGGAGGCGCTCGAGTTCGAGCCGACCGAGGAGGGCTGGGAGGCGCGCGGCGCCGAGCGCGGCGGCATCTACGTGTTCGACCCGCCGCCCGCCGAGCGCGGCGTCCAGGGCGCCGGGTCGGTCCACCACGTCGCCTGGGCGTCGAGCATCGAGGAGCACATGACCTGGCGCGACAAGGCGATCTCGGCAGGCGCCCGTCCGACCCCGGAGATCGACCGCTTCTACTTCAAATCGGTCTACTTCCGCGAGCCGAGCGGGGTGTTGTTCGAGATCGCCACGATCGGCCCTGGCTTCACCGTCGACGAGCCGCTCGAGAACCTCGGCGAGAAGCTCTCGCTGCCGCCCGCCTTCGAGCACCTGCGCGACGAGGTCGAACCGAACCTGCGGCCGGTCGTCAACCCGCGCACGGCGCGGACCTGAGCGCACCGAAATTTCCGGGTAACCCGGCGCGCCGAGCCGTGTAGCCGATGGGGTGATCCCCGACGAGCGCCTCGTGGCGCTGCACGCCTATACCCGCAAGCACAGCGTCAACTGGCCGCTCTACGCGGTCATCCGGCTGTTCTTCGTCCCCTTCTTCCTCGTCTACTTCCGGCTCTCGCGGACCGGCCGCGCCCACGCCCGCCACGTCGATGGCGGCCTGATCGTCGCGGCCAACCACCGCAGCTTCCTCGACCCCTTCGTGGTCGGCGCCTGCCTGCCCTGGCGGCGGCCGATGAACTACGTCGCCAAGGTCGAGCTCTTCCAGAAGCCTTTGCAGGCCTGGTTCCTCTCGCGTCTCGGCGCCTTCCCGATCCGCCGCGGCGAAGCCGACGCCGACGCGATGGAGACCGCCCGCCTGGTGGTCGAGCGGGGCGGCACGCTCTGCATCTTCCCGGAGGGGACGCGGACCCGCAGCGGCAGCCTCGCCAACCCGCGCCGCGGGGTCGGCCGGCTGGCGCTGCAGACCGGCGCGCCGGTGCTGCCGACCGCGGTGATCGGCACCGAAGACGTGCGCCGCGGCTCGCGCATCCGGCCGCGCAAGGTGAAAGTCCGGGTCGGCAAGGCGATGACCTTCCCGCAAGCGGAGGAGCCCTCGCAGGCGCTGGCCGAAACGGTGACCTCGCGGATCTGGCCGAACGTGCTTCTGCAGTGGGAAGACCTGGGAGGGTTGCCGCCGATGCGGCGCGCCGCCGTGATCGGGGCGGGCAGTTGGGGGACGGCGATCGCCGTGCTGCTTGCCCGTGGCGGCCTCGAGGTACAGCTCGGCGCCCGCACCGGCGCTCAGGCGGCGGAGCTGATCGAGGCGGGCGAGAACGCCCGCTACCTGTGCGGCGTGCCGCTGCCGGAATCGGTCGACGTGCGCCCCGCCGCCGCGATCGAGCTGACGGGCCTCGACCTGATCATCCTCGCGATCCCCTCGAAGTCGTTGCCCGCCGCGGTCGGCGCGATCGCCGACCGGGCCGGGGACCGCTCCTCGATCCTGCTGCTGACCAAGGGGCTGATCGCGCCGCAGGGACAGCTCCCGTCCGAGTACGTCGGCGAACGGGTGCGGGCGCGCGCGATCGCCTGCCTGGGCGGGCCGGCCCACGCCGCCGAGGCGGTCTCCGGGTCGGCGGCCTTGGTGCTCGGCTCGGCCGACCCCGACCTGCGCGCCCAGCTCGGCGAGGTCTTCGACCGGGCCGGGCTGGTCTGCGAGCGCTCCGGCGACGTGGTCGGGGTGGAGATGGCGGGCGCCGCCAAGAACGCCGCCGCGGTGGCCGCCGCCGCGGCCGAGCCGCACGGGCTGAACGCGGCGGGAATCGCGGTCGCCGAGATCTGGCGCGAGTGCATCGCCTGCGGGGTGGCGCGCGGCGCCGACCCGGAGACCTTCGCCGGGCTGGCCGGGGTCGGCGACCTGACCGCCTCGATGCTGGCGCCGACCGGGCGCAACCGGCGGGCGGGCGAGCTGCTCGGGGCGGGCACGCCGGCGGAGGAGATCCCGGGGCTGATCGGGCAGGCCTCCGAGGGGCTCGACACGACGCCGCTGCTGGCCGACGCGGTCGCCGCCTCCGGCGTCAAGGGCGAGGCGCTCGAGGGCCTGGCGAAGCTGATCCGCGGCGAAGTCGCCTGCGAGGACTGGGTCGCCGGGCTGCGCAGCGCCGAGCGGGCAAGGCAGGCGGCATGACGTGGGCGGACGGCTCGGGCGCTCATCTAGGCTGGGGCGGTGAGCGGCCCCGAGGAGAACGTCGAGCCAGCCGAATTGGCTCCGGCGAAGAAGGCCGAGCTCGACCGCGCCTTCGAGGACTTCTATCGGGCCCACCTGCGCGACGTCTATTCCTACGCCTACTACCGGGTAGGGAACCATCACGACGCCGAGGACCTCACCGAGCAGGCCTTCCTGCAGGCCTACCGACACTTCGACCGGGCGCGGCGCGAGTCGGCCGGTCGGCCGCTGCGGCCATGGCTGATCCGCATCGCCCACAACCTGGCCTCGAACTACTACCGCGACCGCTCGCGCCGGCCGCAGACGCCGCTCGACAACGCCGACCCGATCGCCACCCAGCACGACACCGAGGACGTGGTGGCGGGGCGGGAGGAGCTGCGGCAGGTGATGGCCAACCTGGACGCGCTCTCCGACGACCGCCGCGAGGCGCTGATCATGCGCTTCGCGCTGGGCATGGACAACCGCGAGATCGCGCGGGCGCTCGGTCGATCCGACGGGGCGACCAAGGTCTTGATCCACCGGGCGATCAAACAGCTGCAGGAGGAGATGGGCGATGACGCCGAGTGAGCGGGGGGAGTCGACCTGGGACGTCGAGGCGCTGCTGAGCGACGCCCTGCAGCCGATCGAGCCGCCGGAGCGGCTCTCGGGGCGGATCGAGGACACCTTCACGGCGCTTTCCGCCGCCGCGGCCACCGAGCTCTCCGATTGGGCGGAGGAACTCTCCGACTCGGAGATGCGGGCGCTGCGCGACCCGCGCAACTGGGTGCGGCCGGTGGTCGCGGTCGGGGTCGGCGGGGTGGCGACCGGGGCGCTGGTGCTGTTCGAGCTGCGGCGGCGGGGCAGGCAGGAGGCACACGGTGTGCGGCGGCTCACCGAAGGGGTGCGGGACCGGTCGCCGTTCTAGCCGTGCGAAGGGGCGGGCGAGGCGGCCCCTTCACTCACGAACTGCGGGGAGGTTCGTTCAGGGACCGCCTCGCCCGCCCGGCGTGAGGCCGGGGGGCGGCGACCGGTGCCGAGCGGGGCGTTCCGGCGGCGGCCAGAAGTCCCAGGATGCCGAGGGTGAGGTTGAGGGCTTCGTTGGCGCCGGCGGCGGGGAGGAGGCCGAGGATCGCGGAGCCGGGGGAAAGGACGAGGCCCCAGACCCCGAGGACGGTGAGGAGGAGCCCGGCGCCAAGGGCGTAGGCGCGGGAGGCGGTGCCGGCCAGGAGGAGGCCGAGGGCGCCGACGATCACCCAGAGCAGGTTGCCCCAGCCGTTGGTGCGGAGGACGCCGAGGGTGTGGTCGAGGGTGCCCGGCGAGCCGAACGAGGAGCCGTAGAAGAAGCCGGCGATGCCGAGGACGATCAGGAGCGCACCGGCCGCGGTGGCGTAGAAGCGGGCGGGGCCGGCGGGCTCCATCAGGCACGATTGTAGGCTGCGCTGCCGTGCCTCAAACGTGTTACCGACATCCGAACCGTGAGACGGCCGTCTCCTGCTCCTCTTGCGGACGGCCGATCTGCCCCGACTGCATGACGCCGACCCCGGTCGGCATGCGCTGCCCGGAGTGCATGAACCACCGCACCCGCGTGGTCCGCAACCCGACCGGTACGCCGACCGCGCTCTCCCTCGGCGGCTACCCGGCGACGATGGTGCTGATCGCGATCAACGTCATCGTCTACCTGGTCGAGGTCGCCAAGGGCGGGGGCGGGCTCTCCCTGGGCATCAACACCATCTACAACACCGGCGGGCTCTTCGGGCCGGCGGTGAGCCAGGAAGGCGACTGGTGGCGGATCATCACCAATGGCTTCGTCCACGTGAGCGTCCTCCACATCGGCTTCAACATGCTGCTGCTCTACTTCATGGGGAGGCTGTTGGAGCCGGCGATCGGCTCGGTGCGCTTCAGCTTCATCTACTTCGTCTCCCTCCTGGCGGGCTCGTTCGTCGCCCTCTGGTTCAGCCCGGACTCGGTCAGCGCCGGCGCCTCGGGGGCGATCTTCGGCATCCTCGGCGCGACCTTCGTGATCGCCCGCGGGCGCAAACTGGAGGCGGTCGCCGGCCAGATCGGCTTCCTGATCATCTTCAACCTCATCTTCACCTTCGCCGATGCGGGGATCAGCGTCGGCGCCCACATCGGCGGCCTCGTCGCCGGCGTCCTCTGCGGCCTCCTGATCGCTGCCGGCGAGCAGGGCCGCTACGGCCGCAATCTCCCCCGCGCGAATCGCCTCGCGATCGAGCTCGCCGCCATGGCGGCTCTCGGCATCCTGAGCTTCATCCTCGCCCTCGCCGTAGCCTGAGTGGGCGGGCCGGGCGGCCCCAGA
>DASXMH010000089.1:0-11117 GCA_036495785.1 Solirubrobacterales bacterium
GACGGTCCGGGGACGGTTCGGTCGCATTCCCAGGATGAGTTCGCAGTTCTCGTCGCATAGCGCAGATAACTGCGAACTCACAGCGAGGGCCCCGCCGGCGCGTTCGCAGTTGACGCCACATATTGGCGTCAAGTGCGAACGCACTCGGGGGCCCCAGCGGTGAGTTCGCACTTGACGACAAATGATGTCGCCAGCTGCGAACGCGCGGCGGCGGACCGGGCCGGGGCGCGTGGACGGCGCGCCTGGGTGCGCCCTTCGCGGGGCCTGCGCGGGAGACGACACACTTCCGAGGGCCGTTGCGACATGCTTCCTTGCGCGGTCGGCACACCTACGTGCGCGGTCGACCTGCCTCCGTGCGCCCGTCTCGTTGATGGGCCGGAAAGCGCTGATATGGAGCGCTTTTCGGCCCATCAACATCGGGCCGTTCGGGACGGCGCGCGGGACCGTGCCGGGACCGTCCCGCCGCGGGCGCCCGGGCGCGCCCGTCCCCACCTAACCAGCCGAAGCTAGGTGGGGACGGGGGCGCCTCGCCCCGGCTGGCGGGCGACCTTTCGCCCGGCTACCGGGCCTTAGGACGACCGCGGGCGGGCGAGGGTCGGCGATGGGCCGACCCCCGGCGCGCTAGGTCGTCCGGACGATGATCACGCTGCAGGGGGCGTGATGGGAGACGTTGTTCGGCACGCTGCCGAGGAAGTAGCGGCGCGCGCCGGTCATCCCTTTGTTGCCGACCACGATCAGGTCGGCCTTGATCTCTTCGGCGACGTTGAGGATCGCCTCGGCGGGGTCGCCCTCGACCGGGTGGGTCGTCACGTCCCCGACTCCGGCGGCGCGCGCTTTCGCGGCGGCGGTGTCGAGGACCAGGTTGACGTCCTCGCGCGGACCGATCTCGTGCTGGATGTCGGGCGGGGCGCCCTCCTGCTCCTCCTGGACGCGCCGTTTCGGCACCGGCTGGTAGGCGCTGACTATCCCCAGCGTCGCCCCGGTCACCTTCGCCAGGTCGATCGCCTGGTCCACCGCCTCCCCTGCCGTGTCGGAACCATCGGTACCGACCACGATCCGAGTGAACACGCCGACTCCCTCCGCTCGCTCGCCGTACGGCGCCGATACTAGCGGCGTTCGGCCGGTTCGCCCTGGCCGTAGACGTCGCGGTGCTTTTCGATGAAGGAATGCGGCAGGCCGTGGAAGCCGTCGCCGATGATTTCTTCGGGCGTGCTCGAGAGGCGAATCACCGCGATCACCATCGATGCGACCAGGCAGACGATCAGGACGCTCAGCCCGAATCTCCAGAGGTAGGGCACGCGCAAACCCTAGAGCGGGGCCGCTCCGGGGCGCGTCGCCCCGGCCCCGGCGCGCCGCCGACGCCCGCCGGGCCGGTTAGGGTTCGCGCATGGCGTTGGAACGGGTTGCCGACGGCGTGTGGCTGCTGCGCGGGGATCTGCGCGGCGCGATGAACATCTACTTCATCGAGGAGGGCGACGGGGTCGTCCAGTTCGACGCCGGGACGAAGTCGATGCGCAAGAAGGCGGCGGAGGCGGCGCGCGAGCTGGGCGGACTGAAGCGGATCGTGCTCGGCCACGCCCACGCCGATCACCGCGGCACCGCGCCCTACCTCGGGGCGCCGGTCTTCTGTCACCCCGACGAAGTCACCGACGCCGAAGGCGACAAGGCGGTGACGCCCTACTTCAACCTCTCGCTGCTGCCGGTGGCGCCGGTCCGCTGGATCTACCCGACCCTGCTGCGGAGATGGGACGGGGGCCCGGTAAAGGTCAACGGCACCGTGTCGGAGGGCGACGACGTGGCCGGCTTCAAGGTCCTCCACTTCCCCGGGCACGCGCCGGGGCTGATCGGGCTCTGGCGCGAGAGCGACCGCGTCGCGCTGGTCTCCGACGTCGTCTACCTGGTCGACTCGGCGCGGCTGAAACCGCTGCCGCACGGCGAGGCGAGCGTCCCCCACCCGGCCTTCAACTGGAACCACCAGGAGGCGAAGCGGAGCCTGCGGCGCCTGGCGGAGCTCGAACCGCTGGTGGTCGGCACCGGCCACGAGGCGCCGATGCGCGGCGAGAACCTGCGAGCGACCCTCGAGGCGGCCGCCGAGAAGTACTGACCCGCGGCGGGGCATCCGGCGGCCCGCTGCCATAGGTTTGCCTGCTGATGATCGGGACTTACGCCTCGGCGGCCTTGATCTGCCTGGCCTCCCTCCTGGTTGGCAGGGCCGCTTTCTCGCTCGCCGGGCGGCGCAGTTGGTGCTGGCTCGAGCCGGCGGTCGGCTTCGGCGCGATCCTCACGGTGTCCGGGCTGCTGGCGCGGGCGCCCGGCCACGGGACGAGCGCGACGCTCGGCATCGTCGCCCTGATCGTCGTCGCGGCGCTGGTCGCCTGGCGGCGGGAGTACGAGGCGCCGGGGGTGCTCGGGGTCGGCCTGGCGACGGCGGTCGTCATCGCCCTGGTCCTCTCCTTCCCCTTCGCGGTGACCGGCCGCTGGGGCCTCCTCGGGGTCGGCTTCAACAACGACCTCGGGCTGCACCTCGCCTGGGCCGAGTGGCTGCGCAGCGGCGTCGGCCCGGCGCCCGACCCGGGCTACCCGCTCGGCCCGCACGGCCTAGCCGTCGCCGTCGCCGCGGTCCCCGGGCTGAGCCTCGGCCAAGGGTTCATCGGCGAGATCTTCGCGATCGGCATCCTCACCGGGATCACCGCGCTGGGGGCGATCCGCGAGATCGCCGCCTGGCGCCGCGTCCTCGGCGCGACCCTCGTCGCGGTCACCTACATGGCCGCCTCCTACTTCGCCCAGGCGGCCTTCAAGGAGACTGCCGAGGCGCTCTTCGTCCTCACCGTGGCGATCTACCTGATGCGGCCGCAGGCACCGCCGCGGGGCCTCTGGCCGCGGATCGGCTGGGCGCTGCCGCTGCTCGCCCTGGCGGGGGGGATCTTCTTCTGTTACTCGTTCGCCGGGATCGCCTGGCCGATCGCGATCGCCGTCGTCTGGGCGTTCGCTCAGCCCGCCACCCGGCGGGCGCTGCGGCCGGGCCACGTGCTGCGCATCCTGCTGAAGCCGTGGGTGCTGCTCGGCATCCTCGTCCTGGTCGCCCTGGGGATCGCGCTGACGATCGCCGGGCCGTTCGGCTTCGGCTCGAGCTTCAACCAAGTCGCGGGCTCGAACACCTACGGGCCGGTCTCGCCGGTCGAGACGCTCGGCATCTGGCCCGCGGCGAACTACCGCCTCGACGCGGTCGGCGGCGCGCCGCTGCCGGGACTGATGGGCGCGGTCGCGGTGCTGGCGCTCCTCGCCGCGGTCGCCTGGTGGATGCAGCGCCGCGAAGCAGCGGTGCCGCTGGCGCTTGGCGCGGGCGCCGCCGTCTACCTCGCCTCCCTCCCCTTCACCGGCGACTACTCGCAGGCCAAGGCCCTGATGATCGTCGCCCCGCTGGCGATGCTGGTCATCGTCCGCCCCCTGGTCACCGAGTTCGGTCGACGGGCCGAAAACTCAAGACAGGCTGGAGTTTTCGGCCCATCAACGTTGGCGTGGTCGGCGCTGGCGGGGGTGTTCGTGGCGGGGGCGGTCTGGTCGACGTTTCTGGCGCTCAGGGACGCGCCGGTGGGGCCGCCGGGACACGGGGCGCAGCTGCAGGCGTTCCTGCCGATCGTGCACGGCAAGCAGGTGCTCTACGCCGGGCAGGACCGCTACGCGGCCTACGAGCTGCTCGGTGCCGATACCCACGTGCCGCTGGTGGAGTTCCCCGACGAGGCGGTCTCGCCGAACCCGGAAAAGCCGTTCGACACCGGCGACGCCTACTCGCCGATCGACTTCGACTCCTTCAACCGCGGCACCCTCGACCGCTTCCCCTACGTGATCACCAGCCGCGGCGCCTGGAACAGCCAGAACCCGCCGAACTTCAAGCGGATCGCGAAGACGCCCAGCTTCATCCTCTGGGAACGGACCGGGCCGACGCCGCGCCATCGCCACGTCCTCCTCGAGGGCACCGAGGCGGGCGCCCGCGCCCACTGCAACTCGCCCGAGGTCCGCATCCTGCTCGAAAGCGGCGGCAAGGCCTCGCTGTTCGGCGAAACGGTGATCGGGACGAAACCGATGTGGTCCGACGGCAGCATCCTGGGGACGGGCGAAACCACGACGCAGTCGCTCGACCTGCCGAAGGGGACCTGGGACCTCTCGCTGCAGTACTTCGCCCCGTTCGCCCTCTCGATCACCGCGCCCAACTTCAAGGAAGAACTGATCCCGGCGCTCGACGGCCAGCGCCCCAGCTCGATCAGCCTCAACAACAACGGCCAGTTCTGGCCGGCGGGCAAATTCCAGAGCCCCGGCGGCAAGGTCGAATTCACCGTCAACGCCGCCCCCGCCGACTGGCTGCAGAGCCTCACCGGCTGGGAAGCGAAGGCCTACGTCGGCGAGCTGGTCGCGACCAGGGCCGAACCGCACCGCCTCGTGCCGCTGAGCCAAGCCTGCGGCCAATGGATCGACTGGTACGAATCCGAACAGTCGCCCTGAGTGAGTTTGGGCCGCCATAGGGGCCCAAACTCATGCAGCGCTAAGCGACGGCCTTCGCCGCCAGGCGCTCGGGGCTGACGCGGACCACGTCCCAGACCAGGTCGACCTTCTCGAGGGCGTCGATCACCAGCGCCGAGATGTCGAGCTGGCGGCGGCCGAGGCCGTGGGTGGCGGAGGTCGGGAAGGCATGGTGGCTGTTGTGGAAGGCCTCGCCGAGGGTGGGGATCGCGATCAGGGCGAGGTTGCGCGAGTGGTCGTCGGTCTCGTACTCGCGGCGGCCGAAGAAGTGGCAGAGCGAGTTGATGCTGTAGGTGAAGTGGTGGAGGACGAAGACGCGCACGAGGCCGCCCCAGAGGAGGCCGGTGAGGCCGGCGAAGAGCGTGCCGCCGATCGCCCAGCCGAGCGCGAAGGGCAGTAGCAGGCCGAGCGTCGCCCAGAGCAGGAAGGTGCGGTCGACCCAGGAGACGATCGGATCGGCGACGAGGTCGGGGGCGAAGCGTTCCTTGTTGCCGCGCTGGGTGTGGATGAAGATCCAGCCGACGTGGGCGTGGAGGAGGCCGCGAAAGGCGCCGCTCCAGCCGTGTCCGTGGTCGACGTGGTGGCTGTGCGGGTCCCCCTCGCGGTCGGCGAAGGCGTGGTGCTTGCGGTGGTCGGCCACCCAGGAGATGACCGGGCCCTCGATCGCCGCCGAGCCGAGGATCGCCAGCAGGCCGCGCAGCCACCCGTGCGTCTTGAAGGCGCGGTGGGTGAGGTGCCGGTGGAAGCCGACCGTGATCCCGAGGCCGGTGACCACGTACATACTGAGGAAGAGCGCCAGGTCACTCCAATGGAGCGCGTCGCCCCAGACCTGCCAGGCGGCGAAGACCAGGGCGACGAATGGGACGACGGTGATGAAGCCGGTGATGATCCGGTCACGAGTCTCGTTCTCGACCGGCTGGATGTCCCCCGGAAGCGGGCCGGTTTCGGGCATGGCCGGCGATCATAGGGTTGAAAACCAACGCCTGTGATGAGAATCGCAAAAGATTTAGATTTGAGCGCTCGGCAGACGTCCGCGCGACCGCGGCGAGTAGGGTCGCCGCCATGCCGTTCGCCACCACCGCCCCGCTGCGCCGCGAGATCGCCGCGCGCCTCCCCGAGCGCCCCTTCACCGTCGTCTTCTGGGACGGCACCAGACTGCCCGCCACGGCGGGCGACGGCGGCCCGACCTTCTCGGTGCGCTCGCCGCGCGCCGCCGCCCACGCGCTGCGCGCCCCCGGCCAGCTCGGCCTCGGGCGCGCCTACGTCTCCGGCGAGCTCGAGGTCGACGACATCGACGCGGTGATCGGCCTGCTCGACGGCTGGCAGCCACCCGCCCTCGACGGCGCCGACAAGCGCGCGCTGCTGGTCGCCGCGATGCGCGCCGCGGGCCTGACCCTGCCGCCGTCGCGGCCCGCCGCCGAGCTGGCGCCAAGTGGCCGCCGCCACAGCAAGGAGCGCGACGCCCGCGCCGTCCGCCACCACTACGACGTCTCCAACGAGTTCTTCTCGCTCTTCCTCGACGAGTCGATGACCTACAGCTGCGCGAACTTCTCCCGGAGCGGCGCGAAGACGCTCGAGGAGGCACAGGAAGCGAAGCTCGACATGGTCGCCACCAAGCTCGCGATCAAGCCGGGCGAGCGGGTGCTCGACGTCGGCTGCGGCTGGGGCAGCTTCGCGATCCGCGCCGCCAAGGAGCACGGCGCGAACGTGGTCGGGATCACGCTCTCGGAGCCGCAGGCCGAGGAGGCGCGGCGGCGGGCAGCGGTGGCGGGGGTCGGTGACCGGGTCGAGATCCGGGTCATGGACTACCGCGACCTGGTCGGCGAGCGCTTCGACGCGATCTCCTCGATCGGGATGGCCGAGCACGTCGGCGCGGTGCAGATCGACGAGTACGCGCGCACCCTGGCGGCGCTGCTCGAGCCGGGCGGCCGCCTCCTCAACCACGCGATCGCCCGGCTCCGCCACACCGACGCCGAGGCGGGCGCCTTCTCGGAGCGCTACGTCTTCCCCGACGCGGCGCCGCTCCACCTCTCGCGGGTGCTGCTGGCGCTCGAACGGGCGGGCTTCGAGATCCACCACGTCGAGGACTTCCGGTTCGACTACGCGGAGACGCTCCGCCACTGGGCGGAGCGTCTGGACGCGAACCTGGAGCGGGCGACCCAGCTTGCCGGGCCGGAACGGATCCGGGTCTGGCGGCTCTACCTGCGCGCCGCCCGCAACGGCTTCGAGAAGGGCTTCACCTCGATCTACCAGGCGCGCTGCTCGCTCTCCTAGGCGAGCTGGTTGATGCGGATCAGGTTGCCGGCGGGGTCACGGATCGCGCAGTCGCGCACTCCGTAAGGTTGGTCGGTCGGCTCTTCGACCACGTCGACGTCGGCGGCCTGGAGCTTCTCGAAGTCGCCGTCGAGGTCGGGCGAGGCGAAGGTGATGCGGGCGTAGCTGCCCTTCGCCATCATCTCGGCGACCGTGCGGCGCTCCTCGTCGGTGAGGCCGGGCTCGGCCTCCGGCGGATAGAGCACGATCGAGGTGCCGGGCTGGTCGGCCGGGCCGACCGTGAGCCAGCGCATGCCGTTGTAGCCGACGTCGTTGCGCACCTCGAAGCCGAGCGTGTCGCGGTAGAAGGCCAGGGCCTTGTCGGGGTCGTCTTGCGGGAGGAATGCTGCGTGAATGTTGAGGTCCATGGGCACGACACTAGGCCCGGTCGGGCGCCCGCGCTTCTCGATTCCTGACCGATCCGGCGGACTCAGGAGGCAGCGACGCCGGCTTGGCTCCTGACCGGTCGCGTCACCCCCTTGGCGACGCACGAGGGCATCCCCTCGACCGAGCCCGCCTCCTCGCGGCGGTACTCGCTCGGCGACATCCCGACCAGTTCGGAGAAGCGGGTGCTGAAGGTGCCGAGCGAGGAGCAACCGACCTCGAAGCAGATCTCGGTGACGCTGAGGTCGCCGCGCCGCAACAGCGCCATTGCCCGCTCGATCCGCCGCGTCATCAGGTAGCCGTAGGGCGACTCGCCGAAGGCGGCGCGGAACTGGCGGCTGAGGTGGCCGGAGGACATGTGGACGCCGGCCGCCAGCGCCTCGACGTTCAGCGGCTTCGCGTACTCGCGGTCGATCCGGTCGCGAACCCGCCGCAGCCGCGCCAGCTCCTCCAGCCGCTGGTCCTCGCGGGCGGCCATCAGATCGGGAATCCCTTTGTCACGTCGGCGATCGCCCAGTCGGCCCCCGCCGCTTCCTGCTCGGCGACCGAGTAGGCGCCGGTGGCGACGCCGACCACGCGGATGCCGGCGCCGTGGCCGGCGCTGACGTCGCGCGGGGTGTCGCCGACGGCGATCGTCGCGGCGAGGTCCAGGGGGGCGCCGGTGACCTCGCCGCCGCGCTCGATCGCCCGCCGGGTCACCTCCACCCGGTCGCGGTCGTCGGAGCCGTAGCCGCCGAAGGGGAAGTACTTGTCGAGGTCGCCGCGCGCGAGCTTGATCCGGGCGGCCTGCTCGACGTTGCCGGTGACGATCCCCTGCGCGATCCCCGCCTCGGCCAGCCGCGGCAGGATCTCGGCGATCCCCGGCTTCACTTCGTAGCCGGGCGATTCGGCGACCGCCTCGGGCATGTACTGGAGGTACTTGGCCACCACCCGGGCGTGCTCCTCGGGACTGCCCTCGCGGCCGATCACCTCGGTGAAGATGATCTCGGTGATTTCCGGATCGGTCATCCCGGCGCGGGTGTGTTCGTCGATGTTCGCCTCGACCCCGTAGAGCTCCTCAAAGGCCCGCTGCCAAGCGACCGCCCCGGCGCCCCCGGTGCTGATGAGGGTCCCGTCGATGTCCCAGAGGACCGCCTTGATGCCGTCGGCCATGACGGCTGAATCTACTAGTGCTCGTGTTCGAGCATGTCGCTCTGGGCGAGGATGAACAGCACCAGGAGCGACGGCAGGACGACGACGCAGGCGATGCCGAAGACGATGAAGATCGCGCCCAAGGTGGCGTCGGGGGCGGCACCCTGGCTGATCTTCAGGCTGGTCGGCAGCAGGTAGGGGAACTGGGCGACGAACCAGCCCCAGATCACCGCCACCACGGCGCCCGCGGCCAGCGGCCGCAGCAGCAGGCGGCCGCCGGTCGCCAGGACGACCAGCATGCCGATCCCGCAGATGGCCGAGATGATCACCAGCGGCAGCCCCTCGTGGACGAGGCGGTCGTAGACGTAGTGGCCTTCGGAGTGGAGGGCGATCAGGCCGACGACGGCGAAGACCCCGGCGACGACGCCCGCCGCGACGGCGCGTTTCTCGAAGTAGAGCTCCATCTCACGGTCTTCGGCGCGGCGGGTGTCGCCAACCAGGAAGACGGCGGCGAGGTAGGCGCTGGTCGCAACGAACATCACGCCGATGAAGAGCGGCGCGGGCGCCAGCCAGCTGGAGAAGGCGTCGCCGTTGCCGTTGGGGGGGACGTTGCCGACCGCGATCGCGCCGACCACGGTGCCCATGAAGAACGGCGTCACCAACGATGAGAGGGCGAAGACGGCGCCCGCGGCGCGGCGCTCCTGCAGACCTTCGACCGACGACCGGAAGGCGAAGCCGGAGCCGCGCAGGACGATCCCCAGCACGGCCAGCGCCAGCGGCACGTAGAGGGTGCTGAAGATCGCGCTGAAGGCCTGCGGGAAGGCGGTCCAGAGGACGACCAGGATGAACACCAGCCAGACGTGGTTGGCCTCCCAGACCGGGGTCAGCGAGCGCTGGATCGCCGCCCGCGGCCGTTCGCCCTTGTGGGCGTCGCCGGCGATCAGGTCCCAGAAGCCGCCGCCGAAGTCGGCGCCGCCGAAGATCGCGTAGAAGGTCGCGCCGGTCCAGAGGATCGCCGCCGCCGCGGTGCTCACGTCTCCACCTTCGGGCCGAGCGGCGCGTAGGGCGACGGCATGTCCTCGGCGGTGCCCTCGCCGCCCTCGCGCCAGCGCCGCGACATCCGCCGCAGGACCAGGATCGCGATCGTCCCGATCGTCGCGTAGAGGAGCAGGGTGAAGATGAAGGCGCCCCAGATGCCGTTCGCGTCGGTCACCGCTTCCGAGGTTTTCATGTAGTGGTAGACGATCCACGGTTGGCGCCCCACCTCGGTGACGATCCACCCCGACCAGAGCGCCAGGATCGCGCCGATGCCGGAGATCGAGACGGCGCGCAGGAACCACGGCGTGCGCGGGATGTCGCGTTTCTTGCTCCAGGCGTAGAGGAACCAGAGGCCGAGCAGCAGGAGGCCGGTGCCGATCCCGACCATCGCATCGAAGGCGAGGTGGATGAAGGTGTTGTCCGGCGGCCGTTCGTCGTTGGGGATCGAGTTGAGGCCGGTCACCTTGCTGTCGGGGCTGAAGCCGACCAGCAGCGAATCGAGGTCGGGGATCGGGATGGCCGCGACGACGCCGTGGGCGGTGCAGATGCCGCCGATGTACTCGGTCTGGTGGGCGCCGGTGTTCTGGATGCACTCCATCGCCGCGAACTTCGACGGCTGGTGGTGGGCGACTTCGCGCGCCGCGGTGTCGCCGACCAAGAGCTGGACCGGGGTCGCGATGCAGGCGATCGTCAGCGGGATCAGCAGGCCGAGGCGGTGCAGCCGGTCGCGGCGCCCTTTCAGCATCCCCACCGCGTAGATCGAGGCGACCAGGAAGCCGACCACCATGTAGGCGGCGAGGATCATGTGCGGGACCTCGTAGGGCGTCGCCGGGTTGAAGATGACCTTGAACGGTTCGACTTCGGTCACCTTGCCCGCCGCGTCGAGGGCGAAGCCCTGCGGCTGGTTCATCCACGAGTTGGCCGAGACGACCGAGAAGGCGCCGCCGATCCCGGTGACGAACATCGGAACGCCGGTCCACCAGTGGACCCAGCCCGGCAGCCGCTTCCAGCCGTAGATGTAGATCGCCAGGAAGATCGCCTCGAGGAAGAAGAAGAGCCCCTCGATCCCGAAGGCGATCCCGAAGGCGGCGCCGAAGCGTTCCATGAAGTGCGGCCAGAGCAGGCCGAACTCGAAGGAGAGGACGGTGCCGGTGACGGCGCCGACGGCGAAGGTGACGGCCATCGCCTTCGACCAGCGCTGGGCGAGCTCGATCGCGTCGTGGTCGTTGCGTTTCAGCCCGATCCAGTTGGCGACCAGGATGGTCGCGGGGAGCGCCACTCCGAGGCAGGCAAGGACGATGTGGAAGGCCAGGGTGAAGGACATCTGCTCGCGCGCCGCGAACAGGTTGGTCGTCGCCGACGCTGCCAGCGGAATTGCGCCGGGGAGGGCCATGGGAGCAAGCTACCCAGTTTGTTGGCCCCTATCCGTGCCGATCCGCACTCGACTTGTGTCGATTAGCGCGAGTGGTCTGGGGATAGCGCGAGGGCTTGATCAATTGGTCAGACGCCCCGCCGCATATCCCGGTAGCGGCGGATCAGCGCGTTGGTCGAGCTGTCGTGCTCGAGCCGCGGGTCGGCGGCGGACTCGAGCTCGGGGATGATCGCCTTCGCCAGTTCCTTGCCCAGCTCGACGCCCCACTGGTCGAAGCTGTCGATCCCCCAGACCGCCCCCTGGGTGAAGACGCTGTGCTCGTAGAGGGCGACGAGGGTGCCGAGGGTCCGCGGGTCGAGCC
>DASXMH010000090.1:0-3340 GCA_036495785.1 Solirubrobacterales bacterium
CTTAGACCCGCATGGGTTCGGAGCGCGGACAGGGAACGGTCGAGTGGATCGGGTTGGTGTGCGTCGTCGCGCTGCTCCTGGTCGGGGTGTCGGCGATGGGCGTCCGGGTGCCGGGAGTCGACCTGGCGCGTTCGGTCGCGCAGCGGATCCTCTGCGCCACCGAGTTGGCCGACGGCTGCGGCGACGAGCCGCTCTTGATCGCGACATACGGCGATGAGGTGGGGCGGTTGGTGCGGCGGCACATGCCGACGATCGGTTTCGAGACGGGCTCGCGGGCGGTGCCGATCGACTACCGGCGCTGCCGCGAAACCACCTGCGGCGACGCTCCCGACGACGGCCTCGTCCACCGCACCGACGAACGGCTGCCGGTGACCGCCTTCGTCCACGTCGTCGATTGCCGGGCGGGGGAGAGGGAAGCGAGCGAAGCAGCAGGCGAGGACTGCTCGGGCGACCGGTCGGGACGGCTCTACATCCAATATTGGCTCTATTACGCGGATTCGGCGACCTTGCGGGGCGTGCCGGTGGTCGGTGATGCGGGCGAACATCGCGACGACTGGGAATCCGTGGACATCCGCATCAACCCGGACGGGTCGGTCGACGAGCGGGCCTCCTCGCACGACGGCTACAACTACTCGCTGCAGGACCTCGACTGGGGATCGGACGCCGGCATCGGCATCCTCAGGGACCTCGCCGAAGACGTCGGCGCCCGCGCGCCGAACGGCTGGGGGCCGGAGACCGGCCTGCTCCTCGTCTCCGGCGGCAGCCACGCCGGCAACGCCGCCGGGGCGCCGCGCGGCAGCCGCTTCACGCCCGGCCGCCGTGTCCATCTGATCCCGCTCGAGCCGATTGCCGCCGACGAGCACGCGACCTTCGCCGTCGTCCCGCCGTGGCTGAAGGAAGTGTGGCGCGACCCCGAGGCCGAAGGCACCGGCTGACGTTTACGAGCTCACTGTTGGAGGTCGTTAGGGTTCCCCTATCGCCATCGAGGTGACGCCCAGTCCGACCCGGCAGTCGATCGCGGAGCTTCTCGCCGAGGCACGGGCGCGGACGCTGGCCCTGGTCCGGCCGCTCGACGAGGCGACGCTCAACCGGGTCTACTCGGATCTGCTCAGCCCGCTGGCCTGGGATCTCGGCCACATCGCCAACTTCGAGGAGCTGTGGCTGGTGCAGACGGTCGGCGGCCGGGCGCCGCTGCGCGGCGAGCTCGGCGACTTCTACGACGCGATCGAGCACCCGCGCAAGGACCGCGGCGAGCTGCCGATCCTGCGCGACGCCGAGCTGCGCTCCTACATGGACGAGGTGCGCGGCCGCACGCTCGAGGTGCTGGACGGCGTCGACATCGGGCCCGGCGCGGAGGACCGCCGCCTGCGCGAAGGCTTCGTCTACGAGATGCTCGCCGCCCACGAGTTCCAGCACCAGGAGACGATGCTGCAGCTCCTGCAGATGCTCGACTCGCCCTACGGGCCGGCTGCCGAGGATCCCGGCGCCTTCGCCCCGCCGCCGGTTGGTGACGGTCCCGAGACGATCCGCGTCGAGGCTGGCGCCTACGAGGTCGGTGCTCCCGCCCGCGGCTTCGCCTACGACAACGAGCGCCCCGCCCAGACGGTCGAGCTGTCCGCCTTCGAGATCGATCGAACCCCGGTCACCAACGCCGCGTACATCGAGTACATGGAGGAGACCGGGGCCGAGCCTCCGATGTATTGGGAACGCGACGGTGAGGGCTGGGTGCGCACCGCGATGGGCGTCACCGTGCCGGTCGACCCGGCGCGCTCCGTCATCCACGTCTCCTGGCACGAGGCCGACGCCTTCGCCCGCTGGGCGGGCAAGCGCCTGCCGACCGAGTTCGAGTGGGAGGCGGCGCGGCCAAAGCTCGAGGGCGTCGGCGGCGTCTGGGAGTGGACCTCCTCCGACCTTCTCGCCTACCCCGGCTTCGAGGCCTTCCCCTACGAGGAGTATTCGAAGGTCTTTTTCGGCGACGCCTACAAGGTGCTGCGCGGCGCCTCCTGGGCGACGCATCCGCACGTCGTCCGCCCGAGCTTTCGCAACTGGGACCTGCCGCAGCGCCGGCAGATATTCGCCGGCATCCGCCTCGCAAAGGAGACCGCATGACGATCGCGATCGACGTCCACCTGCCCGCCGACCAGGCCGCCGCGATGGAGCAGGACGTGCGCGTCGGCCTCGCGGCGACGCCGAAGGAGCTCTCGCCGAAGTACTTCTACGACGAGCGCGGCTCGCAGCTTTTCGAGGCGATCACCGAGCTCGACGAGTACTACCCGACCCGCCGCGAGCGTCAGATCCTCGAAGAGCGCTCGGCCGAGATCGTCGCCGCCGCGGGCCGCCCGGCGACGCTGATCGAGCTCGGCTCCGGCTCGGCGGCGAAGACCCGCCACCTGCTCGACGCGATGCGCGACGCGGGCAGCCTGGAGACCTACGTCCCGGTCGACATCTCCGAGGAGATCACCCGCGAAACGGCGGCGGCGCTGGTCGAGGAGTACCCCGGCCTCGACGTCCACGGGCTGGTCTGCGACTTCGAGGCGCACCTCGAGCGCACGCCCACCACCAGCGAGGCCGGCCCCCGCCTGATCGCCTTCCTCGGCGGCACGATCGGCAACCTCTACCCGGACGAGCGCGCCGCCTTCCTCAGCCGCATCGCCAGCCTCCTCGACGTCGACGACCACCTGCTGCTCGGCACCGACCTGGTCAAGGACACGGCGCGCCTCGAGCTCGCC
Organism: Solirubrobacterales bacterium; assembly: GCA_036495785.1. Taxonomy (GTDB): domain Bacteria; phylum Actinomycetota; class Thermoleophilia; order Solirubrobacterales; family 70-9; genus VAYN01. The sequence goes on from DASXMH010000090.1 coordinate 2,730, forward strand.
TACGACGACCCGGCGGGGGTCACCGCGGAATTCAACAAGAACGTCCTCTGCGTCCTCAACCGCGAGCTGGGGGGCGACTTCGACGGCGGCGCCTTCGAGCACGTCGCCCGCTGGGATGCCGAGCACGAGTGGATCGACATCGGCCTCCGTTCCCTCGCCGACCAGGACATCCGCCTCGCCGACCTCGACCTGACCGTCCACTTCGACGCCGACGAGATCTTGCGCACCGAGATCTCGACCAAGTTCACCCGCCCGCGCCTCGAGGAGTCCTACGCCGGCACCGGCCTGACAATGGCCCACTGGTTCACCGATCCCGCCGAGGACTACGCCCTCAGCCTTGCCAAGCTCGCCTGATCCCCGCGCGGTTGGAAATCCTCGCTATGCGAGGAAAAGAAACCACGGAAGAGCGCGGGTCCCTGGATGACTCGATTCCCGGCGGCCACCCGTCCCGGCCTGAGCGAAGGGCGCGCCCGTCCCCACCTAAGGTCGGCTGGTTAGGTGGGGACGGGCGCGCCCGGGCGCCTGCGGCGTGACGGGTCGGGCACGGCCCCGCGCGCCTCCCCCGGCACGCCGATGTTGATGGGCCGAAAACTCAAGACATAGTTGAGTTT
>DASXMH010000091.1:0-18397 GCA_036495785.1 Solirubrobacterales bacterium
GCGCCGTCAGCAACTTCACCACCTGACCACAAACAAGGAGATACCGATGTTCGTAGCCCGAGTAAAGAAAATCGCGGCGGCGCTCGCCGTGGCCGCCCTGATCGGCGGCGGTGCGACCTCTGTCGCGTCGGCCCAGACCCATCGCCGTCACCATCACCACCACGTGATCCCGCAGCGCAATGGCGGGGACCACGACGCCGACAACAACGGCGGCCCGAGCGACGGCGACGGCAACATCTAGGAGACCTGGGCCCGGCTACGACACGTCGCCGGGCCAACCCGGCGCGCGGCGCTCACGGGTGGAGCTTCGACTGCCAGTCGGGCGGGACCGCTCCCTCCGGCCCCGGCACGCTCTGCTCGAGCGGATGCGCCTCGGGCGGCGCCAGCGCCGGGCCTTCGAAGAACTCGCCGGTGCGGTAGTCGTAGAACCACGTCTCGCCCGGCTCGAAGCTCCGGATCACCGGGTGCCCGGTCTCTTCATAGTGGCGGGTGGCGTGCTGCTCGGGCGAGTTGTCGCAGCAGCCGACGTGCCCGCAGGCGGCGCAACGACGGAGGTGCAACCACCAGCCGCCCGCCGCCAGGCACTCCGCGCAACCGTCGCCGCTCGGCGGGACCGTCACGTCGATGTCGCCCGGCTCGATCATCGGCACTTCATCCTCCTCGGGTCCGGTCCCGAGCCTATCGCCGCCGGCAGGCCCTTTCTAGTAGCGAGCCCGACTGAATTCGGCGGCACCGCCCTGGCCGGCGGTGCGTCGAGTCCCGGAAGCTGACCGAGCGGGCGACCGAACGCCGCCCCGCGCCGGTGGTCAGGACGGTGGGCGCCAACCCCTCGGCAGCGTCGTCTGCCCCACCTCGATGATGTAGCCGTCGGGATCGCGGATGTAGCAGCGGATCTCGGTCTCGTGCTCCTTCGGCGGCGTCAGGAACTCGGCCCCCCGCGCGCCCCACTCCTCGTACACGGCCTGGATGTCGGCGACCCGGAGGTTGAGGAAGCTGCTCACCCGGTCCGGGTCGGGCGGCGTCTCCAGCGTGACGGTCGGCTTGTCGTCGGTCGGGCCGCCGCCGACGTTGATGATCACCCAGCTGTTGGCGAGCGCGACGTACGTCACCTCGTCACCCGCCTCGCCCCCGATGACCGTCCTGCCGCCGAGTACGTCGGTGTAGAAGCGGCGGGAACGCTCGACATCATCGGAGACGATGAAGTGAGCCACGACCATCTGGTCCTCGATGGTGCTCATGCTGCCCTCCGTCTTTCGAACTGACTCGTAAGAGTCCCGTTAGACCTGTGGAGGAGACTCTCGTATATGGCCGAGAGCTACCGAGAATTGCCGCCGATCCATCCCGGCTCCGGGCGCACCCCGCTGCGCAAGCGGCTCGGCGGCCTGCTGGCGCCGCTGGCCGCCCTCGCGGTCAAGGCCAAGGCGCTCCTGCTCCTGCTTGGGAACTTCAAGCTGCTCGCCACCTTCGGCTCGATGGCGGTCTCGGTGGTCGCCTACGGCTGGCTCTTCGGCTACACGTTCGCGGTCGGCTTCGTCCTGCTCCTGCTGCTACACGAGATGGGGCACGTGATCCAGCTGCGCCGCGAGGGCATCAAGGCAAGCGCCCCGGTCTTCATCCCCTTCCTCGGCGCCGTGATCGCCTCCAAGTCGCTCGGCAAGGACGCCGCCGCCGAGGCCCGGGTCGGACTCGCCGGGCCGATCCTCGGCTCGATCGCCACGCTCGTGCCGCTCGGCATCTGGCTCGCCGGCGGCGGCGAATTCTGGCGCGCGCTGGCCTACCTCGGATTCTTCCTCAACCTCTTCAACCTGATGCCGGTGGTGCCGCTCGACGGCGGCCGCGCGATGGCGGCCCTCAGTCCCGCCGTCTGGGTCGCCGGCCTCGCCGGGCTGATCGTGCTGGCGTTCATCTACCCGAGCCCGATCCTCGTCCTGATCGTCCTCTTCGGGGGATACGAGAGCTACCGCCGCTGGAAGAGCCGCAACCTGCCCCAGAACCAGGCCTACTACGCGGTCCCGGGTCGCACCCGGGCGATCGTCGCCGTCGTCTACCTCGGCCTCGCCGCCGCGCTCTCGGTCGGGGTCGCCGAGACCTTCGTCTCGCGCGGGCTCTAGGCCGCTCGGCGCGACCGGGTGGGCGCGCCTACGCCGCGAAGCGCTGTTCGGAGCGCGCCCGCGCCTTGGCCGCCTCGACCTCCCGGTCCTTCGGAGGCGCCGAGGTGACCAGCCGGTCGAGCAGCTTCCGGGTCGCCGCCTCTACCTCCTCGACGGCCTCCGCGAACGCCTCCTCGTTGGCCTTCGAGGGCTTGGTCGAGCCACTGATCTTGCGCACGTACTGGAGCGCCGACGCGTGCGTCTCCTCAGCGGTCGCCGGTGGATCGAAATTGTGGAGAGTCCTGATGTTTCTGCACATGTCCCGATCTTAGGACGCCCGCGCCGAGTGAACAGGAAAAGATCGGTGCTCTCTGGTCGGGCGTGTCGGTCAATCGCCCGCCGCGGCCCCGTCGGCTCGGTAGCTCCCGTCGCGGAATTCCTCGACCAGTCCGGGGTGGGACGGCGACCAGCCGAGCTCCGCCTTGGCCTTGGCCGACCGGGCGGCCTGGTCGAGCAGCAGGGCCTCGGCGAGGTAGTCGCCGAGTCGGGACCGCGCCTCCTCATCGGAGCCCGGGACCGCGCCGGGGGCGCCTACCGCGACGGCTGCCGCCTCGGTGAGCTCGGCGACGGTCGGGTTGAGGTCATCGCCGACGACGTAGTAGCCGCGGGCGGCGTCGTCCTCGAGCGCCAGGCGGAAGAAGGTGGCGAGGTCGGCGGCGTGGACCGTCGCCCAGTGCTGTCGGCCGCTGCCGAGCATGATCAGGTTGCCAACATCGTCGCGGGGTGAGCCGAGAAGGGCGCCGGGGACCGCGCCGCCGCCATCGCCGTAGGCGACTCCCGCGACGATCACGACGCCGCGCATGTCGGCGTCCAACACGCGGCGCTCGATCGGCTCCCGCCAGGCGACCAGCGCCGGCGCGTCGAACGGGGAGTCCTCATCGATCGCGCCGTTCGCGCCGTAGATCCAGGCGCCGCCGATCTGGATGTAGGCCTTGCCGCTTCCGTCGAATGCCTCGATCGCCGCGTCGGCGACAGCGGCGTCGACCTCGGCGCTGGTCTCGTCGCCGGGACTGGCCGTGTGGATGGCGGCGTCCGCCTCACGCAGTAGGCCGACGACCGCGGCCCGGTCGCGCAGGTCGACCACCGCCGGCACCGCGCCGTGGCCGGTGACCGTTTCGGCCGAGCCCTCGTTCCGCACCAGGGCCGTGACCTCATGGCCGTTTGCCTGTAGCTCCGCCAGCACGTGCGAACCGACGAAGCCGGTGGCACCGGTGAGTGCGACCTTCTTGGGTGACGAGCTCATCTCTGCTCCTCCTGTCTGATTTGTTGCGAGGCGCCGCCAAAGGTCCCGACCAGCGTCGGGACCAGCAGGCGTTCGATCTGCTTTTCGGACTTGCCGGCGAGCTCCGTACCGACGGGCGCGAGCACCAGCCAGTTCATCAGGCCGGCAACGCAGCGCGTACGGAACACCAGGTCCTTCTCCTTGACGTCGGGAAGGGTGGACTGCAACACCCTGAGAGCTTCGGCCCGGATCCGATCAAAGGACGCGTCGAACCGATTCCACCCTTTCGGTGGATTGATCCCAGCCCGCGCGACGATCCGCAACACGGCGAGGTCCCGACCTCCCGCGACCATCGCCTTGATCATCGGGCGGGCGAACGCCGCCGCCAGGGCGTCCAAGGTCGAGTTCGAATCGAGCGCGCTCACCGCCTCCTGTTGGGCGGCGAGGTAGCGCTCGAGCGCCGCCTCGATCGCCGCTTCCGAGAGCGAGCCCAGGGAGCCGAAGTGGTAGCTGACCGCAGCCACGTTGGCGTCGGCGGCCGCCGTGACCTCGCGCAGGCTGACCCCGCCCTCGCCACGCTCGGCGATCAGGTCCAGCGCCGCGTCCATCAGCCGCGCCCGCGTCCTCAATCCGGACTCGCGGCGCCCGTCCACCTTCGGTGAGGTCATCGTATTATTCAAGCAGCTGCTTGAATAGTTTGTCAAACCGCCGCGAGCAGATGGAGGAAGATCGAGGGGTGTTGTCCCTCCGCGGAAGCGATCTTCGGGTGGCCGGCGGCGCTGTGCAAGGACGGCAGGCCGCGGCCCGTCGCCGTGCCGGCGGCGAGCGACGCCGACCTGCGGACGGTCGGGCTCTCCGGCCGCAAGGTCGAATACGTCCGCGACCGGGCGGCGCGGGTCAAGGCCGGGCGGCTCAACCTCGCCGCGATCCGTCGACTATTGGAACCCACTCACGAAGAAGGAGCGAACATGGCAACCCTCCACTTCAAGGCAACGACCACGGCGACGCCCGAGCAGTTCGTCGCCGCTTTGACCGACTTCGGGCCGGGGCGCGCGGAGCTTTTCGAAAACAGCACCGACGACGAACTGAAGGTGCACAGCCAAGGCCCGACCGAAGCCGACGTGACCGAGGGCTCGAAAGGCATCTGGGAGCGCCTCCACTACGACTGGTCCGATCCCGGTCGCGTCGTTCTGACCACGACCGACTCCAACACCTGGGGAGGCAAGTCGAGCCATACCTACACCTTCAAACGAGAGCCGAACGGGACCACCGACGTGGACTACGTCGTCGTGCGCGACGGCAAGAACCTCAAAGGGCACGTGCTCGGGTTCGTCCTCGACACGGTCGGGAAAGGGCGGCTGAAGAAAGCCTTCGACGGCACGGTCAAGGCGATCGAGGCTCGCAACGCCGGCGCCGGCACCGGGACGGCCGAGCCCGGCACGTCCGAACCGGCGTGAGCGGCGCCGATCCCCGACTCACGCTGGTCGGCGGGCCGACCGCCCTTATCGAGTACGGCTCGCTGCGGCTGCTCACCGACCCGACCTTCGACCCGCCCGGCGACTACCCGCGCCCCGGCACGCCGGTCGTCCTGCGCAAGCTGGTCGGCCCGGCGATACCGGCCACCGAGCTCATGCCGGTAGACGTCGTCGCGATCTCCCATGACCACCACTCCGACAATCTCGACAACGCCGGCCGCGAGCTGCTGGGCGAAGTGCCGCTCGTCCTCACCACCGACGCCGGGGCCGAGCGCCTCGGCGGCGCCGCCGTCGGCCTGAGCCCCGGCGACGGGGTCGACATCAGGGACGGCATCCGCATCGTCGCCGTGCCCGCCCACCACGGGCCGCCCGAGGGCTGGGAGAAAAATGGCCCGGTGATCGGCTTCGTCCTCAGCGGCCCCCGACCTCCCGCGCCTCTACATAAGCGGCGACAACGCCTCGCCGGAGCTGGTCGCGGAGATCGTCGAGGAGCACGGACCGTTCGACACCGCCGTCCTCTTCGCGGGTGGCGCCCAGGTGCCGGAGGCCTGGGGACCCGACGTCAACCTGACCTTGGACGCCACCCTCGCGACCGAGGCGGCGCGGGCGCTCGGCGACGCGTTGATCGTGCCGGTCCATCAGGAGGGCTGGGCCCACTTCAGCTCTTCCCCGGCCGACCTCGAGGCGGCCTTCGCCGACGCCGGCCTCGCCGATCGCCTCCGCCCGGTCCGCCCCGGCGAGACCGTCTCCCTGACCCCCGATCCACCGGGATAGGTGCATCGGCGGTGCCATGGCCCCGTCAATGCACCAGTTACGAAGCCCGAGGATCAGCGCGCCGTGAGGGCCCGCCGCGCGCCCCAGGCGAGCCGCCCATAGCCGAGGCCGGCCAGGCAGAGGACCGGCGCGACGCAGACCGCCGTCCCGGCGAGCAGGTTCGCGGGCGCGAATTCGGCGGCGAGCATGCGAGCCATCCCGGCGCTGCCGCCCACCCCGTACACCGCGGCGAGGAAGAGGGCGATGACCGCCGCCAGCCCGAGGGCGGACCAGGCGACGGCGCGCGCCTCGCTCTCGTCGTCCCGGCACGGGCGCCCGGTCTCCAGCTGGGAGAGGCGCGAGGCGAGGAGCGCCGACCCGCCCAGGGCGACGCTCGCCCGCGGCTCGGGAGCGGGGCCCTCCAGCGCCGCGAGGAGAGCCCCGGCGAGCGGGCGGCGGCCGCAGATCTCCGTGGCGCGGCGGTCGGCGGCGAGCTCCCGCGCCGTCGCGTAGCGCCGGTGGAGCAGCGAGATCAGGGGCAGGAAGAAGAGCGACTCGGCGAGCACCCTGCCGATCAGCTCGCGGAGGGGGTCGAGGTTGCGAACGTGGTAGCGCTCGTGCTCGAGCGCCGCCCGCAGCTCCTCCGGCGAGAGGCGGTCCAGCATGCCGGCGCTGATCGCCACGCGCGGGGCGAAGAGCCCGTAGACGAAGGAGAAGAGCTCGGTGCGCTCGACCAGGACGATCCGGCCCCCGAGCCCCGCCGCCCGCGCGGCCGCCCGTAGCTCGGCGGCCGGGGCCACGGCCGCGCCCTCGATCCGGCGGACCAGGCGGCGGCTCGCCGCGCGGTGGCGGCAGACCGCGCGCACCCCGAGCGCCAGTGCGGCCGCCAGCAGCACGAACAGCAGGGCGAGCGCCAGGGCGCCGGCGAGCGGCGCCCCCGGTTGGGCCCCGCCGAGCAGCGGCAGCAGCGCGTAGACGATCAGCCCGCAGACCCCGTAGGCGAGAAGGGTCAGCGACGTCCCGACCAGGAAGGCGAAGTTGCGGCCGGCGCTATCCATCGTCCTCGAGCAGTCGACGCAGACGGCGGATCGCCGCGGGGTCGCCCCGCACCTCCTCGACGAAGTGGGCGATCGCCGCGTCGCCGTGGTCCCTCAGCACGTCCTTGACCGCGATCCCCGCGGCGTCCGCGGCGCTCGCCTCGTATAGATACCCGCGCCCCGCTTTGCGCCGCGTCAGCGTGTGCTTCTCGGCCAGCCGGCTCATCACCGTCATCACCGTCGTGTAGGCGAGCGGCTCGCGGCGGCCCGCGTTCAGCGCGTCGACCACCTCACGGACGGAGACCGGCGCCGCCGCGTCCCAGACGGCCCCCATCACCTCGGCCTCCAGAGGTCCGAAGGCGCCAGCTGCCTCGCGCGTGCTCATCGCCGCCAGCCTACTACGCCGTCGTAGTCGAGCGGCGGCGCACCCGGACCTCGGTGCCGTGCCGCGGTACCAGCGTCACGCCGCGGATCACCACCGGTTCGGGGTCGGGCCGCCGCGGCTCGAGGTCGACCCGCTCGACCACGGCGCGGATCACCTCGACCATCTCCATCCGGGCCAGCGCGGCGCCGATGCAGCGACGGATTCCGCCGCCGAAGGGCAGCCAGGCGTAGGACGGCGCGCCGTCTTCGAGGAAGCGCTCGGGGCGGAACTCGAATGGGCGCGGGTAGAGGTCCGGGCGCAGGTGGACGGCCGCGATCGCCGGGTAGACCCGGATTCCGGCGGGCAGCAGCCAGCCGCCGATCTCCTGCGGCGTGACCAGGGTGCGCTCGGCGGCGTCGATCACCGGGCGCAGCCGCAGCGACTCGTTGGCGACGGCTCCGAGGTAGGCGTCGCGCTCGCCGTCCGGGTCCTCGCGCAGCCGGGCGAGCACACGCCGGTCGCGCGAGAGGAGGTCGAAGGCGAAGGCGAGCGCGGTGGCGGTCGTCTCATGGCCGGCGAGCAGCAGCGTCATCAGCTCGTCGCGCAGTTCGAGGTCGCCCATCGGCTCCCCCTCCTCGTCGCGGGCGCGCAAGAGCAGCGAGAGGACGTCGGTGCGCTCCTCCAGGTCCGCCTGCAGGCGCCGCCGCCCGATCTCCTCGTAGATCAGCGCGTCGGCCGCCGCGAGCCGGCGCCGGAACCGGCCCCAGGGGCTGAGCGGGCCGAAGTCCCGCCGCAAGGCGTCGGGCAGCAGCAGCATCGCCTGCATCTCGATCAGCGCGACCAGAGCGGCGCGCAGCCGCTCGATCCGCTCCGGCTCGGTGACGCCGAAGACGACCCGGCAGATCACCTCGAAGGTCAGCGCCCGCATCCGCTCCTGGACGACGAGCCGCTGGCCCTCCCGCCATCGCCCGACCTCCGCCTCGGCGACCTCGCGGATCACCTCGCGATAGCCGGCGACCGCGGCGCCCTGGAACGGCGGGAGCAGGAGCCTGCGCTGGCGCAAATGCTCGTGGCCATCGAGCGTCAGCACCGAACGCGTCCCCAGCACCGGCGTCAGCGGCGCATTCGCCTCCCCCGCCCGCAACTCGGACTGGTCGCCGCTGAACATCCCCTTGATCGCCTCCGGGTCGGCGACGTAGACGCCCGTCCCGAAGACGAGCAGACGCACCGTGACGAGGTCTCCATACCGGCGGTGCCAACGGAGCAGCGTCTCGATCGGCCTGCGGATCAGCCGTGCCGTGCTGACGACCGCCGGCGCCCGCGGCCCCGGCGGCAGCCCGGCGACGACCTCAGGGCGAAGAACGGCTGACTCTTCGACGGGCATCTGGCCATAATACTACGTCGTCGTAGTACTAGCGATTTCGGACTACTCGCCGCTCCGATCACCAGTGTCGCGCCAGGCATCGCACCTCGAATCCGCCGGCATAGAACGAGATCGGCGGCTATCTCGTGACCTCGAAGAATTCCTGCTCATGCCGACAGGTACGTCGAATTGGTCCCGCCTCGCCCTTCGAGACGCCCGTGCACCTCCAGGTTCCGCCCGGACCGCGAATGACTTCGACACCCTTGGATTCCCCGCCACCCATCAAGAACACAATCGATTGTGCCTGCGCGCAGGACAAGGAGGTTTTGCCAAGGTTGATGGTCACACCGGTCTGCTCTATTTCACATCCACCACTCTCCTTGGTTTGAGAGTGGCCGCTGCCACATCCGGACGCCAGCCCAGCGGCAGCAATCATGATCGCGGCCACGCCCCCGGCCCGCAGTCTCAGGTGCGACAATGCGTGGAGAAATGCTGGCTCCCGACCAGGGCATGAGGGTCGCCGAGGACGGGCACCGACCGTGCCAATAAGAGCAGAACGGTCCGACGGCTTAGTCATCGCCGGCTTACCGGAATCCTGCCTCGAATTGATGGTCAATCCCGCTCGCCGCTCACAACACTGAACCGGCGTCTCTCGTGCGTGCAGCGCAAAAGCAGCTTCGGACTCGACGACCCATATAGCCGGCACTTCCACAGTACGCGCGATGGCCCTTCGAGTAGATAACCACCGGCTTCACTTGGAGCAGCCTGAATCATCTTCTTGATGGCGGCACAACTCATGCCGCTGGTTTCAGGAAGCACTCGCGCTGGCGCGTCGCGAACCACCTGCGCGCAGCCGCGGAAGGGTCCGGATGACGCTGACGATCGGCCGCCGCACGCCGTCAGGCCAACCAGTACAGAACAAACAAAGATAACGGTCAAACAGCGAAACGACCGGGTTGTTCTTCCGTTCGTTTTAGCTATCACCGCACTCACTCTCTTGAACTTCTTCGAAGGACCGGGGGTCCATTCTCTGACCAGGACGCTCAGTCGGAGCCCTCGGCCAGCGCCCCGCGCAGCAACGTGAGCAACGCGGCGACGACCGCCTCGGAGTCGGCGGCGCCGGTGCCGAGGCGGCGCACGCCGAGGCCGGTGACGAGGGCGACGAAGGCGCTCGCGTGGCGGGCGGGGTCGGGGACGCCGAGGCTGCCGAGGGCGCTGGTGGCGAGCGCCTCGTAGGCGGCGAAGCAGCGGGCCGAGGCCTCCTGCAGCTCCGGGTCGCGGGCGGCCTGAAGGTGGAGCTCGAGCTCGGCGAGGGGGCCGGGGCCGCCGCTCGGTCGGCCGATCAGCGCCTCGACGTCGGCGGCGACCTCCTCGGGGCTTGGATTGCGGAGGCGCAGGACGCCGGCGATCGCCTCGAGGCGCGCGACCTCCTCCCCTACATAAAGGAGGAGGCTCTCGCGGAGCAGCGAGGCCTGGCTCGGGAAGTGGTAGGTGAGCGAGCCGAGCGACACCTCGGCCTCGGCGGCGATCCGCCGATTCGACAGCGCCGCGGTGCCCTCCTCGGCGAGCAGGGCGAGGGTGGCGCGGACGATCCGCTCGCGCGTCTCGGGGGCGCGGCGGCGGTCGACCTGGTCGGGCGCCTCGGTGGCTTTGGTTGGACTGGGCACGGCTCTGCTCGAAAGGGGACTGGCGAGGAATCTTAGCCTGATTCCTCGTTCGTTCGAACGATCTAGTATCTTCCCCGAACCGATGGCGACCTTCGAGCAACCGACCCGCTTCGCCCCGACGCCCTTCCCGGACGCCGCCGCGGCGCCGGAGCTCGCCTTCACCGGACTCGCCGACCAGGCCCGCCTGTTGACCGAACGCGAGGTCAGCTCGCGCGAGCTGGTCGAGCTGTCCCTGGCCCGGATCGAGGCGGCCCAGCCGCGCCTCAACGCCTTCCGGGTCATCCTCGCCGAGGACGCGCTCGCGGAGGCCGACCTCGCCGACGTCCGCCTGCGCGGCGGGGACGGCGGCGCCCACGCGCCGCTGCTGGGAGTGCCGGTGGCGATCAAGGACGACGTCGACCTTGCCGGCCACACCACCCCCTTCGGCTGCGGCGGCGAGGTCGAGCGGTGCCGCGCCGACGCCGAGCTGGTGCGGCGGCTGCGCTTCTCCGGGGCGATCATCGTCGGCAAGACCCAGGCGCCCGAGGTCGGCCAGTGGCACTTCACCGAGTCCCCCACCTTCGGCGCCACCCGCAACCCCTGGCACGAAGGCCACGCGCCGGGCGGCTCGAGCGGGGGCGCCGCCGCGGCGGTAGCCGCGGGCCTGGTCGCCGGCGCGATCGGCTCCGACGGCGCCGGCTCGATCCGCATCCCCGCCGCCTGGTGCGGCCTGGTCGGCCTGAAGCCGCAGCGCGGCCGTATCTCCACCTGGCCCGACGCCGAGGCCTTCCACGGCCTCACCGTCTTCGGCCCGCTGGCCCGGAGCGCCGCCGACGCGGCGCTGCTGCTCGATGCGGTGACCGGCAACGTGCCCGCCGACATCCACCAGCCGTCCCCGCCGAGCGAGCCCTTCGCCGAGGCCGCGGCGCGCGAGCCGGGACGGCTGCGGATCGCGCTCAGCCTCAAGGTCCCGTTCGGCATCCACGACAAGCTCTGCGACGAGCACCGCGCCGCGACCTTCGCGATGGCCGAGCGCCTCGAGTCCCTCGGCCACGAGGTCGTCGAGCGGGACGTCGACTACGGCCTCGTCGCCCCGGCGCTGGTGCCGCGCGGCACCGCCGGGGTGCGCGACTGGCTGCGCGACCACGAGGTCGACCGCGCCGCACTCGAGCCCCGCACCCGCGTCCACGCCCGCCTCGGCGCGCTGCTCGGCGGCGTGCCGCTGCGCGCCGCGCGCGCCGCCGAGCCCGCCCTGCGCCGCCGCCTCGGCCGCATCTTCGACGACCACGACCTGGTCCTCACCCCGACCACCGCGATGCCGCCGCCCGAGATCGGCCGCTACGACGGCCGCGGCTACTGGGCGACCGGCGGCTCCGCCAGCGAGACCTGCCCTTTCGCCTTCGCCTGGAACGTCACCGGCTGGCCGGGGATCAGCGTCCCCGCCGGCCTCACCGCCACCGGCCTTCCGATCGGCGCCCAGCTTCTGGCCCACCACAGCCAGGAGGGCCTGCTCCTCGCGCTTGCCAAGCAGCTCGAGTCGAGCGCCTAGACAGGGGACCGGCCCCGCGTCGACCTGGTCAGTCGACGCGGGGCCTCCTGATTCCGCGCGCCACCGTCGCCCCGCCGCCCCAGAGCTTGCGGATCGGCGGCGTTAGACTCGCGAGCCGGAGAGAGGTGGCGAAGCCGACCGTGAACGTCCCCCTGACCAGCGCCGACTTCGCCTACCGGGCGCGGACCGTGCAGGCCGCGCGGCTCGGCGGCGTCGACGAGCCCGGCGTGCCCGGCAACCTCGGGCGGCAGACCTACGGCGAGCTGATGCGGCGCTGCGACGGCTTCGTCGAGGCGCTCGACCGGCTCGGGATCGGACCGGGCGAGCGGATCGCGATCGTCTGCCCCAACTCGCTGAAGTTCCTCGTCGCGCTCTGGGCGGCAACCGGCAGCGGCCGGGTGCTGGTGCCGGTCAACTTCCGCCTCGGCCCCGAGGAGGTCCAGTACATCGTCGAGGACTCCGAAGCCTCGCTGTTGCTGGTCGACCCGGAGCTGGACGAGCGCCTCGCGGCGGTGCGGGCGCCGCGGCGGATCGTCCTTGACGGCGAGCAGGACGCCGAGCTCTTCGCGCCGTCGGACTCGGGTCCCGAGTGGCCTGCGGTCGCCGAGGACGCGCCGGCGACCCTCAACTACACCTCCGGCACCACCGCGGCGCCGAAGGGCGTCGTGCTCAGCCACCGCAGCCATTGGCTGAACGCGCTGACCATCGGCTGGGGTTTCGGCCTGAGCGAAGCCGACCGCTACCTCCACACGCTGCCGATGTTCCACGTCAACGGCTGGGGACTGCCGCTGGCCGCGGCGGCGCTCGGCGTCCCCCAGGTGGTCCAGCGCGAGGTGCGCGGCGAGTCCATCCTCGAGCGGGTCGAGCGCGAGGGGATCTCCCTGCTCTGCGGCGCGGCGCCGGTCGTCGCCACCATCGAGGGGGCGGCGCTCGCGTTGCGCCAGGCGGGCGCCCCGGTCCCCGGCGAGGGCACCGCGCGCATGGTCTCCGGCGGCGCCCCCACCCCGGCCCCGGCGATCGCCCAGTTCGAGCGGGCGACGGGCTGGGAGCTGATCCACGCCTACGGGCTGACCGAGACCGGCCCGGTGCTGACCGTCAACCGGGTCCTCCCGGAAGAGAAGCTGACCCCGGCCGAGCGCGCCGAGCGACTCGCCGCCGCGGGCACGCCGGTGGTCGGCGTGCGGCTGCGCATCGACGAGGACGGCCAGGTCCTCAGCCGCACCGCGAAGGGGATGGACGGCTACTGGCGCCGGCCGGAGCTCTCGGCCGAGGCCTTCGAGGGCGAGTGGCTGCGCACCGGCGACGGTGGCGAGCTGACCGACGGCGTGCTGCGGATCACCGACCGCAAGAAGGACCTGATCATCACCGGCGGCGAGAACGTCTCCTCGCTGCAGGTCGAGTCCCGCCTGCTCGAGCACCCCGATGTCGCCGACGTGGCAGTGATCGGCGTGCCGCACGAGCGCTGGGGCGAGACGCCGAAGGCCCTGGTCGTGCCGCGCGACGGCGCCGCGATCGACGAGGCGGCGCTGATCGCCTTCTGCCGCGAGCGGCTCGCCCACTTCAAGTGCCCGACCTCGGTCGAGACGCGCGAGTCGCTGCCCCGCACCGCCACCGGCAAGCTGCAGAAGTACCTACTCCGCGCGCCCTACTGGCCAACCGAGCCGTAATCGACTTCGCGGCGCCGAGCGGCGATGATCCCGGCTCAGGAAACGAACGGGAGGAGCGATCAGTGAAGGCTGCGGTGATCTACGAGAACGGCCCGCCCTCGGTGCTGCGCTACGAGGACGTACCCGATCCGGAGTGCCCGGACGGCTGCGTCGTCGTCGACGCGGAGGCGATCAGCATCGAGGGAGGCGACCTGCTGCCCCGCGCGGCGGGGGACCTGCCGGCAGTACCCCACATCGTCGGCTACCTGAGCGCCGGCGTCGTCAGCGAGATCGGGGCCGGGGTCGAGGGACTCTCGGTCGGCGATCGGGTCGTCGGCCTCAACGCCTTCGGCTCCCACGCCGAGCGGCGCGCCGTCCCGGCGATGATGACCTGGCCGATCCCGGATGGGCTCGACGCCGCCCGCGCCGCGAGCGTACCGGTCGCCTTCGGGACCGCCTACGAGTGCCTCTTCACGGGGGGCAACCTCACCGAGGGCCAGACGGCCCTGATCCAGGCGGGCGCGGGCGGCGTCGGCATGGCCGCGATCCAGCTCGCCAAGCGGGCGGGCGCGACCGTGATCGCGACCGCCTCCAGCCCGGAGAAACTCGAGCGGCTGAAGGCGTTCGGCCTCGACCACGGGATCGATTACTCGACCGAGGACTTCGTCGCCCGCGTCAACGAGCTGACCGAGGGCCGGGGCGCCGACGTGATCGTCGACTCGGTCGGCGGCAAGACGCTGGCCGACGGGGTCGGCGCGCTTGCCTACCGGGGCACGCTGGTCAGCGTCGGGGTGGCGTCGCGGGGCGGCTCGGCGATCGAGGCGCAATCGCTGTGGACGAAAAACAACACTCTGCGGGGCGTCTACCTCGGCGGCGCGATCCTGGTCGAGTACGAGCGGATCCACTCGATGATCGGCGACCTCCTCGGGCAGGTGGCGAGGGGCGAGCTCGAGGTCGCGATCGATCGCAGCTTCCCGCTCGCCGAAGCCGCCGCCGCCCACGAGTACATCGAGAGCCGCCGGGCGTTCGGCCGCGTCGTCATGGCCCCCTGACGGGAGCGCCCGCCCGCCGGGGTACGGTGGGTACTTGGCCGATCGCGCCGACCTCGACTTCACCTACTCGCTGATCGATCGGATCTTCCGGCTCAGCCTCGGTGAGCTCGCCGACTTCAGCGGCGCCAAATACGACGGCGACTTCTCCCTCACGCTCGAGCAGGCGCAGCGGCGCAAGCACGAGTACGTCGCGGCGCAGATCGGGATCGAGCCCGGCGGGCGGATTCTCGACCTCGGCTGCGGCTGGGGGCCGCTGCTCGCCTTTGTCCGCGAGCGGGGCGCCGATGGAGTCGGCGTCACCCTCTCGGCCGCGCAGGCGGAGGCCTGCAGGCGCCACGGCCTCGACGTCCACCTCAGCGACGCACGTCGGATCGCGCCCGCCGACTTCGGCCACTTCGACGGCGTCGCCAGCCTCGGCGCCTTCGAGCACTTCTGCTCGCCCGAGGATCACGCTAGCGGCCGACAGGAGGCGATCTACCGCGACCTCTTCGACCGGATCGCGGATCTACTGCCGTCGGGCGGGCGCCTCTACCTGCAGACGATGGTCTACGGCCGCAACATGATCCCGCTGGAGGAGGTCGACATCAGTGCGCCGCGGGACTCCGACGCCTGGTACCTGGCGCTGATGGCCCATCAGTTCCCCGGCTCCTTTCTCCCTTACGGGCAGGAGCAGGTCGTCGCCTGCGCCGCGCCCCACTTCCGCTTGGTCGAGAGCACCAGCGGCCGCCTCGACTACCTGGAGACGATCCGCCAATGGCGCAGCCGGTTCGGGGCGCCGAGCTTCAGGAAGACCCTGCTGAAGGCCCGGCTGGTCCCCCACTGGCTGACCAGCCCCGAGTTCCGCCTCGCCTTCACCTCCGGCGTCAGCGCCAACAGCGTGTGCTTCGAACGCGAGCTGATGGACCACTACCGGCTCGTCTTCGAGAAGCGCGGCTAGGTCCCGCCGCCCGCGCGCGCCTCGGCGAACGTGACGAGGCAGCCCCGGCTCTCGTCCCACAGCTTCAGCCGTACCGCCCGGATTCCGTCCCAGAGCGAAAGGGTGGGGACCTCCTGGCAGATCGGGTGGTCGTCGTGGGCGCGCTGCAGGTTGTAGTTGGGAATGCGGGCGCTGAGGTGATGGACGTGATGGAGCCCGATGTTCCCGGTGAAGAATTGGAGGACCTTGGGGAGCTTCAGGTACGAGCTGCCCTGCAGCGCGGCGTCGGCGTAGCTCCAACTCTCCCCGCTCTGCCAGTAGGTGTCCTCGAACTGGTGCTGGACGTAGAAGAGCCAGACGCCCACGCTGCCCGCCAGCAATATGGTCGGGCCCTGGACGAGCAGATAGTCGCGCCAGCCGATCAGCCAGCAGAACGAGCCGACGAAGAGGGCCAGAGCGAGGTCGGTGCCGATCACGCTGCGCCGGATGCGCGGCCGGGCCGAGCGCGAGGGAAAGCGGGGCAGGATCACCATCGCCAGCAGCGGCCCGATGCCGAACATCACGAGCGGGTTGCGGAAGAGGCGGTAGCCCAGCCGCCGCCGCCAAGGCAGGGCGACGTACTCGGCGACGGTGAGGGTGCGGACGTCGCCGACGCCGCGGCGCTCGAGGTCGCCGGCGGTCGCGTGGTGGACGGCGTGGCTGTGGCGCCAGCTCGAGAAGGCGGAGAAGACGAGGAGCCCGAGTACCCTGCCGACCCAGGCGTTGGCGCGCTTCGACGGCAGCAGCGACCCGTGGGCGCAGTCGTGGAAGAGGATGAAGGTGCGCAGCAGGAAGCCGGCGGTGGGAATGGCGATCAACAGCGTCAGCAGGTAGGAGACGTCGATCGCCAGGTACATCAGGACCGAG
Organism: Solirubrobacterales bacterium; assembly: GCA_036495785.1. Taxonomy (GTDB): domain Bacteria; phylum Actinomycetota; class Thermoleophilia; order Solirubrobacterales; family 70-9; genus VAYN01. The sequence goes on from DASXMH010000091.1 coordinate 16,080, forward strand.
AGGGCCAGGTAGGGGAGGACCGAGGTGGCGATGCTGAGCAGGCTGCGCCCGATCCGCGGGCGGGTGTAGGGGGCGAGCGCCTCGCGCCAGTCGGGCCAACGCTCCACGGTCGCGACCCCGCTCATCGTGGGCCGTCCCGTCCGGGGGAACATCTGCGGCATCCGTGCACCGACGAACCCTCCTGGCTCCCTGCTCGGAGAGAGCCGACCATGTGGCACGGACCGGGAGCTGCGGCGACGATGTAACCGCGTGCTCGTTCCGTTTTTCTCGGATGGCACCCCTGTCGGGCGATCGATGACCGCTTGGCGAGGCGCCCTTCAGACCAGGCTAGCGCTTCCCGCACCCGGTGGAGGCGTTTTTCGAACCTTCGGCCTGCAATCGTGTCCGGGTCCGGTCTACGATTTGCGGAAGCTCGGACCCGAGCCTTCGCAGACATTGGTGGACGAGAGCCCGAAACCGAACGCCCCGGGCCCCGGAGACAAGCTCGCGGGCGGCCGGCTGCTGGCGGCGATCTCGACCGCGTTCGTGGCGATCCTGCGCGACCACTACGGCCGCGGGCCGATGAAGGCCAAGACCTACGCGATCGACGACCTGCTCGTCGTGGTCATGCGCGGCAGCGGCTTCACCCCGCTCGAGCAGACGATCATGGACAGCGGCGAGCCCGACCGCGTGATCGAAATGCGCGAGGACTTCCAGCGGGTGATGGCCGATCGGTACAGGAGGACGATCAACGACCTCACCGGCCGCAACGTCGTCGCCTTTCTCTCCCAGGCCCACGTCGAGCCTGACATCACGATCGAGATCTTCCTGGTCGACGGCCCGCTCGAGGGCTTCGGCGCGATCGAGGTCACCGAGCCGGAGTGATCGCCCGGCGGCTGCCGTGAGGGTCAGCCCTCGGCCGCCGGCCTGCCGTCCCGCAGGATGAGGATCTGGTCGGGGTTCACCCCGACCCGCTCGCCGCTGCCGTGTTCGGTCAGCCAGGCGAACCTCGCGTGCCCGGATCGGGCGGCGTCCGAGAGCAGCTTCTCGACCTCGCCCACCTCGCCCTCGAACTGGACGACCTGGCCATTCACAAGCGTTACCTCCACGTGCGCCACGGTCCCATCCTAAGTTGAGGCCGGGTCGCGGGCGAAGCGGGCGAGGAACTCGAGGCTCGCGTCGCAGACCTCGCGCCAGCCCTCGTCGACGACCAGCGAGTGGCCGCGGCCGGGCATCTCCACGTGTTCGGTCGTGCCCTGGTTACGGCGCTGCTTCTTGTAGGCGGCGCGGCTCATCGCCGGCGGCACCGCATGGTCGACCTCGCCGGTGAAGATCAGCAGCGGCCCGCGGTCGGGGTTCTTGACGTCGACCTTGAGCTCTGAGGCCGGGTTCAGGTTGGCGACCGCCGCCTGGAAGATCGGCTTGCCCGGCGCGGCGACGTGGAAGCGGTCGTAGACCTCTCTCGCCTCCTCCTCGCCCAGGCCGTTCGCCCAGCTGTAGCGGAACTGCTCGAAGCTGAGGGTGACCGCGCGGCCCCGGTTGGCCGGGTTGGCGAGCACCGGGAAGGTCGAGCGCAGGGCGGGGATCGGCAACGGCAGCACCCCGCGGAATGGCGCCGGATCGACCGCGACGGTGGCGGCGGAGAGGCCGCGGCCCGCCAGGATCTGCGCGATAAGGCCGCCGAAGGAGTGGCCGACGATCACCGGCTTCGTCGTCAGGGCGCCGATCACCTCGGCGAAATGGTCCGCGACCTGGGCGACCCCCTTGCCGGCGAAGGCCTCAGGCTTCCGGCGCGCCTCCTCGACCGTCTGCGGATCGTCGGGCCAGCCCGGCAGCACCGGCGCGTACCCGGCCGCCTCGAAGACCTCGGCCCAAGGCTCCCAGCTGGAGGGGAGCAACCAGAGCCCATGGATGAAGACGGCCGGCGTCCTGCCGGTCGCGTTCGCCGCCTCGATCTGCCCGGACTCGTACTCGGTGATCGCCATCAACCCGCCTCCCCCGTAGATGCAGTTTGCCCTCCGCCGACCCTATCCCGTGCCGTGGGCAACCACGGCGCGGCGGCCGGGCCGGCGGAGGTTCGGGGCGACTCGGAGCGCAGATGGTCGATCCATGGCCGGCGCAGCCGTGGTGAGCGCGCCCGTCCCCACCTAGGCTCGGCTGGTTAGGTGGGGACGGGCGCGCCCGGGCGCCTGCGGCGTGACGGCCCGGGCACGGCCCCGCGCGCCTTCCGCGAGGCCCGATGTTGATGGGCCGAAAAGCGCTCCATATCAGCGCTTTCCGGCCCATCAACGAGACGGGCGCACGGAGGCAGGTCGACCGCGCACGTAGGTGTGCCGACC
>DASXMH010000092.1:0-5865 GCA_036495785.1 Solirubrobacterales bacterium
GCGCCGTCAGCAACTTCACCACCTGACCACAAACAAGGAGATACCGATGTTCGTAGCCCGAGTAAAGAAAATCGCGGCGGCGCTCGCCGTGGCCGCCCTGATCGGCGGCGGTGCGACCTCTGTCGCGTCGGCCCAGACCCACCGTCATCACCATCGCCACCACCATCACCATGGGATCCCGCAGCACGACGGCGGAGACCACGACGCCGACAACAACGGCGGCCCCAGCGACGGCGACGGCAACACCTGAGAGACGCCGGCGGCCCCGATCGCCGTCTCCCCCGCGCCGGCGGCTGGGGCGGCGATCAGGGCGCGTCGTTCTGAGTTCCCGGCTCTCTGGCCGTCGGTGAGTCAGCGCGCCAGACGCGCTGTCGCCGGCCGGCGACGCCGAGCCCATCCCCTCCTGAGGCCCGGCTCGGCATCATTGCCTCGCCCGGGCGGCCACGGATGCCTACTTCTCGCCCTCCGCGACACCTGCACGGTCGGTCGGCGTCGACACCTCGCCGAAGCATGGGGAGATGACCTCGCGGGCCGACCTATGCCCGCTTTGCCACCGAGGCGAACGGGACGGGTCCGGGCGGACACCCGACGGCAACGATTGGGGAAGGATCACCCAAGCGGCCCGGATCAACTTACTTCTCGGGCGGGATCTGAACGCGCGGCGCCGCCCGACCGTAATCCCGCTGTCAGACAGCGATCGCGCCGTGGGCTGAGGCCCGGCGTCGCGCTCAGAACCAGCAGAGGAGACGCCAGTTGAGAAGGACCTACGCAGTCGTCGCGGTGCTCGCGGTAGTCGTCGGAGTCGTCGTCGCGGGGTGTGGGAGCGGCAGCTCCTCCACGACCACGACGGAATCGGCCGAGCCGGCCGCCGCCGGATCTCCCGGTGCCACCGGAAGCTCGACCAAGCCCTCGTCCGGCAAGGAAGAAGCGGCGGCGAAGCCCGCGGCAGAAACCGAACCCGAAGGCGAAGCGACGCCGATCTCCCTCGGCGAAGCCGCCGGGGTCGGCAAGATCCTCGTCGACGAAGAAGGGATGACCCTCTACTACTTCCAGAAAGACCAGAAAGGCAGCGGCAAATCGAAGTGCGAAGGCGCCTGTGCGGAAGCTTGGCCGCCGCTGATCACCGAAGGCGAACCGGAAGCGATGGCAGGGGTCAAGGCGGCGATGTTGGGGACGATCGAACGCTCCGACGGGACCACCCAGGTCACCTACGCCGGCTGGCCGCTCTACACCTTCGTCGCGGACCAGAAGCCGGGCGAAGACAACGGCACCGACTCGAAGGCCTTCGGCGCCTCGTGGTACCCCCTGCACTCCAACGGCAAGAAGGGCGGGCACTAGGAGCCTGTGTCGCACCAGGATGTCGGCGTTCAACTTCAATGACTCCGGGCGAAGGCAGCGGCTCCGCCGTGACCTTCGGGGTTCCTGACCCGAAGGTCATCCCCGCGGGCGCTCGTTGGGCAGTTTTTCGCGGACGCCGAAGCGCTTTCCAGAGCGGAATCCGCCAGATCGCGGTCGAATACGGACGGCGCCTTTTCGGCCGATCTCCGACCCGTTCGTGCCCCACAGCGTGCCGCGGCAATTTCCGATCTGCCGGGCACGCAAAAAAGCCCCGCAAATGCGGGGCTTTTTCCATAGCGGGGGCAGGATTCGAACCTGCGACCTTCGGGTTATGAGCCCGAATCTGGGACTTGGCTGGACTGCGTAAAGCTAGGTTTCAACCCAATTCGCGAGATGGGCCTTGGCTGGGGTAGGCCGAAATACGTGGGTCACCTTGCCCCAATTCTTGCCCCGACGACCTGCCGTCGTCACGTACCGAGCCCCATCGACTTCACCCGCTCAACAGCGCTCACCGCTTTCCGCGTAGGGCGCGCCTGGCGCCTTTGCCGCCTTGCCGGGGCGCGAGTCGGTTCGATGCGGGCCTGGCCGGACCGTGGCGCCGGGTGCGGCGTGGTCGGCCACGTCGGAGCGGCGAGCCGGCCGCCTTCGCCCCCATGCTGGCGATTCGCCCGCTCGTGACTTCGCGTATAGGCATCGACATCGACCTCGGCAAGCAGCGACTCAATCAGTCCTCGAGCGTCTTCGATCGGTCGGGCATGTGGCTCTCGGTCCATGACGCGGGTACGCCTGCCTGGCTCGTCCCGATACCTGGAGGAAGCGTGTCGTTTGTCTGAAGCGATGGTAATGCTCAGGGACGTGGGCACCACGCGCAGAGGCGAGGCGAGTAAGCGGCTCCGGGTAGCGCGGGCGACAGAGGGCCGTACGCCGGAGGCCGATCAGATCTCCGAGAGCGGAACGCCTCCGCCGAGCGACCGCATCGGTGATCTGTCCATGTCGCTGGCCCGAGCCGCGCTCCGAAATCCGGCGATCACGATCACGATCGGGACGATCATCCTGTTCGCGGTCGCCCGCGTCCCGGCCGAGATCTTCTACTCAAGCCTTGGAGTAAAACCCGAAGACGCTGGCTTGGACTCGGTACAGATTCTCCTGCAGGGGGTGACGGCGGCACTGTTGATCTCACTCGGCGTGGCGGTGTTGTATGGGGTCATCTTCCCGTTCATCAACGCCGCCTACTTCATGGTCATCGGGCGATTGGCCCGTAAGCCGATGAATGCTGTAAGGGCATATCGGCCGGGCAATCGCTTCGAGCGGTCCGCTCAACAGATCGCGATGCACCTCTTCGGAGAGGAGCGTCGTGACGTTCGGATCTTGAGTCGAAAAGTGCTAAGACGCAGCCCGCTGGTCGTGACCGCCTGGGGTCTCCTTTTTGCCATTCTGATCCTGACCTTGTCTGCGATCAGCAGCGCCGAGGCGATCAAGGGCGGTGAGGCTCCAGGTGGTGGACCGGTCCCCTGGCGCGCGCGGAGGGTCACCGTGCTCTGGGCCGACGGGAGGCCCGAGGTGAATCTCCCGGACTGCCATAATCTCTATTATCTTGGCGAAGGGGGAGGTCGCGTAGCCCTCTTTGATTCGAAGACCGGAACTGCCTATCGCGTGTTGGACGAAAGCGTTCAACTCTCGTTCCCAGATCATTGCGATTGAGTCGGGCGGGCGTCCGCATGCCGAGGAAGGTCGACACACCTCGGCGCCCAACCACTCTTAAGGTCAAGGCCCGGCGGCCCCCGTAGAGACAACGGCCGACCCTGGTGTGGGTCGAGCCGCGGGTGCAGGTGGACTTCTCGTCGTCGCAGCCGGGCGGGCGCCAGCTTACTACCCACCTTCAGGTACGAAGGAACTGGTTCTCTCGGCGAGAGGGGTGTGGATGTCGCGCAGCTAAATCCGGGCGAGGGCGACGACCAGGATCGCCACCGAGAACAGGAGTAGAGCGTAGGCGCGAATCACCGTGGCTAGGACCAGCAGCGCCGAGAGACCGAGATCGATCAGTCCGCGGCGTTCTTCGAGGTCGTCGAGAAACTGCCCGGCCTGTGCGACGGGACGGCCGACGAAGAGCGCGAAGGCGGCGTGCATGAGGCGATCCAGTTCATGTAGGGCGACCGCGTAGAGGAGGCGCGGGAAGACCCGCCGTCCTCGTATATCCCGCATGCCGATGGTCTGGAGCAGCGCTACCACTCGACCACCAGGCGTCCGGATTCTTCGGCCCCGCGCAGACGCTGGATCGAGATTACGACCGGTTGGGTGAAGTTGAGGCCAGCGAAGCGGTTGTCGACCGGCGGGTTCGAAGGCAGCTCGACGAGATCGATCCCGGCCTCCTCCAACTCCAGGAGTCGCGCCTCCTGGGGCGGGGCGAGATCGAACTCCTCTGAGCGGCGGAAATCGTGGTGGATGCGGCCGAGGCCACCGAAGAGCGGTGGCTCGCGCCGACCATCGGCGATCACGAGGTCTCCACACACGGTCGCGATTCGTGTGCGCCCCCTGACCTCGCGGCGGGTGCGCCAGAATCCCAGATCGGTCGAGCCCGAGATTAACTCCAGAGTTCGTCCGAGCACCGCGGCGCGGGAGGACTCGGCATACATGGTCATTGCGAATCGATCACCCAGCGGCGTCAGGCCGGAAATCAGATCGTCTGTCGGTTCGTCGTCGACCAGGACCGCGACGATCTTGTCGCAGTCGCGGACGACGGCCGGTTGCCCCTCGGTCTGTGCAAAGCGCCAACTGGAAGCCACATCTCCCTCTTTTCTGTTCAGCAGCCCCCGCACATTGTCGTAAGCGATACTAGATTACGGAGCATTGTTACGTCAAGCAGGCGATGATTTGCCGATCATATTACGCCCATAGCTGCTAACTTTCCCGCAAATAGCGGGAAAATTAGGCGGTTTGTGCTATACTAGGGAGGCTGTGTGTGAGAGAAGCAAAACAGCCTATGATGCTCCAAACGGAAGGTAGATAAAATGATTTCAAGCACGACGCCAGGATTCGAGGCCCTGCGGGCAGTGGCCTGCTCTGCGGAATAGCGGTAGCCATGAAGCGCAACGACGAGGCGCGCCTCGTCCTTCTCTCGGTCGGCCAGTCTCCGGCCGCCGTCCTCTCGGCCCTGCGCCGCGAGGTCGGCCTCAGCGACTTCGTCCTGAGCGAGATGGTGCTGCGCACGGCCCAGACGGTCCGGCGCTGGAGGACGGGAAGTGCCTCAGACGACATCCCCGACCCCGCGATCTCGGCGGTCGACGATCTTCGGGCGATCGTCGCGATGCTCCTCGGTGCAGGCTATGAGGGGCCGTCGATCAAGAGGTTTCTGCAGTCCCGCAACACCGGGCTAGGACAGGACCGGCCACTCGACGCACTCCGCGTCGGTGTCGGAGGCTTCCGCGAAGTGGAGCGGGTGACCGAGTGTTTCATCGCCGGGATCGCACCCGATTCGGGATCCTCGCTGGTCAACGAGGACGATGACGAGGTAGAGCCCGCCGTCCTCGATTCTCCCCCACCCGAACCGACGCTGCCGCCCCAACCGGTCGGCGACCGAAGCTGAGCGGCCCGAGTGACGCGGGCCGCCCCGTCGCCCTGTCCACTTTTGCCGTTCGTCGCGTGCCCGATTTTGACTGCGCCGGTCAGCGCCACCAGGCGCTCGAGCTCTTTGGATCGTGCGCTCATCGCCGACATCTTCCCGCCGAGGGGTCGCGCATCGGCGCACGACCCCGCGTCCCAGTGTTTCGCCACCCTCGTAGAGACAGCGATTGATCCTCGTTTGGGTCGCCCCACGGGCGCGCCAGCGAGGAAAGAGAGCTCATAAGAGCCTTGAGAGAGTGACCTTAGGACATCAGCGCACCAAAGAGTGCCTGCTTGCAGACCGTTCTCAATAGCGGGGCAGGATTCGAACCTGCGGCCTTCGATTGTGAGCCCGAGTCTGGGGTGTGGCGGAACTGCGTCGACCTAGGTTCAAGCCAATTTCGCGAGATCGGCTTTGCCTGGAGAACCGCCCAAATACGTGGGTCATTTGCCCGTCCGTTGCCCCACTCAGGCAAGCGTACCGTCGGGGACGAGCCACTCTTGATGAAGGGAACCGACGGCGGCGATCCGCTCATAGTCGCGGTCGTAGTGGATGAGGTCCACATCGGCCTCCTCGGCGGCGGCCGCTAGCAGCAGGTCGGCGGGTGGGACCCGGCGATGGGCGCCGTTCACCGACAGGGCCAGCTGGGTCTTGCGGGCCCGATCCCAAAGGCCGGCAGGCATCGGGATCGCCCGAAGGCGGGGAGTCGGTCCGAGACCTCCCGCGCACGCCCTTGGTTCGGAGCGAGACGCGCCAGCTCAAGGATGACGAGATCGCACACTAGAACTAGTGGTGTGACCACCAACGTTTGCCGGTTTCCATAACCAGGCTCCGGCGCCTCGCCGCCGAAGTGGTGCTCTGAGCGCAAGCGACGATCGGGGGCCAGGATGGCGGCGAGGGTGGAGCTGCGGGAGATCACCAACGAG
>DASXMH010000093.1:0-23272 GCA_036495785.1 Solirubrobacterales bacterium
GCCCGAGAGTGAGGCCCGGGAGGCCCGGTCGGCGACGAAGACGCCGGGAACGTCACACCTCCCGGCCCTCCGGGGGCCGGAATCGAGGCCCCCAGACGCGCTGGGTGCTTTTTGGCCCCCATGGGGGCCAAAACGATGGTCACGTCTTCGTGACGTCCGAGGAAGACGCCAGGAAGAGTGACGTTCCCGGCGTCCTCGTGACGATCCCCGGCCTGCGTCACGGATCCTCCACGCCTTTCATACCCGGCCGTCTCGACCACGGCCACACCCTGCCGGGGTCGTGGACGAGACGGCCGCTTCCCTTCACCGGGCGCCAGCTTGAGAGGACACCATCCCTTCCCCGGGCGCCAGCTTGAGACGGCCGCATCCCTTCCGGGGCGCCGGCCGGCGTGGAACCACCCATCTACCCGAGGCCCGCACGCAGGCGCAGGACGCGGCCGGCGGCGGCAAGGAACGGGGGGCGCTTCAGGGCGCCGCGGCCGAGTTGCTTGACCAGCGCCTCGTGGCCCGCGAGGGCGCTGGGCAGGTCGTCGAAGAGCAGCAGGTCGTCGCCCGCGGCGGCGCCGTCGACGGCCGCTTCGCGTTGGCCGCCGAATTCGGCGACGGCGGCGCTGCCGAGGCTGTCGGTGATCGTCACGCCGTGGAAGCCGAGCCTGCCGCGCAGCTCGCCGGTGGCGATCCGACGGTTGAAGGCGGCGGGGCGGTCGCCGAACGCCGGGTAGATCGCGGTCGAGAGCATCACCAGCCTGCCGCCCGCGGCGATGTAGGCGCGGTAGGGAGCCTCGTCGACGGCCCGCAGTTCGGCCTTCGAGAGGGGGAGGCGCTGCGCCTCGAAGTCGGTGTTTTCGGTCGCGGTGCCGAGGCCGGGGAAGTGCTTGGCCGTCGCCGCGACGCCGGCTGACTGCAGACCCTCGGCGAAGGGCACCGCGGTCGCTGCGACCCGCGCCGCCGTGGCGCCGAAGCCGCGTTCGGTGTCGGCGATCACGCCGCCGGGCCGGGCGACGTCGAGCACCGGGGCGAGGTCGACGTTGACGCCGAGGCTGCTCAGGTTCGCCGCCGTGGCACGGCCTTGGCGGCGCGCGTAGGCGGGGCCTCTGGCACCCATCTCCGCGGCCGAGGCGTCCGGCGCCCCGTCGACCCGCTTCACCTGGCCGCCCTCCTGGTCGGTCATCACGAGGAGCGGGAAGCGCCGCAGCGCCTTCGGGCGCGGCACGGCCTGCAGCGTCGCGATCAGCTCGCGCCCCGCGGCGCGGCTCGGGAAGTCGGCTTCGAAGAGGACCACGCCCGCCACCTCGCCGGAGTGGATCGCGCGCCGCAGCTCCGGGGTCAGCCCGGTGCCGTCGATCCCGACCACGACCCGCTCCCCCGCCAGTTGGGCGGGGGTCAGCCGTTCGGCGAGCGTGGGACGCGGAGCTTCCTCCGGGGTCGACCCGCCGGGATCGCCGACGGCGATCGGATCGCCGCCTTCACCGACGCTCGATTTCCCGCCGGAGTCGCCTGACACGCCGCTCCCGAGCACCGCTCCGGCCGCGAACCCGGCCAGCGCCAGCGCCAGCAGGGTCGCCGGCGCAAAACGCCGGCGCCGCGCTCTCGCACTCGTCATGGCGCCGATGCTAGCCGCACCCATCCGGTGCTTCCCCGAGGCGGCGGCGCCTCCCCTCAGCGCACGTATCCGCGTTCCGTCATAGCCTTGACGCGGTCGGACCCCGGGAAAGGAACGCGATGCCCCCTCTGATCACCCCCGAAGAAGCCCTCGAGCTCGGCCGCCTCACCGAGCCCGCCGAGATCGAAGCGCTGGTCGAGCGCGCCTGGACCCTGCGCCAGGAGAACTTCGGCGACTCCACCGACATGTGCTCGCTGGTCAACGCCAAGTCGGGCGGCTGCGCCGAGGACTGCGGCTTCTGCGCCCAGTCGCGCTATGCCGATGCCGACACCGTCATGCACGCGATGATGGAGCCGGAGCAGATCCTCGAACACGCGAAGGCCGCCGAGGCCGCCGGCGCGCACCGCTTCTGCATGGTCACCCAGGGCCAGGGCCTCTCCAAACGCGACTTCCAGAAGATCCTCGAAGGCGCCGAACTGGTCGCCGAGAAGACCAACCTGAAGCGCTGCGCCTCGATCGGCCACATGTCGGCCGAGCGCGCCAAGGCGCTCAAGGACGCCGGCATCCAACGCGTCCACCACAACGTCGAGTCGGCCAAGTCCTACTACCCGGAGGTCTCGACGACGGTCCGCTACGAGGGCCGGCTGCGGACGATCCAGGCGGTCAAGGAGGCGGGCCTCGAGACCTGCGTCGGCGGCATCCTCAACCTCGGCGAGACCGAGGAGCAGCGGGTCGAGATGGCCTTCGAGCTCTCCGAGATCAACCCGACCTCGGTGCCGATCAACCTGCTGATCCCGAAGGAGGGCACCAAATTCGGCGACCGCGAGGTGATGGAGCCGATCGAGGTGGTGAAGTGGATCGCGATCTTCCGGCTGATCATCCCGGGGGCGCTCTTCCGCCTCTGTGGCGGCCGGGTCGAGAACCTCGGCGACCTCCACCAGCTCGCCGTCAAGGCGGGCCTTAACGGGGTGATGATGGGCAACTTCCTGACCACGCTCGGCGCCGAGCCGGCCGAGGACCGGGCGATGTTCGAGGAGCTCGGCCTGAACGTGGCGCGCCAGCCCGACAACGGCTCGAACCCGCGCCCCGACAACCGCTCCGGCTGGCTTGAGGGCGACTCGCCGGCGACCCCGATGGAGACGCTGATCGACCACCAGGACGAGGCGCCGATGTGGGACCCCTCGACCCAGCTGCGGGTCGTGAAGAAGGGCACGCGCAGCCCGTCCTACCCGACCGCGGCCTAGGGACGCGCCGGTGACCGACGTCGCGGCCCGGCTGGAGGAGCTGCGCGAGCGCGGCCTCCACCGGCGGCTGCGACTGGTCGAGGGGCCGCAGGGCCCGCGGGTGCTGTTGTCCGGGCGCGAGGTGCTGCTGCTCTGCTCGAACGACTACCTCGGGCTGGCGGGCGACCCGCGGGTGCGTGAGGCGGCGGCCGAGGCGGCGCTGCGCTGGGGCGCCGGGGCAGGCGCCTCGCGGCTGATCAGCGGCAACATGGAGCCCCACCGCGAGCTGGAGGTGCGGCTGGCGACCTTCAAGGGCTACGAGCGGGCGCTCCTCTTCGGCTCCGGCTACCTGGCGAACACGGGGACGATCGCGGCGCTGGCCGGGCCGGGCGAGGTCGTCTTCTCCGACCAGCTGAACCACGCCTCGATCATCGACGGCTGCCGCCTGGCGCGGGCCGAGACGGCGATCTACCGCCACCGCGACGTCGAGCACCTGGAGTCGCTGCTGCGCGGCGCCGCCGGGCGCCCGGCGCTGATCGTCACCGACGGCGTCTTCTCGATGGACGGCGACGTCGCGCCGCTGGCGGAGCTGCTGGACCTGGCGCGCCGCCACGGGGCGCGGTTGATGGTCGACGAGGCACACGGGACCGGGGTGCTCGGGCCGGGCGGCCGCGGCACGGTCGCCGCGGCGGGGCTCTCGGGCGAGGTCGACGTGGTGATGGGGACGCTCGGCAAGGCGCTCGGGTCCTACGGGGCCTACGTCTGCGCGAGCGCCGAGACCGTCGACTACCTGGTCAACCGGGCGCGCTCCTTCGTCTTCTCCACCGCGCCGCCGCCGCCGGTGGTGGGCGCGGCGCGGGCGGCTCTCGACGTGCTCGAGGCCGAGCCGGAGCGGGTCGACCGGCTGATGGCGAACGCGCGGGCGCTGCGCGAGGCGCTCGCCGCCGAGGGCCTGACGGCGGGCGCCTCGACCACCCAGATCGTGCCGATCCGAGTCGGCGAGGCGGAGCCGACGATGGAGCTCTGCGAGCGGGCGCTGGAGCGCGGCATCTTCGCCCAGGGCATCCGCCCGCCGACCGTGCCCGAGGGCTCCTCGCGCCTGCGTTTCACGGTGATGGCGACGCATGACCCCGTGGACCTCCGCCGCGCCGCCCGCCAGGTCGCCGGGGCGGCCCGGGAGATCGGGCTTCTGAAGGCCCCCACGATCGCCGCCTGATGCCGGGGCTCTCGCGCGAGCAATGGCAGGTGTCGACGCGCCGCGACGAGGCCACGGGGTCGAAGCGGGCGAGCGGCGTCTTCGTCACCGCGACCAGCACCGAAGTCGGCAAGACGGTCGTCTCCGCCGTGCTGGCGCACACGCTGGCCGCGGAAGGCAAGCACGTCGCGGTCTTCAAGCCGGCGCTGACCGGCCTGGACGAGTTCCCGGACTACGACGAGGCGGCGGCGATGGCAGCCGTCGCCGCGGCGCTCGATGGCGCGGCGACCAGCGGCGAGGGCGAGGGCGGTCGCGCGCTGACCGGCCCAGGCGTGAGCGGCACCTGGCCGTCCGCGGCAAACCTTCCAGACCACGCCGTGCTGCGCGCCGCCGCGCGCTCGTCGCAGACCGACGACGAGATCGCCCCCTATCGCTTCGACCCGCCGATGTCGCCGCACCTGGCGGCGGGACTGGCGGGCATCGAGATAGACCCGGAGCGGGTGATGGCGGCGGCGCGCGCCGCGGCCGACGGCGTCGACGCGATCGTCTGCGAGGGCGTCGGCGGCCTGCTCGTCCCGCTCAGCCCGACCTGGATGGTGCGCTCGTTCGCGGTCGAGCTCGGGTACCCGGTGGTCGTCGTCTCCCCGCCCGGCCTCGGCTCGATCAACCACACCCTGCTCACCGTCGAATCCGCCCGCCAGGTGGGCCTGAAGGTCGCCGCGATCGTCCTCAACCCCTGGCCGGAGTCCCCGACCGCGATCGAGGCCGACAACCGCGAGACGATCGCCGCACTCTCCGGCGCCCCCGTCCTCACTCTCCCCCGCCTCGACCTCTCCCGCCCCGCGACCTGGCCGGAGCTCCGCCTCCCCGACTGAGCTCCGCCCCGCCGATGTTGACGGGCCGAAAACCGGACTATCTGACGGGTTTTTCGGCCCATCGACATCGTCAGGCAGGGACGATGACGTCGAGGGCGCCGTCGGACAGCTCGACGGTGAAGCCGGCGGCCTCGGCGGCTGCGGCGGCAGCCTCGGGGGACTCAGGCGGCTTCTTGGCCTCCAGCAGCGCTCGCTCGACTTCGCCGCGCACCGCCTTCGCCATGTGGCTCACAGGTTTGCGAATGCCCTTCGTCTCGGTGAAGGCGCGGACCGCGAGCAAGTCCGCCCGCTTCGGCTTCCAAGCGGCCGCGTAGGCGCCGGAGCGCATGTCGACGACCAAGGTCCCGTCCTCGTCGGGCAGCGCAGCGGCCAACGCCGGACGCCAGAAGGCGGCGAGAGCGCCGATCCCGTCCAGTCTCGCTTTCGCCGAAAGCCGGTAATAAGGGATGCGGTCGCCCGGCCGCACGACCCCCCAGAGGGCCGAGGCGATCAGCACTCGGCCCTGGGCGCGCTTGGGGAGGGTCGGCAGCCTCAGGCGGTCGTAGAGGACGCCGGTATAGAGCTCGGCGGCCGGACCCGCCGGGGCGGAACCGAGCTCCGCGTCAACGGCGACCTCGCCCGCCTGCCCCGTCGACACCGCGAGCATCGAGACCGCCCGATCGAGGGGTAGCTCCGCGAGCGCGGCGAGCGCCCCAAGCAACTTCCGCCTCGACTCCGTCAGCTCGGCGGCGTAGGCGAGCGCTTCGAGATCGACGGGACTGCCCGTCTCGGGCGCGGTCTTCCCCTCCGATGGGGGCAGCCGGATCAGCATCGCGGCAGGACATTAAGCCTCCTTCATGTGGTCGTAAGTCTTGGCGATGTCCTCGCGGTCCATCAGCGCCTCGACGGCGGCGTCGAGCTTACGACGCTGCGCCGCGGTCAGGGTCGAGGCGAACGCCTCGATGCCGTTGCGCTTCACGGTGGTCAGGTGGTCGACCAGCTCGCGGCCCTCGGCGGTGATCCAGACGAGGCGCACGCGCCGGTCGGTCGGGTCCTCGACCCGCGTCGCCAGGCCCTTCTTCACCAGGCCGTCGACGGCGCGGCTCACCGCCGGCAGCGAGGCGCCAAAGGCCTCGGCCAGGTCGGAGACCTGCCAGGTCGAGGGGCAGTCGCCGAGACCGCCCAGCTCGAGCAGCACCTTGCACTGGGTCGTCGTCAGTCCGGTGTCCTCCAGGACCTGCAGCTGTTTGCCGCGGTCGTAGAGGAAGACGTGGCGCATCAGCGCGCAGATCCGAGCGGCCGTGTCACGGGCCTCCGTCCCGATCTCCGCGCTCGCCGTCGCGCCCTCGGCCCGATCACTCGCTTTGACATCACTTGCTTGCATACCGGTAATTGTTGCATGCTCGCAACCTTTTCTCAAGTGCAATGGTTGCGCGAATGAGAGGAATCCGCGGCGCACTAGGGTTTCCCGGGTGAGCGACGCCGCCCGCCTCAACCGGCTCGACCAGGAGTTCGTCTGGCACCCCTTCACCCAGCAGCAGGGATGGAGCGAGGAAACGCCGACGATGATCGAGCGCGGCGAGGGCGTCTACCTCTTCGATGTCGAGGGCAACCGCTACATCGACGGAACCTCGTCGCTCTGGTGCAACGTCCACGGCCATCACCACCCGGACCTCGACCTGGCGGCCCGCGAGCAGCTCGAGAAGGTCGCCCACTCGACCATGCTCGGCCTCTCCCACCCGGGCGCGACGGAGCTGGCGGCGCGGCTGATCGAGATCGCCCCGGCGGGACTACAGCGGGTCTTCTACTCGGACTCCGGCTCGACCGCCGCCGAGATCGCCCTGAAGATGGCCTTCCAGTACCACCAGCAGCGCGGCGACACCGCCCGCACCCGCTTCATCCGCATGCGCGAGGCCTACCACGGCGACACGCTCGGATCGGTCTCGGTCGGCGGCATCGACCTCTTCCACGCGACCTACAAACCGCTCCTCTTCGAGACGCTGGCGGCGGAGCCCGGCGACGCCGGCCACATGGACCGGCTGCTGAGCGCCCACGAGGGTGAGGTCGCGGCAGTGATCATGGAGCCGCTCGTCCAGGGGGCGGGTGGGATGATCGTCCACCCGGATGGCTACCTGCACGCGGTGCGCGAGCTGTGCGACCGGCACGGGGTGCTGCTGATCTGCGACGAGGTGGCGACGGGATTCGGGCGGACGGGGACGATGTTCGCGGTCGAACGGGAGGGGGTCTCGCCGGACTTCCTCTGCCTCGCCAAGGGGATCACCGGCGGCTACCTGCCGCTGGCGTCGACCCTGACCACCGAGGCGGTCTACGAGGCCTTCCTCGGCGCGCCCGCCGAGGCCAAAACCTTCTTCCACGGCCACACCTACACCGGGAACCCGGTGGCGTGCGCGGTGGCGCTCGCCACCCTCGACGTCTTCGAGCGCGAGCGGACGATCGAGCGCCTCGGGCCGAAAATCGAGCTGCTGGAGCGGCGGCTCGCCGAGATCGCCGAGATGCCGGGGGTCGTCGAGGTCCGCTCACGCGGCGTGATGATCGGCATCGACCTCGGCATGCACGACCCTGAACTGCGGGTCGGCCACCGGGTCACGCTCGAGGCCCGCAGGCGCGGCGCCCTGGTCCGCCCGCTCGGCGACGTCGTCGTCCTGATGCCGCCCCTGGCGATCAGCGAGGCCGAGCTCGAAGACCTGCTCGACATCACCGTCGAGTCGATCGCCGCCGCCCTCGCCTCCCTCCCGGCCGCCGAGCGCGCCTAGCAACAGCGCCCGGGCACGCCAGGCGCGTTCGCACTTAGCGCCAATAGTTGTGGCTAACTGCGAACGCGCCTGGGCCGAGCCGGCGACCAGGAAGATTGCGGTGTGATGGACGGGGAGGAGAGCCGTAGTAGTGGCGTGATTCAGACCGCGGTCGCAGAGGCGAGGGAAGCTCCGGCGGAGGCCGATCTGGCGTTCGACCGGCTCTACCGCTCGAGCCGCGATGACGTCTACGCCTACGTCGCCGGCCTGCTCCGCGACGGCCCCGCCGCCGAGGAAGTGACCGCGACCGCCTTCGAGCGCGCCTACCGCAAGCGGCGCCGCTTCGACCCCCGGCGCGGTGAGCCGCGCGCCTGGCTCTTCGGGATCGCCCGCAACGCGGCGCTCGACGAGCTCCGCCGCCGCGGCCGCCAGGCCGAGCTGGCCGCCGAGCCCACCGACCTCGACGGCGCCGCGGTCGAGACGGGCGCCGAGCGCTCCGAGCAACGGCTCGCCTTGCGCGCCGCCCTCGCTCACCTCGCGCCGCGCGACCGCGAGTTGATCGCGCTCAAGTTCTTTGCCGGCCTCGGCAACGCCGAGATCGCCTCGGTCCTCGGGATCAGCGAGTCCAACGCCGGCACCCGCCTTCACCGCGCCGTGACCAAGTTGAGGGAGGCCCTCGATGGATCGATTTGACGACGACATCCTCTTCGCCGAGCTGCGGGCGCTGCGCCCGACGCCGCGGCCGCAGTTCGCGGCCGAGCTCGACGAGCGCGCCGCGGCGGGCTTCCCCCGCCGCCAGGCGCCGTCCGAGGCCGCGATGCCGTTCGCCCTGCTCGCCGACCGCTGGCGCGCGATGAGCCCCCGCCGCCGCCTCATGCCGGCGCTCGCCGTCGCGCTCGCGGCGCTGGTCGTCGCCACCGCCGTCGTCGCGATCTCGCAGACCAACAGCGGCACGGGCGCGGCCGAAGACGCCTCGCTGGGGATGGTCGCCGGCGGCAAGTCCTCCGGCGCCTCCGAATCGGCGGCCGCTGGCGAATCAGCCGAAGCGCAGCCGTCCTACCCCTCGCGCGCACATCACGGCGGACCGGCCGGGCACGGGCACAAGTCGGCCGGGCACTCCAGCAACGAAACCGTCTACGAACCCGAAGTGCCCTCGGTGGAAGCGATCTTTGAAGCTGAAGGGGCGCCGAAGGTCGAAAAGGCCGGAGCCTTGGCCGCCGGCCATCGCGACATCGAACGCTCGGCCTACGTCATCCTCGGCACGAAGCCGGGCGAAGTCTCCTCGGCGGCGACGAAGGTGTTCGAAGCCGTGCACGCGGCGCACGGGATCGTCCTCCACTCCCGCGTCCAGAGCGGCAGCGCCGGGGCGACCGGCGCCTACTTCGAACTGCTGATCCCGGGCGGCAAGCTCGACGACGCGCTCGCCTCGTTCTCGCAGGTCGCCGAAGTGCGGGAGCGGCACGACGCGACCAACGACATCACCGCGCCGACTGTCGGCGCCACCGAAGAACTGCGCGACTCGAACGCGGCGATCGAAGGCCTGCTGAAGGAGCTCGGCGACGTCGAAACGGAAGCCGAACGGGAATCGGTCGAAGCGCGGCTGCGCGAAGAGCGCCGCCGGCACGCCGCGATCCGCGCCTCGCTCGACCACCTCGACAAGCGCGCCTCGATGTCGGAAGTGACGGTGAGGATCGTCACCGACCACGGCGCGGGCGTCACCCCCGCTCCACCGAGCTCCGGCAACTGGGGCGTCGGCGACGCTCTCC
Organism: Solirubrobacterales bacterium; assembly: GCA_036495785.1. Taxonomy (GTDB): domain Bacteria; phylum Actinomycetota; class Thermoleophilia; order Solirubrobacterales; family 70-9; genus VAYN01. The sequence continues at coordinate 9,395 of DASXMH010000093.1, forward strand.
ACGACGCGGGCCAGATCCTGACGATCGCCGCCGGAGTGCTGCTGATCGCGCTCGCCGTCCTCACCCCGATCGGCCTGGTCGCCCTCGCCCTCTGGCTAGCCAACCGCTTCCGCGTCCGCCGTCTCCGCGAGCGCACCCTCGGCTGACCCGCCGCGCGGACGCACCCCATAGGGTTGGGCGATGGCCGACCGCGAGGGGAACAAGCCGGTGACGCCGCGGCCGGCGGCGTCGGTCGTCCTGATGCGGCGCGGCGGCAAGCACTCGACGCGGGCGCTCGAGGTGCTGCTCCTGCAGCGCAATCCCGCCGCGACCTTCTTCCCCGGCGCCTGGGTCTTCCCCGGCGGCGCGGTCGACCCCGGCGACGGCGAGGGCCCTGACGGCTTCCGCGCCTGCGCGGTCCGCGAGCTGCGCGAGGAGGCCGGGATCGAGCTGGCCGCCGACGAGGAGCTGATCCCCTTCTGCCGCTGGATCACGCCGGAGGCGATCCCGCGCCGCTTCGACGCCTGGTTCTTCATGGCGCTCGCCCCCGCCCACACGCCGCCCCAGATCGACGGCGGCGAGATCGTCGCCGCGCGCTGGTTCGAGCCCGCCGCGGCGCTCGCGGGCGCCGACGAGGACGAGATCGCGCTCGCTTTCCCGACCCGCATCCAACTCGGGTGGCTCGCCGAACACGCCACCTCAAACGCCGCGCTGGACGCCTACCGCGGCCGCTCGGTCGAGCCGCTGCAGCCGGAAGTCGTCGGCGAGGGCGAGGACATCCGCGTCGTCCTCCCCGGCATCGCCGACTCGCGCGAACTCAAGAACCTGGCAGAGGAGATCCGGCGGGACTGACCGCATCGGGGAACGGCGCCAGCCCGGCGTGCCACGGCCCGGGCGGGTAGGTGTGTATGCCGCTCTCCTCCATCTCGGACTGGATCCGGCGGAAGAGCCGGCCGGCGTTTTTCAGCGCGGCTTTCAGTTCCTCCTCGGAGCGCTCGCGCAGCCGCCACATGAACCAGAGCTGGCGGTCGTTGACGCCGAAGTCGATCTCCCCGTTCATCGTCGTCACCCAGGCGAGGAAGCCGGGCCCGAAGAGCTCGCGCAGGGCGACCGGGTCGAAGTCCTTCGGCACCGTCGTCCAGAAGCGTTTGTTGAAATCGAGGGACTCGAAGTCGACCTTGCGCGAGAAGCGCTGCTGGACGTGCTCGGTCCCCTCGATCGACTCGACGTTGAAGGCGGGCACCACCTGGGCCAGGTCGGGCATGTGGGCCTTGGCGAGGAGCGCCGTCGGCAGCACCGCCTTGTCGAAGAAGCCGCCCATCTCGCGTTCGTCGGCGTCGCAGGAGGAGCCCCAGAAGCCTTCGACGAGCTGCCCGGTGAGTCGGTTGGCGCCGCCGACGCAGAGCGCCACCGGCCCGTCTTTGGGGTTGATCCCGCCGACCGGCTCGTAGGTGACTTCGTGGCGCTCGCCGTAGCGGCGCACCAGCTCGGCCCAGTCCTGCGCTTCCTGCTTGGCGCCCATCCCGTGATCCTAGTGCGGCACCCGCCCCGCCCCGGCCTCCCCACCGGGCCCGGTGACCCGCCCGTCGGCGCTAATGTTCACCCCAAGCCGATCGAATCCCTAGGGAGACTCAATGGTCATCGTCATCATCGTCGTCGTAGTTCTGATCCTGCTCGCTGCCTTCTATTTCGTCGGGAAGCGCAACGGGATCATCTCCCGGCGCAACCGCGTCGACGAGTCCTGGAGCGGTATCGACGTCCAGCTCAAACGCCGCCACGACCTCGTCCCCAACCTGGTCGAGACGGTCAAGGGCTACGCCTCGCACGAGAGCGCGGTCTTCGAGAAAGTGACCCAGGCACGGGCCGAGTCGATGTCGGCGAAAAGCGTCCAGGACACCGCCAGCGCCGAGACCAAGCTGACCGGCGCGCTGACCGACCTGCGCGCGGTCGCCGAGCAGTACCCGAACCTGAAAGCGACGGAAAACTTCCAGCAGCTGAGCCGTCAGCTGTCGGAGCTGGAGGACGAAATCCAGGCGTCGCGGCGGATCTACAACTCCAACGTGCAGGCCTACAACACCGACATCCAGCAGTTCCCGGGCTCGATCATCGCCAACCAGGGCGGCTTCACGGCGCGGCAGTTCTTCGAAATCGAAGACAAATCCGACCGCGAACCGGTGGCTGTCAGCTTCGACAAATAGGACTAGGAGTACCGATGCCGACCGAGACCAAAGGAGCCACGCTCTGGATCTGCGAGAGCTGCGGCTTCATCTACGACCCGGCGATCGGCGACCCGGACGGGGGCATCCCGCCGGGCACCGCGTTCGAGGACATCCCCAATGACTGGTTCTGCCCGGTCTGCGGGGCGCGGACCAGCGATTTCCGGCCGTTGGAGCCGGGAGAGGCCTGATTCTTCGCCCCTGGCACCGGCCGAACGTCTAGGGTTTGGCCGGTGAGCCAGTTTGACGTCGACTGGGTGGTCGTGGGGAGCGGCTTCGGGGGCTCGGTCTTCGCGCTGCGCCTTGCCGAGAAGGGCTACTCGGTCGCGGTCCTCGAGTGCGGCAGACGGTTCCGCGACGAGGACTTCCCGAAGTCGACCTGGGACCTGCGGCGCTACTTCTGGGCGCCGCGGATCGGCCTCAAGGGGATCTTCCGGCTGACCCAGTTCCGCGACGTCGCCGTGGTCAGCGGCTGCGGCGTCGGCGGCGGCAGCCTCGGCTACGCGAACACCCTCTACGTCCCGCCGTCGAACTTCTTCCGCGACCCCCAGTGGGGCGACCTCGAGGACTGGGAGACCACCCTGGCGCCCCACTACGCCGAGGCGCAGCGGATGCTCGGCGTGGTCGAAGTCGACCGCGACGACCCCGCCGACCAGCTGCTGCGGGAGCTCGGCGAGCACCTCGGCGTCGGCGACACTTACCAGAAGACTCCCGTCGGGGTCTACCAGGAGAACCCGGGCAAGACCGTCCCCGACCCCTTCTTCGGTGGCGAGGGCCCGGACCGCACCGGCTGCCTGCAGTGCGGCCGCTGCATGGTCGGCTGCCCGCACGGCGCCAAGAACACGCTGGTCAAGAACTACCTCTGGCTGGCCGAGCGCCGCGGCGTGCGGATCGAGGCCGAGCGGACGGTCACCGACGTGCGCCCGCTCGGCGCCGCCGACGGCTCGGAGGGCTACGCGATCACCAGCGAGCGCTCCGGCCTCCTGCCCGGCCGCGGCAAGCGCACGATCCGCGCCCGCGGCGTCGTCTTCGCCGCCGGCCCGCTCGGCACCAACAAGCTGATGCAGCGCTGCCGCCTCGGCGGGGCCCTCCCCCGAATCTCGGCGCGCCTCGGCGAGCTGGTCCGCACCAACAGCGAGATGATCCTCGCGGTCACCGTCCCCGAGGACTACCCCGACGACCTCACCAAGCGCGTCGCGATCACCTCCTCGATCTACCCCGACGCCCATACCCACATCGAGACCGTCACCTACGGCCACGACGGCGACTCGATGAACGCGCTCTACACGCTGCTGGTCGGCGACGGGACCAAATTGACGCGGCCGCTCAAGCTGCTCGGCCAGATCGTCCGCCACCCCGGCAAATTCGCCAAGGTGATGTGGCCGAAGGGCTGGTCGGAACGGACGATCATCGTCCTCGTCATGCAGACGCTCGACAACGCGATCGCCCTGCGGCCGAAGCGCAAGCGCAACGGCGACGTGCGGCTGCGCACCGAACAGGACCCCGAGCGCCCCAACCCGACCTTCATCCCGGTCGCCAACACGGCGGCCGAATGGCTCGCCGAGCGGACCGGCGGGATCGCCCAGTCGAGCATGTCGGAGGCGCTCTTCAACGTGCCGAACACCGCCCACATCCTCGGCGGCGCGACGATCGGCCACTCGCCCGAGGACGGCGTCGTCGACTCCCGCCAGCGCGTCTTCGGCTACGAGAACCTGCTGGTCTGCGACGGCGCCGCGGTGCCCGCCAACGTCGGCGTCAACCCGTCGCTGACGATCACCGCCCTGGCCGAGCACGCGATGTCACATCTCCCGCCGAAAGAGGAGGCGCAGACGCGCCGCCCGGCGGAGGCGGCGCGTCCTGCTTAGCGGCTAAGCCGCCGCGTACAGCTCGTTGACGTAGTCCCAGTTGACGACGTTCCAGAACGCGTCGAGGTATTCGGGACGTTTGTTCTGGTACTTGAGGTAGTAGGCGTGCTCCCAGACGTCGACGCCGAGCAGCGGCGCGGAGCCGTCGGAGAGCGGCGTGTCCTGATTCGGGGTCGAGACGACCGCCAGGCCGGAGGAGTCTTTGACCAGCCAGGCCCAGCCGGAGCCGAAGCGGTTCGCGCCCGCGCTTTTGAACTCTTCCTTGAAGGCGTCGAAGGAGCCGAAGGTGCTGGTGATCGCGTCGGCGATCGCGCCGGTCGGCTCGCCGCCGCCGTCGGGGCTCATCATCTTCCAGAAGAGCGAGTGGTTGTAGTGGCCGCCCGCGTTATTGCGGACCGCGGCCTGTTTGTCGCCGGGCACGCTCGAGAGGTTGGTGAGGACGTCCTCGACCGAGCGGTCGGCCCACTCCGTGCCCTCCAGCGCCGCGTTCGCTTTGTCGACGTAGGCCTGGTGGTGTTTGTCGTGGTGGAAGTGCATCGTCGCCTCGTCGATGTGGGGCTCGAGCGCGTCGTATGCGTAGGGAAGATCAGGTACCTCGAAAGCCATCAGGGGTTCTCCTCTCGTGCGAAATATGGAGTCCCTCAGAGCCTATCCATAGGCGGCTTTCACCAAACTCCCGGCTCATTCGGGGTCGATCGCCGAGGGGACGGCTTCCGGGTTGCCGCCGGTCCATTCGATGAAGCGGTACCAGGAGGGCTTCGCTTCGTAATGGGTCGTGAGCAGGCCGGCCGAGCCGCAGAAGATGCAGGTGCCCCCTTCGTCGGTCCAGGTGAACCACCAGACGCCTTCGACCTTCCAGCGGACGCGGTTCGCGGAGAGCATTTCGAGCGCCGTGTAGAGTTGGTTGGCCTGCCCTCGCGGGCCGCGCTGCCAGCGGGTCGGGCCGCTCTGCGATCCCCAGCCGAGCTCGGTGATGTAGGTCGGCGTGCGGGAGTCACCGTAGTGGGCCATGATGCGGCGGAAGTTGTTCAGCTGCGGGCCCATCGCCTTGGCGTCGGCGACGTAGGGGTGGAGCGCGACGCCGTCGAAGTAGGGCTTCACGTGGCCGGCGGCGTAGACACGCCGCAGGAAGTCGCCGGAGGCCACGTTCGGGGGAATCTGCAGGGGACGGCCGAAGAGCCCGCCGATCAGCACCTTCGATTCCGGCTGCACGGCATGCAGGGTGCGGCCGGAGATGCGGATCAGCTCCGCGTATTCGCCCGGTTCGGGGTCGTGGGCCTCGGTGACGATGTTCTCCTCGTTCCAGACCTCCCAGTGGGTGATCGGCAGGTAGTCGAGCTTCGTGTGGTCCTCCCAGAATTCGCCTTCCGGCCCGTAGCGGCGCGCCGCTTCGCGAAGGAACTTCTGCCAGGCGAAGCGCTGCCAGGACGTGCGGACCGGCAGGTCGAGCGCTTCCGGCGCCACCCATTCCGGCGAGCCCCAGACGAACGGCATGATCCGGACGTCGTCTTCGGCGGCCAGTTCGACCTCCTTGTCGAAGCCCGACCAGTCGGGGCGCACGACCAGCGGGCTCTTCGACTCGATCCCGAACCAGAACATCGGCAGCCGCACGTTGTCGACCCCCGCTTCCCGCATCAGTTCGAAGTCCTTGTGCCCGAGCGCGTTCTGCGGCGACACCCCGACGAAGCCCGGCGGCAGGTAGGCGGAGGCGCTCGCGGGCACCGCGAGCAGCGCCGCCGTCGCGACCACCATCAACCAGAGCCTGAGCTGCCGCATCCTCATCGCCTTCAAAACCTGCCGCGGGCCAAAGTAGCGGGCGAACCGGGCGGCCCCCTGCGCCAGCGGGCGACCTCGCCGCGCCCAGTCCTCTCCCTCTGCCACAATCCGCGTCTCTCGGGGCGTGGCGCAGCCTGGTAGCGCGCACCGTTCGGGTCGGTGAGGTCCCCGGTTCAAATCCGGGCGCCCCGATTAAGGCCGAACCACACCGAACAGGCACGAACAGGCCCAAACGCGAAGCCAAGCGGTTCGCGAGTCTAGGGTTCGTGCCTGTTCGGGGCGGTTCGGTGGATGTCGGCATGCAAGCGGGATGCAGCGGTGCGGTCCGGCGGCGGGCACGCAGGGAGCTATAGGAGTGGGACTCTCCACTGTCGGCGCATCCGGTGAGAGGGGACCCGATGCGGCCCCGGGAGGGCCGATCCGGCCAAGCTTCTCGAATTCGAATCTGCGACCTTCGGCTTGTGAGCCCGAGCCGGGGCTTGGCTGGGCTATGTATCAACTGGAAACCGCGAGCCGTCCCTCGGCCTCTCCTCCGGCATGTTGAAGCTGCGGACGTCACCGGGTTCAAGGAGTTCGGGCAAAAGGGTGGCAGCGGGATCCTCGGTGCCTACTCCATCTGGCGATACCACTCAGTCGGTCTTCGACTGGGCAGGCGGCAGCTGCTGCCGGTGTCGGCTGTCCCGGCCAGACCCGGCGCCCAGGGGTCTCATCCCGACGGGTGCCGCCAGGAGCCTGTAACTCGCCGAACAATGGGAGACTGCCAACTCGATGAGTCCTCCGGTGAAAGCCGCGATCGCCTCACTTGTGGTCGTGATCGCCGCGCTCGGCGGTCTGCTGATCTGGTCGGGGCGGCCCTGGCCGTCCACCTCATGCTCAGCGGCCAAGCCTCCGAAATTCAGACCCGGGTCTTTGAGCTGACTGAACAGTTATCCGGCGATCCGACGTCCACGTCTGGACCACAAGATGGACAGTACTTCTGGACCGCAGGGGAGGGAGGTAGATCGGTCGAGGACCTGACACGGGCGTTGGCGGATCTGACCAAGAAGGCGAAGGAGCTCCAAGACGCGGCGGATGGCACTGACTTCGACCCGAAAGACCTTGAGGACCCGGGCGTGGAGAGTGAGGCGGACCCCGGGAGCCCTAGAGCCAGACGCCGTCGCGGAGATAGCTCCCCCAGCGGACGACAAGCGTAGGCGCTCGCCCGCCGTCATCTGGATCAGGGAGACCGAGCCGGCCCGGGCGTTCAGTCGGTGTCGCGCAGGTAGGCGAGGACGGCATTCACGCGGCGATGCCCACTTTCCGCGGGCTTCAGTTCGAGCGTTTCGAAGATGTGCGTGATGTGTTTCTCCACCGCCGCCTGGGTGACGAACAGGGACTCCGCGATGCCTTGGTTGGACTTCCCTTCGGCCATCGCGGCCAGGACTTCCCGTTGCCTCGGGCTGAGGCGGTCGAGGGGCCGGCTCGGACGGGGACGGCCGAGCATCCGCAGGACGACCTCCGGATCCAGGGCGGTGCCGCCGGCGGCGACCCGGTGGACCGCGTCGATGAATGCCTCGACGTCGCCCACCCGCTCCTTCAGCAGGTAGCCGACCCCTTCGGCGCGGCCGGCGATCAGCTCCTGGGCGAAATGGTCCTCGTAGAACTGCGAGAGCACCAGGATCCCGGTCTCGGGACGTTGGCGTCGGAGCTCGATCGCGGCACGCAGGCCGTCGTCGACGTTGCCCGGCGGCATCCGGACGTCGACCACCGCGACGCTCGGCCGATGGCCCAGGGCCCTGCGCAGGAGGTCCTCCGCGTTCCCGGTCTGCGCGACTACCTCGAAGCCGGCCTCGGTGAGTAGGCGGACGATGCCCTCGCGGAGGAGCACATCGTCCTCACCGACAACGACCGTCTCTGGCCCGGACACAGGACTAGGGTAACCCGCCGGCCCGGGCAGCAAGGCCGTTGATGGTGAGGTGTCCCGCGCCGTCAGGGGGGTTCTCCCTACCGGGAGCGACAGCGGCGGGTGGGAAAATCCACGGATGGCAGCCTCCGTGTTGATCATCGATGACGACCCCGTCTTCCGGGGGCTGGCCGAACGTCTCCTTGTCGCTGCCGGACTGAACGTCGTCAGCCAGGCGGACAGCGTCGGGGCGGGGATGTCCGCCGCCAGGGAGCTCGAGCCGGACGCGATCCTGCTCGACGTCATGCTCCCGGACGGAAGCGGCGTCACGCCCGCCCGCGCCTTCGCCGCGCTTCCCTGGCGACCTCGCGTGCTCCTCACCTCAAGCTCCCCGGATGCGGTGGCCCAGGAGGAGGTCGAGGCGAGCGGCGTCATCGCGTTCGTGTGGAAGAACGAGCTCGTGGACGCTCCCCTCAGGCGCCTGCTGGAAAACCCCTGAACCGCTCGCCGGCATCAAGCCCGGGGTGGGACGAGGTGCCGGCGGAGCGGAGGGTTTCTCAGGTGTTGCCGTCGCCATCGCTGGGACCGCCGTTGTTGTCGGAGTCATGATCGCCTCCGTTGTGCTGCGGGATCCCATGATGGTGATGGTGTCGGTGCGTCTGTGCGAATGCGGCCGAGGTCGCACCCCCACCGATCAGGGCGGTGATGGCAAGCGCCGCCGCGACCTTTCTTACTTGCACGACTAGCATTTGGTTCTCCTGTTTGTTTTTTGTGGTCAGGTGATGAAGTCACTGACTGCACGGTCCAGCAGTGGTGCCTCGGCGGCCCACCGGGAAGGTGGGGCGGCGGCGACGATCACGGTCGTCGCCGTGCGGCCGACGACGAGGCAGGCGATCTCGCGATAGCGGTTGCCGGTGCTGGTCGTGTAGGAGTCGAGCACGCAGGAGCCGGTCCCCGAGCGGAACTGGAGATCGCCGGCGGCGGCCAGCAAGGTGTCCTTGCGGAGGCCCTCGTCACGGTTGTGGTCGAGGCGAAAGCTCGGCCAGTCGGCGGCGCGCTCGCCGCCCTGACGGGGGGTCGCGTTCAGGTAGCCGATGATGTGGCCGGAGGGGGCGCGCAAGACCATCGTCTCGGTACCGGGGTCCCCGGCGGCGGCCCGCCAGCCGGGCGGCGCCGAGAGGCGGGCCGGTGAGCCGGCAAGCCGCCGCGTCGTCCAGCCGGCGGGAACGACGCCGGGGTGCAGCCAGGCGAATGCGGCGGTGTCTCCCGTCGCCGGCGCCCCGGAGTCACGTCCCTCCGGATGGGCGCCGGCCACCGCTACGAGGGCAAGGAACGCGACAAAGGTGGACAGCGCGATCGTGATGATGCGTGCGGTCATGGCGGTGGTGGGTTTCATCTGAACCACTATTCCGCCGGTGCACGCCCGCGGCGATATGGGTGTGCCCGAGACCTGTCCTGAGACAACCGGAGGCGAAGGTGGGGATTGCCCTACCGAACGTCGCGCTCGGGGGGCGGTCCGATCGTCCCGGCAGACTGCTGCTGGATCGGGATGACGGCCGCGACCAGCGTGCCGCTCCCGGGCGGACTGTCGACCCGCAGGCTCCCCTCCATCACGTCGAGGCGGTCGGCCAACCCGGTCAGGCCGCTGCCGTCCAGGCGTGCGCCGCCGACGCCGTCGTCGCGGACCTCGACCTCCAGCGCGCCTTCGTCGACCCGCGCCCGGACCTCCGCCTGGGTGGCGCGGGCATGCTTGGCGACGTTGGTCAGCGCCTCGGCCGCGAGGAAGTAGGCGGTCGCCTCGATCGCGCCGGGCAGGCGCTCCACTGCCACGTCGATCTCCACCGGGATCGGGCAGCGCGACGCCAGCGCGACCACACCGGCGCGCAGGCCTCCGCTCGTCAGCACCAGGGGAAGGATGCCGTGGACGAGCTCCCGCAGCTCAGCCGTCGCCTGCTCGGCGTGCTGTTCGGCCTCGGAGAGGAGCGTCGGCGCGTCGGCGGCGTCGTTCGCCAGCGCGCGGCGCGCCATTTTCAGGGTGAGAACCGTGTGCACCAGGCGCTGTTGGGCGCCGTCGTGGAGATCGCGGACCATGCGCCGGCGCTCATCTTCGGAGGCGGCGACGATCCGCGCTCGCGACCGGGCCAGCTCCGCCCGCGCCTGGACGTTCGAGATCGCGGTCGCGACGAGCTCGGTGAAATCCGCGAGCCGGGCCTCGGCGCCCGCCGGGAGCGCCTCCGCTCCCGACTTGATCGCCGTTATCGACCCCCACAGCTCCCCGTCCACGACGATCGGGCAGCCGACGGCCGAGCGAGCGCCCGCGTCCCGCGCGTACCCCCCCATCACGCTCGTCGTTTCCGAGAAGTCGTCGATCCGGGCGGGTCGCCAAGTGTCGCGCACCCTCGCCGTGACGCTCTCCCCCTCGAGGTCCAGGTGCATGCCGATCGGATGGTCCGGGGTGAGCTCGCCCCACATCGCGACGAGGGTCCCGTTGCCCTCGGCCGTATAGCGTTGCATCCAGGCGCTCTCCACGCCCACGAGGAGGCCCACCTCCTCCGCCACCTGGGCGAACACCTCGTTCGGCGAGCATCCCCGCGCCACGAGCGTCGCCACCCGGCGCAGAGCCGCCTGTTCCTCGCCGAGACGCCCGGCCTCCGCACGGGCTTCGGCATTGGAGATCGCCGTCGCCACGAGCTCGGTGAACCCCGCCACCTTCGACTCGGCGGACGGCCCGAGCGGCTCCCAGTCCCCCGACGTGGCGGCTATCGCCCCCCAGAGATGGCCGTCGATGATGATCGGGGCCCCCACCCCGGACCGCATCCCCAACCGTCGAGCGTCGGCCGCGCTCTTGTCAGGGAGCTTGTCGTAGTCGTCGACCCGCGCCGAGCAACCGCGCTCGCGTACCAAGGCCAAGATGCCTTCGGGAACGAGCGTCCGCAACGGTTTCACCGGGAGGGGAGGCCCGTCGCTCCGCCAGCTTCCGAGCAGCATCGCTCCACCCTCCGGCTCGTAACGCACCAGGTCGGAGGTGTCGACGGCGAGCAGCATCCCGACCTCACGCGCGACCGCATCGAACAGCTCGGGCGGAGGGACGCCGTGCGCGACTAGCGTGGCGACGCGGCGCAGCGCTTCCTGCTCGCGGGCCAGCAGGGCGATCTCCTCGCGGCCGGCGGTGTTGGAGATCGCCGTCCCGACGAGTTCGGTGAAGTCGCCCAGACGCCGCTCGGCGTCGGCGGGAAGCCGCCGCGGCTTCAGGGACCATGCGAGCATCGCGCCCCAGAGGTGGCCGCCGACGAAGATCGGGGCGGCGACGCCGCCTCGCATTTCGAGTTTTCGGGCGAACCAGGGGACGACACGGTTGACGCTCGCATAATCGTCGATCCGGACCGAACTTTCGGTGCGCATGACCTCGGTCGACAGCGAGGTGCCTTCGAGCTTCAGCTTCAGCGGCCCGACCGGCAGCGGCGGGAGCCCCGGCGCCGTCCAGCCCTCGAGCTGCAGGATTTCGTCGTCGCCGAGGAAGCGCACCACGCGCGCCCCGTCCACGCCCAGCATGACCCCCACCTCCTCGGCGACGACGGCGAACACGGCGCTCGGCTGCTCGCCGCTCGCGACCAGCGTCGCCACCCGGCGCAGCGCGGCCTGTTCCTCGGCCAGCTCGCTGCGGGCCGACTCCGAGGTCTCGGCGCGCCGGCCCGCGCGGGCGATCAGATCGCCGAGCAGCACCCCACCGGCAAGGAAGACGAGGAGATACCCGAGGTCGGCGGCGCCCGGGAACCGGTGCGGGTGGGTCGGGGGCACCAGGTACCAGTCGAAGGAGAGGACGACGGCGACGGCGACCGGCAGCGCGTATGACGCTCCGGCGCCGCGCGAGATCGCGAGGACGACGATCGCCGCGGACGCGGCGATCACGGCGGCCAGAACATCAGAGCCGTCGGCCACGAGGATCGCGGACGTGAGCGCGAAGGACGCGGCACTTGCCGCGAAGGCGAGCGCCGCCTCGACGCCCACGGAAAGCCACCGTGCGCGCCTCGATGTCGTCACAGTTCACAGGCTAACGCACGGCAGCGGGTATCGCCACACGTACACGGGTACGGCGGGGACGGTCTAACCCGCCGCGGCGCCGATCGCCCGTAGCTCCTCGGGGTCGAGGTGCAGGGAAGCGGCCCGGACGTTCTCCTCGAGGTGGGCGGCCGAGGTCGTGCCGGGGATCGGCAGGAGGACCGGCGAGCGCGCCAGCAGCCAGGCGAGGGCGACCTGCCCGGGGCTCGCGCCGTGGCGCTCCGCCGCTGTCGCCACCGGCCCGCCGGGCCCCGCGAGCGCGCCGCCGTCCAGCGGGCGATACGGCATGAAACCGATCCCGTGCGCCTCGCACTCGGCGAGCAGGTCCGCGCGGCTCGTGTCGGCCAGGTTGAACGGACACTGGACCGTCGCGATCGGGGCGATCGACCGCGCGCTCGCCAGTTGCTCCATCGTGACGTTGCAGACGCCGAGGTGGAGGACCTTGCCTTCCTGCTGCAGATCCCTCATCGCCCCGATCGACTCCTCGAAGGGCACGTCGGGATCGGGCCAGTGCAGTTGGTAGAGGTCGATCCGCTCGACCTTCAGCCGCCGCAGCGATCCCTCGCAAGACTCCTTGAGCTGCTCCGGCCGGCCTCTGTGCGACCACCCGACGAGCCCGCCGCCCTGCGAGCGGCCACTCGGCCCGCTCCGCGCGAAGCCTCCCTTGGTCGCGATCACCACCCCGTCGTAGGGGTGGAGCGCCTCGGCGATCAGTTCCTCGGAGACGTAGGGACCGTAGGTGTCCGCGGTGTCGATCAGGTCGACGCCGAGCTCCACCGCCCGCCGCACCAGAGCCACCGCGGCCGCGGGATCCGCGGGCGGTCCCCAGACTCCCTCACCGGTGATCCGCATCGCCCCGAAGCCGAGGCGGTTGACCACCGTCTCGTCGCCGATGGCGAAGGTCACGCCATCCATGGTAGGACCGGTCTCCCGCATCCGCGCGAGGGCTGTCGGCGGCTCCTATCTGAACTGGATCTCGAGAGCCTGGGGACCGACGGGCGCGAAGACAGTCCCCTCCCGCTTCAGCTCGGGAAAGTGGCCGGGGATGATGCGGTCCGCCATGCTCACCACCTTGGCGATGCTCGCCTCGTCGTCGGCCAAGTCGGCCGCGACCGGGAACTCGTGCTGGACGTTCGACTGGCGGCCGACGATCACCTCGTCGAGGTTCTTGATGGCGTCTCCGGCGATCACCACGGTGCCGTTCGCGGCATGTTCGAACCACACTCCCATGCTCCCCGGGGTGTGGCCCCGCAGTTGGAGAGCGGTCAGGCCACCGCCGATGTCGTCGTCGTGGTCGAGAAGCTCCAGCTTCTTGTGTTCCGAGAGCTGGTCGCGGATCCCCCAGGGAATGAAGAGGTCGTCCTTCGCCGGATCCCGCACGTACTCCCAGTCGGCCTTGCCGAGGAAGATGACGGCGTCGGTGAAGAGGTCGACGTTGTCCGCATGGTCGAAATGGATATGGGAGAGGAAGACCTTGTCGACGTCCCCTGGCACCATGTCCCGTGCGGCGAGCGCCGCGACGAGGGCGCCCCGGTTGATGTAGTGACCCGTGTCGAAGAGCAGCGTGCCCTCCGACGTGGTGACCAGCGTCAGGTTGGCAAACCCGAGGAAGCCGCCGCTCCACTCGAGGGAGTTTCCGGGGATCAGGATCTCGTAGGTGGGTGTCATCATGCCTCCTGGTTGAGTCCGCTCGGGCGGCGTGCCGGGACGAGCTTGTGAGTGTTCATTCCGGTGCGTCGGGCCCTCCGGGCGCACCGAGGGCGAATACGGCCTCCTTGGCCGAGGAGCTCCCGCGAAAGACCTGGGTGACCACCACCGCGGCGAGTGCCCCGAGGACGGGACCGGCGACGTAGATCCAGTAGTCCGCGAAGTGGCCCGTCGCCAGCGCCGGGCCGAAGCTCCTCGCCGGGTTCATCGAGGCGCCCTCGAACGTACCCCCCATCATCGAGGCGGAGAGCACCCAGAGTCCGACGGCGATCGGGGTGAACGGTCCGTTGAGCTTGGGGCCGTTGGCCATGGACAGCACCAGGAGGACCAGGCCGAACGTGATCACGGCCTCGAAGATCACGGCCTGCAGGCGCATATGGGATGGGGGGAGGGT
>DASXMH010000094.1:0-24661 GCA_036495785.1 Solirubrobacterales bacterium
AACGTCGAGACGGTCAGCCCGCGCGGCCTCGACCTCCAGGAGCGCGTGATCGAGATCAATCGCGTCGCCAAGGTGGTCAAGGGCGGTCGTCGCTTCTCCTTCACCGCGCTGGTCGCCGTCGGCGACGAAGAGGGCGTGGTCGGGATCGGCTACGGCAAGGCGCGCGAGGTGCCGCTGGCGATCCAGAAGGGCGTCGAGGACGCCCGCAAGAACTTGATCCGCGTGCCCAAATACGGCCAGACGATCACCCACCGGATCATCGGCCGCTACGGCGCCGGCCACGTCGTCCTGCGCCCGGCCAGCCCCGGTACCGGCGTCATCGCCGGCGGTGGCGTCCGCGCCGTGCTCGAGCTCGGCGGCGTCCGTGACGTGCTGACCAAGAGCATCGGCACCCAGAACCCGATCAACCTCGTGAAGGCGACGATGGACGGCCTGATCCGCCTGCGGCGCCCCGAGGAGGTCGCCGAGCTGCGCGGCCTGACCATCTCCCAGGTCCTTGGACTCGATGGCGACAAAGGCACGGCTGACGGGGAGCATCTGGCGGCGGGTCCTGTCGCCGATGAGGACACTTCGTCCTCGCAAGCTGCGGGCGAAGTGCCTTCACCCGCGGTCGCCGACTCCCCGTCCGAGGGGGCTTCCTGATGGCGGTCAAGATTTCGCAGATCAAGTCCCCCAACGGGACCAACCCGAAGCAGAAAGCGACCCTCAAGGCGCTCGGCCTCGGGCGGATCGGCAAGTCGGTCGAGCGTGAGGACTCGCCTCAGCTCCAGGGCCAGCTGCGGGTCGTCTCGCACCTGGTGAAGGTGGGCGACTGATGGCCGACAAAGCCAAAGCCAAAGGCGACTCGCGGGCCGAGGAGATCGGCCTCCACAACCTGAAGCCGAAGCCCGGCTCGACCCACCGTCGCAAGCGCGTCGGTCGCGGCGAGGGCAGCGGCATGGGCAAGACCTCCGGCCGCGGCCACAAGGGCGCGGGCTCGCGCTCGGGCGCCAAGGAAAAGCCCGGCTACGAGGGCGGGCAGAACCCGATCCACATGCGGATGCGAAAGCTGCGCGGCCCGCACATGAAGAAGTCGATGCCCTTCGAGAACTTCCGCACCAAGACCCAGCCGGTCAACCTGGCCGACCTCGAGCAGCGCTTCGAGGCAGGCGACGAGGTGACCCCGGAGACGCTGAAGGCCAAGGGCCTCGCGACCCGGACCGACCCGGTGAAGATCCTCGCCCGCGGTGAGCTGCAGACGAAATTGACGGTCCGTGCACACGCCTTCAGCAAGGCGGCCCAAGAGAAGATCGAGGCCGCCGGCGGGACCTGTCAAACTCTGGAGCCGTAATGCTCAGGACCATTCTCAACGCTTTCAGCGTTGCGGACATCAGGAAGAAACTCGCCTTCACCGCGGCGATGCTTGCCCTGTACCGCCTCGGCGCCTACATCCCCGCGCCGGGAGTCAACGTCGCTGCCGTCAAGGAAATCTCGAGCAACTTCGGCGGCTCCAACATCGTCGGCTTCCTGAACCTCTTCTCGGGCGGCAGCCTGTCGCGATTGTCGCTCTTCGCGCTGGGGATCATGCCCTACATCACGGCCTCGATCATCCTGCAGCTGCTGACCGTCGTCGTCCCCTCGCTGGAGCGCCTGCAGAAAGAGGGTGAGGTCGGGCAGCAGAAAATCACCCAGTACACGCGCTACCTGACCGTCGCGCTGGCCTTCTTCGAGAGCATCGGCTACGTCTTCCTGTTCCGCTCCTTCGGCAACGAATCGGGCACCAAAGTGGTCGGCGAACTGACCTTCCCGAAGGTGATGCTGATCGTGATCTGCCTGACCGCCGGCTGCACGCTCCTGATGTGGCTTGGCGAGCTGATCACCCAGCGCGGTATCGGCAACGGCATCTCGCTGATGATCTTCGCCTCGATCGCGTCCTCGATCCCCAACGGGATCACCAAATGGTGGAACAACCCCGATCAGGTCTTCGTCGTGATGATGCCGTTCATCGCGCTGGCGGTGATCGTCGCGATCGTCTTCGTCCAGGAGGGGCAGCGAAGAATCCCGGTCCAGTACGCGAAACGCGTGGTCGGGCGCAAAATGACCTCCGGCGGGTCGACCTACCTGCCGTTGCGCGTCAACATGGCGGGCGTCATCCCGGTCATCTTCGCCGCCTCGATCATGGCCTTCCCGCCGACGATCGGGCAGCTGCTGAACACCCCCGCGGCGCTCAGCTTCGCCGAATTCTTCAGCCCCAACAGCGTGCCCTACGTGGTCGGCGAGATCCTCTTCATCATCATCTTCACCTACTTCTACACGGCCGTGACCTTCAATCCGGTCGACCAGGCGGACAACCTCAAACGCTACGGCGGCTTCATCCCCGGCGTGCGCCCGGGGCGACCTACCGCCGAATACCTGGACCGGATCCTCTCCAGGCTGACCTTCCCCGGCGCCCTCTACCTGGGCGCGGTGGCGGCCCTGCCGACGATCCTGATCAGCCAGACCTCGGCGAACTTCTTCTTCGGCGGGACCTCGATCCTGATCATCATCGGCGTCGCGCTCGACACGGTGAAGCAGCTCGAGGCGCAGCTGATGATGCGCAATTACGAGGGCTTCCTCAAATAGGTTGAGGGCCCTGCAAACCGGCGCATCTCGGGGTCTTCGGTCGATCTCCTCGGGTCACGCACTGGAGTGCGCTCCCGTCGTCGTCCTCCCTGCATCCCCCGACCTGCTTGGTTTTCGGACTCTCAGGTAGTCGGAGCGAGCATCACCCGGCCGCCCCGAGCCAGCGCCTGCGCCCGGCCGAACCCGCGCCGGCGCTGGTAGAGCGAGGGACTGACACCCTCCGAACGGCTTGTAACGAGGGCCCGAAAGGCACCTCGTCCGGCCGCATCCGATCCAGCCCGAGTTTGAGAGAGGAGGGTGTCAGTCCCTCGCTCCTTCCAAAGATCCTGAGGCTTGAGGGAGGTGGGGTCGGTCGCTTTCCCATAGGCTGCGCGGATGCCTGAGCTGAACCTTGTCCTGCTCGGTCCTCCTGGCTCCGGGAAGGGGACCCAGGGCGAGCGCCTGAACGAAGACCTACGCCTGCCCTACTACGCGACCGGCGACATCCTGCGCGGCGCGGTCCGCGACGAAACGGAGCTCGGCAAGAGCGCCAAGGAGTACATGGACCGAGGCGACCTGGTGCCCGACGAGGTGATCGTCGGCGTGATCGCCGAGCGGATCGACTCCGAGGAGGCGCGCGACGGCTTCATCCTCGACGGCTTCCCGCGCACCACGCCGCAGGCGGAGGCGCTCGACGCGAAGTTGGCCGAGTTGGGCCGGGAGGTGACCGCGGTCCTCCTGATCGACGTCTCCGACGACGAGGTCGTGAAACGGCTCGGCGGCCGGCGCACCTGCGAGGCCAACGGGCACGTCTTCCACGTCGACTTCAACCCGCCGAAAGTGGAAGGCGTCTGCGACATCGACGGCTCGAAGCTGATCGTCCGCGACGACGACAAACCCGAGGTGATACGCAAGCGGCTTGCCACCTACCACGAGAAGACCGAGCCGCTGGTCAGCTACTACGACGACCGTGGCGTGCTGCGCCGGGTCGACGGCGAGCGCGATCCCGACGAGGTGACCGAGGAGCTGCGCCGCACCCTGGCCACGATGCGCCTGGAGAGCGACGGCGCCGTCTAACCTCTCTAGCGTGTACCAGATGATCATCCGCAAGACGCCCGAGCAGGTGGACCAGATGGCCGCCGCCGGCGACATCCTCGTCCGCACCCTGAAGGTGCTCAAATCGAAGGCGCGCCCGGGCATCACGACGCTCGAACTCGACGAAGCGGCGGAGAAATTCATCCGCTCGCAGGGTGCGACGCCCTCCTTCAAGGGCTACCGCGGCTTCCCCGGGTCGATCTGCGCCTCGCCCAACTCGATGGTCGTCCACGGCATCCCCGACGCCTACGAATGCAAGCGCGGCGACGTGCTCTCGATCGACGTCGGCGTCACCAAGGACGGCTGGGTCGCCGACGCGGCGGTGACGGTGCCGATCGGGCCGGTCTCGACCGAGGCCAAGCGGCTGCTCGAGGTGACCCGCAACTCGCTCTTCGCCGGGGTCGAGCAGATGGTCGTCGGCAACCACCTCGGCGACGTCTCCAACGCGATCCAGCGCTCGGTCGAGTCGAACGGGCTGTCGGTGATCCGAACCCTGGTCGGCCACGGTATCGGGCGCGAGATGCACGAGGAGCCGCAGGTGCCGAACTTTGGCGAGCCGGGCCGCGGGCCGGAGCTCGAGGAGGGCACCGTGCTGGCGATCGAGCCGATGGTCAACGCGGGCGGCCCGCTGGTGCGGATGGGGGACGACGGCTGGTCGGTCTTCTCCGAGGACGACAGCCTCGCCGCGCACTTCGAGTTCACCGTCGCGGTGACCCCGGACGGCCCGCGCATCCTGACGCCTTGGCACGAGTCCGACTGACGTAGGTCTGTATGCTGCCCGGGCGGCTGGGGGGCTGCCAGGGAAACGTTGGAGGAGGTTGGAGTTGGTCGGTCGTCGTTCTGTGCGCGTTTTCGTGTCCCTTGCCTGCCTGTTGATCGGTGCCGCCATCTTCGCCGGCGCCGCCGCGGCCAACGCCGTTCAGCCCTTCGGGGCCAACGACGCGGGCGGCTTCCGCAACGTCCTGCCGCCGGGGGAGAACGGCCTCGACAACCTCGAACAGGTGCTCGGCTTCAAAGCGTCGAAGACGATCCCGCCACACTTCGCCGACCAGCAGCCGCTTTACGAAAACCTGCTGTACGGGGCGCCGACGCTGACCGACGAAACGGTCGGCAACTACTACAAGGACGCCACCTTCGGGGTGCCGCCGAACGAAGTCGAATCGACGATCGAACCGAAACCGGGGGTGACGATCCTCCGCGACAAGGCCTACGGAATCCCCCACATCTACGGCGAAACGCGCGCCGAGACGATGTTCGGGGCGGGCTACGCGGGCGCCGCCGACCGGCTCTTCCTGATGGACGTGCTGCGCCACACCGGCCGCGCCGAACTGGCCTCCTTCCTCGGCGGCTCGAACGCCTCGGCCGACGCGAGCCAGTGGGGCTTCGCGCCCTACACCGAAGCGGACCTGGAAAAGCAGATCCGGATGATGGAAGCCGAACACGGCGCCGAGGGCAAACAGGCGGTCGAAGACCTGAACAGCTACGTCGAAGGCATCAACGCCTACATCGCCGCCGCCAACCTCAACCCGAAACTGAAACCGGCCGAGTACTCGTTCATCAACAAGCCGATGGAAGCGTGGAAACCGACCGACATCATCGCGATCGCCTCGCTGGTCGGCGGCATCTTCGGCCGCGGCGGCGGCAACGAGCTGAACTCGGCGCTGACGATGGAGTCGATGGTCGAACGGATGGGCAAGAAGGCGGGCCGCAAGGCCTGGCTCGGCTTCCGCTCGAAGAACGACCCGGAAGCGCCGACGACGATCTCGAAGCCCTTCCCGTACGAGACGCGTAGCGCCTTCGCCAAGCGCGGCCTGGCGCTGCCGGACCCGCAGAGCATCTTCGAACCGCCGATCGCGTCCGGCTCGGGCGCCGCGGCGCTCGGCACCAAGCCCGGCCTGAACACGGTCGGCGGCCGGCTCACCCGCGGGCTCGAGGAAACCGGGCACGCCTCCAACTGGGAGCTCGTCTCGGCCAAGAACTCGGCCGACGGGCACCCGCTCGCGGTGATGGGGCCGCAGGTCGGCTACTACATCCCGCAGATCCTGATGGAGGAGGACCTGCACGGACCGGGGATCGACGCCCGCGGGGCCGCCTTCCCGGGGATCAACCTCTACGTCGAGCTCGGCCACGGGACCGACTACGCGTGGAGCGCGACGACGGCAACCTCCGACAACGTCGACACCTTCGCCGAGGTGCTCTGCAAGGACAAGTTCCACTACCTCTACAGAGGCAAGTGCCTGCCGATGGAAAAGCTGGTGAAGAAGGAGAGCTGGACGCCGAACACGATCGACCAGACCGCGGCAGGCTCGCAGACGTTGACCGCCTACCGGACCGTGCACGGGATCGTCTTCGCCCGCGGCAAGGCCGACGGCAAGAAAGTCGCCTTCGTCCACGATCGCAGCACCTACTTCCACGAGGCCGAATCGGTGATCGGCTTCAGCGAACTGAACGAACCGGGGAAGATCACCGGGGTGAAGGGCTTCAAAAAGGCCGTCTCCAACATCAACTTCCTCTTCAACTGGGGCTACGTCGACGCCGAACACATCGCCTACGCGCTGTCCGGGGCGATGCCGCAGCGGGCGAAGGGGACCTCGCCGGACTTCCCGATCCTCGGCACCGGCCAGTACGACTGGAAGGGCTTCAACCCGGCCCGGCAGACGGCCGACTGGCTGCCCTTCCCGAAGCACCCGCAGGCGGTCGATCCGGACTTCATGGTGTCCTGGAACAACAAGCAGGCACCGGGATGGGCGGCGGCCGACGACAAGTACGACTACGGGCCGGTGCAGCGCCAGCAGATGATCGCCGACCACGTCCGCAACGACATCAAGGGCGGCAAGAAGATGACGATCGCCCAGCTCGTGCAGGCGATGGAGGAACCGGCGACCGAGGACCTGCGCGGCGACAAGATCCTGCCGCTCCTGTTCAAGGGGATCGGCACGCCGAGGTCGGCGAAGCTGCGGAGCGCCCTGGCGGAGCTGAAGACGTGGCGGGGGCACGGCTCGCACCGTCGTGACCTCGACCGCAACGGGGAAGACGAAGAAACCCCGGCGATCGAGCTGATGGACGCCTGGTGGACGATCCTGCTGCAGCGGGAGTTCAAACCGGCGCTCGGCGCGAACGCCTACGAACACCTGGAGGGGATGCTCGAAACGGGCAGCTACACCGGTGGCTCGCCGACCGAACCGAGCTTCGACGACGGTTGGTGGGGCTACGTCTCCAAGGACCTGCGCGATGTCTTCGGCCCGAAGCCGAAGGCGCCCTGGAGCCGCAAGTACTGCGGCGGCGGCTCGAAGACGAAATGCAAGGCGGTGCTCGAAAAGAGCCTCTCCGAAGCGCTCCGGGTCAAGCCCGCGACGCTCTACGGCGGCGGCGACGGCCTCTGCGCCGCGAACCCGCAGCCGTCCTGCTTCGACGCCAACCGTCCCCAGGAAACCGCCGGCATCGAACTGGGCGCCTTCCCGTTCCAGAACCGCCCGACGTTCCAGCAGGTCGTGACCCTGACCCAGAAGTTGCCGCGGTAGGCGCCGATTCAGCGCCCGGCCGCGCCCGCACCCCGGCCCGCACGGACCCCGGGCCCCGGCGCGCCCATCCCCACCTAAGTTCGGCTGGTTAGGTGGGGATGGGCGCGCCTTGCGCGTGTCCGGCGACGGTCCGGGGACACTTCAGTCGCAGCCGCAGGAGTGCGTTCGCAGTTCTCGTCGCATAGCGCAGATAGCTGCGAACTCGCCCGAGGGCCCGGCCCGGTGCGTTCGCACTTAACGACAAATGGTGTCGCCAACTGCGAACTCATCAGAGAGCCCAGCCGGTGCGTTCGCACTTAACGCCAATATGTGGCGCTAAGTGCGAACGCGCTCCCGTGGACCGGGCCGGGACAGGTGGATGGCACGCTTGCGTGCGCCCTCCGTCGAGAAGCGCGCGGGAGGCGACACGCTTCCCCGCGTGGTCGACACACCTACGGGCGCA
This sequence comes from Solirubrobacterales bacterium, assembly GCA_036495785.1. Lineage (GTDB taxonomy): Bacteria > Actinomycetota > Thermoleophilia > Solirubrobacterales > 70-9 > VAYN01. The sequence continues at coordinate 7,639 of DASXMH010000094.1, forward strand.
GTCGACCTGCTCTCGCGCGTCCGTCTCGTTGATGGGCCGAAAACTCAAGCATGTCTTGAGTTTTCGGGCCACCAACATCGGCGTGCTGCGGGAAGGCCGGTTGGGACCGGGCCGGGCGCGCGGCGGTTCGCGCGGCGCTACTCGTTGACGAGCGCCAAGGTGAAGCCGTCGTACTCCTTGGCGCCGACCGTCTGGATCGTGGTCGCGGTGACCCGCGGCTCCTCGGCCAGGTATTCGTGGAAGGCTCGCTGGGCGACGGTTGCCTCGTCGCCGTCGGGGTCGGCGAGGGTGCCGCCGCGGACGACGTTGTCGGCGAAGATCAGGCCGCCGGCCCGGGTCCGGTCGAGCGCCCAGGCGAAGTAGTTGGGGGTGTTGACCTTGTCGGCGTCGATGAAGACGAAGTCGAAGTGGCCGCAGCCCTCGGCGGCGAGTATCGGCAGGGTGTCGAGCGCGGCGCCGACCCGCAGGTCGACCATGTCGGCCAGCCCGGCCCTCTCGATGTTGGCCCAAGCCACCTCGGCGTGATGGGGGTCGAACTCGAGCGTGGTCAGGAGGCCGTCGGCGGGCAGGGTCCGGGCCATCGCGATCGTCGAGTAGCCCCCGAGCGTGCCGAACTCGAGGATCCTGCGGGCGTTCACGACGCGGCAGAGGATCGCCAGCAGGCGCGCCTGGGGGGGCGTCACCTGGATCTGGGGGAGGCCCGCGGCGTCCGCGTCGGCGAGGGCGGCCGCGAGCGCCTCGTCCGGGGCCGCGAACAGGGTCTGCAGGACGAAGGCGTCGACCGCGCTGTAGGTATCCTGGTCCACGCGGCCAGTCTGCCAGGCGGGCGCGGGCGCGGGCGAGGAGCCGTCCCTGCTATCTTTCCTGGTCGGCCCAGTGGGCCGTGTTTACCCTGCCGTCCGACTCATGGGACGTGCGGGAGTCCTGTATTCGAGAGAGAAACCGGAGCGATGAAGGTTCGAGCTTCCGTCAAGCCGATGTGCGAGAAGTGCAAGGTGATCCGCCGAAATGGTGCGGTTCTCGTCATCTGCTCTAACCCGCGACACAAGCAGCGCCAGGGCTAGACAGATGGCACGTATCGCCGGCGTCAACATTCCAGATAACAAGCGGATCGAGATCGGGCTCAGCTACATCTTCGGGATCGGTCATTCGACCGCGCTGAAAATCCTCGAGGAAACCGGGATCGACCCCGGCATCCAGGGCAAAGACCTCACCGAGGACGAGACCATCAAACTGCGCGACGCGGTCGAGAGCCGTGAAGTCGAGGGTGACCTCCGACGCGATCGCTCGCAGAACGTCAAACGGCTGATGGAGATCGGCTCCTACCGCGGCCTCCGTCACCGTCGCGGGCTGCCGGTCCGCGGTCAGCGCACCAAGACCAACGCGCGCGGACGCAAGGGCCCACGGCGGTTGAGCATCGCCGGCAAGAAGAAACCCAGGTAGGAGAGAAGAGTGCCGGAGAAAAAATCCGCCAAAGGGCGCAAAGGCCGCCGCGTCAAAAAGAACATCACCTACGGCCAGGCGCACATCAAGACTTCGTTCAACAACACGATCGTCACGCTCACCGACACCGACGGCAACGTGATCGCCTGGGAGTCGGCCGGCTCGGCCGGGTTCAAAGGGTCGCGCAAGTCGACCCCGTTCGCCGCCCAGGTGACCGCCGACGCGGCCGCCAAAAAAGGCATGGAACACGGGCTCGAGCGGGTCGAAGTGTTCGCCAAGGGCGCCGGCTCCGGCCGTGAGACGGCGATCCGCTCGCTGCAGGCCGCCGGCCTCGACGTCACCACCGTCAAGGACGTCAGCCCGCAGGCCCACAACGGCTGCCGGCCGAAGAAGCGGAGGCGCGTCTAGATGGCCCGCGACACCTCCCCGCAGTGCAAGCAGTGCCGGCGCGAGGGCCAGAAGCTCTTCCTCAAGGGTGAGCGCTGCTTCACCGACAAGTGCGGCGTCGAGCGTCGCTCCTACCCGCCCGGCGAGCACGGCCGCGGCCGCCTGCGGCAGAGCGAGTACCGCCTGCAGCTGCGCGAGAAACAGAAGGCGCGCCGCTACTACCAGGTGCTCGAGAAACAGTTCCGCAGCTACTACGAACACGCCTCGCGCCAGGACGGCGTCACCGGCGAGAACCTGCTGCAGCTGCTCGAGTCCCGCTTCGACAACGTGCTCGTGCGGCTCGGCTTCGCCGCCTCGCGCCGCCAGGCCCGCCAGCTGATCAACCACGGTCACTGGATGGTCAACGGCCGGCGCGTCGACATCCCCTCTTACCAGGTGCGTCCCGAGGACATCATCTCGATCAAACCGACCTCCAGCGCCGGCGACACCGTGCGCCGCGCGACGGAACTGGTTTCGACCGTGCCGGCCTGGTTGCAGGCCGACCACGACGCCCTGACCGCCAAGGTCCTGCGCTTCCCCGAGCGCAGTGAGATCTCGGCGCCGGTCCAGGAGCAGCTGATCGTCGAGCTGTACTCCAAGTAGTCCGGACCAGACGCAATTCAGAAAAGAAGCAACGTAAGGAACTCATGACCACTGATTTCCAGGTCCCCAGAATCACCGCCGAGAAAGTCGACGACCGTCGCGGCACGTTCAACATCGAGCCCCTCGACAAGGGCTTCGGCTACACCTTCGGCAACAGCCTCCGTCGCGTCCTGCTCTCCTCCCTGGGCGGCGCCGCGATCACGAGCGTCCGCATCGAGGGGGTCGCGCACGAGTTCTCGACCGTCCCCGGCGTCAAAGAGGACGTCACCGACATCGTCCTCAACCTGAAGGACCTCGTCGTCCGCATGCACACCGACGCCGACGAGGTCGAGGCGCCGCTGGTGGCGACCGGCCCCGGCGAGGTCAAGGCGAAGGACATCGACCTGCCCTCGGGCGTCGAGATCCTGAACCCCGAGGCGCCGATCGCGACGCTCGAGAAAAAAACCAAACTCGAGGTCTACCTGACGATCGGCCGCGGCCGCGGCTACTCGCCCGCCGAAGAGAACAAGTCGGACGAGCAGCCGATCGGCGTGATCCCGATCGACTCGATCTTCTCGCCGATCCGCCGCGCCTCCTACGCCGTCTCGGGCGCCCGCGTCGGCCAGCGGACCGACTTCGACAAACTCGAGCTCGACCTCGAGACCGACGGCTCGATCGAGCCGGGTGCCGCGCTCCGCGAGGCCTCCGAGATCCTGATCAAGAGCCTGGCGATCTTCACCGACGCCGACCGGGTCGAGGAACTGACCGCGCGCGAGCCGGTCGCGGCGCTGCCCGTCGACGGGCTCGCCTCGAACGGCGCCGGCGACGGCGTCGGCGCCAACAACGGCCTCGATGAGATCCTGATCGAGGAGCTCGAACTGGGCGTCCGCTCCTACAACTGCCTGAAGCGGGCGGGGGTGCAGACGGTCGGCGACCTGGTGCGCAAGTCGCGTGCCGAACTGAACGCGATCCCGAACTTCGGCCAGAAGTCGATCGAGGAAGTGATCGAGACGCTGCACGCCCGCGGCCTCGATCTCCAGCAGGACTGAAAGATCTAATCTAGGACCCGGTACGAGAGCGGCGGAGGAGAAACGGTGCGGCACAACAAGAAGCGCAACAAGCTGAGTCGTGACTCCGCCGAACGGAAAGCGCTGCTCTCGAACCTGTCCAAGCAGCTGATCGAGCACGAGCGGATCGAAACCAGCCAGGCCAAGGCCAAGGCGGTCAAACCCGACGTGGAGAAGCTGATCACGCTCGCCAAACGCGGCGACCTGCATGCCCGCCGTCAGGCGCTCTCGGCCCTGCACAACGACAAGTTCATCGTCCACAAGCTGTTCGACGAGGTGGCGCCCCGCTACTCGGAGCGCCCCGGCGGCTACACCCGCATCGTCAAGCTCGGTCCGCGTCGCTCAGACTCGACCGAGATGGTCTACCTCGAGCTCGTCTAGTCGTAGTTGACGCTCTCCAGGTAGAGAGCGTGGGGTGGGGCCGTGTCGCCGGCCTCGGAGCGTGAGGCGCCCTCCAGGAGGGCGCTGAAATTGTCGAGCGTGCGGCGGCCGCTCGCGACTTCGAGCATCGTGCCGACCAGGGCGCGGACCATGTTGCGCATGAACGCGTCCGCGGTGATGCGGAAAGCGAGGAGGCGCCCGGCGCCCCAGGGGCTCGGTTCGCCGTTCCAGCTCGCGACGAAGACGTCGCGGTCGAAGCGGACGTGGTCGGTCTGGGTCGGGGTGAAGGCGGTGAAGTCGTGGGTGCCGAGGAGGGCGGCGGCGCAGGCGTCAAGGGCCTCACGGTCGACCCGATGGGGCCACCAGAGGGCGCGGCCGCGCTCGAAGGGGCTCGCCGCCCGCCTGGTCGCCACCCGGTAGAGGTAGGAGCGCGAACGGGCGTCGCGGCGTGCGTCGAAGCCGTCGGCGACCGCCTCGGCGCGGCGCACGGCGATGTCCGCGGGCGCCACCCCGTTCAGGTTGCGGGCCAGGTCGGGCGGCAGCGCCGCCTCGGTCGTGAAGCTCGCCACCTGTCCCAGGGCATGGACGCCGGTGTCGGTGCGGCCCGCCACGGTCAGCTGGATCTGCTCCCGCAGCACCTGGGCCAAAGCCTCCTCCAGCACGCCCTGGACGGTCCGCAGGCCCGGCTGGCGGGCCCAGCCGCGGAAGCCTGCTCCGTCGTATTCGAGGTCGAGCCTGACGGTGGTCACGGGCGGCAGTATCCCGGACGCCGGCGCCGGCTCGGCAACCGCCGCCGGCCGGCGCGACACCTAGAATCGAGTCTGTGCGCGTGCTGCTCACCAACGACGACGGGATCGCCGCCCCCGGGCTGCAGAGCCTGCGCCGGGCGCTGGTCGCGCTGGGCGGCCTCGAGGTCGTCACGATCGCCCCGGACTCCAACCGCAGCGCGACCGCCCGCAGCATCACGACCCGCTCGCCGCTCTCGGTCGAGGAGGTCACCTTCGAAGACGGCAACGTCGGCTACGCGACGGACGGCACGCCGGTCGACTGCGTCCGCTTCGCCGAGCTCGGGCTCGGCGGCCGGCGCCCCGACCTGATCGTCTCCGGGATCAACCACGGCGCCAACCTCGGCGACGACATCACCTACTCGGGCACCGTCGCCGCCGCGCTCGAGGGGATCGTGCTCGGCATCCCCGCCTTCGCCTTCTCCCAGCAGACGGCGGGCGGCGGCTTGGGCTACGTCAGCGGCCGCTTCGACTTCACCTTTGCCGCCGACTTTGCCGCCCGCCTGGTCGACCGCGTGCGCACCGCGGCGATGCCCGAGGCGACGCTGATCAACGTCAACTTCCCCGGCGTCGAGGTGACCGGGGTCGAGGTGACGAGCCTCGGTAAACGGATCTACAACGACGAGCTGAAGCTGCTCGACGAGGAGCCCGACGAGAGCGGCCGGCGGCGCTACGAGATCTACGGCTGGAAGCCCGGCTATGAGGAGGCCGCGGGGACCGACCTCTCGGCGATCGCGGCGGGGCGGATCGCGGTGACGCCGATCCACTTCGACCTCACCGACCACGGCGGGCTGGAGCGTCTGCGCGGCTGGGGCCTCGAGGAGATGCTCGGCACCTCGGCCCCGACCGCATGAGCGCCGCCGAAGGCACCGGCGCGCCGCGGACCGAGGAGGTCCCGGCCGACGTCGCGGCGCGCGCCGCCGAGCTGCGCACCCAACTCGACCGCCACAACCGCCTCTACTACGTCCTCGACGAACCGGAGGTCGGCGACGACGTCTACGACGACCTGCTGAACGAGCTGCGCGACCTGGAGCGCGAGTTCCCGTCCCTGCGGACGCCGGACTCGCCGACGCAGCGGGTCGGCGCGCCGCCGCTCGAGCGCTTCGAGCCGGTTACCCACCACGAGGCGATGCTCTCGCTCGGCAACGCCCGCAACGAGGAGGAGCTGCGCGCCTGGGAGACGCGCCTCGCCAACTACCTCAAACGCCTCGACATCACGGCGTCGCAGTTCAGCTACACGACCGAGCCGAAGATCGACGGCCTCGCGGTCACCCTCACCTACGAGAACGGCGTGCTCGTCCGCGGCGCCACCCGCGGCGACGGGCGGACCGGGGAGGACGTCACCCAGAACCTGCGCACGATCGGCTCGGTGCCGCTGCGGATCAAGGGCGGCCCGGAGTTGATCGAAGTGCGCGGCGAGGCCTACCTGCCGATCGCCGCGTTCAAAGCGTTGAACGAGCGGCGCGCCGAAAACGAGGAACCGACCTTCGCCAACCCGCGCAACTCGGCGGCGGGCTCGATCCGCCAGCTCGACCCGAAGCTGGCCGCCGAACGGCCGCTCTCGACCTGGATCTACGGGATCGGCGCGGTGCGGGGGCTCGACCTGCAGACCCACATGCACGAGGTCGAATGGCTTTCCGAACAGGGCTTCAAGGTCAACCCGGACACCGCCCACCACAGCGGCGTCGAGGAAGTCGTGGAGCGGTGCCACTGGTGGGAGGACCGGCGCGACACGCTCGACTACGAGATCGACGGCGTCGTCGTCAAGGTCGACGAGAAGGCGCTCTGGCGGGAGCTCGGCGTGGTCGGCCGCGAGCCGCGCTGGGCGATCGCCTGGAAGTTCCCGCCGACCACGGCGACGACGACGATGAAGAAAGTCGTCTGGAACGTGGGGAGGACCGGCCACCTGGTGCCGTTCGCGATGCTCGAGCCGGTCCACGTCGGCGGCGTCACCGTCTCCACCGCGACCCTTCACAACGAGGAGGATCTGGCGCGCAAGGACGTGCGCGAGGGCGACGAAGTGGTGGTGATGCGGGCGGGCGACGTGATCCCGCAGGTCGTCTCGCCGAAACTGCCGCGCAAGAACCCGCGGGCGCGCAAACCGAAACCGCCGAAGAAGTGCCCGTCATGTGGAACGCCGACCGTGAAGCGCGAAGGCGTCTGGACGATCTGCCCGAACCGCACGGGCTGCCCCGGCCAGGCCTTCCAGCACGTCAAACACTTCGTCTCCAAAGGCGCCATGGACATCGACGGGCTCGGCGAAAAGCAGGCCTACCGCTTCCTCGAGGACGAACTGATCTCCGACGTCGCCGACATCTATGACCTCACCGAGGAGCAGCTGCTGGGGCTGGAGGGCTTCGGCGAGATCTCGGCGCGGAACCTGCTGGCGGCGATCGACGCCTCGCGCGGGCGGCCCTTCAAACGGGTGCTCTACGCGCTCGGCCTGCCCGGCGTCGGCTACGTCACCGCCGAGGCGCTGGCCGACCACTTCGGCTCGATCGACAAGATCCACGAGGCCGACCCCGAGCAGATCGTCGAGGTCGAGGGGGTCGGGCCGATCATGGCCGAGCAGATCGCCGAGAACCTCGGCGACGACACCACCTGGGCGCTGGTCGAGAAGCTGCGCGAAAAAGGCCTGCGCCTCGAAGCCGACCCCTCCGAACGCCGCGCCACCGGTGGGCCGCTGGAAGGCAAGACGGTCGTCCTCACCGGCACCCTGCCCGACCTGACCCGCGAGGAGGCCGCCGCCCTGGTCAAGGGCGCCGGCGGCAAAGTCGTCAACTCGGTCTCGAAAAAAACGGACTTCGTGGTGGCCGGGGAGAGCCCCGGCTCCAAGCTCGCCAAAGCCCAGGACCTGGGGACGACGGTGCTCGACGAAGACGGCCTGCGGGACCTGCTCACGGGCGAGGAAGACTGAGGCGGCGTGGGCCAGCCTCGCAAGGACGCAGGAAAGCGAGGCGAGGGGAGCGCACACCAGTGCGTGACCCGAACCGAGCGACCGAGGACGCCGCGAGGTGCCCCCACGCCGCCTCAGTAGCCGGCGACGGCGCCGGCGATCCGGTCCTGCTCGACGTGGGCGAATTCGGTGCTGCCGACGCTCCCCATCAGGGTCGAGAAGACCATCACTTTGCCGTCCTGGTTGAAGCAGTAGCCGGAGAGGTTCGAGACCCCGGTCAGGGTGCCGGTCTTGAGGCGGCAGCGGCCGTAGGCGGGGGTGCCCTTCATCCGCCCGGCGGTCGTCCCTTCCTTGCCCGAAAGGGCCAGGTCTTCGATGAATTCTTCGCCGATCGCGCTCTTGCGCACGCCGAGCAGCAGCTTCACCACGTCCTGCGGCGAGGCAAGGTTGGTGCGGGTGAGGCCGGAGCCGTCGATCTGGTGGATGTCGGAGCCGACGCTGCGGGCGAAGGCCTCGACCACGTGCGTCCCGGCGACCGTCGTCCCGGCGGCGCCGAAGCGCGCCCCGAGCAGCTTCTCCAGCATCTCGGCGAAAAAGTTGTCGGAATAGACGTCGGTGGTGTTGATGATTTCCGAGAGCGGCGGCGAGTGGACGACGGCGACCGACTTGGCGTCGGCCGGGGTCTTGGCGAGGGCGATCGTCGGGCTGATCCGGATGCCGGAGTGGCGCATGCTGTTGTCCAGCGTCTGCGTCGCCAGCTTCGCCGGGTCGGAGGAGAAGTGGCTCGAGCTGGTGTTGCCGGCGAAGCCGGAATTGAAGTCGAGCCCGGAGAGCGGGCCGACGTAGATGCTGGTCGCGTAGCCCGAGTCGGCGACGCCGCGTTTGCGGTCGAAGATCGTGTCGTCGCCGAAGAGGCGCCCGGTCACCGCCTTGATCCCGGCCCGCTTCAGCTGCGGCACGAGGGCGAAGACGTTGGTCCCAAGGCCCGCCAGGTAGCTGTCGTAGAAGGCGGGCGTGCCGAGGGTCGGGTCGCCGCCGCCCTGCAGGTAGAGGCTGCCGTGGAGGACCCCGTTGGCATCGACGGTGCCGTCGGTGAGGACCTTGGTCGGGATCGTCGTCGTCGGACCCAGTTTGGTGAGCGCCGTCGCGGTGGTGAAGAGCTTCGTGTTCGAGGCGAGCGGCAGCATCTTTTCGGACCCCGCCGCGCAGACGACTTCTTCGGTTTCCGCGTCGACCACCATCAGGCCGCTGTCGGCGCCGCCTCCGGCCTTCAGCCAAGCCTTCATCTGGGCGCACGAACTGGCGGCCGCGGCGGGCCCGGCGAGTCCCAAAAGCAGGCCGAGGCAGGCGGCGACGGCCGCTGGCAGCACTTTTTTCATCCTCCCCACCAACACCTGAGGGACGGAAGGTAGCGGTGCCGCCGGGCTGATCCGGGATACTTCAGGTACCGCGATGGGCCAAGTAGTAGACATCGACAAGAAAAAACCGCGCCGTAAATCGGGGCGCCGCAAGAAGCCGTCGAAGACGGCGCTGGTTCTCGGCGGCGGCGGCTTCACCGGCGGCGTCTACGAGATCGGCGCGCTGCGGGCGCTCGACCTGCTCGCCGTCAACAGCACGGTCAACAATTTCGACGTCTACGTCGGCACCAGCGCCGGCTCCTTCGTCGCCTCGATGCTGGCCAACGGGGTCACGCCCGACGAGATGATGCAGGTGATCAACACGCAGGCCGAGTCCGAGCTCGAGGACCTGAAGCTCAGCCGGATGCTCAGCCCCAACTACATGGGCTTCCTCAAGAAGGGGCTGGCGCTGCCCTTCCGCAGCGCCGAGGCACTACGGGCGCTGCTGCGGATCAGGGACCTTTCGGCGATCGACTTCGGCATCGCGCTGGCCGAGAACCTGCCGACCGGGCTCTACTCGGGCAGCGGCATCGGCGACTACGTGGCCGAAGTGCTGACCGACGGCGGCCGCTCCAACGACTTCCGGGTGATCGACCCCGAGCTCTACCTGACCGCCACCGACCTCGACACCTGCGAGCGGATCGTCTTCGGCGAGGACGACTGGCGCGACGTGCCGATCTCCAAGGCGGTCGAATGCTCGACCGCGCTGCCGATGGTCTACAAGCCGATCAACCTCAAGGGGCGCCAGCTGGTCGACGGCGGCATTCTCTCGACCACCAACGTCGACATCGCGGTCGAGGCGGGTGCCAAGTTCATCGTCGTCGTCAACCCCCTCGTCCCCTACGTCAACGACTTCGAGAAGACGATCCCGACGATGTTCGGCACCCGCGTCCGCCGCGTCTCCGACATGGGCATGCCGGCGATCGGCAACCAGGTCTTCCGCCTGATCGCCCACGCCCGCCTCCACCAGGCGGTCGAACAGTGGCAGGAGCGCTACCCGGGCGTCGACATCATCCTGCTGGAGCCGGAGGAGACCGACGAGCTGATGTTCGGCACGCCGATCATGGACTACGGCCACCGCCTCAAGATCGCCCGCCACGGCTTCGAAACCGTCACCGCGACGCTCGCCCAGGACTACGAGCGCTACGCCGAGATCGCCGCCAAACACGGCCTCGAGATCTCCGAGCGCCGCCTCCGCCGCGTGGTCGAAAAAGCCGAGGAAGTCGAGCCCGAAGAGACTTCCGCCTGGCGTCGGGTGCTGGAGCAGACGACGTCCGTCCTGCTCCGCCAGAGCGGCGAGGCCTCCTAGGCCGCGTAGAGCTCCTCGATCTCCTTCTCGTGCTTCTGGGTCACGACGGCCCGTTTGACCTTCAGGGTCGGCGTCAGCTCGCCGCCCTCCTGGGTCAGGTCGCGGGGCAGGATCGCGACCTTCTTCACCTGCTCGACCCGGGCGAATTTCTTGTTGATCTCCTCGACGTGGTCTTCGACCACCTTGCGGATCTCCGGGTTGGTGGCGAGCTGGGCGGGGTCCTCGGGGAGGCCGTGCTCTTTGGCGTAGGCGACCGCTTCTTCGGGGTCGAGGGTGACCAGCGCGACCAGGTAGGGACGGCGGTCCCCGACCACGACGCACTGGGAGACCAGCTGGTGCTGGCGGATCTCCGCCTCGAGGTTGGCCGGGGTGATGTTCTTGCCGCCCGCGGTGATGATGATGTCCTTTTTGCGGCCGGTGATCTTGATGAAGCCGTCGGAGTCGATCTCGCCGATGTCGCCGGTGTGGAGCCAGCCGTCGACGATCGTCTCGGCCGTCGCCTCGGGGTTCTTGTGGTAGCCCTGGAAGACGTTGGGACCTTGGACGAGGATCTCGCCGTCGTCGGCGATCTTCACCTCGCAGCCGGGGAAGGGTTTGCCGATCGTGCCGAACTTGAAGTCGTCCTCGGAGGCGACGGTGGCCGCGGTCGAGGTCTCGGTCATCCCCCAGCCCTCGACCACGAGGACGCCGGCGGCGTCGAAGAAGCGCAGGATGTCGGGATTGATCGGCGCCGCGCCGGAGACCGCGAGGCGCAGGTTGCCGCCGAACAGGCCGCGGATTTTGGAGAGCACTTTTTTGTCGGCGAAGGCGTACTCGCGCTGCAGCAGCCAGCCCGGTTTGCGGCCCGCCCGTTCGGTCTCGCGCATCTTCTTGCCGGTCTTGATCGACCAGTCGAAGATCGTTTTTTTGAGGCCGCCCTGTTTCTCCATGCCGCTGTTGGCGGCGGTGTAGATCTTCTCGAAGATGCGGGGCACCGACGGGAAGTAGGTCGGTTTCAGTTCGCCCAGGTTGGGGACGATCTTGTTCGGGTCGTTCTCCCAGTAGGCGATCGTCGCGCCGAGGTCGAAGCTGCCGAGCTGGATCAGCAAGGCGAAGGAGTGGGCGAGCGGCAGGTAGAGGTAGGTGAGGTCTTCCTCCTCGATCACGCTCGTCTCGTTGACCATGTCGAGCATCGAGCGGTAGTTGCCGTGGCTGATGATGCAGCCCTTCGGCGGGCCGGTCGTGCCCGAGGTGTAGATGAAGGTGCAGATGTCACTTGACGTGACGGCGTCGATCCGCTGCTCGAAGAGCGCCGCGTCGACCTCGCCGCCTTTCGCCGCCAGCTGCTCCATCGAGAGGACGTCGTCGGCGTCGCCGATCATCATCACGACCTGCTGGAGCAGCGGCAGCCCGGCGCGGACCTCGCGGATCTTCGCCAGCTGTTCGTCGTTCTCGACGATGACGACCTTGGCGTCGGAGTTCTCGAGGACGTAGGCGCACTCCTCGGGCGAGTTGGTCTGGTAGATCGGCACGACGGTGGCGCCGATCGAGAGCGCCGCGAAGTCGAAGTAGGTCCACTCGGGGCGCGTATTGCCGAGGATCGAGACGCGGTCGCCTTTCTCGATCCCCAGCGCGACCAGGCCGAGGGCCAGCGGCTTGACGATCTCCAGCACCTGCTGGAAGCTGCGGTCGACCCAGGCGTCGCCCTCCTTGTAGCGCACGGCCGGGTGCGAGCCGTACAGCTCGGCGGAGCGGACCAACAGGTCCGCCAACGTCTTCGAATGGGTCCCCCTGCCCTCCATCGCGGGGGAGTCTATTAGCGCGGTGACTCGGTGCGCAAATACGTCGTTTTCCCGGCTCCGGTGAGATGTCGCAGCGACGTTTCGAAGAGGGCCCTGTCGATGCGGCCGTGGAAGATCGGGACGCCCATCTGGACGCATCTCCCGATCACCTCCTGCTGATCCATGTGCAGTTGGTCGGCGAGCTCACTCGGCGTCAGGTGGTTGGCCATCAAGACCCTCCCGAAGTTGTTGAAAGTGGGGGTAGTTCTTGTTACTCCCGCGGCGCCCCGCTGTCAACGGCTTTTCCCGGAGGTTGCGGGGTGCCGACGAGGCGCGCTCGCGATAATGGGCCGGTGAGCCCCCTGACGACCGAGCCCGAGCCCCCGATCCTGCATCGCCCGATGCCGCGGCGCGGGCGCTTCTGGGTGATCCTGGTCCTGCTGCTGGGCCTGATCGCCCTCGGCTACGCGATCGCCAACATCGCCACCCAGAAGCCGAACAAGAACACCGTCCACGTCGAAGGCGTCAACGAAGCGCAGGAACTCTTCGGCGGCGTGCCGCAGGAAGGCGCGCGTCTCGGCTCCGAAGACGCGCCGGTGACGGTCCAGGTCTTCGGCGACGAGCAGAGCTCCCTCTGTCGCGAAGGCTTTCTCACGACGATCCCGGCGCTGGCCGAAAACTACGCGCGCCCCGGCAAGGTCAAGTTCCTCTACCGCCACTACTCGAACAGCGAAAACGAAATCGAGTACGGCTTCTACGGGACCGAAGCCGCGGCCGAACAGGGCTACGGCTGGCAATACGCCTACCTCTTCTACGCCAACCAGAAGGAAGCCGACCGCTTCGGCATCAGCGAAGCCGAAAACCGCCGCTCCGGCCTGCGCGAAAACTTCCTCGACTCGGTCGCGGGTGGCGTCGAGGAACTCGAAGACAACGAATGGGAAGAAAGCTTCCTGCAGGGCCGCGAACCGGACAGCCCGATGGAACGGAACCTCAAAGCCCAGGAGGAACTCGGTTCCAAACTCGGCATCCGCTACGGCTTGGCGATGGTGATCGAGGGCCCGGGCGGCAACGAGACCCTGCAGGAAAACCCCAGCCTCAAGGAAGTCGAAGCGGCGATCGCCAAGGTCGAATAGGCGGACGAGGGGCCGCGCGAACCGGCCACGACCTGCCGACTACCGTTCGCGGCGCCAGATGCCCGCCGGCGTTTCCCTGTAACCCAGCGGGAGTAGCGGCCTCGCATCGATCTCCGCGGCCGCATCGGCACCGAAGATTTCGTTGATCAGCCTCGCTCCGATCGCCGGCGCCCACTGCGATACCCCGACCCCCAGCCGAAACGGGGTCGGTTCGTAGATGGAGCCCTCGATGATGGTCGCGAGTTCCATGTATTTCCCCACCACTTCCGCCGACGCCAGCATCGTGTCCATGGAGCTCTGCCGCGTCGGCGTCAGGTATTGACAGCCTTCGGCGGCGGTCCCGCAGGCAGCGACGAAGACGGGTTCGGAGGCGATCAGGTTGGCCAGCTGGAGGGCCGCGGCGCGCTTTGCCGCAGGCATGTTGGGCCGCAGTCCCATCGCGTCCGTGTAGAAGGGGGTGGCTTCGGGGGACGGCCCGACCGACGTCGGAAGCGGTCGCAGTCGGATCTGCCCCAGCAGTTGCGGCTGGAAGAACGCCATGGATTCGGCGAACCCGACGAGGGCGCGGCCGTAGCCTTCCTCCATCCAGGCGACGCGTTGAAGGCCCGTTTCGTCCGGGAACTTGGCCTGAGCGGCTCCGGCCATTTCGCGCAAGTAGAAGAACCCCTTCAGAATTTCGCGTTCGACGGTCGGGGGCATCGGCATCGGCATCGGCGTCGGCCACCAGACGTTCTTGAGCGAGCGCCACGCGGCCGCGTAGAGGCTGGCATCGGTGGTCTTGCCGTCCAGGCCGATCATCAGCCCTTCGCCAGGTTGCGGGCGCTCGGTCTTGTATTGCGCCGTTTTCATGACCCCGAAAAGTCCTGGGATCGAGAACGTTTCCGGCTGATCCAGTTCCTTGTCGGTGGCCCGGTAGAAGAGGGTGGAAACGCAGCCGAGGTAAGGAATGCCTCCCAAGGTCGTTTCGCCCACGGCGGTGTTGGCGACCGCGAACTCCATCAAGTCCATCAATTCGTCTACTTCTGAGATGTCGATGGGTTCGATCTTTTCCTTCGCCAGCAGTTCGTCGATGAACATGCAGTCGAAGGCGAAGAGGTCCAGCGTTTCGGGAGGGGGTTCCTTGTACGGTTCGTAGGTCGACCAGCCGATCTTGAAGGGCGATCCGGTTTCCGCCCAGGCCTGTTCGACGGTCGCCTGATATTTGGGCGGGTTGGGAATGAAGGGATAGAGCGCGACGTTGAGCGTGTTTTCGTCCGACGGAGCCGGAGGCTCTGGGAGCGCCACCCCTTCTGGATGCGGAAAACCCGCGGTCACCCGCCGATGCTCGCACCGCTTTGCCAATAGACAAAGAAGTTTGTTTGTCGACCCGCGCGACAGTGCGAAGCGCGGGCCGGACTAGCATCCCGGCTATGAAGTCCCCGGCAGAGTCCAAGTCCTCCGGCCCCGCCGCCGAGGCGGAAGAGCCGGCTGTCTGTCCGGGCTGCCTCGCCGAACGCGCGGCATCTTCACCAACCGGCTAAGGCAATCGCCTTCGCCTGCGCCGATGCCATCGGGACCCGCTCGTCTGCAGGCTGAGGTGGACCGGGCTGGCCTTGTTCAGGATCGGTCGGGGATCGCCATCTCGTCGACCTCATGGCGCCGGGCGGCGCGGCTGGTCTCGTCGCGCTCCTCTGCGGACATCTCCAGTCTCTAGCCCGGTGAGCGCCAAGGCGCCAAGACCGAACCAACCCAACTCACCAGTTCCTCGAGGCGAACGGCGCCGACGGAGTCCATCACCTCGCCTACATCGTCGACGCGATCGACCCGTTCCTGGACCAACTGCGGGAGCTCGGCAAACTCCCCGAAGTCGCCTTCACGACCTCGTTCACCTTTCCCGGATTGGGCAGCGGCCGCTTCACCTACGTCGACGGTCTCTTGCACGGCCCCGTCACGGAGCTGATCGAGATCACGTCTGAGTTTGCCTAGGTGGAATCTGGAAGCTGTCGCCTCGCGGCTGATTGGCGGCCCTGGCAGGCTGTGGCCGCCAATCAGCACCCGGGGCGCACCGGGGATAAGGCCGAGGTCCGTGCACTTAGGCGCGCTATAGGGCGCTCAAGTGCACGGGCGTAATTGACCCTCTACCGAAGCGAGCAATCGCCGGGCCCCGAAGGCACCGGTCGAGCGCTCCCACGTAGGGCTTTCCCGACTGCGCGCTCGGGTCCACGGCAGCCCGAACTCGGGCGCTGGGGTATGGCCTGCCGGGTTCCGCCGGGTGAGGATCGTCGGAACACATAACCGAGAGCGACAGCGCGACCTGCGACGTCGCCATCAGAACAGGAGCCCCACCAATGTCCCTTCCCCGCTTCACCGCCGCGGCCCTCGGGATGGCCGCCGCCGCCCTCATATTCGCCGGCCTGGGCGCAGTCAGCAGCTTCGCCACTGCCGCCGGCGACTCCGGAGGTGTCACGACGTCGGCCGCCGGCACCCAGGCCACCGGGTCGGCCGCCACCGCCACCGCGTCGGCCGCCGGAGCGCGGGTGTCGCTCGGCCACGCCTCCGGCGTCGGCAAGGTTCTGGTCGACGGCAAGGGCAAGACCCTCTACCTCTTCGAGAAAGACAAGAAAGGCAGCGGCAAGTCGACCTGCGGCAGCGCCTGCGCGAAGGCCTGGCCGCCCCTCACCACCAACGGCAAGCCGGTGGCGGGGAGTGGAGTCACCTCCTCGAAGCTGGGCACGATCAAGCGCGCCGACGGCACCACCCAGGTCACCTACAACGGTTGGCCGCTCTACGGCTTCATCAAGGACAAGAAGGCCGGCGAAGCCAGCGGCACCGGCGTCACCGCCTTCGGCGGCGCCTGGTTCCCGCTGCACTCGAACGGGACGAAGGCAGGCTGAGCCCGCGTCGCCCTCAGCTCAGGCGCCGCCCTGCAGGCGCCTGAGCTGACGATTGAGCTGGCCCCAACGATCGAAGGTGAAGGCCGCGGCGGCGGCGTCGCCTTCAGGACAGGAGTTGTGCCATGTCACTCAAACGCCTCTCCTTCGCGACCTTGGCCTCCGCCGGGCCGGGCCCGTTGGGCAAGTCGCAGACCGTCTCCGCAACCGAAACGTCCGATCTCGTCAGCGGGGAACCCACCGTCGGCGAAGGTGCGAATTCCTCCGAAGTCGGTACCACGAAACGCAAAGACGGCACCACGCAGCTGACCTATGCCGGACACCCGCTCTACACCTTTGTCGAAGACAAAATCCCGGCGAAGTGAACGGTAACGGCGCCGAAGCCTTCGGTGGGGTATGGAATGCCGTCGACGAAAACGGCACGGCACCGGTCGCGAGTACCGGCGAAAGCGGCGGCGGCGGTGGCCATGGCTACTGAGCTGCTCGGGCATATGGACCTGAAGCCGCAAGCGTCAGGTGGTGAGGGGCGGCTGGTCGCGAGTTACGGAGTTCAGCGCTTCACCGCCGACTGGGACAATCCCTCCCATCGGGCCAAGCGGCTGCTCGCCGAGTTCCTCGGTGTCGCCGGCCTCATGGTGATCCTCTCGGGGGTCGCCGCCATTCTGGCGCGATTCGCCGGTGCCGAAGTTCCCCCGTACCAACTGGTAGCCATCGCCGCCATCACGTCTGGCACCTATCTGGTGGCGGCGATCTACTTCCTGGGCGATATCTCGGCCCACTTCGATCCCGTGGTGACGCTCGCCTTCGGGATCCGCCGCGACATGGCCTGGGGGATGGTCGTCCTCTATTGGATCGCGCAGTTCGCGGGCGCCGCCTGTGGCTCGTTGCTGATCCGCTCGCTCGTCGGATCCGGGAACAAGCTGGCCATGACCCTTCCCCCGTCCCACATGCACCTTCAGGCCACGATCTTCGAG
>DASXMH010000095.1:0-20708 GCA_036495785.1 Solirubrobacterales bacterium
CGGGATCGTCTTCATGCTGCTCGAGGACGAGCGCGGCACCGTCAACCTGATCGTGCCGCCACCCGTCTACGACCGCCACCGCCAGCTGGTCCGCGCCGCGCCGCTGCTGCGCGCGAAGGGGAAGCTGGAGCGGCGCGAGGGGACGACCAACGTGGTGGTGACGCACGTCGCGGCGCTGGAACGGACCGAGAAGGTGCCCTCACCCGCGCGTCCTTCCCGTCGCGAACCGCCGATCGGCGCCGGCCGCCAGACGAATCCGCGGCGCCGCATCCGCGAGCTGCGCGAGCACGCGGTCGCCGAGCTGCGCGCCGTGGCGCCGAGCGGGCACAGCTTCGGGCGGCGAGGTTAGGAGCCGGCGCCGGCGGAGTCGCTAGTTGTCGCGGGCGATGCGGGCCGCCTCGTCGTTGCCGACGTAGGGGGCGAGGGTGAACTCGGTCAGGTCGGGGAGCAGCGACTCGAGATCCTCGGTCTGGCCGGCGACGATGCGGCGGGAGACCAGCGAGACCATGCCGCCGACCAGCGCTTCCTCGGTCGAGTCGGAGAGGTGGTCGAGGACCTCCTTCGAACGGCCCTCGCGGCCGCGCGAGATGTAGGGGAGGAAGGTCTGCACGGCGGCGTCGTAGCGCTCGACCACGACCGGGCCCGCGACCAGCGCCTCGACCATCGCCAGCCGCGCCAGGTTCGGCTCGCCGGCGAGGAAGGCGAGCATCGCCTCGATGCTCGCGCGCGTGGCGACCGCCCAGTCGTCCTCCGATTCGAAGGCCTCGTCGACCCGCTCGCGGAGCTGCTCGGTGACCGTGTCGAAGGCGGCGACGAAGCACTCGTCCTTGCCGTCGAAGTGCTCGTAGAAGGTGCGCCGCGAGACCGCCGCGTGGCGGGTGATGTCGGCGATCGTGGTGCCGCCGTAGCCTTTTTCGGCGACCGCCTCGGCGAGGCCGGCGATCAGCCGCTCGCGCTGGTTGTGGATGACGAAGTCGCGCGGCAGACCATGCCGGCCGGGGGGAAGGCGGGAGAGCTCCGGCGGGTACTCGGCGCCGGAATCGGCTGAATCAAAAGCCACGGAGCGACGATACCTATCTGCTAGAGCCCGGCGGTTGCCCGCTGCGCTGACTCGGCACCGATATAGGGGGTGAGGGCGAAGTCGACGAGGTCCGGGAGCAGCGACTCGATCTGCTCTGTTTCGCCGAGCACGATCCGCTGGTAGATGACCCAGAAGATGCCGCCGGCGATCGTTTCCTCCAGTGTGTCGGGGAGGTCCTCGCCGTGCGGGGAGTGCTCGCGGCCGATCCGGAGCAGCGGCAAGAACGCCTGCAGCGACTGCTCGTAGCGCTCCTGCGCGGCATCTCCGGCGGAGAGCGCCTCGACGATGCAGGTGCGGGCGAGGGCGGGCTCGCTCGACACGTAGGCGAGGAAGGCGCCGAGCCCGGCGACCTGCTTCTCCTCCCAGGTCTCGGCCTCGGTGGTCGCCTCGAGGATCCGCTGCAGCGATTCCTCGACCGCGAAGTCCTGGGTCGCCAGGAAGCAATCTTCCTTGGAGGCGAAGTTGTCGTAGAAGGTGTTGCGGGCGATCCCGGCGCGGCGCACGATGTCGGCCACGGTGACCGCGCGGTAGCCGCGTTCCATGGTCTCCTCGGCAAGGGCGTTGATGATTCTCGCCCGCTGGTGACGGGCGATGAACTCACGGGATAGACGTTGGCGACCGGGCGGCGGTCGCATCGGTGAACGTTGAGCCACGAACAGGACGGTACCGGAACTGATCCCACTTCAACTTGGGATTCGTTGAGTGCAGGAAGGCCGTGCTGTGGTGGAATCAGTCAAGGTGGCCGGCGGCACCGTCGGGAGAGGCCGGGGCGCCGTGGCGGCCCTCGCCGGAGGCGAAGCGAAGCGCACCGCGGGCGGCGACGGCGAGCGTCTCGCGGCCGAGCCGGTGCTCCAGCGCGAGCCCGTCGGCAAGCGGCATGCCGAGCCCCTCGATCGCGGCGCGGCGGTCGGCCAGCATCGTCTCCTGGGGGAAGGCGGCGAGCGCCTCGGCGAGCTCGAGCGCCCGCTCCAGGTGGGCGCCTGGCGCGGTGACCGCGGTGAGGAGCCCGATCCGCTCGGCCTCCTCGGCGTCGACGGCGCGGCCGGTGAGGATCAGGTCGAGCGCCCGCCCGAGCCCGACCACCCGCGGCAGCCGCTGCGTGCCGCCGTCGATCAGCGGCACTCCCCAGCGGCGCTCGAAGCAGCCGAAGGTCGAGCCCGGCGTCGCCAGGCGCAGGTCACACCAGAGCGCCAGCTCGAGGCCGCCCGCCAGGCACCAGCCGTCGATCGCGGCGATCGTCGGCTTCGAGGCGGCGAGCCGGCTGAAGCCCATCGGCCCGGCCGGGTGGTCGACGTCGAGGTCCATCGCCTTCAGGTCGGCGCCCGCGCAGAAGGCCTCTCCCCCGGCCCCGGTCAGGACCAGCGCCCGGGCGTCGTCGTCGGCTTCGAAGCTCTCCAGCCCCTCGCGCAGCGCCCGCGCGGTCGCCGCGTCGACGGCGTTCCGCCGCTCCGGCCGGTCGATCGTCAGCACCGCGGCGGCGCCGACGCGCTCGTAGCGCACCTCCCCCATGGCCGCAATCGTCCCACAGCGAGGTGGTGCGGGATCGGGCGGGCTAGTCGCGGCACGACTCGCGGGGTATGCCGACGACGCCCGGCTCCCGCGTGAACTGCGCCCCGGTCGCCGGCCGCGGGAGGGGCAGGGTCCCCACGACCACCGCGAAACCTAGGAGCCGGCTCGGACGCTGCCGCCCGTCTCGGTCGGCTCGACGCTCCCGGCCCGACCCCAGGCAACGAAAAAACGACCGGGGATGGCGCTCGTTGCCTGCTCCACGCGTAGCCTTCGCGCTCAGAAGCTCGTCGCGCCACCTTCGAGACCTTCCCCCCTTTGGCTTCCCGGGAGGACCGGTCTCTCCCGGTCGCAGGGGGAACGTAGGCCCAGCCATTCGTTGGCGCAAGGGGGGTCGGCCCTTCCATTCCGCAAAGTACGTGTTTAGATGCCGCAGAGCCCGCGCTGGCTGGTGATGCAGGGCGGCGACGACGCGGCGCGGGCGGTGCCGGCGAAGATCCGCGTCGACGATCCCGACACGATCGACCGTGAGATCGCCGAGATCGAGGTCGCGATCCGGCTGCTCGACAGGGCCGGGCGCCGCACCCTGCTGATGATCGGCGTCTCCGGGATGGTGATCTCGCTGGTCGCGCTCGGCGGCGCCTTCTTCGGCGGCGGCGGCTCGACCGCCGCCTCGGTCGTCGCGATCGTCAGCCTGATGACCTACGTCGCCTCCTTCGCGATCAGCCTCGGCCCGATCTGCTGGAAGTTCGTGCCGGAGACGAAGGGCGAGCCGCTGGAGGAGATCGAGGCGGAGTTCGAAGCGCGGGCCGCCGCGCACGGCGCCGCGCCGCTGCCGCCGGGACCGGTCGAGCCGGTCGGCTGACGGGCAGTCGAGCCGCCGCCGGTACCCTTGACCGGATGCGCATCGACGAGATCATCGCCGGCAAGCGTCCGACCTTCTCGGTCGAGTTCTCCCCGCCCCGCACCCCGGAGGCGGAGGATGCCCTGTTCGAGACGGCCCGGCAGCTGCGCGAGCTGGAGCCCGACTTCGTCTCGGTGACCTACGGGGCCGGCGGCTCGACCCGCGACGGCACGGTCGAGATCACCCGGGCGCTGAAGGACGAGCTCGGCTTCGAGACGATGGCCCACCTGAGCTGCGTCGGCGAGACGACCGAGGGGCTCTCGGAGACTCTCGACAAGATCGCCGCGGCCGGGATCGAGAACGTCTTCGCGCTGCGCGGCGACCCGCCGCGCGGGCAGAGCGACTTCGAGCAGCCGGAGGGTGGGCTCGGCAGCGCCGCCGACCTGGCCCGCTTCATCGAAGAGGGGCCGTGGGACTTCTCGCTGGGCGGCGCCTGCTTCCCGGAGGTCCACCCGGAGGCCCGCGACCTGGAGACCGACCTCGCCTACCTGAAGCAGAAGGTCGACGCCGGCGCCTCCTTCCTGATCACCCAGCTCTTCTTCGACAACCAGGTCTACTTCGACTTCGTCGCCGCCGCGCGCGAGGCGGGGATCGACGTGCCGATCCTGGCCGGGGTGATCCCGGTCGGCAGCTTTGCCCAGACGCAGCGGATCTGCCGGCTCTGCGAAGCCTCGATCCCGCCCGCTCTGGCGGAGGCCTTCCAGGCGACCGAGGGCGACCAGGCGCGCGAGTTCGAGCTCGGCGTCGCCTTCGCGGCGCAGCAGGCCTCGGAGCTGCTGATCGCCGGGGCGCCGGGGATCCACTTCTACGCGCTGAACAAAGCGCCCGCGACGCGGGCGGTGCTCGGGGCTCTGCGCGCCTCGAAACCGTGGGAGCGGCCCGGCGGCGCGCCGCCGGTGCCCGCCGCGGTCAACTGAGCCGGCCCTCGGGACTCAGGCGGGCGCGCGGTACGCCGGGAAGAACGCACCCGCTTCGCGACCGGCCGAGAGCGCCGCGTAACGGTCGGGGTCGCAGACGATCTCCGAGGTGCGCCAGGCGAGCGTACGGTTGGCGAAGCCGCGCTTGAACTCCTCCAGCGCGTCGCCGGGGCTGATGCCGCCGCCGAGGTTCAGCGGCAGGTCGAGCTCGTCGGCGTGCTCGATCAGGCGGACGACGACGTTCTTCATCGGCGAGTCGCCGAGGTGGGAGTCGGCGCTGCCACTGAGGTAGTAGTGCAGGTAGTCGTCGCTGACGCAGGCGATCGAGGCGGCGGCGGGAGTGCCGTCGGGGTCGGTGGCGAGGGCCAGCCAGGTGCGCTCGGCGCCGAAGATGCGCTCGAAGTAGGCGGCGCCGAAGAAGTAGTGCGGAGCGGCGTCGGTGCGGCGCATCGTCTGCTCGTAGAGGTCGAGGAAGGCGGCGCGCTGGGCGGCGCTCGTCTCGTCCCCGGGGACAAGGTCGACCGTGTAGCCCGCCTCGAGGTTGCGGCGGACCTGGCGGCGGTCGGTCGGTCGGCTCTTCGGCTTCAGCGCCGGGTCGGCGATCTGGACGACGTTGCGCTCGGTCGAGTCGGTGAGCGGCACCAGGTCGAGCCGGTGGCGGATGAAGACGGAGACGAGCCCGGTGCGGGAGAAGTCGACCTCCCCGGGATCGAGCTCAGCAGGCGAGTTCGCACTTCTCGTCGCTATCCGACGATTACTGCGAACGCCGGCGGGGCGGTGGGGGGCGATCACCGAGAAGCCCGGATAGCCGTAGGGGGAGACGGCGTCGCGGTCGGGGCCGTCACCGATCTGCCGGACGATCAGCGGGGCGAGAAGCTCGGCGCCGTCGGCCTCGATCCGCAGGGTGTGGGTGGTGCCCTCGGCTTCGAGGAAGTGGGCGCCGCGAAAGAACTCGGTCGGGTGCCCGCCGACCCCGCCGCCGGCCGAGGCGCCGCCGTCCTCGACCAGCTGCGCGAAGGGCCTACTCACCGAACAGGTCCGCGGTGGCGGCGCGGAACTCGTCGGGGAGGACGCCCCAGACCTCGCAGTCGTCGGGCGGCTCGCCCTCGCGCGCGAGGTGCGCCCGCATCGTCCCCTCGTATTGCCAGCCCTGGCTGGCGACGGTCTTCTTGGCGACCTCGTTGCGGGCGGGGATGCGCCCGTAGACGCGGTGGGCGCCGAACTCGTCGAAGGCCTTCTTGATCGTCAGCGCCTCGGCCCGCCGCCCCACCCCCTTGCCGCGCACGTCGTCGCCGATCAGCGCGCCGAGCTCGGGCGCGGTCTGGCGGAAGAGGCCGTAGAGGGCGGTGAAGCCGACCGGCTCGGCGTAGCCCTCGACCACGATCGCGTACTTGCGGTCCTCGCCGGAGTCGTCCATCGCCCGCCTCGCCCACGCTTCGGCCTGCTCGAGCGAGAAGCTGTCGCGCTGCTCCATCAGCGATTTGGTCGCCTCCGGATTGTTGAACCAGCGGTGGACGGCGGCCGCGTCACCCTCCTCGAACCGCCGCAGGCTGACTTCGGGCCGATCGCTCACGCGCCAAACCCTACCCACGACACGAAGTCGTACGACCCAACATGTTGATGGGCCGAAAACTCAACCATGAGTGGAGTTTTCGGCCCATCAACATCAGTCCGGGGCGAGGCCGTGGCCGGTGACGACGAGCCAGAGGGTCTTGGCGAGGATGCGGAGGTCGAGCGCGGTGCTGCGGTGGTCGGCGTACCAGGCGTCGAGCTCGACCCGCTCCTCCCAGGGGATGCCGGCGCGGCCTTGGACCTGGGCCCAGCCGGTGATCCCGGGCGGGACGTCGAAGCGGCGGTGCTCGGCCAGCGAGAAGTGGTCGATGTGGGCGGGCAGGGCCGGGCGCGGGCCGACGATCGCCATCTCGCCGCGCAGCACGTTGACCAGGTTGGGGACCTCGTCGAGCGAGGTGCGGCGGAGGAAGCGGCCGGAGCGGGTCACCCGCGGATCGCCGCGCAGGACGGCGGTGCCGACGCCGACCGGGTCGGAGCCTGCCACCATCGTCCGCAGCTTCAGCATCTCGAAGGGGCGCTCGCCCTTGCCGACGCGGAGCTGGCGGTAGAGGACCGGGCCGCGGCTGTCGAGCTTGATCCAGATCGCCGCCGCGAGCAGCAGCGGCGAGAGGACCAGGAGGCCGAGCGCGGCGAACACCCTGTCGACGGCGGACGGCATCAGCGCGTCCCCGCCGCCTTCTCCCAGCGCCCGCCGGAGCCGTGGCGGAGGCGGTCCCAGACGCCGAGGACGATCGAGGCCTGGGTGAGGACGTAGTAGCGGGCGACGCGCATGATGGCGTCGTCGGGGAGGCGGGCCGAGAGAGCCGCGACCGCCAGCAGGGCGAGCTGGAGGATCAGGGTCAGGTAGTAGAACCAGCCGCTCCCCAGCAGCACCAGGTTGGCGAGGAAGACGAGGACGTGGAGGAATGGCGTCGCGTAGCGGAGCAGCCGGTGGGAGAAGAGCTCGAAGGCGAAGAGCGGCGGGTAGCCGCGCGGGATCAGCATGCCTTCGCCGACGACGATGTCCCAGAGGCCGACCATCATCCGCCGTTTGCGGGCGAACTCGCCCTCGATCGTCGGCACCATCTTCTCCTCGGCCCGGGCCGCGGGGGCGTAGAGGGAGCGCAGGCCGCGCTTGGCGAGGCGGAACGGGAAGCTCAGGTCGTGGCTGCCGGATGGCGGCAGCGACTCGTAGGCGGAGCGGCGCACCGCGTAGATCGCGCCGTTGCCGGCGGTGATCCCGGCCAGCTCGGACTCCATCGCGCGGATCGCCATCTCGTAGCGCCAGTAGGCGCCCTCGAGGTTGTCGCCGTCGGGGTCGAGGAAGCGGACCTGGCCGCAGACGTAGCCGACGCGCTCGTCGGCGAAGGGGGCGAGGAGGCGCCCGAGCGCGTCTGGCGCCCACTCGGCGTTGGCGTCGGAGAAGGCGAGGAACTCGCCGTCGGCTTCGGCGACGGCGGCGTCGAGCGCGGCGACCTTGCCGCCCGCCGGGAGCTCGAGGACGAGGTCGGCGCCCGCCTCGCGGGCGCGCTCGGCGGTGGCGTCGGAGGAGCCGTCTGAGGCGACGATGACCTGCAGGCGCTCGCGCGGCCAGTTGAGGTGCAGGGCGTTCTCGACCTTGGCGGCGATCACCTCCTCCTCGTCGTAGGCGGGGACGATCAGCGAGACCAGTGGCGGTTCGCCGGGGGCGGTGCCGGTGCCGAGCGCCCGCGGCGCCTTCGGCCCGCCCATCGCTTCGCGCCCGCGGCGCGCCGAGACCAGCGCCCGCAGCACGAACGGGTAGCCGACCTGGGCGTAGAGGATCGCCAGGCCGCAGACCCAGAAGACGAGCGCGGCGAGCGTCGTCACCGGCTCTCCGTGGGATGGCCGGCCACCGGCCCGCGTTCCGCCAGCAGTTCTTCGTAGAGCTCCAGGGTGAGGCGCGCTGCCTGGTCCCAGGAGTAGGGACCGGCGGCGGCGGCGCGGGCGGCGGCGGCCAGCTCATCGCGGGCGCTCTCGTCGTCGATCAGCTCGCGCAGCGCCGCGGCGAGGGCACCGGTGTCGCCGGGCGGGACGAGCCGCGCGGCGCCGGTGTCGGCGACCTCGGGGAAGCCGCCGACCGCGCTCACCACCATCGGCTTGCCGAAGGCGAGGCCGGTGTAGAGGACGCCCGAATGCTCAGCGTCGAGATAGGGCAAGGCGACGACGTCCGCGCGGCGGAAGATCGCCGGGATCTCGGCGTCCTCGACGAAGCGGGTGACGAAGCGGACTTTTGCGCCCGTGAGCGCCGCGGCCTCGTGCAGCGGCTCGACCGACATCCGCGGATTGCCGACGATCCACAGCTCGGCCCCGCCCACCTCGGTGAACGCCTCGAGCAGGTTCTCGAGCCCCTTGTAGGGGCGGAGCAGGCCGAAGGAGAGGACGACCCGGCCCTCGGCGCCCTGCAACTCCTGCGGCAGCGGCTTCTCCTCGCCCAGGCGGGTGAGGTAGTCGAAGGCGCCGTGTGGGATCACCCGGATGCGCTCGGCGGGCAGGCCGACCTCGTCGCGCAGGCGCGTGGCGCCGTGGAGGGAGTGGGCGACGACCGCGTCCATCACGCCGAAGACCTTGTGGGCGGCGCGGGCGGCGCGCCTGCTCGCGTTCGGGGGCAGGATGTAGTGCGCGGTCATCACCCGCGGCCGGGTCGGCGGCAGCAGGCGGCGGTCGAGCCCCGGCAGGGTCAGCCACTGGTAGTGGACGAGGTCGGCGTCGGTCGGGGCGCGGCGGAAGGCGAGCATGTCGCGCAGGTGCTCGGCCCCCTTGAACGGGAGGCGGGCGGAGCCGGCGAGCCCCCGTTCGGCGGTGCGCTTGTAGAAGCGCTCGTCGACCGAGTAGCCCTCGGCCTCGGGGACCGGCCCGTAGAGGAACTTGGTGGTGACCAGCTCCACCTCGGCGCCCCCGCGCGCCAGCGCCGCGGCGAGCGCGCGATCGTAGGGCGGCGTGAAGGCGGATGGGTCGACTAACTGGACGCGCATGGTTGACAGCAGCGATGTGCCACCTGATGGCACATTCGCGTCAGGTTGCGGATTATCGTGACCGGCTTGGAACCGGAGCTTTCCTACTGCGTGGTGAATACGAACGGGCGGGACTTCCTGCTTGCCTGCCTGGCCGCAATCGAGGCGACGCATCCGATCGGGGTCGAGCGGGAGGTGCTCGTCCTCGACAACGCCTCGACCGACGGGTCGGCGGAGGCGGTACGGGCGCTCGGCGCCGACATCGAGCTGATCGAGCAGGAGCGGCGGACCGGCAAGGCGGCCAACGACTCGCTGCTGATGGAGCGGGCGAAGGGCAGGTACTGCCTGCTGCTGAACGAGGACTCCGAACTACGGCCGGGGACGGTCGCGGTCCTGCTCGCGGCGCTGGAGGACGACTCGCAGGCCGCCGCGGCGACCCCGCAGCTGCTCGACTCGGACGGCGCCCTCACCCCCTGCGCCTGGCGCTTCCCCGGGGTCGGCACGGCGCTCGCCGGGGCGCTCTTCCTGCACCGCTGGCTGACGGTGCAGAGCACCGGCAAGGTCATCCGGCGGGTGGACTGGGCTCAATCCAGCGCCCTGCTGGTCCGCCGCGAGTCGGCCGTGCAGGTCGGCTTCATGGACCCCGACTTCTTCGTCTACTACGACGAGTGCGACTTCGCCAAACGGCTTGCCGAGGCGGGCTGGCACGAGCTCTTCGTCCCGGGCGCCGCAGCCGTGCACCACGACCAGCTCTCCACCGACCTCGCCGCCGGGCTGCCGCGGATCGTCGAGTTCCACCGCAACCGCGACCTCTACATGCGAAAGCACCACGGGCGCCTCGCGGCGCTCGCGGTGCGCGGGCTCACCGCCTGGGCCTACGCATTGCGCGCCCTGGCGGCGACGGTCATCCCCGGCCAACCGGCCGAGATCTATCGCGCCCACGCGCGGCAGGCACTCTTCCCGGCGCGGGGCACCGGGCTGCGCGATCGGGCCGAAGCCCTTTAGTCGGTCTTCGACTCGCTGTCGGCGGGCTTCTCGGAATCACCCGAGAGGGCCGCTTTGAACTCGCGCATGCTCTTACCGACGCCGCGGCCGGCCTCGGGCAGCCGTTTGGGGCCGAGCACGAGGAGAGCGATGATCGCGACGATCGCGAGCTCGAGGGGTCCGATTTGGGAGAACATGCAGCGAGTATGGCGCAGATCGCGCCGACGGCGTGAAGATTTCGCGCGACGGCCCTATCGACGGGCCGAAAACTCCAGTCACGCTTGAGTTTTCGGCCCATCAACGTCCGTCAGAACCGGGAGTCCTCGTCCATGCGCTCGGCTTCGTAGAACTCGCCCGGGTCCCCCTCCACGGCGGCCGGGCGGGCGCGCAGGGCGGCGAAGCCCGCGACCAGCTCGCCGGGGTGGCGGAGGTGCGCCAGCCAGCCGCGCTCTTCGGCGGTGAAGAAGCCGCTCGCCAGCAGGACCGCCGGGTAGAGCAGCGCCAGGACGAGGCGGCCGAGGAAGCCGGCGAAGCCCGCCGTCGGCATCACCAGCTCGCCCAGGCCGACCAGCGCGGCGGCGGCGAAGAGGACGCGGGCGAGGCGGCCCCATTCGTAGGGCACCGGGAAGAGGCGCTCGGTGAACCAGTACATCAGCGCCACCACGACCAGGTAGGAGGCGACCAGGGCGAGGCCGGCGCCGACGATTCCCAACGGCGGCACCAGGATCAGGTTGAGGGCGACGTTGGAGACCAGCGCCCCGATCGCCGCGGGGAAGTTGAACTCGGTCCGCCCGGTCCGGCCCAGCACCACCACCATCACCATGTAGAGGGCGTAGAGGGTGACCGCGGCGGCGATCAGGCCGACCACTTCGTAGGCGTCGAAGAATTCCGGCGCGGCGAAGAAGCGGAGCAGGTAGCGGGAGAGCAGCCAGAGCCCGACCACCAGCCAGGTGCAGCCGGCGAGGAAGAGGGTGATCACGGTCGCGTAGGTGCGGCGCGCCTCGTCGTCGTCGCGGATCGAGTAGGCGAGCGGCGGCCAGGCGAGCTGGAAGCCGCGGACGAGGACGTTGACCGCCTGCGCGAACTTCACCGCCAGCGAGTAGAGGCCCGCCTCGGAGAGCCCGGCGTAGTGGACGATGATCAGCCGGTCGGCGAAGTTGAGGAGGTAGAGGCTGACCTCGGCGGGCATCGTCGGCAGGCCGAAGCGGAGCAGCCGGCGGAGCAGCGGCACGTCGACCCGCAGGGTCAGGCGGCGGCGCTGCTCGAGGATCAGGGCGACGACGAAGACGGCACCGGTGACGTAGGAGCCGAGCAGCAGGCCGCGTGCCCCGTCCCCCACCCCGACGACGAGGATCACGGTCAGCGCGATCGTGGCGAGGACGTTGGCGATCGTGGTGACGAAGTAGGCCCGCGCCCGCTCGTCGAGGCGGTAGAGGGTCAGCAGGTATTCGAACAGCGTCGCCACCCAGAGGCCGCCGATCGCGATCCGCGTCAGTTCGGTGTCGGCGTGCAGCGCGGCCGGGGTGTGGGGATCGAGCAGCGCTTCCGCGAGCGGCCCGGCAAAGGGCAGCGCAACCAGCGCCCCGATCGTCGAGAGCCAGAAGAGACCGGAGAAGGTGGCGCCGACGATCCGGGCCGGGTCCTCGTCCTCTTGGTAGTAGAAACGCAGCACCGACTCGATCAGCCCGAGCCGGACGACGATGCTGGCGGTGACGACGGCGGCGAAGAGGACCTCGGCGGCGCCGTAGTCGGCGGTCGTGAGGTGCCGCGTGTAGAGCGGCAGCAGCGCGACCGCGATCAGCTTCGAGAGGATGCTCGCCGCCGTGTAGGCGGCGCCGGTCGTCGCGAGTCGCCTTAGATATCCCGACACGCGGGCAGCCTAAGAGGGGCACGCAATGACGCACCGAGTGCCAACAGCACGTAAGTGATCGGGTCTTGAAAGAACCCCGCGTAGGCCATCGTGTGGATGAGCAGGGCGACGAAGGCGGCGAGCACGGCGGCGCGGGCGACGACGGTGATGGTCGGCCGGTCCGGCCCGCGCGCCCAGAGACCCGTCCCCATCGTCCACAGCGCGAGCACGATCAGGCCGACGTAGAGCACCAGCCCGAGCAGACCCTGCTCGGCGGCGACGGTGATCGGCTCGGTGTGGGAGATCGTCACCGGCGCCTTGCCGCTTTCGAGGTGGTTCTTGTAGGCGTGCTGGAAGGAGCCCGAGCCGTAGCCCCAGACCGGGCGTTCGGAGAACAGTTCGGCGCCGCCGGAGACCAGGTGGGCGCGCCCCGAGGTGTCGAGGTTGATGCGGCTGAAGTTGAACCCCTTGCCGCCGATCAGGATCACCACCAGCGCCGCGGCGACCGCCCCGACCACCACCACGCCGAGCGTCCAACGCCAGCTCCAGCGCAGCGCCGCCACCACCGCGAGCCCGGCGAGGAGGGCGATGAAGCTCGACTGGCTGAAGGTCTGGGCGAGGCCGAGCCAGAGCACGAGGATCGCCCCGGCGATCAGCCAGAAGTTGCGGCGGTCCTTGATCCAGACCAGCGCCGCGGTGGCGACGACCAAAACCACGGCGAGGTAGCGGCCGAAGATGTTCGGGTCCCAGAAGATCGAGTTGACCCGGAAGTAGGCGTGGAATTCGTTCGAGCGGATCACCGCCTGGTTCCAGAAGAGGCTGCGGCTGACGTACTCGACGCTGCCGATCAGGATGAAGACGATCGCCTCGGCGACGATCAGCAGGAGGGTCCAGGTGAGCAGGCGGCGGTCCCAGTCGACGTCGCGCAGGAGGGCGTAGGCGAGGGTGAAGGGGACGAGGAAGAAGCAGACTTCCTGGAGGCCTTTGCTGAAGTCCTCGGAGTAGAAGGTCTGGAGGGCGTACAGGACTACGAAGGCGGCCAGCAGTCTCGGGAGCCAGGTGGTGGGGACGGACGAGACATTGGAGTCCCGGCCGGCGGGTCCTGGCGAGGCTTGGCGCACCTGCGCGCGAGGTATACGTGCTCGGTACGCCAACCCTCGCCACCCGCCGGAGGTTGCCTGGCTCAAGACTCCGCCGGCTATCGCCACGTAGAGAGGGATGAGCAGATTGGCGCTTTCTCCCCCGGATTCGAGAGGGATGCGGAAGGGCAAGAGGCCGATGATCGCCAGAGGGAGCAGGACCGGCCATCGCCGGAATATGTAAGCCAAGGCGATTACGAGGATCGCCCCGACCACGATTCCGGCGATCGCTTTCGCCTCGTGGTGGCGCAATTCGACGATGCGGTGGCTGTGCCACTGGTCGCCGAGGATCAGGATCGGGAAGAGGACGAGGGCGATGAGCATCGCGACGGAGCGGGCGCGGCCGGCGGGCAGGAGGATCGAGGCGGAGGCAGCGACCGCGGCGATCAGCAGGCCCGCGCCGGAGATGACGTCGCTCAACAGCTGCCTCTCACGGTCTTGTGCAGACGGATCGTCCCCGGCAGCGTCAGCGAACGGTCTTCGTCTTCGAGCAGGACCCGCATCCGGTAGCGCCCGACCGGCTGGACGACGCCGGCCTCGTTCTTCCCGTCCCAGTGGAAGACGTGGTAGGTGTAGCGCTTCAGGAAGGTGTGCCTGGCGAGGGTGCGGACCAGTTCGCCGCCCGGCCGGATGATCTCGACGGTGCCTTCGTTCGAGGTGGTCGTCCGGAATTTCAGCCTGATGTGCGAGTGGCACTTCGTCCCGGGGGCGAAGGCGTTCGACTTCTTGTTGCCGATTCCGACCCGGTCGACGAGCAGCGGGTCGCGCTTCAGGCGTTGGGCGTAGGCGAATGCGGCGGCGGTGGCGACGACGAGCAGCGCGAAGACGACGGCGGCCGCGTCAATTCGCCGCCGAGGCATTGTCCTCGCCGACGATCACCGAGACGTTGGCTTCGCCCGAGACCTGCGCGACTTCGTTGCTCATCGGCTGGATCTTGGTGATCGAAAGGTCTTTGGCGACCTGTTTGGCTTCCGGCTTGCGGCCGTGTTTGAACATCACCACCGAGCTTTCGAAGCTCGAGCTGCTGTTGGTGACGGCGCCGAGTTCGAAGCCCTTTTTTTCGACTTTGTCGCCGAAGGTGGCGGCGAGCCCGGGCACCGAGGTGCCGTTCAGCACCGCCACTTCGATTTCGCTCGGCTTCACCTCGTGCGCGGCCTGCTTGCCGGAGCTGTTGCTGCCGCCCTTGCTTTCGCCGCCGCCGTCGTTGAGGACCGCGTAGGCGACCCCGCCGACGACCAGCACGAAGACGACGAACAGCACCGCCAGGAGCGCGGGCCGCGAGAGCGATTCGCCGAAGCCGGAGAAGCGTTTTCGGAGCGCCTCCCCACGCGTCAGTTCGGGCAGGCCTTCCTCGCGCCGCTGCCGCCGCGTCTCGCGCTGCTCGATTGCGTCGTGCTCGGCAGTTCGCGACTCCTCGAGTTCGCGCAGCTCTTCGGCGCGCTGGGCCGCGATGTTCTGCGTCTGTTCGAGCCGCTCGGCTTCACGCTCCGGCGCCGAGCCCGCCCAGTCGCGCAGCCGGCGGATGTCGCGGCCGTGGGCGAACAGGAGCAGGGTGTAGATCGCCAACCCCAAGAAGGAGGCGAGGCCCGCGAAGGAACCGATTCTTTCGATGGTGTGGAGCAAAGTTGCGGAAGGCTACTCGTCCAGCACGACCTTCGTAGCGTCTCCGCCGGGTGAGGCGATGAGGTCTACGACCCGTTCTGCCAAATTAGCCTCATCTCCGGCCAGAACCAACGCTTCCAGGGCGGTGAGGGTCGAATCGACCCACTCGGGCTCGAGCGGCGTCGTCCGCACCGCCCGGTTGATTCTTTTTGCGGCGGTCGGCTGGGCGACCTCGTTCTCGCTGAACAGCACCTCGTGGAGCTTCTCGCCGGGGCGCGGTTTGGTGAACTCGATCGCGATGTCGGTCTCCGGCTCATAGCCGGCGAGCCGGATCATGTTGTGGGCGAGGTCGACGATCTTCACCGGTTCGCCCATGTCGAGGACGAACACCTCGCCTTTGCCGGCGCCGATGTCGCCGGCGCGGATCACCAGCTGCACCGCCTCCGGGATCGTCATGAAGAAGCGGGTCATCTCCGGGTGGGTGACGGTGACCGGGCCGCCGCGCTCGATCTGGCCGCGGAAGATCGGCACCACGCTGCCCGAGGAGGCGAGCACGTTGCCGAAGCGGACCGAGGCGAAGCGCGTGCCCGGGTGGGTGTGGCCCGCGACGTCGACGATCCACTCGGCCATCGCCTTCGAGGCGCCCATCACGGTCTGCGGGTTGACCGCCTTGTCGGTGGAGATGAGGACGAAGCGCTCGGCCTTCGCCGCGGCGGCGGTTTCGGCGGTGATCCGGGTGGCGATCGCGTTGTTGCGGACCGCCTCCAAGGGGTTGGCCTCCATCAGCGGCACGTGCTTGTAGGCAGCGGCGTGGAAGACGACCTCGGGCCGGAAGCGCTGCATCGTCTCCAGCATCCGGTGCGGTTCGCGGCAGTCGGCGAGCACCGACTCGGCGTTGGTGAAGTGGCGCTCGTCGAGCATCTCGCGCTCGATCTCGAAGAGGTTGTCCTCGGCGTGGTCGAGCATCACCAGCAGGCGCGGCCCGACCCGGGCGATCTGGCGACAGAGCTCGGAGCCGATCGAGCCGCCCGCGCCGGTGACGAGGACGATCTTGTCCCGCAGGTAGGCGCCGACCCGGTCGAGCTCGACCACGATCGGCTCGCGGCCGAGCACGTCCTCGACCTGGACGTCGCGCAGCTGCTTGGAGAGCTGGACGCCGCCGCGCAGCAGCTCGAAGACGGTCGGCAGGGTGCGGACGCGGATGCGCCGCTCGCGGCAGGCGGCGACGACCTTGGCGCGCAGCGTGCCGGGTGCCGAGGGGATCGCGATGATCACTTCGTCGGGAGCGGTCTCGTCGAGGATCGGCGCGATCTCGTCGGTCGAGCCGAGCACCTTGACGCCGCCGACCATCCGCATCCCGCGCTTGCGCGGGTCGTCATCGACGAAGCCGATCGCGGTGGCGCCGAGCGCCGGGTTGAGGCGCATCTCCCGCACCACCATCTGGCCGCCGGAGCCGGCGCCGACGATCAGCACCTCGTGCTTGGGCACGCGGTCACCTTTCGAGGGGCGTTCGACGATCAGTCGCACCAGCAGGCGGGCGCCCGCGATCAGGATCAGGGTGAGCATGAAGTCGATAACCTCGACCGAGCGCGGCAGCCGGTGGTGGAAGGGCTGGACGACGGCGAAGGCAATCACCAACAGGGCGCTGGCGATCGCCACGGCGCGCAGGATCAGGAGGAAGTCGCGGCCGCTCACGTAGCGCCACCACTTCTGGTAGAGGCCGGCGGCGGCGAAGACGATCAGCTTGCCGGCGATGACGAAGCCGACCGACTGGGCGAAGAGCACCTCGTAGCGGTGCGGCCAGCCGTGCGGGTCGTCGAGGAAGCGCAGCTGGAAGGCAAGGAAGTAGGCCAGCGCGACGAGAGCCGCGTCGGCGAGTATCTGCCCCACCCGATTGCGGTAGACGGGATGGTTCAAACGGCGCATGAATGGCCGAGTTTACGGGTGGTTCCTAAGAATGCGGTGATCCGGGGCCGGTGGGCTTATCACGGCCGCCCGCGGCGTTCTCTCATGAGTCCCCTCTAGGATGTGCGGCCGCATGCCGCTTGCCGTGCTCCTTCCCCAGGCCAGCCTGACCGGGCCGATCGTCGAATTCTGCGTCAACGTCGTCAACGACACCGGTCTGGCGGGCATCTTCCTGCTGATGGGCGCGGCGTCCGCCTGCATCCCGATCCCCAGCGAGGCGGTGATGCTGTTCGCGGGCTTCACCGTCTCCGAAGGCCACCACACGCTCCTGGAGATCCTGATCGCCGGCTTCCTCGGCAACATGGCGGGCTCCTGGCTGACCTACGCGATCGGCTACTACGGCCGCGTCGACTTCATGGAACGGAACAAACTGATCCACGTCAGCCCGGCCCGGCTCGAACGGGTCGACGGCTGGTTCAAACGCCACGGCGACGTCACCGTCTTCGTCTGCCGGCTGATCCCGCTGGTCCGCGCCTTCATCTCGCTGCCCGCCGGGCTGGCGAAAATGCCCTTCTGGCGCTTCACCTGGCTGACCGCGCTCGGCTCGATCCCCTGGGTGGTCGGCTTCGGGCTGCTCGGCCGGGCGGTCGGGGACGAATGGGAAAAGTGGCGTGAACACCTCTCGATCCTCGACTACATCGTCGTCGCCGCAATCGTCGCGCTGATCGCCTACTGGCTCTACAAGCGGGTCAAACGCGACCCTGCGACGACGACCCCGGACGCTTGAGCGAAGGGCGACTGCCGGTCCGCCGCGCCGTCGCGCTGGGCCTGGTGCAGGGGCCCGCCGAGCTGCTGCCGGTCTCCAGCTCCGCCCACATCGTCCTCATCCCCTGGCTCTTGGGTTGGGACTGGGACGAGATCGACCCGGAGGTGCGCAAGAGCTTCGAGGTCGCCCTGCATACCGGCGCGGCGGCGGCGCTTCTGGTCGGCCAGCGGCGGCTGATCGTCGAGGAGCTGCGCAGCTTCGACGCCGGCCGGGCGCTCCTGCTGGCGCTCTCCTTCATGCCCGCGGCGGTGGTCGGCTACGGCTTCGAGCGGCAGATCGAGGAGCGGCTCGGTGGGCCGCGGGCGACCGCCTTCGGGCTACTGTCGGGTGCCGCGCTGATGCTGATCGCCGACCGCCGGCCGCAGCTGCGCGGGCGAGGCGAGGCGACCCCGGCCGACGGGCTGGCGCTCGGCGTCGCCCAGGCCCTGGCGCTGGCGCCGGGGGTCTCGCGCAACGGCGTCACCCTGGCGGCGGCCCGCCGGCGGTGCTTCTCCCGCGCCCAGGCGAACCTGCTCTCGCGCACGATCGCCCTGCCGATCATCGTCGGCGCGACCGGCCTGAAGGGCGCCCGCCTCGCCCGCCGCGGCACCACGCCCGAGCTGCGCCGCACCCTGGCGATCGGCATCGGTGCCTCCTTCGTCTCGACCCTCGCCTCCCAACGCCTGATCAACCTGGTCGAGCGCGATCGCGCCCTCTGGCCTTACTCGGCCTACCGCGCGGCCCTCGCCGGCGCGGTCCTCTGGAAACTGCGCCGCAGCTGACTCCAAATCCAATTCCAAATTTTGGAGAAATTTGGAATCAACTTGGAATCCAGCTACAATTCCAAAACTTGGAGAAATTTGGATTTGACTTGGAGTTCTAGATGTACGTCGCACCCGCGCCGACCG
The DNA here is from genome assembly GCA_036495785.1 of Solirubrobacterales bacterium. Taxonomy (GTDB): domain Bacteria; phylum Actinomycetota; class Thermoleophilia; order Solirubrobacterales; family 70-9; genus VAYN01. The sequence continues at coordinate 18,124 of DASXMH010000095.1, forward strand.
TCAACGAGATCGCGGCGAAGCTCGAGCTGGACGAGACCGTGGCGGCGTTGGCCGCCCCGCCCGATGCTGCCGAGCGAGAGCGGTACCTGCATTGGGACAAACTGCGGCGGCTACCGCCTCCGGGCGGTCTCACCACCGATCAGTGGTGGCTGCGGGTCAAGCACGCGCGGCAGGATGGGATGCGGCTTCTACCGCTCATGGACGTCGAGGGCAGGCCGTTCGGATACACCCTGCCGGACCTGATCCTCCGCCACCTCCACCACGTCGACCAACGGGTCGCGGGCGAGGTGGCGATGGACGAGGTCGTCACCTCCGAGCGCGAGGCCGGCAGGCGCTTCGTGGTCAACTCGCTGATGGAGGAGGCGATCCGCTCCAGCCAGCTGGAGGGAGCGACGACCTCGCGGGTGGCCGCGAAGGAGATGCTGCGAAGCGGGCGGGCGCCGCGGGACCGCAGCGAGCAGATGATCGTCAACAACTACCGCGCCCTCCAGTTCGCCAAGGAGATGGGTAGCGAGCTCAACCCGGAGCTGGTCCTGGAGCTGCACCGGATCGTGACCGCCGGAACCCTCGCCGATCCCGACGCCGCCGGCCGCCTACAGCGTCCCGGCGACGACCGGGTGGCGGTCTTCGACCGGGACGAAGACCGCTCGCCGATACACGTCCCACCGCCGGCCGAGCAGCTGCCGGAGCGCCTGCGCGCGCTCTGCGCCTTCGCCAACGAAGGCGACGACGGGGAGCCGTTCGTGCACCCGGTGGTCAGGGCGATCCTCCTCCACTTCTGGCTGGCCTACGACCACCCATTCGAAGATGGCAACGGCCGCACCGCGCGGATCCTCTTCTTCTGGCTGATGCACACCCGCGGCTACTGGCTGGCCGAGTACCTGCCGATCTCGCGGCTGATCCGCAAGGCGCCGGCGCGGTACGAGCGGGCCTTCCTGGAGACCGAGACGGACGGAGGTGACACCACCTACTTCCTCATCCACCAGCTGGGAGTGATCGAGCAGGCGATCGGCGACCTGCACGTCTATCTGCAGCGGAAGATCGCCGAGCAGCGCGACGCCGAGGCCCGTCTGGGTGGCTTCGATGGGCTGAACGGCAGGCAGGTCGCGCTCCTGACCCACGCGATCCGACACCCTGAAAACGTCTATACGTACGAAGGGCACGCGACCAGCCATCGGGTCACCCACGAGACCGCGCGCTCCGATCTCGCCGACCTCTTCTACCGTCGACTGCTCGTCAAACGACCTGGCGGGCGCCCCCATCGCTTCGAGCCGCCCCCCGATCTCCCCGACCGACTGAAAGAATCGGCGGCGTGAGCGACGCCTACGCACGATCCGGGGTAGACCAGGGGGCCGCCGACTCGGCGGTCGCCGGGTTGGTGCACGCGCTCGGCAAGATCGAGCTGGGGCGGCCCTCGGCGCAGGTGCCGCTGCCGGGCCACTACGCGAGCGTGATCGAGGTGGCGCCGAACCTGGGGATCGCACTCTCGACCGACGGGGTCGGAACGAAGCTGCTGCTCGCCGAAGCGCTCGGCAAGCTCGACACGGTCGGGATCGACTGCGTGGCGATGAACGTCAACGACGTGATCTGCGTCGGCGCGGAGCCGCTGGCGATGCTCGACTACATCGCGATCGACCGAGCGAACCCGGAGGTCACCGAGGCGATCGGGGTCGGCCTGGCGCGCGGGGCGACCCTGGCGGCGATCGAGATCCCCGGCGGCGAGCTCGCCCAGCTCGGAGAGATGGTCCACGGGGTCGACGTCTCCGGCGCCTGTTTCGGCACGGTGGCCCTCGACGCGATCATTGACGGGCGTCGCGTCGCCCCCGGCGACTCGATCATCGGCATCCCCTCCTCCGGCCTGCACTCGAACGGCTACACGCTGGCCCGGGCGGCGCTTGACGGCCTCGACATGAACGAGGACCCGGAGGGGCGACTCGGGCGGTCGCTGGGCGAGGCGCTCCTCGAGCCGACCGTGATCTACGTGAAGCCCATCGTCGAGCTGCTTCGCTCCGAGGTCGACGTCCGCGGCCTTGCCCACATCACCTCGGGCGGCGTCAACAACCTGCTGCGCCTGGCGGCGCCGGTCGGCTACGAGATCGACGCCCCCCTCCCCGTGCCGGTCATTTTCGACCTGATCCGAGAGCGCGGCAACATCTCCGACGAGGAGATGCACGAGGTCTTCAACATGGGCTGCGGCTTCTGCGTCGTCGTCCCCGAGAACGACGAGTCCCGCGCCCTCGACATGCTCCGCATGCATCATCCTGGCGCTGGGCGGATCGGTCGGGTCACGGACGATTCGGGGCACGTGGTCCGGTAGACGGGCTCTAGGGCGGGAGGCTGGCGCCGGGGGAAGGGATGGTGTCCTCTCAAGCTGGCGCCCGGGAAGGGATGCGGGGGTGCGGGGAGTGTGGGAGATCCGTGACGCTCGCCGGGGATCGTCACGAAGATGCCGGGAACGTCACCCTTCCTGGCGTCTTCCTCGGACGTCACGAAGACGCGACCATCGTTTTGGCCCCCATGGGGGCCAAAAAGCACCCAGCGCGTCTCGGGGCCTCGATTCCGGCCCTCGGAGGGCCGGGAGGTGT
>DASXMH010000096.1:0-4095 GCA_036495785.1 Solirubrobacterales bacterium
GCCCGTACGGCCGACCGACGCAATAGGCGGCGAGGAAGGCGACGCCGAGCCAGCCGAAGTTGACGAAGAGGCTGAGCGTGTCGCGCCCGGTCATCAGGATCCCGACCGCGTGCAGGAGCTCCGAGTTCTGCGGGTAGAACCAGTTGACGAAGACCGTTTCGATGTGGTGCATCCCGGTCGTCGAGTGCGACTGGACCATGTCCGCCGAGAACGGCATGTGGTACCAGAGCGAGTCGAAGTTGAAGATCCCCGTGTCGAGCGCGTGCTTCGCGGTCACGGCCCAGTCGAAGACAACGATCGCGATCACGACGATCGCGACCAGCGAGGCCAGGACGCCGGGGTCGATACCACGGGCGGTCTGGCCGCCGCTCCCTGGCCGGACAGCGACGAGGTGCGCCGCCAGGGCGACCAGCACCATGCCGAGGATCAGCGCCCCGGCATAGAGGAGCCCGAAGGTGCCGAGGATCTCGCTCACCGCGGTCACCAGCCCGACCGCGACGGTCACCTCGACCAGCCGCGCCGGCGCGCCCCGCCAACCCGGCAAGAGCCGCGCCCGCAGGATCCAGGCCGCGTATCCGGTGGCGACGGCGAGGACGGCGAGCTGGGCGGCCCCCAGGAGGTAGGAGCCGAAGCTAGGCACTGCCCCTCAGTTCAGGCCGTGGAGCACGAACGGGGTCTCGCCCTGGGCGATCATCCCCTGCTTGCGCGCGGTCCCCTCGACCACGGCCGGCTTGTCGGCCATCTGGACGGCCTTGTGCAGATGCTTGTTTTCGCGCAGCAGCTGGTGGAATTCGGCCTTCGCCGCGGTGGTCGACTGGTAGGTCTTGAAGAGGTCGATCGCCGGGTTGAGGTAGCTGTAGGCGACGGCGAAGAGGACCAGCACCAGAGCGATGCGGCCGACCCGGTCCCATTTGACGCGACTGGCGGAGCGGCGGGCGGCGGGACGACGGGGGGCGGGGCGCCGTTTCGGGGGGCGACGGTTCGAGGCCATGCCCGCAGCTACGCTGCCGGCTGGCCTTCTCCTTCATTAAAGGCGCCCCCGGCGCCTAGGAGCGCCGTTGAAGGAATGCGTTCAGGCCGGGAAACTCGGCCGCGCCGCCGAGCTCCTCCTCGATCCGCAGGAGCCGGTTGTACTTGGCGACGCGATCGGAGCGCGAGGGCGCGCCGGTCTTGATCTGGCCGGCGCCGGTGGCGACGGCGAGGTCGGCGATGGTCGTGTCCTCGGTCTCCCCCGACCGGTGCGAGATGACCACGGTGTAGGCCGCGTCACGAGCGACGCGGATCGCCTGGAGGGTCTCGCTCAGCGTGCCGATCTGGTTCACCTTGACCAGGATCGAGTTGCCGACGCCGAGCTCGATGCCGCGGCCGAGGCGCTCCGGGTTGGTGACGAAGAGGTCGTCGCCGACCAGCTGGACCCTGTCGCCGATCGCGTCGGTGAGGAGCTTCCAGCCGTCCCAGTCCTCCTCGTCCATGCCGTCCTCGATCGAGACGATCGGATATTTAGATGAGAGATCGGCCCAGTAGGTAGCCATGTCCTGGGGCGAGAGCGTGCGGCCCTCGTGCTCCAGCACGTAGTTGCCGTCCTTGTAGACCTCGCTGGTCGCCGGGTCGAGGGCGATGAAGACGTCGGCGCCGGGCTCGTAGCCGGCGGCCTCTACGCCCTCGAGCACGGCCTGCAGGGCCGCCTCGTTGGACTCGAGGTCGGGAGCGAAGCCGCCCTCGTCACCGACCGCGGTGGCGAGGCCGCGCGCGCCGAGACTCTTCTTCAGCGCGTGGAAGACCTCGGTGCCGACGCGCAGGCACTCGGCGAAGCTGGAGGCGCCCGCGGGGACGACCATGAACTCCTGGAAGTCGACCGAATTGTCGGCGTGGGCGCCGCCGTTCAAGACGTTCATCATCGGCACCGGCAGGATCCGCGGCTCGCCGCCGCCGTAGAGCTCGGCGAGATATCGGTAGAGCGGCTGCCGGGAGTCGGCGGCGGCGGCCTTCGCGGCCGCCAGGGAGACGCCGAGGATGGCGTTGGCGCCGAGCCGGCCCTTGTTCGGGGTGCCGTCGAGCTCGATCATCGTCTCGTCGAGGGCTCCCTGCTCGGCGGCGCGGGCGCCGGTCAGCGCCTTCGCGATCTCGCCGTTCACGTTGTCGACCGCCTTGGTGACGCCCCTGCCGACCCACCGCTCGCCGCCGTCGCGCAGCTCGACCGCCTCGAACTCACCGGTCGAGGCGCCCGAGGGGACCGCGGCGATGCCCCGCGCCCCGGACTCCAGCGCGACCTCGACCTCGACGGTCGGGTTGCCGCGCGAATCGAGGATCTGCCGGGCGTGGATGGATGAGATCGTGCTCATAGGACGGCGATCCTATGTTCCTCGGGCACTTCGGCGCGGTCTGCCCGCGAAGGGCTATTCGCCTTTTTTGGCCGATTCTGCGGCCGCTTTGGCGGCAGCTTCTTCGACCGCTTTCTGGGCGGCGGCTTCGGATTCGGGAGAGCCTTCCGCTCCGGCCGTGCCTTCCGCCGCGCCGGCGGGGCCTTCGGCTTTTTCTTTGGCCGATTTGCTCGTCGCTTCCGGCCGCGGGCGCTGGACCAGTTGTTCGCCTTCCGGTTTGCTCGCGCTCACCGTCCCGGGTACGGCCGGTTTGGTCTGCACCACCGGCGCCGGGCATTCCTTGGCGGGCGTTTTCGGATTGGCTTCGTAGCAGGCTTCAGGAGCTCCCACGGGATGTCCCGTGCCCTTGTAATTGGCGCACTGTTCGGTCACGAAGCCGGAGGCGCACTGGCTGCGGGAGATCCACTTCGACTGGAAGCCGGCGACCCATTCGGAGAAGTACTTCTGTTCCTTTTCCCCTTTGAGGGTGCCTTCGATCGTCGTTTTGACTTCGGCGAAGGACTGCACTTTTTCCGGGTGCAGCTTCACGACTTCCAGCAGCAGGTAATTTTTTTCCTGTTTGACCGGGCCGATCAGTTCGCCGGTCGCCGATTTGAAGATGTCTTTTTTCAGCGGTTCCGTAAGGAATTCTTCGGCGATTTCTTTCTGGAGCCCGCCCTGCGCGGCGGTCGTCGGCGAATATTTCTTCGTCGCTTTTTTCCAGCCGGCTTCCGAGTTGTCGGCTTCCAGCGCTTTCTGCGCAGCTTCGATTTCTTTTTTGTTTTCGTTCACGGCGACGCGGACGTCGCGCGTCGGTTTTTTCGTGAACTGTTTCGCCTTTTCGGCGTCGTAGTAAGTCTTCAGTTCTTCTTCGGTGAGCGGCGGGACTTCTTTTTTGATCTTTTCTTCGATCTTTTTGGAGAGGATCTGAAGTTCGATCTTGGAAATCACGTCCGCTTCCGTGAAGTGCGATTCCTTTTTGAATTCTTCGAAGGCTTTTTCGGTTTTGAAGCTTTCTTTTTTGATTTTGGCGAGTTCGGTTTCGACTTCTTTCTGGGTCACCTTGATCCCGAGCTCTTCCGCCTCGCCGAAGATCCAGGCGCCGTTCAGAAGTTCGCCGACCGCCGTTTTGTGCAGTTCTTCAGCTTTTTTGGAGCCGGCTTTCGGCGGTTTTTTCAGGCCGCCCTGCGCTTCCTGCTGTTGGATCGAGCGCTTGTAGTCGGCCTGGGTGAATTCGCCCTTTTCGCTCGAGACGTTGCTGACCTTGGCGATGTCGCCGGAGGGCACGCCCGACGAGCCGAGACCCTGCGCGACCGCGAAGATGACAAAGAGGGCGATGAAGACGACCCCGAACAGCACCAGGCCGACGCGCTGCGCCCTGCCCAAGCCGGCGCCGCGTTTGACTTGCGGCGCGCCCGATCTTTTCGGGCCGCCCCTGCCGCCCTTTTTATTTCGCCCCGATTTGGCTCCCACCGACGGGGCAGCATAGTGAAAGTTGCTGTGCGGTGGGTAAAGGCAGGCGGCGGCGGGCGAAGCGGCGCCAGGCGGAGCCGTGAAAGGCGAGTCGCGGGGAGCGGTGGAAGGGATGCATCAGATCGCCGATTCCGCGGCGCGGACCGCGAGCGTGCGCCGGAGGCCGGATCCTGACCGGCGCCTCGGGCCGCCGGCTGGCGCTCCGATCGCCGGCGGGCGCCTCGGGGTGTGGCGCGGGGATAGCTGGCGCCTCTGGGCTTTT
>DASXMH010000097.1:0-20371 GCA_036495785.1 Solirubrobacterales bacterium
CGCCACCTGGGTCGCGGCGGCGACCGCATAAGCTGACCCGCCATGTTCTACGACGACGACGCGGATCTGAACCTCCTGTCGGGCAAGACCGTGGCCATCCTCGGCTACGGCTCCCAGGGCCACGCCCATGCCCTCAACCTCAAGGACTCCGGCGTCCAGGTGGTCGTCGGCCTACGTCCCGATTCCTCCAGTCGCGCCAAGGCCGAAGAGGCGGGCCTCGAGGTCCTCGACATCGCCGAGGCGGCGAAGCGCGGCGACGTCGTCATGGTGCTGCTGCCCGACGAGAAACAGGGCCGGCTCTGGCGCGAGCAGATCAGCGCCGGGATCGAACCCGGCGACCTGCTGCTCTTCGCCCACGGCTTCGCCATCCACTTCGGTGAGATCGACCCGCCCGAGGGCGTCGACGTCGGCATGGTCGCGCCGAAGGGCCCGGGCCACCTGGTCCGCCGCCAGTACGAGGAAGGCAACGGCGTGCCGTGCCTGATGTCGGTCCACCAGGACGCCAGCGGCACCGCCCACGACGTGGTGCTGGCCTATGCCTCGGGGATCGGCGGCGGCCGCGCCGCGGTGATCGAGACGACCTTCAAGGAAGAGTGCGAGTCCGACCTCTTCGGCGAGCAGGCGGTGCTCTGCGGCGGCGCCTCGGAGCTGGTCCGGGCGGGCTTCGAGACGCTGGTCGACGCCGGCTACGATCCGCGCCTCGCCTACTTCGAGTGCCTCCACGAGCTGAAGCTGATCGCCGACCTGATGTACGAAAAGGGGATTCGCGGGATGGAGTACTCGATCTCCAACACCGCCGAGTACGGCGACCTGACCCGCGGCAAACGGGTGATCGGCGAGGCCTCGCGCGCGGCGATGAAGGAGATCCTCGGAGAAATCCAGTCCGGCGCCTTCGCCAAGGAGTTCATCGGCGAGAACGAGGCCGGCGGGCAGAAGTTCGACGAACTGCGCAAGGCCGGCGCCGACCACGAAATCGAGAAGGTCGGCAAGGAGCTGCGCGACATGATGCCCTGGATCGACCAGGGCTTCTAGCGGTGGGTCTCGCCCTCCGGTAGGCGGCCGTCGCGGCCGACGTAGCCGCCCTTGCCGCCGACGCACACGTAGACCGCCTCCTCGGAGTCGCTGAGGTTGCGGACTCGGCGGTGGGTGGGCGCGTCGACCCAGGCGAGCCCGCCCGCCTCGAGCTCCTCGACGCTGCCGTCGCCGAACTCGATCGCCACCCGGCCCGAGTGGAGGAAGTAGAGCTCCTCCTGCTCGTCGTGGAAGTGCATACCGGTGGCGTAGGCGGGGGGCAGGACGATCGCGTTGACGCCGAAGGCGGTGACCCCCAGCGCCGGGCGGATCTTGCGAAAGCCGGGGCCCTCGCCGAGGTCGTCGAGGTTGGCGACCGACCAGCCCTCGCCGCGCTCCACCTTCTCGTTCGTCTCGTCGCTCATCGTCCTGCCTCCCTTGCTTCAGATGGTCAGACCGCCGGCGCGGCGGGCGGCGCCTCGGGTGGCGCCTGGGGCGGCGCGGCCGGGCCGCCGGCGAGCGCGCCGAGCCCGTTCGCCCTCTCGATCCCGATCGGCGGGTACTCGTCGGTCAGCAGAGCCAGGTAGCCATAGACCCTCGCGTAGAAGCTGTTGCAGAAGGTCATCGCGGTGTTGATCTGCTCGGGCAGGTAGCCGCGGAAGACGATCGTCAGCCAGGCGATCACCGCGATCCACTGGTGGACGTAGCCGACCGCGTAGGAGACGATCAGCATCGGGAGCGCGAGGATGATCCGGAAGAAAGCCTTCAGACGACTCTGCCTCTCGGCGCGCGGCGCGACCTCGATCCGGATCGGGTAGCCCGGGTCGTCGGAGATCCCGAACGGCGGCCACTCGTCGGTCTGCAGGTAGATCCACGCCGAGGTGCGGACGAAGTAGCGCACGAATCCCGCGTTGAGGTTGTAGAGGCCCTCCGGATAGCGCCCCAGGATCACGACCGCCACCCAGGCGAAGAGGTGGGTGAAGCTGGCGACGATGGCGTAGACGACGCCGACGATGATCCACGGGATCGCAAGGATGATCCGGAAGAAGGTCGTCGCCCGGTTCTGCTCCGACTGGAAGTCGGCTTCGTAGCTGACTGGGTACATCTCTCCCCCTAAATGTCTGGAGTTGCCTTCTGAACGGCGTTGTTGATTGCCTTCTGGACGGCTTGGCCAGACTAACTCGGGCTCCGGCGGCGGTCTACCGCGCCGGGTGAATAACCTGTCGGCTCGATGCCTCCCACCGACACCATCCCGGCCGACCTGAAGCCGGCGGACGGCCGCTTCGGCTGCGGGCCGTCGAAGGTGCGCCCGGAGGCGCTGGCGAAGCTCGCCGAGCAATCGCACCTGATGGGCACCTCGCACCGCCAGGCGCCGGTCCGCGACCTCGTCCAGCGGGTACGCGAGGGGATCGCGGAGCTCTTCGCCCTGCCCGAGGGCTATGAGGTGGCGCTCGGCAACGGCGGCACCACCGCCTTCTGGGAGTCGGCCTGCGCCTGGCTGATCCGCGAGCGCTCGCTGCACCTCACCTACGGCGAGTTCTCGCAGAAGTTCGCCAAGGCGGCCAAGGTGGCGCCCTTCCTCGGCGACCCGATCCTGGTCGAGGCCGAGGCCGGCGACGCGCCCGCCCCGACCGCCGACGCCGCCGCCGACGCGATCGCCTGGGCCCACAACGAGACATCGACCGGGGTCATGGTCCCGGTCAAGCGCCCCGCCGACGCGGGCGACGCGCTGGTCCTGATCGACGCCACCTCGGGCGCCGCCGGGCTGCCCCTCGACGCCTCGCAGGCCGACGTCTACTACTTCGCCCCGCAGAAGGGCTTCGCCTCCGACGGCGGCCTCTGGCTCGCCGCCCTCAGCCCCGCCGCGATCGCCCGGATCGAGCGGCTCGACGGCGCCGCCGACCGCTGGCAGCCGGAATTTCTCTCGCTTGCCGTGGCGCTCGACAACTCGCGCAAGCAGCAGACCTACAACACGCCCGCGCTCGCCACCCTGATCCTGCTCGACGACCAGATCCAGTGGATGCTCGCGGGCGGCGGTCTCGACTGGTGTGTGTCGCGGACGAGCGATTCCTCGAGCCGCCTCTACTCGTGGGCCGAGGCCGGCGATTTCGCCACCCCGTTCGTCGCCGACCCGGCGAAGCGCTCGCTGGTCGTCGGCACGATCGACTTCGACGACGGCGTCGACGCGGCGGCGATCGCCAAGGCGCTGCGCGCCAACGGCATCGTCGACACCGAGCCCTACCGCAAGCTCGGCCGCAACCAGCTGCGGATCGGCATGTTCCCGGCGGTCGAGCCGGACGATGTCGAGGCGCTCACCCACTGCATCGACTGGGTGGTCGAGAACGTCGACGGCGTCCGCGCCCAAGGCTAGGTTCCCGCGTCCGATGAAGGTCCTGGTCAAGGAGAAGATCGCCGACACCGGCGTCGACCTGTTGCGGTCGAAGTTCGAAGTCGACCTCGGGCTCGAGATGTCCGAGGACGAATTCCGCGCCAAGCTGCCGGACTACGACGCGATCCTGATCCGCTCGGCGACCAAGATGACGCCGGAGCTGATCGACCTGGCGACCAACCTGAAGGTGATCGGCCGGGCCGGGACGGGCGTCGACAACGTCGACATCCCGGCGGCGACGCGGCGCGGGATCATCGTCGCCAACGCGCCGGAGTCGAACTCGGTCGCCGCCGCCGAGCACACCATGGCGCTCGCCCTGGCGATGTTCCGCAACGTCCCGCAGGCGCACGCCTCGCTGGTCGCCGGCCGCTGGGACCGGAGCAAGTTCAAGGGCGCCGAGCTCTACGGCAAGACGCTCGGGGTGATCGGCTTCGGCCGCATCGGCCAGCTGGTCGCCAAGCGCGCCCAGAGCTTCGAGATGGAGGTCATCGCCTTCGACAAGTTCGTCTCCGCGGAGCGCTTCCGCGAGCTCGGCGTCGAGGGCTGCGAGGAGCTGACCGATCTGCTCGGCCGCGCCGACCTGGTCACCCTCCACACGCCGAAAACGCCGGAGACGGTGGGGCTGATCGACGCCGAGGCGATCGCCGCGATGAAGGACGGCGCCCGCCTGGTCAACTGCGCCCGCGGCGAGCTGGTCGTGCTCGATGACCTCCTCGCCGGACTCGAGTCGGGCAAGCTGGCGGGCGCGGCGCTCGACGTCTTCCCCTCGGAGCCCTTCACCGAGCATCCGATCTTCGCCCGCGATGACGTCGTCGTCACCCCGCACCTGGGCGCCTCGACCGCCGAGGCCCAGGACCGGGCCGGCGTCGTCACCGCCGAGCAGGTGACCGAGGCGCTGACCGGCGGCGTGGTCACCAACGCGGTCAACATCGCCGCGGTCCGTCCCGAGGAGATGGAGGCGCTGGCGCCCTTCGTGCCGCTCTGCGAAAAACTCGGGCGGCTGGCGCAGGGGCTGGGGGAGGGCTCGGTCGAGCGGGTCAGCGCCGAGTTCCGCGGCCGGATCGCCTCCTACGACACCCGCCTGCTCGGGATCGCCGTCCTGGTCGGGGTCCTCTCCGGCAACACCGAGACGCCGGTCAACCTGGTCAACGCGCCGCAGATGGCCGAGGAGCGGGGGATCGAGCTGACCGAGACGACCGACTCGAGCGCCGAGGACTTCACCGAGCTGATCACCGTGCGGATCGGCGCGGGCGACGGCGAGGTCGAGGTCGCCGGGACCGGGGTCGGCCCCAAGAACGAGCCCTACCTGGTGTCCGCCTGGGGCGAGAGCTTCTACCTGCCGTTCGCCGAGCACATCACCGTCTTCCGATACGCCGACCAGCCCGGGATGATCGGCCGGGTCGGCACCGCCTTCGGCGAGGAGGGCGTCAACATCGTCTCCGCCGCGGTCGGCGCCGAGCGCGGCGGCGGCGACAACGCGGTGATGGCCCTGACCACCGACGCGGCGGTCCGCCCGGACGCGCTGCAGACCATCCTCGGCCTCGACGGATTCTCGGTGGGACGCTCGGTCGATCTCTGACCGCAACGTCGGCGTCAAAGGATTGTTAAGAGGGCGATGAAGCGCCTCATCCTTCTCGTCCTGGCCGTCTCCGGAGCGGCGGTGTCGCTGGCCGTCGCCTCCGCCGCGGCCTCGCCGCCGTTTCAGCGCCTCTTCACGGCGCCCGAACAGGCGGTCAACCTGGTGCTGACCGGGACCTCCGGCGAAGACCGGATCACGATCGAACTCTCGGCCGACGGGCGCTCCTACGAAATCGAATCGGCGACCGCGCTGGAAGTCGGCGGCACCGTCTGCACGCACCCCGAAAAGCGCCCCGAAGCACTGCTCTGCGAAGCGAGCGCGATCGCCGGATTCGAAATCAACACCGGCGCCGGGAACGATGTCGTCACGCTCGGCCGCACGGTGCCGGTGCCGGCGACGATCCGCGGCGGCGAAGGCAACGACGTGCTGACCGGCGGGGCCGGGAACGACAAGCTGATCGGCGGGCCGGGCGACGACGAATTGGTCGGCCGCGGCGGCGACGACCTGTTGATCGGGGGCTCCGGCAACGACACCCTGCTGGGCGGGACCGGCGACGATCACCTGATCGGCGGCTCCGGCCGCAATGTCGGCGTCGGCGGTCCCGGCAAGAACCTGGTCGAATAGGCGCGGCCCTAGGTCGTCGCGGTCGCGCGGCGCGTCAACAGCGTCCCGCCGACGAACAGCACGCTGACAGCGAGCCCGACCAGGGCGATTCCGGCGTCGAGCCGGAAGCCGGCCTGGAAGCCGTCGATGAACGGCGGGTTGAAGCTGGAGAAGACCGTCGTGGTCAGGCCGAGCCCGATCGAGCCGCCGGCGATCTGGAACATGTAGACGATCCCTCCCGCCAGGCTCGTCTGCGATTCGTCGACCGAGGTGACCCCGGCGGTGGTCGCGGTCGGGTAGAAGCTGCCGATCCCGATCCCGAGGATCAGCATCCCGGGCACCAGGGCGCCGTAGCCGGAGTCCCCACCGACCAGCGAGAAGAGGACCGCCGCGGCGGTCATGCAGCTCGCGCCGATCACCGCCAGGCGCTTCGCTCCGAGCCGGTTGTAGAGCGGCCCGGCGACGAAGGAGACGACCGCGAACGTCGCCAGCGCGGGCAGCATCCCCAGTCCCGCTTCGAGCGGCGAGAAGCCCAGTTCGGTCTCCATGAACTGCGGCAGGTAGAGGAGCGCCGCGAAGAAGGTCGCCGACATGCAGAGGATCGCCACGCAGGAGGCGGTGAAGCTGCGGTTTGCCATCACTTCGCGGGGGATCAGCGCGTGGCGCCCGGCGCGCCGCTCGAACGGCAGGAAGGAGAGGATGCCGACCGCGGCGATCACCAGCAGCCCGATCACCCGCGGGTCGCCCCAGCCCCAGTCGTCGACCTGGTCGAGGGCGATCAGGAGCGACACGAGGCCGAGCGAGATCGCGGTGATCCCGGTGTAGTCGATCCGGTGGTCGGGGTCCGCGACATCATCCAGGTGGACGCTCGACCAGACGACGGCGACCGCGAAGGCGGCGATCGGCACGTTGAGGAAGAAGATCCAGCGCCAGCTGGCGAGGTCGGTGAGCACGCCGCCGATCAGCGGCCCCGCCGCGTTGCCCAGGCCGGCCGCGCCGATGATGATTCCGCCCGCCATGCCGGCCTTGTCTTCGGGCAGGATCGCGTAGGTCATCCCCAGGATCGCCGGCCACATCAGGGCGCCGCCGATCCCCATCAGCGCGCGGGTCGCGATCAGGAAGGCCTCGCTCGGCGCGGCGCCCCCGGCCGCCGACATCACCGCGAAGATCCCGGCGCCGAGGAAGAAGGAGACGCGGCGTCCGAACATGTCGGCGAGCCGGCCGCCGGTGACGATCAGCACGCCGAAGGTCAGCGCGTAGGCGTTCACCACCCACTGGATCGTGTTGATGTTGGTGTGGAAGTCGGCCTCCATCGTCGGCAGGGCGACGTTGACGGCGGAGAAGTCGTTGGCGATCACGAAGACCGCGGCGCCCATCGCGAACAACGCCGTCCAGTTGGTCCGCGTCCCTGCCTCCACGCGCGGCAGGCTACGTCACGTGCCCGTCGTTGCGCTACTCTCCGTCGAGGAAATGGCCTTTCCGCTGAACAGCCTCGCGCTTCTCCTTCTCCTCCCCCCTCGGGGGGAATAGCGCTGGGCGGCGCGATAGCCGCGAGAGACAAAGGCCATTGAAGAGTTAGAGAGAAGGAGAGGTCCGATGGGACCGCAGAGCACCGACGTAAACGCAACGCCCGACGCCAATCGCGTCCACATCTTCGACACCACGTTGCGCGACGGCGAGCAGTCGCCCGGCATCTCGCTGAACGCCGCCGAGAAGGTGGAGATCGCCCAGCAGCTCGCGCGGCTGGGGGTCGACGTGATCGAGGCAGGCTTCCCGATCGCCTCGCCGGGCGACTACGAGGCCGTCCAGGAGATCGCACGGACGGTCGAAGGGCCGGTCATCTGCGCCCTGGCGCGCACGCATAAGGCGGACATCGACGCCGCCTGGGGGGCGATCAAGGACGCCGAACGGCCGCGCATCCACACCTTCATCTCGACCTCCGACATCCACATCGAGCACCAACTGCAGACCGATCGCGAGGACGTCAAGGGCCAGGCCAAGGCGGCGGTGACGATGGCGCGGGCCTACTGCGAGAACGTCGAGTTCTCGCCGATGGACGCGACCCGCGCCGACGACGAGTTCACCGCCGAGGTGCTGCAGATCGCGATCGACTGCGGGGCGACGGTGATCAACGTCCCCGACACGGTCGGCTACGCGACGCCGGAGGAGTACGCGGCGATGTGGCGGCGCTTCTATGAGCTGGTGCCGGACCTGCGGAACGTCGAAACCTCCGTCCACTGCCACGACGACCTGGGACTGGCGGTCGCCAACTCCTACGCCGGGGTGATGGCGGGGGCGCGCCAGGTCGAGTGCGCGATCAACGGCCTGGGCGAGCGGGCCGGCAACTGCTCGCTGGAGGAGATCGCGATGCTGATTCGCGTCCGCGAGGACGTCCACGGCTTCACCACCGGCATCAACAGCCGCGAGATCGCCCGGACCAGCCGCCTGGTCAGCCGCCTGACCGGCTACGCGGTGCAGCCGAACAAGGCGATCGTGGGACGCAACGCCTTCGCCCACGAGTCGGGAATCCACCAGGACGGTGTGCTGAAGGAGCGCACCACCTTCGAGATCATGGACGCGACCGAAGTCGGCTTCGAGTCCAACTCGATCGTCCTCGGCAAGCACTCCGGCCGCCACGCCCTGAAAGACGCCCTGGAGCAGCTGGGCTACAAGGTCGAGGGCAATGCCCTCAACTCGGCCTTCAAGGCCTTCAAGGAAGTCGCCGACCGCAAGAAGCAGGTGACCTCCCTCGACCTGGAGGCGATCGTCTCCGACGAGATGCGCGACCGCGCCGACGCCCATGAGTTGGCCTCCTTCGAGGTGACCGCGGCGAGCGGCAAGGAGCCCCTGGCCCGGATCGGCGTCACCCTGCCCTCCGGCGAGGAAGTCGTCGGCGAGTCCACCGGGGACGGCCCGATCGACGCCATCTTCCGCGCCATCCAGGTGGCGGTCGGCACCGAAAGCGAGATGGTCAGGTACACGGTCGACGCGGTGACCGGGGGAGAGGACGCGCTCGGCGAGGTCACCGTCCAGCTCCGCACCAACGGAGCCCTGGCCTCCGGCTCCGGCGTCGCGACCGACATCATCGAGGCCAGCGCCCGCGCCTACCTGAGGGCCCTGTCCAACTCCCTCGAAGGCGCCGCGACCCGTGAGGCCGAGGCCGCCACCGCCGAAGCCGCAATCGAGCGCACCGGCCCATAGCCCTTCCGGGCACACGCGACGCTTTCGTCCCCCGCGCGCGTCAAAGATTCCCCAATCCGCACGCCACGCGCGCGGATTGGGACGCCACCATCGGTCCCATGTCCCGACCGTCTGCATTTCGCCTTCCCAGGCAAGGTCAAATGCAGACGGACGGGGCGGAGGGGACGGTGGAAGCGGTTCGCGCGGAGCCAGTTGAGGCGCGGTTGGCGGCGTTGGCTCGACGGCAGCACGGGATCGTGGCGCGAAGGCAGTTGCTGAGCCTGAACGTGACGAAGGAAGAGATTGACGGGCGCGTGCGATCTGGGGGTCTGCATCTGATCCACCGAGGCGTCTACGCGGTCGGGCATATGGCGATTACGCAGCGGGGGAGGTGGATGGCGGCGGTGCTGGCCTCGGGCGAGGGGGCGGTGTTGAGCCATCGGTCGGCGGCGGCGCTTTGGCGGATCTGGGGGTCGGGGGCGGGGCAGGTACATGTGACGCTCCCGCGGAAGACCCGCTCGGGACCTGGCATGCGGAGGCACTACTCGCTGCTCCCGAACGATGAGAAGGCGGTCGTCGACGGGATTCCGGTGACGTCGGCGGCTCGGGCGGTGCTTGACCTGGCGGCGGAGAAGGGGGAGGCCGCGGCGGAGGCGGCGCTCAGGGAGATGGAATACCTCGGGATCTATGGGGCGGTGTCGTTGCCCGCGCTGCTCGATCGCCATCCGAGGCATCTTGGGACGTCTCTTGTTCGCGAAGCGCTCGAGCACCTGCGCGACGATCCCGGCGGACGCATCCGGTCAACGCTCGAGGAGCTGTTCCTGCCGTTCCTCGACGCCCACCGCATCCGACGGCCACATCTCAACGCTTGGCTCTCGATCGGAGAGCATCGCTACCAAGTCGATTGCCTCTGGCCCGAGCCCCGTCTCATCGGTGAGCTCGACGACTTCCAGTCCCACGGCACCAAGCGAGGCTTCCGCCGCGACCGCACCCGCGACCGCCGACTCGGAGCCGCGGGCTATCGAGTCGTGCGCATCACCAAAGGCCAACTCGTGGAAGAACCGTCCGAGGTGGCGGCAGATCTCCGCACCCTCCTCAAGTGACGCCTCCCTCGATCGCGGACCTACCTGCAAGTGCGTCCGCGATCGAGGGAGGCGTCCCCTCCAAGCCCGTCCCGCCAAACCGGCCCCATCAACCCGATCCCCAAGCCGACAATGTACTTTACAATCGTCCGTGATAGCGTACGCCCATCTCGGCAGCCCTGACCCCACATCCGACCGAAACGCCCGCAGCGCCGTCCGCCGACCCGATCACCGCCGTCGGCCCTCGCATCCGCGCCCTGCGCGACGCGATGTCCCTGTCCCTGCGCGACCTGGCCGACCGCTCCGGTGTCTCCGCCCAGATGCTGTCCCAGGTCGAGCGGGGGGAGACCTCGCCGACGCTCGCCGTCGCCGCGAAGATCGCCTCGGGCCTGGAGCTGACGCTGTCCCAACTTCTGCGCCTCGACGAGGGTCGCCACGTCGCCATCTCCCGCGCCGCCGGGCGCCGCTCCTCGCGGCGCGGCGGGCACCTGATCGAAGAGCTGACGCCGCCGCTCCCCGGTCAGCGCGTAGATGTGTCGTTGCACGTCCTCGATCCGGGCGCCACCACCGGCGGCGCCTCGGACCCGCCGATGCACGAGCCCGGCAGCCGCGAGACCGCGGTGGTCCTGTCCGGCGAGCTCGCGCTGGTGATCGAGGGCGAGCGCCATGAGCTTCAGGCGGGCGACAGCGTCACCTTCGACGCCGATCTCCCGCACTACGTCGAAAACCACGGAACCGAACCCACCCGGCTGATCGCGGTGATAGCCGCCGGACTGAGGAGGAGCTAGCAGTGCCGAAGAACATGTTCGAAAAGATCTGGGAGCAGCATGAGGTCAGCGAGGGGCTGATCTACATCGACCTGCACCTGGTCCACGAGGTGACCTCGCCGCAG
The DNA here is from genome assembly GCA_036495785.1 of Solirubrobacterales bacterium. Lineage (GTDB taxonomy): Bacteria > Actinomycetota > Thermoleophilia > Solirubrobacterales > 70-9 > VAYN01. The sequence continues at coordinate 10,737 of DASXMH010000097.1, forward strand.
GCCTTCGACGGCCTCCGGCTGGCCGGGCGCCAGGTCCGCCGCCCCGACAAAACGCTGGCCACGGCCGACCACAACACGCCGACCGACGGCACGATGGCGGCGCGCCTGATCGCCGACCAGCTCTCCCGCGTCCAGGTCGAAACCCTGGAACGCAACTGCGAGGAGTTCGGCCTGACGCTCTACAGCCTCGGCTCCGACCGCCAGGGCATCGTCCATGTGATCGGCCCGGAGCTGGGGGTCACCCAGCCCGGCATGACGATCGTCTGCGGTGACAGCCACACCTCCACCCACGGCGCCTTCGGCTCGCTGGCCTTCGGGATCGGCACCTCCGAGGTCGAGCACGTCCTCGCCACCCAGTGCCTGGTGCAGAAGCGACCGCGCACGATGCGGATCAACTACGCCGGTGAGCTGGGCGCGGGGGTCACGCCCAAGGACCTGATCCTGGCGACGATCGGCCGCCTCGGCACCGGCGGGATGACCGGCTTCGCGGTCGAGTACGCCGGGCCGACGATCGAGGCGCTCTCGATGCCCGGCCGGATGACGATCTGCAACATGACGATCGAGGGCGGCGGCCGGGCGGGCATGATCGCCCCCGACGAGACCACCTTCGAGTGGGTCCGCGGCCGCCCCGGCGCGCCCGAGGACTTCGACGCCGCCGTCGCCCGCTGGCGCGAGTTGCCGACCGAGGAGGGCGCGACCTTCGACGAGGAGATCGACGTCGACTCCGCCGCGATCTCGCCGATGGTCACCTGGGGCACCAACCCGGGCATGGTCGTCCAGGTCACCGACACGGTCCCCGACCCGGCCGCGATGGAGTCCCCGGCCGACCGTGAATCGGCGGAACGCGCCCTCGCCTACATGGGCCTGACCGCGGGCACGCCGATGACCGAGATCGCCCCCGAACGCGTCTTCATCGGCTCCTGCACCAACAGCCGCATCGAGGACCTGCGCGAGGCCGCCGAGGTCGTCGACGGCCGCAAGGTCGCCGGCTCGGTCCGGGCGATGGTCGTCCCCGGCTCCCAGCAGGTGAAAAAGGCCGCCGAAGCCGAGGGCCTCGACGATGTCTTTCGCAGCGCGGGCTTCGAATGGCGTGAGGCGGGCTGCTCGATGTGCCTCGGCATGAACCCCGACATCCTCGACGAAGGGGAGCGCTGCGCCTCGACCTCGAACCGCAACTTCGAGGGACGCCAGGGCAAGGGCGGCCGCACCCACCTGGTCAGCCCGAGGATGGCGGCCGCCGCCGCCGTCGAGGGCCACTTCGTCGACATCAGAGATTGGAGCTGAGAATGAGAGCGATTGACGTGATCGAGGGCAAGGTGTCGGTGCTCGACCGCAACGACGTCGACACCGACCAGATCATCCCCAAGCAGTTCCTGAAGCGGGTCGAGCGGACCGGCTTCGGCGAGTTCCTCTTCTACGACTGGATCCGCGACGGCGAGATCACCCTGGAGCCGAACCCGATCCTCGTCGCGGGACGGAACTTCGGCTGCGGCTCCTCGCGGGAGCACGCCCCGTGGGCACTCGAGGACTTCGGCTTCGAGGCGATCATCGCGCCCTCTTTCGCCGACATCTTCTACTCGAACTGCACGAAGATCGGGCTGCTGCCGGCGATCGTCGACGAGGCCCACTGCAAGCAGATCGCCGCGGCCGGGGCGGCGCGGATCGACGTCGACGACGAGACGATCGACTGCGGCGAGACCGGGGTCTTCCCGTTCGAGGTGCACCCGGACGTCAAGCACCGGCTGCTGAACGGGCTCGACGACATCGGCATCACCCTGCAGAACGTCGGCGCGATCGACGCCTACGAGAGCTCCGGCCGTGCCCACGGGCCGGTGACGACGAGCATCTGAACCGGTATCCAGAGGAGGAGCGCCGATGGCCGACGAGTCGACGACCCGTGACTGGGACGCAAGCACCTACCAGCGCGTCTCGCTGCCCCACGAGGACTGGGCGCGCGCCGTCCTCGACCGCCTTGGCCTCGAGGGCGGCGAGACCGTCCTCGACGCCGGCTGCGGCTCGGGCCGCACCACGGCGATCGTGATCGAGCGGGTGCCCGACGGCCGGGTGATCGCGGTCGACGGCTCCCCCTCGATGGTCGAGTCGGTGAAGGAGGTGCTGCGCCCGCAGGACACCGCGGTCGTCTCCGACCTGACCAAGCTGGAGCTGGACGAGCAGGTCGACGCGGTCTTCTCGACCGCCGTCTTCCACTGGATCCTCGACCACGACGCGCTCTTCGCGCGGATGCGGAGGGCGCTCCGCGACGGCGGCCGCTTCGCCGCCCAGTGCGGCGGCGAGGGCAATATCGACGCCTTCCGCGTCGCCGCTGTGGAGGTCGCCGAGCGCGAGCCCTACGCCGAGCACATCGGCGGGATCGACCAGCTCTGGAAGTACGCGGGGTCCGAGGAGACCGAAGAGCGTCTGCGTGCCGCCGGATTCGCGGACGTTCGCTGCCGGCTCGAGCCCTGGCCGGTGCATCCGCCGGAGCCCGCCGCCTTCGCCCGTACCGTCTGCCTCGGGGCCTATGTCGAGAAGCTCCCCGACGACCTGCGCGAACAGTTCGTCACCGACGTCCTCGCCACCCAGGAGGAGCCGCTGCGGCTCGACTACGTACGCCTCAACATCGAAGCCACGGCAGCCTGACGATGTTGATGGGCCGAAAACCCGCCCATATGTCCGGTTTTCGGCCCATCAACGTGAAGTAGAGTCCGCGCCCGTGCCCGACGCGCCGCACATAGTCGTCCTGGCCGGCGACGGCATCGGCCCGGAGATCGTCGCCGCGGCCCGCGAAGTCCTCGACACCCTCGGCGACTTCGACTACGACGAGCGCCTGATGGGCGGCTGCTCGATCGACGCCGACGGGGTCGCCCTGACCGACGAGGTGCTTGACGCCTGCAAGGCCTCCGACGCGGTGCTCCTGGGCGCGGTCGGCGGTCCCAAATGGGACACCACCAACCCCGACGACCCGCGCCCCGAGCAGGGCCTGCTCGGCCTGCGCAAGGGCATGGGCCTCTACGCCAACCTGCGCCCGGTCCGCCCGAGCCCGGCGCTGATGGGCGCGAGCCCCTTACGCGAAGACCGCATCTCCGGCACCGATCTGCTGGTCGTCCGCGAGCTGACCGGCGGCATCTACTTCGGCGACTCCGGGCGCGACGGCGACGCCGCCCACGACACCTGCGAATACGACGCCGCCGAAATCGAGCGGATCGCTCGCACCGCCTTCGAGGCCGCGCGCCGCCGCGCCGAGGGCTCCGGCAGAAAGCCGAAGGTCACCTCGATCGACAAGGCCAACGTGATGGAGACCTCGCGGCTCTGGCGCGAGGTGGTGACCCGCATCGCCCCCGACTACGACGACGTGACGCTCGACCACCTGCTGGTCGACAACGCCGCGATGCAGCTGGTCTCCCGCCCCGCCGACTTCGACGTGATCGTCGCCGAGAACCTCTTCGGCGACATCCTCAGCGACGAGGCGGCGATGCTGACCGGCAGCCTCGGGATGCTTCCCTCGGCCAGCCTCGGCGTCGACGGCGTACCCGGCGTCTTCGAGCCGGTCCACGGCTCCGCCCCGGACATCGCCGGCGACGGCGTCGCCAACCCGCTCGCCACCTTCCTCTCGGCGGCGATGATGCTGCGCCACGGCCTCGGCATGCCTGACGAGGCGGCGCGGATCGAGGCGGCGGTCGACGCCGCCCTCGAAGACGGCCTGCGCACCCCCGACCTCGCCGGGGGGCCCGCCGCACCACCTCCGATGGTGGACGTGCCCCTCGAGGTCGAGGTCGGCACCGCGGAGATGACCGCCGCGGTGATCGAGGCGCTGCGCCAGGACTAGGGCGCGGTCACCGCCCAGACGCCGGCGGCGAGGAAGTCGCCTTTGGCTTCTTTTTTGCCTTTGGCGGCCAGGTTGACGCCGAGGCGGTTGCCTTCGGTGGTGACGGCGGCGGAGCCGACGCCTTCCAGGTTGGTTTCGGTGGTCAGGTAGAGGCAGACGGCGCCCGCGGCAGCTTCCGGCGTCGTGTTGCCACCGCCGAGGCCCGGGCACACGCCGGGGATGGTGGTGCCTTTCGCCACGACGGTGACCGAGGTCGGGTTGGCCGCCAGCAGCAGCTGGAAGCTGACCGAGTTGAACGCGCTCGCTTCATCGCCTTCGGCCTTGGTGCCACCGAGGCTGAAGACGCCGCGCTCGGTCTGCCCGGGCTTCAGCGTTTCGACGTTGCCGATCACTCCGGCCGCGATCTTTTCTTTGGTGACGGCGCCGTTGGCGATCTTCGGCGGGGTCACCGCCAGTTCGTTCAGGTTCGCCGTCGCAACCGCCTTTTCGGCGAGTTTCGCCGAGGTCACGGCCTTGTTGTTCAGCTTGTTGGTGGTGACGACGTTGTTCTTGATCTTTTCCGCCGTCACCGCGCTCGCGGCGATCTTCGAGGTGCTGATGATCCCGGCGCCGAGGTTGCCCGGCAGCACCGCGTTGGGGCCGAGCTTGCCGGCGGTGACCGCCTTGGGCGCGATCTTGCCGCTGGTCACGGCCTGCTTGCGGATCGCCTTCGCCGTCACTGCGCCCTTCTTGATCTGGTTCGGGCCGACGCTGTTCTTGGGCAGTCCTGCCGCCACGGCGGCGCCGCCCAGGGCGATGAACAAGGCCAACGACGCGATCACGTTCGCGTAGGTCAGCCGGGGACGAAATCGCTTCATCCTGGTCCTCCTTTGGGGTTTTCGATGGTGTTCTGAGTCCTTGGTTTCAACACCTTCGAGCCATCGGGCATAATCCCCCCAACATGGACGCCTGCGATTTGATTTGGAAGAACGGCGAATTCGTCCCCTGGGACGACGCCAAGGTGCACGTGCTCACGCACGGCCTGCACTATGGGACCGGCGTCTTCGAGGGCATCCGCGCCTACGAGACCGAGCGCGGCCCGGCAGTCTTCCGCCTGCGCGAGCACCTCGAGCGGCTGCAGAAGTCGGCCGAGCTCTACTACCTGGAGATGCCCTACGGGGTGGAGGAGCTGCGCGAGGCGACGCACGAGCTGATGTGCCGCAACGGCCTCAGCTCCTGCTACATCCGCCCGCTGGCCTTCCGTGGCTACGGCGAGATGGGGCTCTACGCGAACTCGGCGCCGGTCGACGTGATCATCGCGACCTGGCCCTGGGGCGCCTACCTCGGCGACGAGAGCGCCGGCAAAGGCATCCGCGCCAAGGTCTCGAGCTGGCGGCGGATCAGCCCGGCGGGCGCGATCCCGCATTCCAAGGCCTCCGGCTCCTACCTCAACTCGATCCTCGCCAAGACCGAGTCGGCGAAAGCCGGCTACGACGAGGCGATCCTGCTGGACGAGCGCGGCTTCGTCTGCGAGGGCTCGGGCGAGAACATCTTCGTCGTCCGCGAGGGCGAGATCCTCACCCCGCCGCACACCGCCTCGATCCTCGACGGGATCAACCGCAAGTCGGTGATCCAGATCGCCCGGGACCTCGGCTACACGGTGGTCGAACGCGACATCGCCCGCGCCGAGCTCTACCTCGCCGAGGAGGTCTTCCTCACCGGCACCGCGGCCGAGATGGTGCCGGTGCGCGAGATCGACGACCACGACATCGGCGGCCCCGGCGAGTTCACCCGCCACATCCAGGCGAAATTCATGGACGCCCTGCACGGGCGGGCCGACGAGTACCACGAGTGGCTCGACTTCGTCGACGTCGCGGCCGAACCGCCGGCCGAAGCGCGCGACGGCGCCAAGATCGGCGCCGAGGAGATCGAGTCCACCGACGAGACGATCGGGCGAATTACCCCAGCCGCCTAGCGGCAGGCGCGGTCACGGCCGCGCGCGCCGGGCCTTCGGGCCCACCCGGGCTCCCGCCCGGCGATCGTCGCTCGAACTCGAAAGGCAGCGGTTCAGATGGAACAGGTGAAGCTCTACGACACCACCCTGCGGGACGGTATGCAGGGCGAGGGGATGTCCTTATCGGCGTCCGAGAAGGCGCGCGTCGTCAGCGCGCTCGACAAGCTCGGCGTGCAGATGATCGAGGCCGGGTTCCCGAGCTCCAACCCGAAGGAAGAGGAGCTCTTCGAATCGCTCGCGGCGCTGCCGCTCGAGCACGCCGTCGTCTGCGGCTTCGGGATGACCCGGCGGCGCGGGGTGGAGGCCTCCGAAGACCCGGCGCTCCTCACCTTGGTCGACGCCTTCGCCCCGGTCGTCTGCCTGGTCGGCAAGACCTGGGGCCTCCACCTGGAGAAGGTGACCAAGGTCTCGCGCGAGGAGAACCTGGCGATGATCGCCGAGTCGGTCGCCTTCTGCCGCGGGCGCGGCAAGCGGCTCGTCTACGACGCCGAGCACTTCTTCGACTCCTACCGCGAGGACCCCGGCTACGCGCTCTCCTGCCTCGAGGCGGCGATCGACGCCGGGGCCGAGAACGTCACCCTCTGCGACACCAACGGGGCGAGCCTGCCGAACCAGGTGGCCGCGGCGACCGAGGTCGTGGCGGCGCGCTTCGGGGAGCGCGCCGAAGTCGGCATCCACGCCCACGACGACGCCGGCTGCGGGGTCGCCAACAGCCTCGCCGCGGTCGACGCCGGCGCGCGCATGGTCCAGGGGACCGTGAACGGCTATGGCGAGCGCTGTGGCAACGCCAACCTGACCACGATCCTGCCCGCCCTGCAGCTCAAGATGGGCTTCGCCGTGGTGCCGCCCGAGAACCTGGAGACGCTGACCGAGACGGTCAGCGTCATCGACGAGCTCTGCAACCTGGTGCCGGACCCGAACGCCCCCTACGTCGGCCGCAACGCCTTCGCCCACAAGGGCGGCATCCACGTCGCCGGGGTCGAGGCCGAGGCCCGCTCCTACGAGCACGTCGACCCGGCCGCGGTCGGCAACGAGCGCGCGATCCTGCCCTCCGAGCTCTCCGGCAAGGCGACGATCCGCGACCAGGCCGCCGCGGCCGGCCTCGAGATCGACGACCCGACCGCCTCGCGGGCGATCGAGAAGGTGAAGGAGCGCGAGCACCGCGGCTTCCACTACGAGGCCGCGCCGGCCTCCTTCGAGCTCCTGCTGCGCGAGGAGGCGGGGGTCTACAAGCCCCTCTTCGAGCTGGAGAGCTACCGGGTCGTGACCCAAAGGCGGGCCGGGGGAGAGGTCGAGACCGAGGCGACGGTGAAGGTGAAGGTCGACGGGAAGCGCTACGTGAAGCTCGCCGAGGGAAACGGGCCGGTCAGCGCGCTCGACAAGGCGCTGCGCGAGGCGATCGGCGACCGCTACCCGCACCTGCGCGACATCGAGCTGACCAACTACAAGGTGCGGATCCTCGACCAGGACCACGGCACCGACGCGGTCACCCTGGTGCTGCTCGACTCCTCCGACGGCGAGCGCGAGTGGGGGACGACGGGAGTGTCCGGGAACGTGATCGAGGCCTCCTGGCAGGCCCTGGTCGACTCCTTGGAGTACGCCTTTCAATGAACGCGGAGCGAGCAAGCATCCATATCTGATGACTCTGCGCAGCGAGCGAAGCGTGAACATTTATGGCGAGTAGCCCCGAAAACCCCATCCCTCTGGCGCGGCCGGATCTCGGACCGCAAGAGGAGGAGCTCGTCCTCGAGGTGCTGCGCTCCGGGCGGCTCTCGCTGGGCCCGATGGGGGAGCGCTTCGAGCGCGCCTTCGCCGGGTTCCTCGGGGTCGCGGACGCGGTCGCGGTGTCAAGCGGCACGGCGGCGCTCCACCTCGGCGTGCGCCAGCTCGGCTGGGGGGAGGGCGACGAGGTCCTCACCAGCCCCTTCACCTTCGTCGCCTCCTCCAACTGCCTGCTCTACGAGGGGGCGAAACCGGTCTTCGTCGACGTCGATCCCGAGACGCTGAACATCGACCCGGCCGCCGCGGCCGACGCCGTCACCGAGCGCACGGCCGGCCTGCTGCCGATCGACATCTTCGGCTGGCCCGCCGACTGGCCCGAGCTGGAGGCACTGGCAGAACGCCACGGCCTCGGCATCCTCGAGGACTCCTGCGAGGCGCTCGGCGCGGTCGACTCCGAGGGCCGCATGGTCGGCGCCCGCGGTCACTTCGCCACCTTCGCCTTCTACGCCAACAAGCAGATGACGACGGGCGAGGGCGGGATGATCGTCCCCACCGACGCCGAGGCGGCGGCGCGCCTGCGCAGCGAGCGCAACCAGGGGCGCGCGATCGACATGGGCTGGCTCAGCCACGACCGGCTCGGCTTCAACTACCGGCTCTCCGACGTGGCGGCGGCGATCGGCGTCGCCCAGGTGGCGAAGCTGCCGGATCTCCTCGATCGGCGCTCCGCGGTGGCGGCGATGTACGCGGAGCGGCTGGCCGAGGTCCCGGGCGTCGAGGCGCCGATGGCGGCGCGTGGCCGCGAGCTGCGGAGCTGGTTCGTCTACGTGGTGCGGCTCGCCGACGAGCTCGACCGCGACGCGGTGATCAACCGCCTGAGGGAGCGAGGGATCGACTCCAAGGACTACCTGCCGAGCATCCACCTCTTCCCGCAGTTCCGCGAGCTCGGCTACTGCGAGGGCCAGTTCCCGGTCGCCGAGGCCGCCTCGGCACACTCGCTGGCGCTGCCGTTCTTCCCGCAACTGGGGGAGGCGGAGATCGAGCGGGTATGCGCCGAGCTGGCGGCCGCCGTCGACGCCTCGGTGCGGGGATAATCGGCCACCTCATGGCCCGCTCCCGCAAAGACGGCGACGCTCCGTCCCGCTTCCGCAAAGACCCCGACCCGCGCTTCTGGCGGATGAACCGCTCGCTGCCCTTCGACTGGCAGCTGGCGCCCTACGACGTCCTGCAGTCGCAGGCGCACGCGCGCGGGCTGGCGCGGATCGGGGTGATGACCGAGGCAGAGGCCGAGGAGATCGGCGCCGGGCTCGACCGGGTGCTGGCCCGGATCGAAGCTCCCGGCTTCGCCTTCGAGGAGTCCGACGAGGACATCCACATGGCGATCGAGCGGCTGCTCGGCGAGGAGGTCGGGGCGCTGGCGGGCAAGCTCCACACCGGGCGCTCGCGCAACGACCAGGTCGCCACCGACATCGCGATGGTCGTGAACGCGGCCTCGCGGCGGGCGATGCGCCTATGCGGTGCGGCGATGGAGGGCCTGCTCGGCCTCGCCGAGTCCCATAAGGACTGGCCGATGCCCGGCTACACCCACCTGCAGCGCGCCCAGCCCGTCTACCTCGGCCACCACCTGCTCGCCTACTTCTGGATGCTGTCCCGCGACGCCCGCCGCTTCGGCTGCGCCGCCGAGTCGGCGAGCGTGATGCCGCTCGGCTCCGGCGCCCTGGCCGGGGTCAACTGGCCGATCGACCGCAAGATCGTCGCCGCCGAGCTCGGCTTCGCGGCGATCACCCCGAACTCGCTCGACGGCACGTCCAACCGCGACTTCGTGATCGACTACCTCAGCGCCGCGGCGACCTGCGCGATGCACCTCTCGCGGCTCGGCTCGGAGCTGGTGATCTGGTCGAGCAGCGAGTTCGGCTTCGTCGAGCTCGACGAGGGCTTCTCCTCGGGCTCCAGCATCATGCCGCAGAAGGTGAACCCCGACGCGGCCGAGCTGCTGCGGGCGAAGAGCCCGCGGGTCGCCGCCGCCCACCAGACGCTGCTCGGGGTGATGCACGCGCTGCCGCTCACCTACGGCAAGGACATGCAGGAGGACAAGGA
>DASXMH010000098.1:0-30697 GCA_036495785.1 Solirubrobacterales bacterium
CGCCCCTCGCCGCGCAGGCCGACCACGTCAGCCTCACCGCACAGACGCGGATCATCGCCGCCGCGCTGGCGATCCTCTTCATGGTCTGGATCCTCGACCTGATCCGCCGCGACCGCCTGCAGGAGCGCTACAGCGTCGTCTGGTTCGTGGCCGGCCTGGCGATGCTCGCGGGCGCGGCGTTCCCGGGCCTCCTGAAGTTCGTCGCCGACCTGATGGGCGTCCGCGACACCAACGTGGCGCTCTTCTCGATCGTGCTCCTGCTGCTGCTCGGCCTGGCGCTCAACTTCAGCGTGATCATGTCCCGCCAGGCGGCCCAGATCACCCGCCTCGCACAGGAGCGGGCGATCGAGCGGGCGCGCGAGCAGGCGACCCGGGAAGAGCTGGAAAAGCAGCTGAATGGCGATCCGCGCTCCTGAGGAGGCGTGGGCCGGCCTCGCAAGGACGCAGGAAAGCGAGCTGAGGGGAGCGCACCCCAGTGCGTGACCCGAAGCGAGCGACCGAGGACGCCGCGAGGCGCCCCCACGCCTCCTCAGGCGGTACGGGCGAGGCGGTAGAAGAGGGCTTCGAGGGCTAGCTCCTCGGAGACGTTCAGGTCGAGGCCGCGGCGCGTGTCCTGCACGGCGGCGGCGCCGGCGCGGGCCCAGGCCGGATCGAGCTTGGCCGCCTGCGCGCGCAGCAGCTCGAGGCGATCGCGGTGGAAGACGACCTCCTCGGCGTCCGCGGCGAGCGCCGCCAGGTCGCGCAGCCAGAGCGCGCAGAGCTCGAGGCCGAGGTCGAGGATCTCGGTGCGCCGTCGCCGCCCCGCCCGTTTGGCGCCGTCGGCGATGTCTTTGGCGGTGCGTTTGAGGCCCGCCTGGGACTCTTCCTCGAGCACCTCGCGGGCCGCCCCTTCGGCCTCCTCCCCGGCCGCCGTGGCGCGGTCGAGGAGGCGCCGCCAGGGAGCGTTCGCGAGCTCGTCGGCGAGGACCGCGGCGAGGCAGGCCTCGACCTCGGCGCGCAGCTCGCGTCCGACGCCCGAGAGCAACAGGCGGGCGCGCTCCAGGTCGCCGGCGGCAAGGCGCGCCGCCGCGGCGATCTCCTCCGGCGCGGCACCCGCCGCCTCCGGCGCGGCACCGAGCTGCGCTTGCAGCACCTCGGCCGGGAGCGGCGCGAAGTCGACCGGCTGGGTGCGCGAGACGATCGTCTCCAGAAGGCCCTCGGGCTCGGAGCTCAGCAGGATCAGGTGGACGAAGGACGGCGGCTCCTCCAGGGTCTTCAGCAGCGCGTTCTGGCTCTCGTCGCGCATCGCCTCGGCGGCGTCGATGACGAAGACGCGGTGCTCGCCTTCGAAGGGCCGGTAGGCGGCGGCGCGGATCACCCGCTCACGGACCTCGTCGACCATGTGCTGGGCGCCGCGCGGGGCGAGCCAGACGAGATCGGGATGCGGCGAGGGGTCGAGCATCGCGCGCCGGCGGGCGTCGTCGGGATCGGGCGCGCCGGCGGCGACGATCTCCGCCGCGAAGGCGCGTGCCGCGGCCCGCTTGCCGGCCCCGCGCGGCCCGCGGAAGAGGTAGGCGTGGGACGGTCCCGCCTCCAGCGCCGCGGTCAAGGCGACCCGCGCCCTGCCCTGGTGCTCGGTGGCCTCCTCGAGGACCGCGCTAGTCACGCCACCCCCCCGACGCGTTCGCAGAAATCCGCGGATAGCGCGGAGAAGTGCGAACTCATCGGCGGGCCTCGACGGCGGCGAGGATGCGGGCGTGGACCTCCTCGACGGTCCCCGTCGCGTCGATCACGACGACCCGATCGCCGGCGATCATCGCGATCTCCTCGTAGGCGGTGGCCACCGCCTGCTGCAGCTCCAGGCCCTCGGCCTCGAAGCGGTCTTCGCTCTCGGCCCGTCCCAGCCCGACCTCCGGGTCCACCCGCAGCAGCAGCGTCAGGTCGGGCCAGAGGCCGTCGGTGGCGGTGTCGCAGAGGCCGATCACCTCGCCGACGCCGAGCCCGCGGGCGGCGCCCTGGTAGGCGACGCTCGAGTCGGAGAAGCGGTCGGAGACGACATCGTGGCCCGCCTCGAGCGCCGGGCGGATCACCCGCTCGGTGAGGTCGGCGCGCGCCGCCAGGAAGAGCAGCAGCTCGGCCAGCGGCTCGAGCTCCACGGTCGGGTCGGCGAGCAGCGTGCGGATCCGCTCGGCGGCGTCGGTCCCACCCGGCTCGCGGATCGCGACGGTCCCCTCACCCAGCGCCTCGACGAGGAGGCGCGCCTGGGTGCTCTTGCCGGAGCCGTCCACTCCCTCCAGGGAGATGAACACGGCTCAGACCCCCGGCGCCGCGGGCGCGGCCATCAGCTTTTGGCGCCCGCTTTGGCCCGTTTCACCCCGCGCGTGGCAGTGTCGGCTTTCGAGGCTTTCACTTTTTTCGCTTTCGAGCCTTTTTTGGTGGGCGCGTCCTCGTCGCCTTTCGGCTGCGGCTTCCCGTCCATCTCTTCTTTGGCTTTTTTCGCCGCTTCGCGCTCGGCGCGCCGTTTCTTCATCTCCTGCATCGACTCGCAGTCGTCGTTCAGGCAGAGGTTCCAGGGACGGCCGCGGAACGGCTGGACTTTCAGCCGCGGGGTCTTGTCGCAGATCGAGCAGCGCTCCTCCAGTCGGAAGACGTCGCCGCGCTGCGGCAGCGGGAAGGTCTGGTCGCACGATCTGGGATCGTCGGGCTCCGATTCGGCTTTCCAGCCCGAGCAGCCGACGAACCGTTTGCCGGATTTTTTCGCGCGGATGATCCGCAGCATGTTCGGCGAGCCGTCCTCCTTGGTCCGCCCCGCTTCTTCGCAGACCTTGCAGGGCCCGAGGATGCGGTCCTCGTCCATCCCTTTCCAGACGACTTTGGCGAGATCTTCTTTCTTCTCGTCGATCTCCGTCCAGGTTTTGTGCAGCAGTTCGCGCGAGTCGCCGACGACCTTCGATTTGGTCATCTCGCCGGCGGCGATCAGGTCCATCTCGTTCTCGATGTCGGCGGTCATTTCCGGCGTCGCCATCCGCGGCACGTATTTCTTGAACGCCTCGAAGAGGGCGATCCCGGTCTCGGTCGGGATCGGCGGGTTGCCGTAGACGTAGCCGCGGTCGAAGAGCTTCTGGATGATGTCGGCGCGGGTGGCTTTGGTGCCGAGGCCGCGCTCCTCCATCAGCTCGATCAGTTTGCCCTGCGAGATCCGCGACGGCGGCTGGGTCTCTTTGCCGACGATCCACGGGTTCGCGTCGGGCTCGTCCTCGGCACGGAACTCCGGCACCGCGGCGAGCTCCAGCGACTGGCCCTCCCGCAGGGCCGGGATCTCCTCGTCGGCAGAGCGGGCGTAGGTGTAGATGCCGGCGAAACCGGGATCGACGACGACCGAGCCACGGACGAAGTAGGTCTCGGTGCCCGCCTCGATGTCGGCGCGGGTCGACTCGGTGATCATCGGCGGGCTGAAGGTGGCGAGGAAGCGCCGCACGACCAGTTCGTAGACCCGTTTTTTCGGACCCTCGAGGGCTCCCGGGTGGATCGCCTGGGTCGGGTAGATCGGCGGGTGGTCGGTCGTCTCTTTTTTGCCCCGGGTCGGTTTCAGCTCGGCCAGGTCGTTGAGCCCGGCGGCGGCGGAGAACTCTTTGACGTTGGTCAGCGACCGGATCAGCTCCCGCACCGGCAGCGAGCTCGGGTAGACCGTGTTGTCGGTACGCGGGTAGGAGATGAACCCGTCCATGTAGAGGTCCTCGGCGATCCGCATCGCGCTCGCCGGGGTGATCCCGAGCCGCGAGGAGGCATCGGTCGTGAAGGCCGTGGTGTTGAAGGGAGTCGGCGGTTTGCGGGTGTTTTTCCGCGCCGTCACCGACTTGACGACGCCCGGTCCGGTGGTCCCGGCGAGCGCCTTGTCGGCTTCGGCTTTCTCCCAGAATTTGTCGACGGTGTGGTGCGTCTCGAAGGTGCCGTCGGGGTGCTCGAACTTGGCGAAGAGTTCCCAGAACGGTTTCGCGACGTGGGCGCGGCGCTCCATCTCGCGCTCGACGATCAGGCCCAGGGTCGGGCTCTGGACGCGGCCGACGGAGAGGAAGTTGGAGCCGAAGCGGCGGGTCGAGAGCGAGACCGCGCGGGTCAGCGTCGCCCCCCAGAGCAGGTCGATGTCCTGGCGCGCGGCGCCGGCGTTGGCCAGCGGGTAGGACAGGTAGTCGAGGTTTTCGAAGGCGCGGGTGAGTTCCTCTTTGGTCGTCGCCGAGTAGCGCGCCCGGAGGATTTTCAGCGTCCCGGCGGCGGTGTCCTCACGGGTGCCGAGCGCCGGGTTGGCGTCGAGCATCTCCTCGAGCGCCTCCAGCCCGATCAGCTCCCCCTCGCGGTCGAAGTCGGTCGCGATCACCAGCTCGTCGGCCCCTTTGGCCATTTTTTTGATCGCTTTGACGACGTTTTTGTCGGTCGGCTCCTTGATCAGGTCCGCGTCGATCAGGTCGTGCAGGTCGGTCTTCTGCCAGTTCGAGTAGCCCTCGGGGAAGGCGGGGCCGAGCACGTGGCCCTTCAGGCCGATCGCCATTTCCTCGTTGCCTTCGGCGTCGGTCCAGGTGTAGAAGGGCACTTTGTAGGTTTTGTCCGCCTTCGGACCGCCCGACGGCGCGCCGAGAACCTCGGCGATTCTTTTCGCGCTGCTGTTCTTCTCGGTCACGATCAGTCTCATCGGGCGGCGAGGGTAGCAGGGCGGCGCGGCCGTCCCGCAAACATGCCTCCTCCTGGATTCCCCGCCTGCCGCCGGCCAATCCGCTTAGGATCGGCCCCTTGATGAAGAGCTTGGTCACCGGCGGCGCCGGGTTCATAGGGTCGAATCTGGTCGACGCGTTGCTCGCCCGCGGCGACGAGGTGACGGTGCTCGACGACCTCTCGACCGGGCGCCGGGTGAACCTCGAGGGCGCCCTCGCGAACGGCGCCCGGCTGGCCGTGGTCGACGTCCGCGACGGCGAGGCGGTCGGCGCCGTCTTCGCCGAGGCGCGCCCCGAGCTGGTCTTCCACCTCGCCGCCCAGATCGACGTCCGCAAGTCGGTCGAGGACCCCTTCTTCGACGCCGCGATCAACGTCGGCGGCACCGCCAACGTGCTGGAGGCGGCGCGCGCCGGCGGGGTCGGGCGGGTCGTCTTCGTCTCGACCGGCGGCGCCCTCTACGGCGAGGGGGCCGACAAGCAGCTGCCGCTGCCCGAGTCGACGCCGATCGCGCCGCTCTCCGGCTACGGCCAGTCGAAGTACGCGGCGGAGGGCTACCTCGGCCTCTTCGAACGGCTGCACGGCCTCTCGGGGATGTCGCTGCGGCTCGGCAACGTCTACGGTCCGCGCCAGGACCCGCTCGGCGAGGCGGGCGTGGTGGCGATCTTCTGCGGCCTGCTGAAGAACGGCGGCGCGCCGATCGTCTACGGCGACGGCACCCAGACCCGCGACTACATATATGTCGGCGACGTGGTCGCCGCGGCGCTGGCGGCGGGCGCGACGCGGCTCGGCGGCGCGGTCAACATCGGCACCGGGCGCGAGGCGAGCGTCCTCGACATCGTCGACATCCTCGCCGGGCTCGGCGGCCGCGAGGACTTCGTGCCCGAGTTCGCGCCGCCGCGGGCGGGCGAGGTGCAGCGGATCTCACTCGACGCCGCGCTCGCCGAACGGGAGCTCGACTGGGCGCCGGACACCACCCTGGAGCAGGGCCTGAAGCTCACGCTCGATTCGATGTAGCGCCGCCGGCGCCCTGGCGACGCGATCTCCCGTTCAGGTGTCGCTGAACCCACATCACTAACCTTTTGCCCATGCCAGCCCAGGCCTACGCCGGCAAGGAGTGCGTCTGTCAGTTCCGCAAAGGGATCTGCGACCAGTCCTGCGTCCGGGACATGCTCGAGACCCCTTTTTACATCGCCTGCCTCAAACTGAGCGGGCGCAAATGCCTGGTGGTCGGCGGCGGTGACGTCGGGCTGGAGAAGGTCGAGGGCCTGCTCGCCTGCGGCGGCAGCGTCACCCTGATCGCCCCCGACGCCCACCCGGAGCTGCAGGGGTTGGCCGAGGAGGGCTCGATCGAGTGGGAACAGCGCCCCTACGGCGGCCCCGAGGACCTCGAGGGCTGCTTCATGGTGATCGCCGCGACCAACGATTCCGAGGTCAACATCGGCGTCTACTACGACGCCGAGAAACGGGCCATGCTCGTCAACGTCGTCGACGTGCCGCCGCTCTGCAACTTCATCCTCCCGGCGATCGTCCGCACCGGGCCGCTGGCGATCGCGATCTCGACCGCGGGCGCCTCCCCCGCCCTGGCGAAGCGGATGAAAAGCGAGATCTCCGACCTCTTCGGCGAGGACTACGCCCGCCTCGCGGTGATGCTGAACGACGTGCGCGGCTGGGCGAAGGGCACGCTGCCCACCTACAACGACCGCAAAGACTTCTTCGAGGGCATCGTCAACGGCGATCCCGACCCGATCGAGCTGCTGCGCGAAGGCCGCGAGCACGACGTGCTGGCGATCATCGACGCGGCCAAAGAGCGCGCGTCCTCAGCCCTCACCGCCTGAGCCCGCCTCAGCCCGGCCCGGCAACGTCCGCGGCAGCCCGAACCAGGGCACCCAGCCGCCCTCACCGAAGCGGGTGATCGCGACGATCTCCTCCCCCTCCAGGGTCAGCACGAAGATGCCGCCGATCCGGCACACGTCGGCCTGGCCGTCCGGCAGGTAGTAGGCGAAGGCGGGCTGGCCGTTGGCGGTCGTCGCCACCAGCCGGATCCGCTTGCCCTCGCGCCAGAGCGGCCGCGAGCGCAGAAACTCGCCGATCGCCCGGCGACCGGTGTATTCGTAGGGCTCGGGCGGCATCCGGATCCAGGCGTCCTCGCGCAGGAGCCCCAGCACGGTGTCGACATCGCCGTCCTCGAAGGCCTCGGCGAAGCGGTCGAGCAGGCGCCGCTGCTCCGGCGAGTCGGGGACGGTGCCGCCGGCCGGGCGCTCCGGCGCCGCCGCGAGCGCCGCGCGCGCCCGCTGCAGGGCGCTGTTGACCGAGGCCTCGCTCGTCTCCAGCATCGTCGCCACCTCGGCGGCGCGGTAGCCAAGCACGTCGCGCAGCACCAGCACCGCGCGCTGCTGTGGCGGCATCCGCTGCAGGCCGGAGACGAAGGCGAGGCCGACCGCCTCCTTGGTCTCGTAGCGGGCATCGGGCCCGGCGGCGGCGTCGGGCAGCCCCTCGATCAGCTCGTCGGGGAGCGGCTGCAGCCAGATCGGCTCGGCGCGCCGGCTCGGCTCCGGCGCGTCGGAGACCGGGTCACCGAACAAGGCCCGCTCCCGCCGGCTGCCGTCGCGCAGCGCGTTCAGGCAGCGGTTGGTGGCGATCGTGTAGAGCCAGGCGCGGAGCGATGCCCGCCCCTCGAACCCCGCCAGCCCGCGCCAGGCGGAGAGCAGCGTCTCCTGGACCGCGTCCTCGGCGTCCTGCAGCGAGCCGAGGATCCGGTAGCAGTGGATCTGCAGCTCGCGCCGGTAGGGGTCGGTGATGGCGCGGAACGCCTCCTCGTCGCCGGCCTGGGCGCGCGCCAGCCTCGCCGCGGTGCTCGCGTCCGTGCTCATCGCCTGAGTCTCCCATCGCGCTGGTCCTCCTCGCTCATGTCCCCGTTGAGACACCGCCCGGCGCCGGAATTAATCGCTCAATTTGCCGGCGCGCCCGAGTCGTAAGGGACATGACCTCGAAACAGAAGTGGATCCTTGTCCTGGCCGCGATGGCGGCCTTCATGACGGCGCTCGACACCCTCGTCGTGACCACCGCCCTGAGCACGATCCGGCGCGACCTCGGCGCCTCGGTCGAAGGGCTCGAGTGGACGGTGAACGCCTACAACCTGAGCTTCGCGGTGCTGCTGATGACCGCCGCGGCACTCGGCGACCGGCTCGGCCGGCGCCGCGTCTTCGCCGCCGGCATCGGGCTCTTCGTGCTTGCCTCGGCGGCCTGCGCGGTGGCGCCCTCGGTCGGCACGCTGATCGCCGCCCGCGCCGTCCAGGGGGCGGGCGCAGCGGCGGTGACGACGCTCGCCCTGGCGCTGGTCGGCGCCGCCTTCCCGCCGGAGAAGCGCGGCGGCGCGCTCGGCATCTTCTTCGCCGTCAACGGGCTGGCGGTGGCGGGCGGGCCGCTGGTCGGCGGCGCCGTCACCCAGGGAATCGCCTGGGAATGGATCTTCTGGCTGAACGTGCCGATCGGCCTGGCGCTGATCCCGCTGGTGCTGACCCGGATCCCGGAGAGCCACGGCCCGGACCGCTCGCTCGACCTGCCCGGCCTGGCGCTGGTCAGCGGCGGCGTGCTGGGGCTGGTCTGGGGACTGGTGCGCGGCAACGACGCGGGCTGGGGCAGCGCCGAGGTGCTCGGCGCCTTCACCGCGGCGGTGGTCCTCCTCAGCGCCTTTGCGGCCTTCGAGCTGCGGGCGCGGGCGCCGATGCTGCCGATGCGCTTCTTCCGCTCCCGTGCCTTCTCGGCCGGCAACGCGGCAATCTTCTGCGCGGTCGGCGGCCTCTTCTGCGCGGTCTTCTTCATGTCCCAGTTCCTGCAGTCGGGGCTCGGCTACGACCCGCTCGGCGCCGGCCTCCGCCTCCTGCCCTGGACCGCGACGCTCTTCTTCATCGCCCCGGTGGCGGGCAAACTGGTCGACCGCTTCGGCGAGCGCCCCTTCCTCGTGGTCGGCCCGTTGCTGCAGGCGGTCGGCTTCTGCTGGATCGTCCTGGTCGCCGAAGCGGGGATGGACTACTGGACGCTGGTGCCGCCGCTGATCGTCGCCGGGGTCGGGATCTCGATGTCCTTCCCGGCGGCCCAGAACTCGGTGGTCGGGTCGGTGCCGGAGGAGGCGATCGGCAAGGCGGCGGGGACCAACTCGACGATGAGGGAGCTGGGCGGCGTGCTCGGCATCGCGATCGGCGTGGCGGCGTTCGCGGGCGCCGGCGGCTATGCCTCGCCGAGCGACTTCAGCGACGGGTTCGTCGCCGCGATCACGGTCAGCGCCGGCCTCTCGGTCCTTGCGGCCCTGTGCGGCGCCGCCTTGCCGGCGCGCCTCGGCGCGGCGACGGGCCCGCTGACGACGGCGACGGAGAGCTGAGGGTTAGGGCCGCGCGGCGGAGCTCGCCGCGCGGCTCAGTCGCCGCTGCAGGCGGAGCTGCGGATCGAGTCGAGAGTGCTCCGCAGCTCAGTGGCCTGGCCCTCGCTGAGGCGGGCGGAGAAGGCGAGGTCGAGCTCGGCGGAGACGACCGGAACCATTTCTTCGAGCAGCTCGGCGCCGGCCGGGAGCAGGGTCGCGTAGCTGACCCGGCGGTCCGTCTCACAGAAGGTCCGCTCGATCAGGCCCGCTTTGACGAGGCGGTCGACCAGCTTGGTCAGACCGCCGCGGGTGATCACCAGTGCTTCGGCCAGCTCGCCCATTTTCATCGCCCCGCGCTCGGTCGCGGCGATCGCCGCCAGCATCTCGAACCAGGCGAGCGGCGGCAGCTCGGCCGCCGTCAGCGCGTCCTGCAGCCGCCCGCTGACCGCGTGGTGGGTCTGGGTCAGCGAGCGCCACGCCTCGTGGTGGGGCGAGCAGGCGCCGAGCGGGTCACCGACCACGGCGGACGCGGCGCCCTGCCCGGTGCCCTGCTCGATGGTGCGTTCGGTGCTGAGGGTGGGCGAATCGGCCATACCCAGATGATGACACACGGTACTTGCCGGCTCAATAGTTGTTTCCTCAAGTATTTCTGCTAACATCGTTTCTGCGTCAACCATTGATCGCGAAAGACCTGCAAAGCAGAAAACGAAAGGCGAGCACCAAATGAGCACCGACACCGTCAACCAGAAGGTTCCCGCCGGGACCTGGACCGTCGACCCGGTCCACTCCTCGGTCGCCTTCTCCATCACCCACAACAACGTCGCCACCTTCCGCAGCGGCTTCGATAGCTACGAGGTGACGCTGACCGGCGGCGAGCAGCCGCAGCTGGTCGGCTCGGTCGACGTCGCCAGCGTCGACATCGACGAGCCGCAGCTCAAGGGCCACCTGATGTCGCCCGAATTCTTCGACACCGAACAGCACCCGAAGCTGACCTTCACCTCGACCCGCTTCGACGTCGCCGACGACGACACCGTCCGCCTCGCTGGTGAGCTGGAGATCAAGGGCAACGTGCGTGAGGTCGAGGCGACCGGCCGCTTCGGCGAGATCGGCGCCGACCTGGGCAACAACCCCCGCGTCGCCCTCTCGCTCTCGACCGCGGTCGACCGGCGTGACTTCGGCATCGAGTTCAACGCCGACCTGCCGAGCGGTGGCCAGGTCATCGAGTGGGAGGTCGCGATCAACGTCGACCTCGAGCTCGTCGCCCAGGAGGCCTAGCAATGAGAGTCCTGGGCATATCGGGGAGCCTGCGCCGGGACTCCTACAACACCGCCCTGCTGCGGGCAGCCGCCGAGCGGCTGCCCGGCGGGGTGGAGTTCGTCGCCTACGAGCGGCTGGCGGAGATCCCCGCCTACGACGCCGACTTCGAAGAGACGGCCGAGACCCCGGACGCGGTCGTCGCCCTGCGCGACGCGATGCGGCAGGCGGACGCGGTCCTGATCGCGACGCCGGAGTACAACAGCTCGATCCCGGGTGGGCTGAAGAACGCCCTCGACTGGGCCTCGCGGCCGGCCGGAGAGAGCGCCCTGATGGGCACGCCGGCGGCGGTGATCGGCGCCTCGACCGGGATGTTCGGCGCCGTCTGGGCCCAAGCCGAGACGCGCAAAGTGCTCGGTGCCCTGGGCGGGCGGGTGCTGGAGCGCGAATACCCCTTCCCCCGCGCCCAGGACGCCTACGAGGACGGTGAGCTGAAACTGACGCCGGAGCAGTCCTCGGCACTCGAGGAGCTCGTCCGGGAGCTGATCGCCTCGGCCGAGGAGGCCGCCGAAGCCCGCGCCCAGGCGGCCCGCCCCGCCGCCTGGGCCTAGCGCCGGCCGCGTGGGACTGGGCCGGTGCGGCCCTCCGCCGGCGCGCCCGGGACCGCCAGGCCCCGGCGCGCCCATCCCCACCTAGGTCCGGCTGGTTAGGTGGGGATGGGCGCGCCTCGCGCGGGGTCCCGGGACGGTCCGGGGACACTTCGGCCGCAGCCCCAGGAATGAGTTCGCAGTTGACGACAAATGACGTCGCTAACTGCGAACTCATCAGAGGGCCCGGCCGGTGCGTTCGCACTTAACGCCAACATGTGGCGCCAACTGCGAACTCACCCGAGGGCAGGGCCGGTGCGTTCGCACTTAACGACAAATGGTGTCGCTGACTGCGAACGCACTCCGGTGGACCGGGCCAGGGGCGCGTGGACGGCACGCCTGCGTGCGCCCTTCGCCGGGACCTGCGCGGGAGTCGGCACCCTTCCTTGCGCGGTCGGCACACTTCCGTGTGCGGCCGGCACACCTACGTGCGCAGTCGACCTGCCTCCGTGCGCCCACCTGGTTGATGGGCCGAAAACTCAACTATGTCTTGAGTTTTCGGCACATCAACATCGGCGTGCCGCGGAAGGCACATGGGACCGTGCCGGGACCGTCACGCCGCAGGCGCCCGGGCGCGCCCGTCCCCACCTAACCAGCCGACCTTAGGTGGGGACGGGCGCGCCTCGCTCCGGCCGGCGGTCGACCTTCGCCCGCCCACCGGGGGTTAGGACGACCGCGGTGTCGCTTGCCTACCCGCTGAAGACCCAGGCGTAGCGCTTCGCGACTGGTTCGTGGGCGCGCTCGCGGGCCTTTGGGAAGGCCAGGTTGCGGGTCCGTCCCACACCGGCGACGAAGACGCCGTTGTGCTTCAGCACCAGCGCCGCGTAGCCGTCGAAGACCCAGACGGCGACCCGGCAGCCGAGCTGGTGGCACTCGTGAAGGGCGCGCCGCTTGGCGTGGCCGGAGCTGCCGAAGTCGTAGGCGACGCCGATCTTGCCGGTCCGCGGGCTGACCGCGATCGCGCCCCAGTCGGCGGCCGCCAGGGCAGGCGCCGCGAGCGCCATCGCCATGGCGAGGATGCGGTGAGGACGAAGATTCGGTTGCGACTCGGTCTCCCCAGCACATGGGGATTCATACCTACTTTCGAGGACTGGGCGCTTCGACGGCCGTCAGGCGTGGGGCAGCGCGAAGAAGGCGATCACCGAGAAGTGGACGACCGCGGCGGCGATCACGAAGGCGTGGAAGACCTCGTGGTAGCCGAAGATCGCCGGGTTCGGGTCGGGCCGCTGGGTCGCGTAGACGACGGCGCCCGCGGTGTAGAGGAGGCCGCCGCCGATCAGCAGCAGCGCGCCGCCCGGTCCGAGCGTGTCCCACAGCTGCGGGAAGGCGACCGCGGCGATCCAGCCGATCGCCATGTAGGTCGCCGCCGAGACCCACTTCGGGTGGCCGATCCAGACCATCTCGACGATCGCCCCGGCGATCGCGCCGACCCAGACGGCGACCAGGATCCCGGTAGCGAAGGCGCCGTGCATGACAATCAGCGCGAACGGCGTGTAGGTGCCGGCGATGAGGAAGAAGATCATCGAGTGATCGAGCCGGCGCATCCATGTGCGCACGTTCGGCCGCTTCCAGTTGACCCGGTGGTAGAGGGCGCTGGTGCCGAGGAGCGCCGAGAGGCTGATCGCGTAGATGGCGACCGCGAGGGTCGCCTTCGGGGTCTTGGCGAAGAAGATCAGGGCGGCGCCGAAGACGAGCGAGACGAAGAAGGCCCACTCGTGGGAGACGCCGCGCAGTTTGGGCTTGACCGCGGCGATCGCCTCGGCGGTCGCCTCTTTGGCGGCGTCGACGCGCTCCCCCACCGCCTCGCGGGCGTCGCGGGCGGCTTCGTTGACCGCGTCGCGGGCCGCGACGGCGCGCTCCCCGGCGGCCTCGCGGGCGGCGACGGCACGCTCGGCGGCGGCGTCTTTGGCGGCGCTGGCGCGCTCGCCCATCGCCTCGCGGGCGGCGCTCGCCCGCTCCCCCATCGATTCGGCTCCGCGCCGGAACTCATCAACCATATGTGGAGCGTACCCCCAGAGCCTTTGCCGAGTTTGGGGACTTGTCAAAATGTAAGGACCCGCGGGCGCAGACGAAGAGCCGTTATTTACGAGGTCGCACCCTTTTGACGTCCGACCGTTGAGCCATTCTCGCTAACCCCTAAAAGCCGCCTGCGAGAGGAGCAGTTTGATGTCCAAGACCGCAACTACCAGTCCGAAAAACGGTCTGCGTGGCCTCTCTGTGGAGCGCCGTTTCTCCACGCCCGGCGTGCATCCTTTCGACCAGATCGAGTGGGAGATCCGCGACGCGGTGATCGGGAATCCCGAGAAGCCCGCCTTCGAGCAGCTCGGGGTCGAGTTCCCCAAGGCCTGGAGCCAGAACGCGACCAACATCGTCGCCCAGAAGTACTTCCGCGGCCGGCTCGGCAGCGCCGAGCGCGAGAGCTCGGTCAAACAGATGATCGGCCGGGTCGCCGGGACGATCGCCGGCTGGGGGCGCGAAGGCGGCTACTTCGCCTCCGAGGAGGACGCCGAGAGCTTCGAGATGGAGCTGACCGCGATCCTGCTCAACCAGAAGGCGGCGTTCAACTCGCCGGTCTGGTTCAACGTCGGCTTCGAGGAGCAGCCGCAATGCTCGGCCTGCTTCATCTTGAGCGTCGACGACACGATGGAGTCGATCCTCGACTGGAACACCAAAGAGGGGATGATCTTCCGCGGCGGCTCCGGCTCGGGCATCAACCTCTCGAACATCCGCGGCTCGGTCGAGCACCTCTCGAAGGGCGGCCTCGCCTCCGGCCCGGTCAGCTTCATGCGCGGCGCCGACGCCTGGGCGGGCACGATCAAGTCGGGCGGCAAGACGCGGCGGGCGGCGAAGATGGTCGTCCTCGACGTCGACCACCCCGACATCGAGCACTTCATCTGGTGCAAGGCCAAAGAGGAGGAGAAGGCCGAAGCGCTGCGTGAAGCCGGCTTCGACATGTCAATCGACGGCGAGGGCTTCACCTCGATCCAGTACCAGAACGCCAACAACTCGGTGCGGGTCACCGACGAGTTCATGGAGGCGGTCGCCGCCGGCGAGGACTGGAACCTGACCGCCCGCACCGACGGCTCGGTCACCAAGACGTTGCCCGCCCGTGACCTGATGAACCAGATCGCCGACGCCGCCTGGCGCTGCGCCGATCCGGGCATCCAGTACGACACCACGATCAACCGCTGGCACACCAGCCCCGAGTCGGGCCGGATCAACGCCTCCAACCCGTGCAGCGAGTACATGCACGTCGACAACTCGGCCTGCAACCTGGCTTCGCTCAACCTGATGAAATTCCGCCGCGCCGACGGCAGCTTCGACGCCGGCGACTTCGAGCACGCGGTCGACATCGTCTTCCTCGCCCAGGAGATCATCGTCGGCCCGTCGAGCTACCCGACCGAGGAGATCGGCGTGAACGCCCGCGCCTTCCGCCAGCTCGGGCTCGGCTTCGCCAACCTCGGCGCCCTGCTGATGGCCGACGGCATGCCCTACGACTCCGACGAGGGCCGCAACGTCGCCGCCGCGATCACGGCGCTGATGACCGGCCGCGCCTACCGCCAGTCGGCGCTGATCGCCGCCGGGGCGACCGGGCCCTACGACGAATACGCGAAGAACCGCGAGCCCCACAACGGCGTCATGCGGATGCACCGCGACGCCGCCTACGAGGTCGACGGCGCCGGCATCAAGGGCGACCTGCTCGCCGCCGCGCAGCGCTCCTGGGACGAAGCGGTCGAGCTCGGCGAGGAGCACGGCTACCGCAACGCGCAGGCGACGGTGTTCGCGCCGACCGGGACGATCAGCTTCCTGATGGACTGCGACACGACCGGCATTGAGCCGGACTTCTCGCTGGTCAAGTTCAAGGAGCTGGTCGGCGGCGGCTCGATGACGATCGTCAACCGTTCGGTGCCGCTGGCGCTGCAGACGCTCGGCTACTCGCCCAGCGAGATCGACCAGATCAACGCGTTCATCGCCGAGAAGAACACGATCGTCGGCGCCCCGGGCCTCAAGGACGAGCATCTGCCGGTGTTCGACGTGGCGGTCGGCGAGCGGGCGATCTCCTACACCGGCCACATCGACATGATGGCCGCGACCCAGCCGTTCCTCTCGGGGGCGATCTCGAAGACGGTCAACCTGCCCGAGACGGCGACGATCGAGGACATCGCCGACGCCTACACGCGCGGTTGGCAGGGCGGCCTGAAGGCGCTGGCGATCTACCGCGACGGCTCAAAGACCGCCCAGGCGCTGCGCACCGACGCGCAGAAGGAGAAGGAGTCCGAGACCGAGGTCGCGATCTCCGAACCGGTGCGCAAACGGATGCCGCAGGAGCGGGAATCGATCACCCACAAGTTCAACATCGCCGGGCACGAGGGCTACATCACCGCCGGCAAGTACACCGATGGCACGGTCGGCGAGATCTTCCTCACCGACATCGGCAAGGAGGGCTCGACGATGCGCGGGCTGCTCAACGCCTTCGCCACCGCGATCTCCCTCGGCCTGCAATACGGGGTGCCGCTCGAAGACTTCGTGCGCAAGTTCTCCTACATGCGCTTCGACCCGGAGGGCATGACCCAGAACCCGGAGATCCCGTTCGCGAAATCGATGCCCGACTACATCATGCGCTGGCTCGCCAGCCGCTTCATCGACGACCTCGAGACCCTCGAGGAACTGGGGATCATGACCCAGGAGGTCCGCAACAAGAAGGAAGCGGAGACCTCGCAGCTCGGGCTCGGGATCTCGACCGACACCGCCGGCCCCGCCAACGGTCACTCGGGGTCGGGCAACGGCGGCACCAAGCCCGCGGCGGCCGCGTTCACGGAAACTCCCCCGGTCCGGCCGGCGAAGATGTCGGGCTTGGAGCTCGGCCCGGCCTGCGACCAGTGCGGCGGCATGATGCAGCGGACGGGCAGTTGCTACACGTGCTCGTCCTGCGGCAACAACACCGGCTGCGGTTGATCGGTCGGCGCGGGCCCGGGGGCCCGCGCCGACATTGAGGCGGCGGCGGAACAAGGGGGGGCAGATGCATCAAGGAGAGGCCGGCCGGGGGCAGTTCGCGATCCTGGCCCTGGGAGTGGCGCTCTGCGTCGGAGCCGTGGCGTTGATCGCGAGCTTCGTCGGCGATTCGCATCCTGAGGAAACGATCGCCAAGCTCGGCTACACGGCGCTGGCGCTCACCATTTTCGGGCCGTGTGCGGCTGCCGGGCTGTTCCTGGTCGCGCGCCGGGGTCGCCTGGCTCCGTTCGGCTACCTGACCTCCGCTATCGCCATCCTGGGTTTCGTCGCCGTGACCGTCCGCCTCCTCGAAGGTCTGTCGATCTTCTACGGCGGCAGCGCCGAGCTACAGGCGATCGCGCTGGCCCTGACTCTCACCATGGCCCAGGCGTCGCTGGCGCTCGCCTGCGACCGTAGCGACGATCCGCTGATGCTGCGATTGGTCACGCTCGGGACGGTTGTCGTCATCCTCGGCCTGGGTGTGCTGGGTGCGCTCGAGGCCGCCTTCGACAGCCTCAGGCTCTCCGACGAGTTCTTCGGAGTGCTGTTTACGCTCTACCTGCTCGGCGCTGCCTTGCTCATCCTCTTCCGGCTCGGTGAGAGGTTCATTAAAAGCCGGGTATAGGCTCGGCAGATGAAGTTGCTGAGGACAGCGGCGCCGGCGGGGATCGTCATCGCCGCTGTCGTCGTTCTGGCCCTCGAGCCGGCGTCGGGGGCTTCGGTGGACAAGAACGTGGCCGGGTGTGGGGACAACGTCCTGATCGGTCACGGGAAGCCGGACTGGCGGACCCAATCGAGCGTTGCCGGGCCGGTCGGAATGCCGAAGCGGCCGCTGCGGCAGATGTCGACGATGGCGAACGGGGACCTGGTCACGAAGGCCGGGATCCTGGTCGAGGGGCCGGAACCGGCGACGGTCAAGGTGCCGGCGGCGCTCCGCGATCGGGTCTTCCTCTACTATGGCCGCGCGGGGCGCCAGTCGATCTCCTTCGCCAACTCGAACGGTTTCGCCTCGGTCGAATTCCGGCCCTGCGAAGACCGGCCGCGGACGATCTGGCCCGGCGGCCTGCGGGTGCGCGGTCGGGGATCGGTCCACCTGGTGGTCGAAGCCGGCGCTCGGCAGATCCCGCTGAAACTCGGCCGCCCCCGGGTCTATGTCCCGAAGTCCTGGGTAGGCAGGCCCCGGGCTACAGGGTGATGCCGCGGGTGGCGAGGTAGTTCGCGACCTGCGGCGGCACCTTCCGGTGGAACGCGACCCGCACGCCCTCGCGCAGGACGTGGTCGGCCTCGTGGTCCTCGTTGCGGTCGTGGGGGTGCATGCCGAGCCAGGCGGCCGCCGCGGCGGTGGCGAGGACGGCGCCGTCGTCGCCTTCGGGGTCGATCCCTTCAGCGGTCGCGACCAGGGTGCCGAGCAGATCCTCGACCGCGGTCACCGGCCGGTCGTCGTCCTCGTAGATCTCGTACAGGGCCATGATCGCGTCGTCGGAATCGCCGGGGTCGACGATCGCCGCCGCGTCGCGCACCGCCTCGGAGACGGTTCGGATCCGCTCATGATCGCCCTGTGGCATCGACCCGGAGACTACCCAAGTCGATCCGCTGCCTCAGGCCGTCAGGACCACCTCGGCGTTGCGGCGCGGCGTCTCGGTGATCGCGCGGCGGAAGGAGCGTTCGGAGGCCGGGTCGGCAGGGCGGATCATCCGACGCGCGACCAGCTCGCGCAGGACGATCGCCATCTCCTGCTGGGCGAAGGAGGCGCCGAGGCAACGGCGCACGCCGCCGCCGAACGGGATCCAGGTGTAGGTGCCGGGCGGCGTCTCCAGGAAGCGCTCGGGGCGGAAGCGATCCGGTTCCGGGTAGATCGTCGGGTCGCGGTGAACGAGATGGATGCTCGGTACCACCGAGACTCCGGCGGGCAGCTCATAGCCACCCAGCTCGATCGCCTCGGCGAGGCGGCGCAGGACGATCACGATCACCGGCCGCAGCCGCAGCGTCTCCTGGATCGTCGCGGTCAGGTAGGCGTCCTCCCCGGCCTCGACCTCCTCACGCAGCCGGGCCAGCTTCTCCGGGTGGCGGATCAGCCGCTCAACCGCCCAGGCGAGCGCCGTCGCCGTCGTCTCGTGGCCGGCAACCAGCAGGGTGAGGAGCTCGTCGTGGATCTCGGCGTCGCTCATCGGCGAGCCGTCCTCGTGGCGGGCGGCGGCCAGAAGCGAGAGGACGTCGTCGCGCTCCTCGAGGTCGGGCGCCCGGCGGCGCTCGCCGATCTCGCCGAGGATCAGCTCGGCGACCCGATCGACGCGCCGGCGGAAGGGCGGGTAGGCGCGGATGCGCTCGGGGCCCAGGGTCAACATCGGCAGCAGCATCCGCGGGTTGGTCAGCAGGTCGAGGAAGGAGCGGAGCGCCTCGCGCAGCCCGGCCAGCCGCGCTCCCCCGTGGACGCCGAAGACGGTCTCGATGATGATCTCGAGCGTCATCGCCTGCATCCGCGGGCGCAGCCGGTAGGGCACCCCGGTCGGCCAGCTCTCGATCTCGCGCGCCGCGATCTCCCGCATCGTCGCTTCGTAGCCGGCCATGCGTTTGCCGTGGAAGGGCGGCAGGAGCAGCTTGCGCTGGCTCATGTGCGGGGCCTCGTCGAGGGTCAGCAGTGAGTGCTCGCCGAGCAGCGGCCGCAGGATGTCGTTGCCCTCCCCCGCGTGGAAGACCTTGGGGTCGCCGGTGAAGACCTGCTTGATCAGCTCCGGGTCGGAGACGACGACCCAGTTCCCTTCGTAGGCGATCTCGAGCGTGAACATCGGCCCGAACCGACGTCGGCTCTGGGCGAGCATCCACTGCGCCTGCCGCGACCAGATCGCCGTCTGGATCGCGCGCGGCATCCGTGGGCCGGGCGGAAGCCCGTTCAGCGCCTCCATGCACCGACCATACGCCCACGAATTCAGCGCCGGGTGTGATGTTCGTCGCACAGATCGGTGTCACGTCGAATAGCCTGCCCACCCATGGGAGAGCTGCCGCGCCTGCCGGTGCCGATCGAGCACTGCGTCCTCAAATGGGCCTGCGGCCTCTCGCCGCGGACCAGCCGCGCGCTGTTCGGCATGCCGCCGACGGTCGACGGCCAGACGCTCTCCTCGGAGACGCAGGCGCTCCTCGCCCTCGCCAAGCTGGCGGGCGAGCAGGGCTTCTTCGCCGGCCGCAGCGTCGAGGCGGCCCGCGCCCAGGCGCGCTACGAGTCGCGCGTGGTCGGGCCGCGGCCGCCGATCGCGATGGCCGCGGTGCGCGCGGTCGACGTCCCCGGCCCGGCCGGGCCGCTCCCTTCGCGCCTCTACGTCCCTCACATGCCGTCGAGCAACGGAGCCTCACCGGGCGACGCGCCCGCGCCGCTCCTCGTCTACTACCACGGCGGCGGTTGGGTGATCGGCGACCTCGACACCCACGACGGGGTCTGCCGGCTGCTGGCCGCGGTGGCGGGCGTGCGGGTCCTCTCGATCGGCTACCGGCTGGCGCCCGAGCACCCCTTCCCGCAGCCGCTCGAAGACGCCTTTGCCGCCTTCCAGTGGGCGGCGGCGAACGCCGAGGCGCTCGGGGCCGACCCGCGGCGGATCGCCGTCGGCGGCGACTCGGCCGGCGGCAACATGGCGGCGGTGGTCAGCACGATGGCGCGCGACGGCGGCGGCGCCCGGCCCGCGATGCAGCTGCTGATCTACCCGGTCACCGACACCGCCGACGACACCCGCTCGCGCGAGCTCTTCGCCGACGGCTACATCCTCACCAAGGCCGACATGGACAAGTTCGAGGCGGCCTACCTGCCGCCCGGCACCGACGCCTCCGACCAGCGCATCTCGGTCCTCCGGTGCCCCGACCTGCGCGACCTGCCGACCGCCTACGTCGCCACCGCGGGCTTCGACCCGCTGCGCGACGAGGGCGAGGCCTACGCGCTGGCGATGCGCGACTGCGGGGTGCGGGTCGCCCTCCGCCGCCACCCCGGCCTGGTCCACAGCTTCGCCAACCAGACCCCGGTCAACGCCACCGCCCGCGGCGCGATGTTCGAGGCGGCGGGCGCCCTGCGGCTCGGCCTCGCCGCCGCTCCCTAGTCCGCGCCCGCGCGGAGCGCAAGCTGCAGCTCGAAGCGCGCGTCGGGATCCTCGAGCTGGGCGCCGAGCAGCTCGCGCAGGCGCGCGATCCGGTAGCGCGCGGTCTGTGGGTGGACGTGCATCTCGGCCGCCATCGCGACCGCG
The DNA here is from genome assembly GCA_036495785.1 of Solirubrobacterales bacterium. Lineage (GTDB taxonomy): Bacteria > Actinomycetota > Thermoleophilia > Solirubrobacterales > 70-9 > VAYN01. The sequence goes on from DASXMH010000098.1 coordinate 20,160, forward strand.
TTGCCGTCGTGGCGGAGGTGGGCGACGGCGGTCTCCCGCATCCGCCCGCGCGCCTTCGGCGTGAGGTCGGCAAACGGCGCGAGGCGCCGCGCCGCGATCCGCGCCGCGAGGTCGCGCGACTCGTAGAGGAGGAGGGCCGCGAGATTGTCGTCGACCCGAAACGGAGCGGCGGGGCTGCCGCGCCCGGAGGCTTTGCGGTCGTTGGGCCGCGGACCGTCGACCGCCCCTGCCGAGTCGGCGCGCATCAGCGCCGCGGCGAGCGCCCAGGACTCCGACGCGGCGCTCGGCGTGACGGTCGGGCCGACCGCCACCCGCGCGTCTGCCGCCGCGCGCGCCAGCGCCTCGGCGCGGCCGGGGCCCTCGGGGTCGGGCAACAGCACGCAGCCCTCGCCGTCGACCACGGTCGCCAGCGCCTCGGGCGGCAGGCGTCGCGTCACCCGGGCCAGGGCGTCCTCGGGACAGGCGAGCGCGGCCAGGCCGGCCGGCACTTCCCAGGCCGCGGCGCGGGCGGCCGCCGCCAAGTCGGCCGTGTCGGCGGGCGGATCGCCGAGCAGGAGCGCGACCAGCTCACGCCGGCGGCGTCCGCGCCGATCCTCGACCTCGGCACGCGCCTGGGCGTAGCCCTCGACCGAGTCGGCGGCGAGCTCGTCGATATAGGCGAAGACGGCCTCGGCGAGCAGGGCCAGGGGTTCGGTCCCCACCCTGGCCCGCCGGCAGGCGTCGGCGAAGCGGCGCCAGGCCACCCGGGCGCCGATCCGGTAGGCCGCCTGCAGCGAGTCCAGGGTGCGGCCCGCCTGCTGCTCGCCACGGCCGAGCGCCAGGTAGACCTCGCGGCCGGAGTCGCGCCCCGCCTCGGGGTCGCGGATCAGCGCGACGAACTGGGCCAGCGCCTCTCCCACGCCGCGGCGGATGCCGCGCCCGAAGCGGCCCTCCAACGGGCGCGCGTACTCGGGCACCTCGCGGGCGATCGAGTCGAGGATCTCGGCGGCGATCGGGTCGATCTCGCCTTCGATCAGGTCGGCGACCCGGGGTGACAGGCCGTGCCACGGGTCGGTGTCGAGTGGGAGGCGAGTTTTTGGCATCTGACTTACAAGTTCTGGATGATTATCTTGGCTTAGACGCTAATACATATCGTCCAGGTAGGCGTAACTTGCATTCAGATGGGCGAAATGACCAAGATCGAGAAGGGCGCCAACCTCGGTGCGGTCGTGGTCCCCTTCCTCGCCACCATCGTCGCGATCGTCCTCCTCCCCGGCAGTCTGGTCAGCCCCGCCGTCCTCGCGATCGCCGCCTTCATGTACGTGATCACCGCGGTCGGGATCACGATCGGCTACCACCGCCTGCTCACCCACCGTTCCTTCCAGACCTCGAAGGGGCTCGAATACACCTTCGCCATCCTCGGCACGATGGCGGTCCAGGGACCGGTGATCTCCTGGGTCGCCGACCACCGTAAGCACCACGCGCACACCGACAAGGAGGGCGACCCACACAGTCCCCACGTCGGCCACGGCGAGGGGCTGCGCGGGCTCTGGCACGCGCACACCGGATGGTTGATGGAGACGCAGGGCCGCGCCGATTGGAAGAAATACGCCAAGGATCTCTACGAGGACAAGGGCATGCGGTTCATCTCCCGTCACTTCGTCGCGATCATCTACATCAGCCTGCTGATCCCGGCGGCGCTCGGCTACGCGATCACCGGCTCCTGGCTCGGGGCGCTCACCGGCTTCCTCTGGGGCGGCCTGGTGCGGGTGTTCTTCGTCCACCACATCACCTGGAGCGTCAACTCGGTGTGTCACTTCTTCGGCACGCGCCGATTCGAGACCGACGATCAGTCCACCAACGTCTTCTGGCTGTCCCTCCCCTCCCTGGGCGAGTCCTGGCACCACAACCACCACGCCTTCCCCCGCTCCGCCGTCCACGGGTTGCGCAAATGGGAGCTCGACCCTTCGGCGTTGATCATCTCGGGGATGGAGAAGGTGGGGCTGGCGCGCAACGTGATCCGCATCTCACCCGAGCGCCAGGCCGAACTCACCGCCGGCCACCGCTAGCCGTTCGGCCCCGCAGGGGAACCCGCCGGTACTGAATCGTCGCCGCCCGGCGGTAAGGTCGACCGGTCATTTGGTTTATTGCAGTGGCCCAATCGGCTAAACAGTGTGAAGGTTCGTGTGCCACACTCGCACCCACTGTTGACCGACCGGCACATGGATGGAGAAAGGATCTAGATGCCAAGCACGACGAACGTCCTTGACGAGGCCCGCCAACTCGTCGAGCGACGACTTGCCGACCTCGACGAGGAGCGCCGCCGGCTCGAGCGGGCCCTCGCGGAGCTCGGAGGTAAAGTGAAACGCTCCCCGGGCCGGCCGCGCGGCAGGGCCTCCGGTGCGACCGCGGCGCCGAAAGCGTCCGCGGCGCCGAAACGCCGACGTCGTCGCCGCGGTGGGACCCGCGCCGACCAGGCCGTCGAGCTGATCACGTCCCAGCCGGGGATCAGCGCCTCCGATGTCGCCAAGACGATGAAAATCAAACCGAACTACCTCTACCGGGTGCTCGGCGATCTGGAGAAAGAGGGCCGGGTCAAAAAGGACGGCCGCCAGTACTACCCGGCGGGCTGACCTCAGCCTTACCAGCCACGACCGCAGCGCAAGCTGGGCCGCGGCAACGCTTCCCTGACGAGCCCGGGGTGGTTCCTTCAAGACACTCAGCGCGAAGCGCGTCTTGAAGGAGCCACCCCGGGCTCGTTTTCGCAAGACCTAGATCAGCCCGAGGTTCGAAACCGCGTCGCGCTCCTCTTGCAACTCAAAGACGCTCTTCTCAATGCGCTCACGGGAGAAGTCGGGGACGTCGAGACCCTGGACGATCGACCACTCGCCGCCGCTGCACTCGCAGGGCATGCCGCAGATGATCCCCTCGCCGACACCGTAGGAGCCGTCGGTAGGGACCCCCATCGACACCCAGTCACCGTCCGGCGTGCCGAGCACCCAGTCGTGGACGTGGTCGATCGCGGCGTTGGCCGCCGAGGCGGCGCTGGAGGCGCCGCGCGCCTCGATGATCTCGGCGCCGCGTTTGGCGACCCGCGGGATGTATTCGTCGGTGATCCAGGCTTCGTCGTCGACCTGGTCCCAGGCGCTCTCGCCGTCCACCCTGGCGTTCACCAGGTCCGGGTACTGGGTGGTCGAGTGGTTGCCCCAGCTGGTCATGTTTGTCACCGAGCTGACCGGCTTGCCGAGCTTGTTGGCCACCTGGATCTTCGCCCGGTTGTGGTCGAGGCGCATCATCGCGGTGAAGCGCTCGCGCGGCACGTCGGGCGCGTTCGACATCGCGATCAGGCAGTTGGTGTTGGCCGGGTTGCCGACCACCAGCACCTTCACGTCATCGGCGGCGCCGGCGTTGATGGCTTCGCCCTGCGGCTTGAAGATGCCGCCATTGGCCTCCAGCAGGTCGGAGCGCTCCATGCCCGGGCCGCGCGGCCGCGCGCCGACCAGCAGGGCGACGTTGGTCCCTTCGAACGCAACTTTCGGGTCGTCGGTGATGTCGACGCGGTGCAGCAGCGGGAAGGCGCAGTCGTCGAGCTCCATCGCGGTGCCCTCCGCCGCCTTGATCGCGTCGGGGATCTCCAGCAGGCTCAGCTCTACCGGAGTGTCGGGGCCGAGCATCTGGCCGCTGGCGATGCGGAACAGGATGGCGTAGCCGATCTGCCCGGCCGCGCCCGTAACGGTGACCTTCACGGGGGTGCTCACGTTCTTACTCCTCGGAATCGTGGTTACGGCGACGGCTAGGAGCTGGTCCCACCCATCGCCCGCTGCAGGTTGCCGTCGATCGACGCCAGGAACTCCTGCGTGGTCTGGTAGGCCTGATCGCCGCCGACGAGCAGCGCCAGGTCTTTGGTCATCTTGCCTTCTTCGACCGTCTCGATGCAGACGCGCTCGAGGGTCTGGGCGAACTCGCTGACCGCCGGCGTGTCGTCCATCCGGCCGCGGGCGTCGAGGCCGCGCGTCCAGGCGAAGATCGAGGCGATCGGGTTGGTGGAAGTCGGTTTGCCTTCCTGGTGTTGACGGAAGTGACGGGTGACGGTGCCGTGCGCGGCCTCCGCCTCGACCGTCTTGCCGTCGGCGGTCATCAGCACGCTGGTCATCAGGCCGAGCGAGCCGTACCCCTGCGCGACGGTGTCGGACTGGACGTCGCCGTCGTAGTTTTTGCAGGCCCACACGTAGCCGCCTTCCCACTTCAGCGCGGCGGCCACCATGTCGTCGATCAGCCGGTGTTCGTAGTGGATGCCGGCGGCCTCGAAGTCGGCCTTGAACTCGGCCTCGTACACCTCGGCGAAGAGGTCTTTGAAGCGCCCGTCGTAGCGCTTCAGGATGGTGTTCTTGGTCGACATGTAGACCGGGTAGCCGCGGTCGAGCCCGTACCGCAAGGAGGCGCGGGCGAAGTCACGGATCGAGTCGTCGAGGTTGTACATCGACAGCGCGATGCCCCCCGCCGGGAAGTCGTAGACGTCGAGCTCGATCGGCTCGCCACCGTCCTTGGGGGTGAAGGTCATGGTCAGCGATCCCTCGCCCGGCACCACCAGGTCGGTGGCGCGGTACTGGTCACCGAAGGCGTGGCGGCCGATCACGATCGGCTTGGTCCAGCCGGGAACCAGGCGCGGCACGTTGGAGATCACGATCGGCTCGCGGAAGATGACGCCGCCGAGGATGTTGCGGATCGTCCCGTTCGGCGAGCGATACATCTGCTTCAGGCCGAACTCGTCGACCCGCGCCTCGTCCGGGGTAATCGTCGCGCACTTGACGCCGACCCCGTACTGCTTGATCGCGTTGGCGGCGTCGACGGTGATCTTGTCTTCGGTCGCGTCGCGACTCTCGATTCCGAGGTCGTAGTACTTCAGGTCGACATCGAGGTAGGGAAGGATCAGCTGCTCTTTGATGAACGACCAGATGATTCGGGTCATCTCGTCGCCGTCGAGCTCGACGACCGGGTTCTCGACCTTGATCTTCGGCATCGGCCGGCGATGCTATCTGTCCGGGACTTTCGACGCGCCGGCCGGCGAGCCGGCACAATCCTTTCCCTGATGACCACCAGGGAGCGCGCCACTTTCGGCAACCACACCGTCGCCAACCAGCCGCCGCCGCTGGTCGACTACAACGTGTTCGAAGCCGACACCGTGCTGGTCGAGGCGGTCGATCGCGAGGGGGCGGACTGGGCGACGGAGCGGATCGCGGCAGTCGGCGAGTTCGCCGGCTCGGCCGAGGCGCAGGAGCTGGGACGCACCGCCAACGAGAATGGGCCGAAGCTTCGGACCCACGACCGCTACGGCAACCGGGTCGACGAAGTCGAGTTCCACCCTGCCTGGCACGACCTGCTGGGGACGGCGGTCGAACACGAACTGCACAGCTCCCCGTGGAGCGACCCGCGACCGGGCGCCCACGTCGCGCGCGGCGCCGCCTTCATGTGCATGTCGCAGGCCGAGGCGGGGATCGGCTGCCCGATCTCGATGACCTACTCGGTGATCCCGGCACTGCGCGCCCAGCCCGAGCTGGCCGCCGATTGGGAGCCGCGCATCCTCACCTCTTCATATGACCCGCGCAACGCCCCGGCTCCGGACAAGCGCGGCGCCCTCGCCGGGATGGGGATGACCGAGAAGCAGGGCGGCACCGACGTCCGCGCCAACACCACGCTCGCCCGCCCGGTGAACGGCGGCGGCCCCGGCGCCGAGTACGAGCTGACCGGCCACAAGTGGTTCATGTCGGCGCCGATGTGCGACGCCTTCCTCGTCCTCGCCCAGGCCGAGGGCGGCCTCTCATGCTTCCTCTTCCCGCGCTGGACGCCGGACGGCGAGCGCAATCGCTTCCGCCTGCAGCGGCTGAAGGACAAGCTCGGCAACCGCTCGAACGCCTCCAGCGAGATCGAGTTCGACGCCGCCTCGGCCTGGCTGGTCGGCGAGGAGGGCGCCGGGGTGCCGACGATCATCGAGATGGTCAACCACACCCGGCTCGACTGCGTGCTCGGCAGCACGGTCGGCATGCGGGTGGGGCTCGCCCAGGCGATCCACCACGCCTCCAACCGCTCGGTCTTCGGCACCGTCCTGGTCGACCAGCCTCTGATGCAGAACGTCCTCGCCGACCTCGCGGTCGAGTCCGAGGCGGCGACGATCTCGGCGCTGCGCCTCGCCCGCGCCTACGACGAGGCGATCGCGGGCGACGGCGAGGCCCAGAGCCTGAAGCGGGTCGCCAACGCCGTCCTCAAGTACTGGATCACCAAGCGCGCCCCCGCCCACGCCGGCGAGTGCCTCGAGTGCCTCGGCGGCAACGGCTACGTCGAGGAGTCGGGCATGCCACGCCTCTTCCGCGAGAGCCCCCTCAACTCGATCTGGGAGGGCAGCGGCAACGTCCAGTGCCTCGACGTCCTGCGGGCGATGGTGAAGAGCCCCGCCTCGGTCGAGTCCTTCTTCGCCGAGGTGGCCGAGGGCGCCGCCGCCGAGCCCCGCCTCGCCGCCTTCACCTCCGCCCTGCGCGACGAACTCCCCGGCGACGTGGCCACGATCGAGACCCGTGCCCGCCGGGTCGTCGAACGCATGGCGCTCGCCCTCCAGGCCTCCCTCCTGATCCGCTACGGCGACGAAGCCGTCGCCGACGCCTTCTGCGCCTCCCGCCTGAGCGGCGACTGGGGCCGAGCCTTCGGGACGCTTCCCGCCGGCCTCGATTTCCCGCGCATCATCGACCGCCACCGCGCGGCCGTCTGAGCCCCGTTACTTGCGCGCGGCCGTCGGGGGCGGTGCGGCTAGTGCGGCTGGCCGAGATGCGTCCCGGGCGTCTCGTGGCGACCCCGGCAGGGTGTGGCCGCCACGAGACGCCCGGGACGTGAGGGGTCCGCGGGTGTGGAGAAAGGCCGACACGGAATCGGACTTTCGTGACCGTCTTGCCCGAGAGTGAGGCCCGGGACGCCCGGTCGTCGACGAAGACGCCGGGAACGTCACACTTCCCGGCCCTCCGAGGGCCGGAATCGAGGCCCCAAGACGCGCTGGGTGCTTTTTGGCCCCCATAGGGGCCAAAACGATGGTCACGTGTTCGTAACGTCCGAGGAAGACGCCAGGAAGGGTGACGTTCCCGGCTTCTTCGTGACGATCCCCGGCCTGCGACACGGATCCTCCACGCCTTTCATACACGGCCGTCTCGGCCACGGCCACACCCTGCCGGGGTCGTGGCCGAGACGGCCGCGTCCCTTCCCCTGGCGCCAGCTTGAGAGGACCGCGTCCCTTCTCCTCCGGGCGCCAGCCCGAGACGGCCCATCCCTTCCCGGGCGCCAGCTCGAACCGGCCGCGTCCCTTCCCCGGGCGCCAGCTTGAGACGGCCGCGTCCCTTCCCCGGGCGCCAGCTCGAACCGGCCCCATCCCTTCCCGCCGTCAGGCCCTCGTCGTCTGCGCGTCCCGCAGGGCGCGGCCGACCTGCTCGACCGTGATCACGCCGCTCAATCGTCCATCGGAATCGACTGCCATCAACGCGCCGAGGCGGCGCAGGTTCTGGTTCGAGAGCAGGGACGTCAGCGGGGTGTCGTCGCGGATGAAGAGGCCGCGGTCGGCGTCGACCAGGTCGCAGACGCGGGAGCCGGCGCGGGAGACCTCGGGGACCTCATCGGCGGTGTCGCGGTTGAGCAGGCCGAGGAATCGGTGGGCGGCGTCGACCACGGGGAACCAGGGCCAGCGGTAGCGGAGGAAGTACTCGTCCAGCGCCTGCTCGATCGAGAGGTCGCCGGGGATGGTGACCGGTTCGCGGTCCATCACGTCGGCGACCGAGATGGTGCCGATCTTCGAGTTCATCCGGGTCTGCATCGCGGCGCCTTTGGCCGCGCCGTTGATCATCACGCCGATCAGCGCCAGCCAGATGCCGCCGAAGGTGCCGAGGACCTCGCCGGTCAGCGCCATGAAGATCCCACCGGCGATGAAGACGTAGCCGAAGACGCGGCCGAGGTCGGCGGCGAACTTGGTTGCCGCGTTGCGGTCCCCGGTCACCTGCCAGGCGATCGCCCGGGCGACGCGGCCGCCGTCCATCGGGAAGGCGGGCAGCAGGTTGAAGGCGAGCAGCAGCAGGTTGATCGAGGCGAGCCAGGCCATCATCGCCAGCACGCCCGAGGCGCCCGAGGTCGACTCGATCAGCGCCGCATGGCTGAACTCGTGCCAGCCGCCGGCCGCCACGCCGCCGACCATCAGCGCGACGAAGATCGCCAAGGTCACCGCCGGGCCCGCCAGCGCGACCCGCGCTTCCACTCCCGGCCCGTCAGCTTCGCGGTCCATCCGCGCCATGCCGCCGAAGATCCAGAGCTGGATCGAGCTGATCCCGATGTCGTTGCGGGTCGCGACCAGGGCGTGGCCCAGCTCGTGCAGCAGGATCGAGCCGAAGAAGCCGGCGGCGCTGGCGAGGGCGAGGATGAACGGCGTGGTCGAGCCCGCCGAGTCGCCCAGCAGGTCGCTGTAGAAGTTGGACATCCAGAAGATGACCAGGAAGAGGATCAGGAACCAGGACCAGTCGACCGCGATCCGGATCCCGCGAATGTGAAAGAGGGTGATGGTCCCGCCGCCCAACATCTTTCAATGGTAAGCGGGTAGCGTGGCCGGCTACGTGGCCAGTCACACAACTGACACACCTTTGTCCAGGGCGGTCGGCGAGCCCGACCGGGCGTGGCTGCGGGCGCGGCTGGAGGAACTGGAGCGGATTTACCGCCCCTCCGCCTCCGACGGCGAACGGCGCGCCGCCGAGTGGCTGGTCGGCCAGTTCCGCGCGCTCGGCGCCGAGGCGCGGATCGAGGCGGCCGACGCGCACGGCACCTACTGGTGGCCGCTCGGGATCGGCACCGCGCTCGGGGCGCTGGGCGGGCTCGCCGCCCTGCGCGGCCGCCGCGTCCTCGGCGCCGCGCTCGGCGCTCTCGGCGCGGCCGGCATCGCCTCCGACTTCCCGCCCCACCAGCGCCGCCTCCGCGCGCCGCTGCCCAAGCGCACCGCCTACAACGTCGTCTGCGAGATCGGCGACCCCGACGCCGCGCGGACGATCGTCGTCAGCGCCCACCACGACTCCGCCCACTCGGGCCTCGTCTTCCACCCGGCGCTCCCGAAGATCGCCGACCGCCTCGGCCTGATCGAGGGGGTCGAGACCAGCCCGCCGCTGATGGCGCCGGTGATCGGCGGACCGCTGCTGGTCGCCCTCGGCGCGCTCACCAACATCAGGGCACTGACCAGGCTGGGCACCTTGCTCGGGGTGGGCGCCACCGCCGCGATGGCCGAGATCGGCTCCCGCAAGGTCGTCCCCGGCGCCAACGACAACGGCACGGCGGTCGTCTCGCTGCTTGCCCTCGCCCGCCGCCTCGCCGAGTCCCCCGTCCCCGGCGTCCGCGTCATCCTGCTCTCGGCCGGCGCCGAGGAGTCCTTCAGCGAGGGGATCAAGGCATTCGGCAAGCGTCACTTCGCCGAGCTCCCAACCGACGGCACCTTCTTCCTCTGCCTCGAGTCGACCGGGTCCCCGCACCTGCTGGTGCTGCGCGGCGAGGGCTTCCTGAAGATGTACGACTACCCGGCGCGGGCGCTCGAGCTCCTCGACTCGACCGCGGAGGAGCTCGGCATCTGGCTCTTCCCGAACCTGCGCCTCCACAACGGCACCGACGGGCTCGAGCCACTCGCCGCGGGCTACGAAACGGCGGTGATCGCGGGCTGCGACGACCTCAAGCAGCCCGCCAACTACCACTGGCCGAACGACCTCACCGAGAACCTCGACATCGGCTCCGTCGCCGACGGAATCCGCCTCTCCGAGGCGACCATCAGGCGCTTCGCGCAAGTGTGATGGATTAGGCGAATCCCGACTACCTGCTCGGATTTCCGCTCTATAGCATCCGGCCCCGTGCCATCCCACGACGTACTTGTCATAGGGGCCGGGCTCGCCGGCCAGCGGGCCGCCCTCGCCGCCGCGGAGCAGGGTGTTTCGGTCGGGATCGTCTCCAAGGTCCACCCGGTCCGCTCCCATTCCAACGCCGCTCAGGGCGGTATCAACGCGGCGCTCAACCCTGACGACTCGTGGGAGTCCCACGCGTACGACACCGTGAAGGGCTCCGATTACCTGGGCGACCAGGACGCGATCGAAATCATGGCCCGCGAGGCGCCCGAAGAAATCCTCCACATGGAGCACCTCGGCGTCACCTTCCACCGCAACGAGGAAGGCAAGCTCGGGACCCGCGCCTTCGGCGGCGCCTCCGCCGCCCGCACGTACTACGTCGCCGACATCACCGGCCAGGCGATCATGCACGTGCTCTACGAGCAGCTGATGAAATATTCGGAGCAGATCACCCGCTATGAGGAGTGGTTCAGCTCCTCGCTGGCGATCGACGAGAAGGGTGAGTGCTGCGGCGTCGTCACCCGCAACGTCGCCGACGGCTCGATGGAACTGTTCCAGGCCAAATCGGTGATCCTCGCCTGCGGCGGCAACGGCCAGGTCTGGAAGCCGACCACCAACGCCCTGATCTGCACCGGCGACGGCATCGCGATGGCCTACCGGGTCGGC
>DASXMH010000099.1:0-31648 GCA_036495785.1 Solirubrobacterales bacterium
GGCGGTGCCGCCGGCGTCCTGGTGCACCGACATCAGGCAGGGCACGCCGTTGCCTTCCTCGTACTGGCGGCGGACCAGGTGGCCCGGGCCCTTCGGCGCGACCATGCCGACGTCGACGCCCTCGGGGGGATCGATCTCACCGAAGTGGATGGCGAAGCCGTGGGCGAAGAGGAGCAGGTTGCCCGGCTCGATCCCGGCGCTGATCTCATAGCGCCAGAGCTGCCCCTGTTTCTCGTCCGGCAGCAGGATCATCACCACGTCGCCGCGGCTGGCCGCTTCGGCGATGTCGAGGACCTCGAGACCGGCCGCTTCGGCCTTGGCGCGGCTGGAGGAGTCGGCGCGGAGGCCGACGACCACGTCGACCCCGGAGTCCTTGAGGTTGAGGGCGTGAGCGTGCCCCTGGGAGCCGTAGCCGAGGATCGCGACGGTCTTGCCGTCGAGCTTGCCCAGGTCGGCGTCTTTGTCGTAGAAGATGTCGTCGGTTCGCATGGGCGAGCAGGCTAGCGGAGTGCTCTCCTCATCAACTTCCCCGAGGGCGTGCGGGGCAGCGCGGCGGCCAGCTCGACCCGCTTCGGGACCTTGTAGCCGGCCAGTACCTCGGCGCAGTGGTGGCGGAGCTCGTCGGGGGTGACCTCGGCCTCGGGAGCGAGGACGACGATCGCGGTGACCGCCTGCTGCCACTCGGGGTCCTCGCGTCCCACCACGGCCGCGTCGGCCACCGCCGGGTGCTGGAGCAGCACCTCCTCGACCTCGGAGGGGACGACGTTCTCGCCGCCGGTGACGATCATGTCGTCGATCCGGTCCTGCACGTAGAGGAAGCCTTCCTCGTCGATGTGGCCGAGGTCGCCGGTGTGGAGCCAGCCCGACTCGTCGACGCGGCCCGGGGCGACGGTCGGCCCTTGGACGAGGATCTCGCCGTCGCGGATGCGCACGTGGCTGGTGAGCAGCGGGCGCCCGGCCGAGCCGAGCTTGCGCTGCGCGTCCTCGGGGGCGAGCGTCGTCACCTGCGAGCAGGTCTCGGTGAGGCCGTAGGTCTGGACGACGGTGGCACCGCGGCCCAGCGCCTCGGCCAGCATCGCCTCCGGCACCGGGCCGCCGCCGACCAGGATCGCGCGCGGGCCGGAGAGGTCGGCGCCCGCGTCGAGCAGTCGTCTCAGCATCGTCGGCACCAGGGAGACGACGCTGATCGGTTCCTCGCCGAGGGCGCGCGCGACGCGGTCGACGTCGAAGCCGTCGTGGACGACCGCGGTCGTCCCGTAGATCGCCGAGCGGACCACGATGCTGAGCCCGGCGATGTGGCTGAGCGGCACGCAGCAGAGCCAGCGGTCGGCCGGGTCGACGCCGATGTTGAAGGCGCCGCCAATCGCGCTCCAGAGGAAGTTGCCGTAGGTGAGGCCGATCGGCTTCGGCATCCCGGTGCTGCCGGAGCTGAGGACGTAGGCGCAGACGGCGTCCATGTCGTGCTCGCCGAGCAGCGGCAGGTCGGCCTCGGTCTGGGTGAGGAGGCCGGGATCGTCGAGGTCGACCATCGGCTCGACCACCTCGACGATCCGCGCCCGCTCGGCCTCGGTGAGGCGCGGGCTGAGCGGCAGCAGCGCCGCGCCGACCTTCATCAGCGCGTGGGCGAGGACCACCTGCTCGCGGCGCGGGTGCATGGTCAGCGCCGCGGTCGAGCCGCGCCGCACGCCGTGGGCGGCGAGGCGGCGCGCCACCCAGGTCGCTTCCGCCTCCAGCTCGGCATAGGTGACCTCCGCCCCTTCGGCGATCAGCGCGATCCGCTCGGGGCAGCTCTGCGCCCGCTGAGCGAGCCAGTCGTAGATTCTCATAGGGTCTCCATCATGCACGAGCGCGACCGGGAGGCCCGGTGATCTGGGTCCAGGCGGCGCGTCCCCGGACCTTGCCCGCGGCGATCGCGCCGGTGCTGGTCGGGACGGCGGCGGCCTGGCAGTACGCGGGGCACCTGCCGCGCTGGCTCGCCTTCGTGGCGGCGCTGATCGGCTCGATCTTCATCCAGATCGGCACCAACCTCGCCAACGACTATTCCGACGCGCGCCGCAGCGCCGACACCGCCGATCGGCTCGGGCCGGTGCGGGTCACCTCGGCCGGGCTGGTGACGCCGCAGCGGGTGCTCAACGCGACCTGGGTCGCCTTCGGGGTGGCGGTCGCCTGCGGCATCTACCTGGCGATCGTCGCGGGCTGGGTCATCCTCGTCGTCGGCGCGGCGTCGATCGCCGCCGGCGTCCTCTACACGGGGGGCCCGCGGCCCTACGGCTACGCCGGGCTCGGCGAGGTCTTCGTCTTCCTCTTCTTCGGCCTCGTCGCGGTGAACGGGAGCTTCTTCGTGCAGACCGAAGAACTGGCGACGCTGCCGCTCGGCCTCTCGATCGCGATCGGCTTCCTCTCCACCGCGATCCTCGTGGTCAACAACGTGCGCGACCTGGAGACCGACCGGCGGGCGGGCAAGAACACCTCGGCGGTGCGGATGGGCCGCGCCAACGCGATCAGCATGTACAAGGTGCTGGTGGTCGGCGCGTTCGTGCTGCTGCCGTTCACGATCTGGGCGGGCGAATGCGAATGGTGGCCGCTGCTCGGGCTCGCGGCGGCGCCGCTGGCGATCAAACCGATCCGGGCACTGGAAACGCGGACCGACGGCCCGGCGCTGAACAAAGCGCTCGCCGCCACCGGCGGGGTGCTCGCCGTCTACAGCGTGCTGGTCACGATCGGCCTGCTGCTATCGGTCTAGCGGTGCGGTTCTCGACCGTCGAAGTCATCCCCTACGCGCTCCCGTTCAAGGAGCCCTACGTGACGGCGCGCGGGCGGCTGACCCGGCGCGAGATGGTGCTGCTGCGGGTGCGGGACGAGGACGGGCTCGAGGGGCTCGGCGAAGCGGTGCCGCTGTCGTTGAGGGGCGGGGTGACGATCGAGAAGGTGGTGCGGGAGTTGGAGGAGTTGGGGACGTCTCCCCCGATCGCGGACGCAGATGCAGCTAGGTCCGCGATCGAGGGAGATGTCCTCTCGAAGCCGGCCCGGTGTGCGCTCTCGACGGCGCTCTTCGACCTCGAGGAGAAGCGGCGAGGAGCGAAGGCCGAGCACGCCCCCGTGCGCTGCAACGCGACGCTCGTCAGTGGCCCACCTGGGGAGGTCGCCGAAGACGCGGCGCGCTGGGCGAAGGCGGGCTTTGGGACGTTCAAGCTGAAGGTCGGCGCGGGCGAGGACGTGGCGCAGGTCGAGGCGGTGCGGGCGGCGCTCCGGCCGGAGGCGAAGATCCGTCTCGACGCCAACGCGTCCTGGTCGCTGGAGGAGGCGACGCGAATCCTCGCCGCGGTCGAGCCGTTGGGGATCGAGTTGGTCGAGCAGCCGGTCGAGACGATCGCCGAAGCGGCGGAGCTCGCCTGGCACACGCGGATCCCGCTGGCGGGCGACGAGAGCATCGTCACCCCGGCCGACGCGGAGGAATCGGTGCGTGAGCGGGCCTTCGGGATCACCGGGGTGAAGCTGTCGAAGGTCGGGGGGATCGAGCCGGGGCGAGAGATCGCCGGGCTGATGCGCACCTACGTCGCCAGTGCCCTCGACGGCCCGGTCGGGATCGCGATCGGCCGGCGGCTCGCCGAGTGGGTCGACGCCTCGACCCCCACGAAGGAGCGGCTCGCCCACGGGCTCGCCACGCAGCGCCTCTTCGCCGAGTCGATCGCCGCCGAGGAGTGCGCGCTCGAGGGCGACCTCCTGCACGAGGCCCCGGGACCGGGCCTCGGCATCGTGATCGACGAGGATTCGCTGCGACACCACCGACTCTGACGCGCTGCTGTGGAGACTTACTCCCGCTATGCGAGAGGAAACCACCACACCTCTCACCCCATGGACCCGACCAACGCCAACACCGCCCTCGCCTCGGCCTTCGCCGAGGAGCTGGCGTGCGGTGGGGTGCGGCGCGCGGTCGTCGCGCCGGGGTCGCGCTCGACGCCGCTCGCGGTGGCGCTCTGGCGGGAGCCGGGGATCGAGGTGACGGTGATCGTCGACGAGCGCTCCGCCGCCTTCTTCGCACTCGGCGCCGCGCAGGCGGGCGGCGAGCCGGTGGCGCTGCTCTGCACCTCGGGGACGGCGCTGGCCAACTACCACCCCGCGGTCGCCGAGGCCGACGAATCGGCGCTACCGCTGATCATCCTCAGCGCCGACAGACCGCCCGAGCTGCGCGGCATCGGCGCCGGGCAGACCATCGACCAGATCAAGACCTTCGGCGAATCGGTCCGCTGGTTCTGCGAAGTCGGCACCCATGAGGCGGACGACTCCGGCCTCCTGCACATGCGCTCGGTCGCCTGCCGGGCGTTGGCCCGGGCACGCGGCGAGATCCGCCCCGGCCCGGTCCACCTGAACTTGCCCTGGCGCGAGCCGCTGGCGCCGATCCCGGTCGAGGGCGCGGTCACCGCTACCGACGAGCTGGCGCTCCACGGCCGCGAAGGACGGCCGCTGACGGCCGTCACCCGGGTCGACTGCGAGCCGACCGAGTTCGTTCTCGACGAGGTCGCGGGCCACATCGGCGACGCGATCGCGGGCGTGATCATCTCCGGCCGCCAGACCGACCCCGAGCTGCGCGAACCGCTCGCCCACCTCGCCCGGGCGTCGGGCTTCCCGATCCTCGCCGAGCCGACCTCCCAGATGCGCCTCGGCCCCCACGACCGCTCCTACGTCGTGACGACCTACGACACGTTGCTGCGCGACGAGCACTGGGCGCGCAACGTCGTCCCCGAGCTGGTCCTTCGGTTCGGCGAGCTGCCGACGAGCAAACCCCTCCGCCAGTGGCTCGCGGCGAGCGGCGCCGACCAGATCGTCGTCGACCCGAGCGGCGGCTGGAACGAGCCGACCAATCGCGCTGCGGCGATCATCCGGGCCGACCCGACCGAGTGCGCGAGCGGGTGGGCGGCGCGGCTCGAAAGGCAGGCCGGCGAGGGCGGGACGGGAGACCCCCTTCACTCACGAACTGCGGGGAGGTTCGCTCAGGGGGTCTCCCGTCCCGCTCCCGAGGTCTGGCTGGAGGCCGAGGCGAGGGCGTTAGCGGCGATCGCCGAAGAGCTTGAGGCGCCCGAGGCGGCCTCCTCGATCGCGGACCTACCCGCAGGTGCGTCGGCGATCGAGGAGGCCGCCCTGCACCTGGCCCTCGGCCGCGCGCACCGCGACGGCGACCTCGTCTACACGGCGTCCTCGATGCCGATCCGGGATCAGGAGACGTTCCTCGCCCCGGGCGACGCGGACGTGCTTTTCCTCTGCAACCGAGGCGCGAACGGCATCGACGGACTTGTCTCGTCGGGGATCGGCGCGGCCCACGCCAGCGGACGCCCGACCACGATCATCACCGGTGAGCTCGGCTTCCTCCACGACATCGGCGGCCTCGCCGCCCTGCGCGACGTCAGCACCCCGGTCCGAATCGTGGTGATCGACAACGGCGGCGGCGGGATCTTCGACTTCCTCCCGCAGCGGTCGGCCCTCGACGCCGAGGAGTTCGAAGCGCTCTTTGGCACCCCCCGCGCCGTCTCGGTCGAGCGTGCCGCCGCCCTCTTCGACCTCCCCTACCGCCGCCTCGAATCGCTCACGGACCTCCCCACCGCCCTCGCCGCCGGCACCGGCCTGATCGAGGTCCGCACCGACCGCTCGACCAACGTCGCCGCCCACCGCCGCGTCACCGACCGCGTCCTCGCGTCGCTTCGCTGAGGCTCAGCAGCTGATCGGCCGAGTGCCCCGGCCCTTGCCAAGTCGCCACGCTCCGCCCAAGACCCAACCACCGTCCTTCGCCGTGTAGACCGTGGTGGGACAGCTGCCGTCGGCGTTGATCTCCATCAGCGCGCTGTGCGGACCGGGGGAGAAATCCCCTCCGCGATTCCGAGTGGCCAAAGCCGTGAACGCGATGCGCGAACCGGAGGGATCCCAGGACGGCCACCGCGCACCGCCCACGATCGTGGCGAGAACCTTCGTCCTGCCACCGCTGGTCGGCACGCTGATCAGCTTGGTGCTGACGAGCCGAAGACCGTGTGGAAATCGTCTCTCGGTCCGATCCCGGAGGTAGACGACCTGGGAGCCGTCCGGCGAGATGGCCGGACTGAGGTATTCACCCTTCCCAGGCCCGACGATCCAACGCAACGCCTTCTTGCCCGGGGAGAGAATGGCGATCCCATTGCCACGCGGATCAGATGCCGTGAAGGCCAACGTCCCGTCGGATGCGGACGAGTAAGGGTGGATGTCGAGTTGCGGCCCGAAAGAAGCGAGCCGTCGGCGTTCCGAGCCGTCGGTGGGGGTCGCCCAGAGCGTAGTCCCAGAGGGGACTGGCGGTCCGTAGACGGGACCTGGCGACGGGAGGACGGTTTCGATCCTCGAGTAGACGACATCGCCCTCCGGATCGATTACGGGTTCATCGCCATAAGAAGGCCCTGCCACACGGCGAGGATCCGAGCTGCCGGCCTTCGCGACCATAAGCTCCGGCAGGTCGATCCCTGGATCGATGTATGCGTACTCCCGTCCGTCCGGGCTCCACGCCAGATGTCGTGCTCTGCCGATGTCGGGTGGCGCACCGATGGCCGGCAGGGCCTGGCCGCGCGGCCCGAAGACGAGAATTTCGGGGAATGACTTATGCGTCCGCGAGGCGATGACGGTGAGCTGGGCCCCTCGGCGCGCGGTCGCTGCGGCGCCCGGACAGACGGCGGCAACGCAGCCGACGAGGGCCGCCAGAGCGGTGAGGGCACGGAGGAGGCGTCCGGACACGCCGGTGGTTCTAGCCGAAAACTCAGTCGGCGACAAGAGGCAGCATCGCCTGGAGCTTCACCTCGGTCTCGGCCAGCTCGGCCTCGGGGTCGGAGCCGGCGACGACGCCGACGCCGGCGAAGAGGTGGGCCTCGCGGTCGCGGAGGAGGGCGCTGCGGAGGGCGACGCAGAACTCGCCGTCCTCGGTGGCGTCCATCCAGCCGACCGGGGCGGCGTACCAGCCGCGGTCCATCTGCTCGAGCTCTGTGAGGGGCGCGGCGGCGGCGGGCCAGGGCTCGCCGCCCACGGCCGGGGTCGGGTGGAGCATGCCCGCCAGCTCGATCGCCGAGTGCGGGTCGGCGAGCTGGGCGATGATCGGCGTCGCCAGGTGCTGGATGTTGGCGACCTTGACGATCTCCGGCTCTGGGGCGGTCTCGACCCAGACCGCGTGGGGACGGAGGCGCCGGACGATCCGCTCGGCGACGATGCGGTGCTCGCGGCGGTCCTTGTCGCTGCGCAGGAGGCGCTCGCCGAGGTGGTCGTCGACGGCGGGGTCGGAGCTGCGGCGGGTCGAGCCGGCAAGGGCGACGGTCGAGACGCCGGCGCCGGAGCGGCGCACCAGGAGCTCCGGGCTCGCGCCGATGAAAGCCGCCTCCGGCGTCCCCGCGCAGAAGCAGAAGCAGGCGGGGAACTGCTCGCGCATCGCGCCGAAGATCGGTGCCGGGTCGTAGGCCGCGGCGGCGCTGACGATCACCTCGCGGGCCAGCACGACCTTCTCCACCTCCCCCGCCGCGATCCGGGCTGTCACCTTCTCGACCGCGTCTTCGAAGGCGCGCGGCGGCTTGGCGCTGCGGATCTCGGGCCGGGCGATCGGGTGCGGGTCGAGCAGCGGCAACGCCGCGTCGGCGCGCAGTCCGGCGAGGCGCGCGCCGAGCTCCGCCCCGCGCCGCTCGGCATCCTCCCCGGGGCCGACGATCGCATTGACGGTGAGGAACGCCTCCTCCCCGCTGCGGCAGATCGACACCTCGGGCAGGAACAGCGAGCCCGGCTCGAAGGAGCTCCAGGTCGCGCTGCCGCCGCCCTCCGGGTCGAAGGCGAAGCCGCCGAGCCAGACCGGACCGGCCCCGGCGGGCAGGCCGCGCGGCGCGTCGATCACCGCGTCGCGCCCCGTCTCGCCGGCCGCCGCGGCGACCTCGGCGAAGCGCCGCTCGCCCCGCGAGGCCGCCTCGCGCGCCACCCCCATCCCGGCCAGGGCGAAGCCCCGGTCGGGCTGCTCCCAGCAGAACCAGCGGTCGCTCGCCAGCCGCGCGGCGAAGATCGCCGCGCAGGGGTCCTCGAACTCGACGGCCGCGGTGACGCTCACCAGCGTCCGCCGCCCCTTCGCTATGCCTCGGTCGAGCGCCTCTAGGAGGGATTCACTCGTGACCACGGGCGATCGCGATCTCGCCGGTGCGCACCATTTCGACCAGCCCGTGGGGGCGGATCATCCGCTCGAAGGCCTCGATCTTGTCGGCCGAGCCGGTCACCTCGATGGTCATCGTGCGGCGCGCCACGTCGACGATCTTGGCGCGGAAGATGTCGGCGAACTGGATGATCTCGGCGCGGTTCTCGACCGCCGCGGAGACCTTGAAGAGGGCCATCTCGCGGGCCACCGTCTCCTCCGGCTCCATGTCGCGGATCTTCAGCACGTTGACCAGCTTGTGGAGCTGCTTGGTCACCTGGTCGATCGGATGGACGGCGCCGTCGAGGGTGAGGGTGATGCGGGAGACGCTCGGGTCGTCGGTCGGGCCGACCGCCAGCGTGTCGATGTTGAAGCCCCGCCGCGAGAAGAGCCCGGCGACCCGCGCCAGCACGCCCGGCTTGTTCTCCACCTGGATCGAGAGGATGTGCTTGCGGCCACTCAACTGCCCGGGGACGCGCAGGTCCTCGAGTTTGACCAGGTCCGGCGTCCCCGCCTCCATCAGCGCACCAGCCCTGGCGCCTCGACCATCTCACGGGCGGGATTGCCCGGCGCGATCATCGGATAGACGTTCTCCTCCTGCGTCACGCGAATGTCGACCAGCACCGGCCCGTCGGTCTCGACCGCCGCGCGCATCGTGTCCTCGAGGTCGGCGGCGTCCTCGACCCGCAGGCCGGTCGCGCCGAAGGCCTCGGCCAGCTTCACCCAGTCGGGGCTCCCGCCCATAGCGACCGCGCTGTAGCGGCGGTCACAGAAGAGCTGCTGCCACTGGCGGACCATGCCCATGTAGCCGTTGTTCATCAGGAAGACCTTGACCGGGACCTGCTCGGTGACGCAGGTCGCCAGCTCCTGCACGTTCATGATCAGGCTGCCGTCGCCGGAGATGCAGGTGACCAGCTCGTCGGGACAGGCGACCTTGGCGCCGATCGCCGCCGGCAGCCCGAAGCCCATCGTCCCCAGGCCACCCGAGTTGATCCACCGCCGCGGCTTGTCGAAGCCGTAGTACTGCGCGGCCCACATCTGGTGCTGGCCGACGTCGGAGGCGACGATCGCGTCCCCTTCGGTCACCTTGAAGAGCGTCTCGACCATCGACTGCGGTTTGATCTCGCCGTCGGTCGAGGGCTCGTAGAAGAGCGGGTGCTCCTGCTTCCAGGTGCGGATCTGCGCCCACCAGGCCTCCATCCGGCCGGAGTCGGTCTGCAGGGCCCGGTACTCGCGGGTCAGCTTCGGCAGCACCTGCTTGACGTCACCGACGATCGGGATGTGCGCGCCGACGTTCTTCGAGATCTCCGCCGGGTCGATGTCGATGTGGATGATTTTCGCGTGCGGCGCGAACTCGTCCAGTTTGCCGGTGATCCGGTCGTCGAAGCGGGCGCCGATCGCGACGATCAGATCGGCCCGGTCCATCGCCATGTTGGCAGTGAAGGTTCCGTGCATGCCGAGCATGCCGAGGAAGCGGTCGCTGGAGGCCGGGAAGGCGCCGAGCCCCATCAGCGTCGAAGTCACCGGGAATTCGTCGGAGGCGGCCAGTTCGCGCAGCTCCTCGGAGGCGTTGCCGTTGACCACCCCGCCACCGGTGTAGAAGACCGGCCGGCGCGCGTTCGCCAACGCTTTGGCGGCGATCCGGATCTGTTTGATGTTGCCCTCGGTCGAGGGCTTGTAGCCGGCCAGCTCGACCGGCTCGGTGCGCGGCTGGTAGTCGATGTCGGCGCGGAAGAGATCGGAGGGGACGTCGAGCAGGACCGGCCCCGGGCGCCCGGTCGAGGCGACGTGGAAGGCCTCGTGGACGTACTCGGGAATTTGCCGCGCGTCGGTCACCTGGAAGGAGTGCTTCACGAAGGGCAGCGTGGCGCCGAGGATGTCGGCCTCCTGGAAGCCGTCGGTACCGATCAGCTCGGTTTTCACCTGGCCGGTGACGAAGACGGTCGGCACCGAGTCGAGCATCGCGTCGGCGATCGCGGTGATCAGGTTGGTCGCGCCCGGACCGGAGGTGGCGAAGGCGACCCCGACTTTGCCGCTCGCCTTGGCGTAGCCCTCGGCGGCGTGCCCGGCGCCCTGCTCGTGGCGGGTCTGCACGTGGCGGAAGTCGGCGTCGACGACCGCGTCGTACATCGGCAGGTTGGCCCCACCAGGAATCCCGAAGACGTTCTTCACGCCCTCGGCCTTGAGCGATTCCATCAGTGCGTCGGCGGCCCTCATAGGACCGGCGAGTCTACCAGTGGGTAGGTGGGTGTCGGGGTCGAGGGACACCCTCCCTCACGAACATCATGGAGGTTCGTTCGGGTGTCTCTCGACCCCGACGTCACCGGCCGGGACTGGGGTTCGTCAGGGTTGGCGCGGCGCCGGCGCGAGCTTCGTCAGGCTTGCGCGGGCGCCGGGCGGCCGGGGTTCCAGCGGGTGCGGGGGTCGATCGCGCCCTCGGCGGCGCGGCCCTTGTAGCGGTCGAGGATCCCGAGGATCGACTCGACCAGCTCCTCGCCCAGGAGCCGCGGCTGGAGGCCCAGGTCGAGCAGGTTCGAGTTGACCGCGTTGTAGTAGTGCTCTTCCTTCTCGACGCGCGGATTGTCGTAGTGCTGGATCTCCACCTCGTAGCCGAGGTGCGCGCCCGCCTCCTTGACCAATTCGGCCAGCTGCATCACCGAGAACTGCTCGGTGAACTGGTTGAAGACCCGGAACTCGCCTTCGGCGGCGGGGTTCTTGACGGCGATCTCAACGCAGGCGAGCGTGTCGCGAATGTTGAGGAAGCTGCGCGTCTGGTTGCCTTCCCCGTAGACGGTCAGTGGATGACCGATCACGGCCTGCAGGCAGAAACGGTTCAGAACCGTGCCGAAGAGCTCGTCGTAATCGAAGCGCGTGATCAGCCGCTCGTCCCTGGCGGTCTCCTCGGTCTCGATCCCGTAGACGACGCCCTGGTTCAGGTCCGTCGCGCGGAGGCCCCAGGTGCGGCAGGCGAAGTGGATGTTGGTCGAGTCGTGGACCTTCGAGCAGTGGTAGAGCGAGCCCGGGAGCTTCGGGAACGGCAGCGTGTCGGACCTCCCCTTGTGGGAGATCTCGATATAGCCCTCCTCGATGTCGATGTTGGGCTGGCCGTACTCGCCCATCGTCCCGAGCTTCACCAGGTGCGCCTCGGGCACGTGATCGCGCAGCGCGAAGAGCAGATTGAGGTTGCCGATCGTGTTCGCGTACTGGGTCTCGACCGCGGTCTGGCGGCTGATCATCGAGTAGGGCGCCGAGGCCTGCTGGCCGTAGTGGACGACCGCGTCGGGGAGGAACTCGGCGACCACGCCGTCGATGAAGTCGCCGTCCTCGATCGGACCGACGTAGGAGGCGATGCGCTTGCCGGAGATCTCCTCCCAGGTCGCGATCCGGGTGTCCAGATCGGCGATCGGGGTCAGCGAGTTGGAGCCCGCGCCCTCGACCCAGCGCCGGCGGTTGAAGTTGTCGACGACCGCGACCTCGTCCTCCCCTGCGGAGAAACGAAGTGCCGTCGGCCAGCCGAGGTAGCCGTCGCCACCGAGGATGAGGATTCGCATGACCGGCAAGGTTAGTTGAATCGTCCCGATGCCAAACCGGGTTGCGGCGCGAAACGGCGGCAGACTGGGCATCGCGGCGTTGGCCGCGATCCTGCTGCTGGGCCTCGGCCTGCGGGTCGGGGAAGCCTGGGACGGCCGCGTGCCGGTCTTCGACGCCACCGCCTACGCCGCGATCGCCCGCAACCTCGACCAAGGCCACGGCTTCACGGTCGGCGCCAAAGCGACCCAGCCGAGCACCGACTACTCCCCCGGCCTGCCCCTGTTCGTCGCGGGCGTCTACAAGGTGACCGGGGGGATCCACGAACGCCTCGCCCGCATCGTGCTCGCGCTGATCGGAGCCCTCGCCCCACTCTTCGCCTACCTCCTCGCCCGCCGCCTCGCCCAACCCGTCGTCGTTGGTAGCCCAGAGGGCGACCAAAGGCAACAAGCCTCGAAGCCCGTTGTCCTTTGTAACCCTCTGGGTGACCAAGGACAAAGGGTTGGCGGGCGCGCCTTCGTGGCGGGCCTGATCGCGGCGCTCGCGGTGGCGATCTACCCGGCGACGATCGAGTACACGGGGATGCTGATGACGGAGCCGCTCGCGGCGACGCTGCTCGCCGGCGCCGTCCTCGGAATCCTCTGGGCCGGGGACGGCGACTCGCCCTGGCGCTGGCTCATCCCCGGGCTGACCCTCGGCGCCCTCGCCCTGGTCCGCCCCGAGTACCTGGCCGTTGGCCTTGGCCTCGCTGTCCTCGTCCTCCTCCATGAGCGCTTCGCGTCGCGTTCGCAGAAATCGTCGGATAGCGACGAGAACCGCGAACGCACCTGGCGGGGCTGGCGGCGGGCGCTGGTCGCGGCCGCGGTCGTCGCCTTGGGGATCGTCGTCGTGGTCGCGCCGTGGACCATCCGCAACGCGTTTGCCCTCCATCGCTTCGTCACGGTCTCCACCGGTGGCGGCCAGGTCCTTTACGCGGGGACCTACCTGCCCTCGGACGGCAACCCGGAAAAGGTCGGCGCCGCGGTGCTCGCCGAACACCCCGAGCTCTTCGGCCCCCACGCGGTGGAAAACCTACGGCTGGAGCAGATCCTCGCCCGGCTCGGCGAACACACCTATCCGGAACTGGAACCCGACCAGGCCCTCTCGAAGATGGGCAAGGAACAGCTCTCCGACGACATCACGGAACACACCGGCGAATACATCTCCTTCGTCGCCACCAAGATCGGCCGGATCTGGTCCCACGGCCCCCGTGCGGTGATGCGCGAGCCGGTCTGGGAGGCGCTCCACTGGGCACTCCTCGGCCTCGGCCTGCTCGGCCTCGGCCTGCTCGCCTGGCTCAGGCGCTGGGAGGCGCTCCTGATCGGCGCCGTCTTCCTCGCGATCACCCTGATCAGCGCCCTGCTGGTCGCCTCACCCCGCCGCGTCCTCGTCCTGATCCCCCTCCTCGCCGCCTGCGCCGGCACGGCGACCGTCTGGCTCACCTCCCGCCGACGCTCCGCCGCACCTGTTCCTTGACGTAGGCGACCCTGAAGCGGAGATCGATTTCGGTTGCGGTGTCGACGCCCTGAAAGTGACAGTCGTACGTGAATTTCGGCGGCTTGCTCTTCAGGACGAAGTCCGAGCAGCTGAACCCCTCGACGACCGCCGCGGTCGTCGTCTTCAGTTCCATCGAGGCGGCCCGGCCCGCGACTTTCCTGGCGTGGGCGCAGGTCGCGAACTGCGCCTGGGACGGGTCGACGTTACTCATCGTCAGGTTGACAAGGAACTTCCCACCAACGACCTTCTTCGAGGTCGCCGAGCAGGCGGTGGCGCTGCCGGAGCCGCCGTTCGCCGCCGCGGTGCCGCCCAGGGCCGATAACAGGCCCGTGGCGGCGACCACGGCGACGATTGCGATGTGCTTCGGTGCGGACACCTCAGTCCATGTCGTAATGCGCGGTGAACTTGAGGCGGATTTCGGTCGACGTGTCGGCGCCGCGGAAGAGGCACTTGTAGTTGGCGACGTCCGGTTCGGTCGAGACGACGGTCGGCGTGCAGCGGAAGCCTTCGAACACCTTCGGCTCCTCGATCCGCAGCGAGAGCATCTTGTTCGCGACCCTCTTGACGATCGGGCATTCGGCGAACTTCTTCTGCGACTTGGCGACGTTCTTGCCGGCGACCGTGATCACGACGTTCTTGGTCGTCACGTTTTTCGAGGTCGTGGTGCAGGTCGTGTTGATCTTCGGGGTTTCCGGTTCCACCGGTGCGCCCACGGCACCGGCGATGCCGACCGAGGCGAGCAGGAGGCAGGCGACGGCGCCGGCCAGGATCAGAGAGATGCGCTTCATGGGATGTAGATGTCCTTGACTAGTTGTTCGCGTATTCGATCTTGAACTTCAGGCGGATTTCCGTTGCCGTGTCGGCGCCGCGGAAGAGGCCCGCGTAGCTGACGACGGTCGGAGCCTTGGAGACGATCTTGGGGGTGATCCGGAATCCTTCGATCACCGTCGGCTTCTCAACTTCGTTCTTGATCACCATGTTCAGAACCCGCTTCACGATCTTGCATTCCGCGTATTTCATCTGCGACGGGGCGACGTTCTTGCCGGTCACCGTGGCGGTGAGCTTGCGGCCGGCGACGTTGTTGGAGGTCGTGCTGCAGGAGGTGTTGACGATGCCTTCGGTGGGCATGGCCGCAGCGGTGCCGACCGCGGCGAGCAGGAGGCAGGCGAGTCCGCCCGCGAGGACAAGGGAGATGCGCTTCATAAGGTTCCTTTCCGGTGGCGATTTCCGGCCCGCACGGTGCGGGCCTCCCTTACAGATCGGCCACAGACCAGAAAGTTCAACCGCGACGGACAGGTTTCCTGCCTGCGCCCCAGTAGCCTGACCGGCGCCCTTGACGTCCCTCCGCAATTGGTCCACCTCGCTCGCCGCCCGCTACGGGCGGCGCACGCTGATCGCGCTGGCGCTGATCGCGGCCCTCGGGCTGACCCTCCGCGCGGTCGCCGTCGTCCACCCCGTCGCCGACCCGGCCGACGACTCGCACGCCTACTACGCGCTCGCCAAGTCGCTCTACGAGGAAGGCAGCTACGGCGGCCCCGAATTCAAGAGCGAAGCCTCGAGCGACTGGTCGCCGGGCGCCCCCTGGCTCTACGCGGGCCTCTTCGTCGTCACCGGCGGTCCCCGCGAAGGCTCGATCCGCATCCTCGAGGCGCTGCTGGGCGTGGGGACGATCCTCGTCGTCTTCTTCCTCGGATGGCGCCTCGGCGGCCGCTGGCCGGCGCTCCTCGCTGCGCTCGGCGTGGCGATCTACCCGCCCTTCATCCACAGCGTCGGCGAGATCATGAGCGAGCCGCCGACCATGCTCTCTCTCCCCGCCGCGATCCTCGCCTTCTTAAGGGCCTGGGACCGCACCGCGGCGGGCGCGGACGGGCGCCGGGGCAGCCCCTGGATCTGGCTCCTCCCCGGCTTCCTCTTCGGCATCACCGCGATGTTCCGCCCCGAGTACACGCTCGTCGCCGGTGCCTTCGTCGTCTTCGCCGCGGTCCGCTGGGCCTGGGAACGCGAGTGGCGGCTCGGCGGCGCCGCGGTCGGCCTGATGCTGGCCGCGCTGCTGCTGCCGATCGTGCCCTGGACGATCCGCAACATCGTCGTGCTCGAACGCCTGGTGCCGATCTCGACCGGCGGCGGCAAGGCTCTCTACGTCGGCACCTTCTACCCCGCCGACGGCGAATACGCGCGGGTCAAGGCGATCCTCTACAAGCGCGAGACCGGCAAGAGCCTGCCCGCCGACTCCCAGGCGCTGAACGAAGTGAACCCCACCCCGCTCTTCAACCAGGTCGCCGACCGCTACCCCGAACTGCCGCGCGACTCGGCCCTCGGCAAGATCGGCAAGGAGAACTTCTCCAAGTACTTCGGCGAACACCCGCTCGGCTACGTCGGGATGACGCTGCGAAAGGTCGGGCGGATGTGGTCGAGCGGGGTCGGCGAATTCATGTCGACGACGCTCGGCAGGGCGATCCAGATCGCCCTGGTGCTGCTCGGGATCGTGGGCCTCGTCCTGCTCGGCTTCCGCCGCCGATGGTGGGAGACGCTCTGCCTCGCCGCCCCGATCGTCCTCGTCACCATCGTCGGCGCCGCCAGCCTCGCCGCCCCGCGGCGCAACGAGATCCTGATGACGCTGATCTTCCCGCTCGCCGGGCTGGCCGTCTCGACGGCCGCCTCGGCCCTATCCTCAGGCCGGAAATGGTCGCACTAGCAGGCATATTCCCGGCCGAACTGACGGCGTTGCGCGCCGTCGGCCTGGCGGTGGCGCTGATCCTCGTCGTCTACGCGATCGTCCGCCGCCACCAGCTGCGCAACGCCGACGTGCTGCTGCTGCTGCTGGCCGGGATCGCGCTGGCGATCGTCACCGGCACCGAAGTCGTCAACGGCCTGCTCTCCGCCTTCTCCTTCGAAAAGGGCAACGGCGGGCGGATTCTCGGCCTCGCCGTCTTCGCGATCTTCGTCCTCTTCATCATCTGCCTGCGGGCGCTCGCGGTCGGGGCGCGCAACTCGCGCCAGCTCTCGGCGGCGCTCGAGGGCCTCGCCTGGGAAGAGTTCCGCCAGGCCGGCCTGCCCGCCCGCTTCAAGGACAAGATCGCGATCCTGATCCCCGCCTACAACGAGGCCGACAACATCGGTCACGTGCTCGACGGAATGCCCGCCGAGGTCTGCGGCGTGCGCACCGAGGTCCTGGTCGTCGACGACGGCTCGCGCGACGGCACCGGCGACGTCGCCGCCGAGCACGGCGCCCTGGTCGCCCGCCACGTCACCAACCGCGGCGGCGGCGCGGCGCTCCGCACTGGCTATCGGCTGATGGTCGAATCGGGCGCCCTGATCGTCGTCACGCTGGACGCCGACGGCCAGCACCTCCCCTCGGAGATACCGCGCGTGGTCGAACCGGTGCTGAGCGGCGAAGTCGACGTCGCCCACGGCTCCCGCGTCCTCGGCCACGCCGACCGCAACCACTTCGCCCGCGAGCTGGTGATCGTCTTCTTCAACCGCCTCGTCTCCTTCATCACCCGCACCCACGTCACCGACTGCTCGAACGGCTACCGCGCCGTCCGCACCACCGTCCTGCCGCAGCTCGTCCTGCGCCAGGAGCAGTTCCACACCTCCGAGTTCATGATCGAGGCGATCAAGCGCGGCATCCCCGCCAGGGAGGTGCCGATCACGGTCGAACAGCGCCTCCACGGGCACTCGAAGAAGCCCGCCGTGGTGCGCTACGGCCTCGGCTTCGCCAACGCGATCGTCCGCACCTGGCTGCGTTAGCCGCGCGATTCCACTCCCGGCGCGCCCATCCCCACCTAAGTTCGGCTGTTTAGGTGGGGATGGGCGCGCCTTGCGCGTGTCCGGCGATGGTCCGGGGACGCTTCGGTCACGCCCCTCACGATGAGTTCGCAGTTCTCGTCGCATAGCGCAGATAACTGCGAACTCACCCCGAGGCCCCAGCCAGCGCGTTCGCAGTTAGCGACACATAGCGTCGTCAACTGCGAACTCACCATAAGGCGCGTCCGGTGCGTTCGCACTTAACGCCAATATGTGGCGCCAACTGCGAACTCACTCTGAGGCCCCAGCGGTGCGTTCGCACCTAACGACAAATGATGTCGCTAACTGCGAACGCCCTCCGGGGGGACCGGGCCGGGGCGCGTGGACGGCACGCCTGCGTGCGACCGTCGCCGGGAAGCGCGCGGGATGCGACACGCTTCCTTGCGCGGTCGGCACACCCACGCGCGCAGTCGACCTGCTTCCGTGCCTGCGTCGTTGATTGGCCGAAAACTCAAGACATGCTTGAGTTTCGGCCCATCAACGGAGAGCGGCCGCGGAAGGCACGCGGGACCGTGCCGGGGACCGTCACGTTGCAGGCGCCAAGGCGCGCCCGTCCCCACCTAACCAGCCGAAGCTAGGTGGGGACGGGCGCGCACGCGCCGGCCGGACGGCGGGGCGGGCGGTCGGGTCGCCGGGAACCAGTCACCTAGCCGCGGACCCCGGGGTGGCGCACCGCGCGCGGGTCGGGCAGGTAGAGCTCGGTGCCGCAGCGGGGGCAGACCTGGACGTAGAGCTTCACCGCCTTCAGGCACTGCGGGCACTGGCGTTCCGGTTCGTCCTTCTCGCGGCGGGAGAGGACGACGGCGACAAGGCCGAGGATCGGCAGCACCGCACCGACCAGGAACCAGATCCAGAAGGAACTGCCCTTGCCCTTGCCGATGATGCCGGTGGCGAGGCCGAAGAAGAAGACGATGACGAGGTACTGGAGGCCCATCGCCCTATTGTGGCGGTTCGGGTTCTAGCCGAGGCGTTTCGGCTGGCGGGTCGAGCCGAGCTCTGCGATGTCCCGCTTGAACGGCATGCTCGCCGTCCAGTCGAGGACCGCGTGGGCCTTGCGCGAATAGCCCGGGATCTGGCTCATGTGGTAACTGCGGGCGAGGAACCAAGCCGGGAAGCCGCGGAATTTGCGCTCGCCGATCCGACCGACCGCCTTGTAGCGGCCGAGGTTCACGAACGACGCCTTGCTGCGGTACTCGAAGGGCTCCGCCGCGCCGATCCCCAGTTCGGCGGCGATGTTGCGTGCCGCGACCGGGCCCTGGCGAACCGAGTGCTGGGCGGTCGGGGGCGTGGTGCCGCCGCGCGGGTCGGGGGCGGCGGCGCAGTCGCCGATCGCCCAGACCGAGTCGAGGCCCTGCACCCGCAGGTACTCGTCGACCGGCACCCGGCCGCGCTCGTCGAGCGGCACGTTCAGGTCCTTGAGCACCGGCGCCGGGGCGACGCCCGCGGTCCAGACGACGGTCGTGGTCGGCACCACCTCGCCGGTCGAGAGCGTCACCGAGGTCGGCCCGACCTCTTTCAGCTGCGTCTCCAGCTTGATGTCGATCCCGCGGCCGCGCAGCTCGCGCAGGGCGTAGTCGGCCAGCTCCTGGTCGATCTCCGGCAGCACCCGCGGCGCCGCCTCGACCAGGATCCAGCGCATCCCGTGCAGGCGGGCGCGCGGGTAGCTGTCCATCGCGTCGGCGGCGAAGTCCTGCAGCTCGGCGAGCGCCTCGAGGCCCGCGTAGCCGCCGCCGATGAAGACGAAGGTGAGCAGTTCCTCGCGCCGCTGGTGATCCTGCGTCGCGTTGGCTTCCTCGAGGTTCTCGACGATCCGGTTGCGCAGGTAGATCGCGTCGGCGAGGCCCTTGAAGCCGACCGCGTGCTCGGTCAGCCCGGGGATCGGCAGCGTCCGCGACACCGAACCCAGCGCCAGCAGCAGCTGGTCATAGGGGATCGTCTCGATGCCGTTGCTTTTCGCCCTCAGCTCGACCGTCTTGGCGGCCGGGTCGTGGCCGACGATCTCGCCGAGCCGGATGTAGGTGCGCTTGAGGATGTCGCGGAGCGGCGTCACCACGTGGCGCGGCTCGAGCGTCCCGGCGGCGGCCTCCGGCAGGAACGGCGTGTAGAGCGAGAAGTTGGTCTCGTTGACCATCATCAGCCGCGCCGACTGCTTCGGCATCTTGCGCTCCAGCTCGCGGGCCGCGGCGAGTCCACCGAATCCACCCCCGGCGATGACGACGTTCTAGGCCATCGCCTGAAGCTAGCAGCTTGTAACAGCGTGTTACAAAGTGCTGTCCGTCACAGAGACCGCCGCAAACGCGGCGATTTTCAGAGGCCGAGCTGCTCGCGGATGAGGCGGTTGACCTCGCCGCCGTCGGCCCGGCCCTTCGTCTCCCGCATCACAGCGCCGACTATCGCGCCGATCGCCTTGCCGTTGCCCGAGCGGATCTGCTCGGCGGCGGCCGGGTCGGCCTCGATCGCGGCGGCGACGATGCCCGCCAGCTCGCCGTCACTTCCCCCCATCTGGGCGAGTCCTTCGCGCTCGATGATCTCCTGCGGGTCGCCGCCCTGCTCGACCAGAACGGTGAGCACCTTGCGGCCGCTGCCGTGCGAGATCGTCTTTGCGGCCACCAGCTTGGCGAGCGCGGCGAGCGCGGCCGGCGGGACGGTCGGGTCGCGGAAGTCCTCGTCGGCCTTGTCGGCCGCGCGCAAAGCTGCGATCAGGTCGCCGCTTACCCAGTTCGCGATGACGCGCGGCTCGATGCCGTCCGGTCCCGGCCCCGCGCCCGCTCCAGCGGCGTCGAGAACCGCCTCGAAGTAATCGCTCAGGTCCGGCTCGGCGGCGAATCGCTTGGCCTGCTCGGGGTCCAGCCGCAGCTCGCCTTCGTAACGGGCGATCCGCGCGGCGGGTAGCTCCGGCAGCGACTCGCGCGCCTCGGCCAGCATCGCCTGGGTCGGCGCGATCGCGACCAGGTCGGGCTCCGGGAAATAGCGGTAGTCATGCGCTTCCTCCTTCGAGCGCAAGGAGGTGAGGTCGCCTGTCGCCGGATCGAAGTGGAGGGTCTCCTGTTCGACCGTCCCCCCCGCGCCGATCACCTCGCGCTGGCGCTCCAGCTCGGCTTCGATCCCCCGCTGGAGGAAGCGAAAGCTGTTCATGTTCTTCAGCTCGGTCTTGGTGCCGAGCTCGCTCGAGCCCGCCGGCCGCACCGAGACGTTGGCGTCGACCCGCAGGCTCCCCTCCTCCATGTTCACGTCGGAGACGCCGAGTTGGCGCACCGTCTCGCGCAGCAGACGCGCCCAGTCGGCCGCTTCGGCGGCGCCGCGCAGGTCCGGCTCGGTGACGATCTCGACCAGCGGCGTGCCGCCGCGGTTGAAGTCGACCAGCGAGGCGGCGGAGCCGTGGATCCGCCCCGACTCGCCGACGTGGATCGTCTTTGCCGCGTCCTCCTCGAGGTGGGCGCGGGTGATGCGGATGTCGCCAAGCCTGCCGGGCCCGCAGATCGGAATGTCGTACTGGCTGATCTGGTAGGCCTTCGGGTTGTCGGGATAGAAGTAGTTCTTGCGGTGGAAGATCGAGCGCGGCGCGATCTCGCAGTCGAGGGCCATGCCGATCTTCAGCGCCGAGCGGATCGCCTCCTCGTTGGGCACCGGCAGGACACCCGGGTGGGCGAGGCAGATCGGGCAGGTGTGCGTGTTCGGCTCGTCGCCGAAGCTGACTTCGCAGCCGCAGAACATCTTCGACCGGGTCGAGAGCTGGACGTGGATCTCGAGCCCGATCACCGCCTCCAGCTCAGGCACGAGCGCCTCCCTTCCAGGGGACGGCGTCGCCGGCCGCGGCGGCGAAGCCGAGCGCGCCCTCGAGCGCGTGCGCGGCCTCCAGCAGCTTCTGCTCGCCGAAGGCGGGCGCGGCGATCTGGAAGCCGACCGGCATCGGCGCGGCGCCGTCGCCGGCTCCCTCAGGGGCGGCCAGCCCGGCCGGGATCGAGATCGCCGGGATGCCGGCGAGGCTCATCGGCACGGTGAAGAAGTCGTTGAGGTACATCGCCAGCGGGTCGGCCGTCTTCTCCCCCAGCCCGAACGCCACCGAAGGCGAGGTCGGGGTGACGACGAAGTCGACGTCCTCGAAGGCGGCGTCGAAGTCCCCGGCGATCCGGGTGCGCACCTTCTGCGCCTGGCCGTAGTAGGCCTCGTAGTAGCCGGAGGAGAGCGCGTAGGTGCCGAGCATGATCCGCCGCTTCACCTCGGCGCCGAAACCCTGCGAGCGGGTCGACTCGTACATCTCGATCAGGTCCTCGTCGCCGTTCACGCGCATCCCGTAGCGGACGCCGTCGTAGCGGGCGAGGTTCGAGGACGCCTCGGCCGGGGCGATCACGTAGTAGGCCGAAATGCCGTGCTCGGCGTGCGGCAGGGCGACCTCGGCGACCGCGCCGCCGAGCTCCTCGATCCGCGCGATCGTCGCCTCGAACACGGCGCGGACGCCGGGGTCGAGCGCCGCCGCGCCGATCTCCTTGGGGACGCCGAAGCGCAGGCCCGCGAGGTCCTCACGGGTCGGCAGGCTGACGCCGGCGTCGAGCCCGACCGAGGTCGAGTCGAGCGGGTCCTTACCCTCCAGCACGCCGAGGAGCAGCGCCGCGTCGGCGACGTCGCGGGTCAGCGGCCCGCACTGGTCGAGCGAGGAGGCGAAGGCGATCATCCCGAAACGCGAGATCGCGCCGTAGGTCGGCTTCAGGCCGACGATGCCGCAGAGCGAGGCGGGCTGGCGGATCGAGCCGCCGGTGTCGGTGCCGAGCGCCGCCGGGGCGAGCCCGCCCGCGACGGCCGCCGCCGAGCCGCCCGAGGAGCCGCCGGGAACGCGGCCGCGGTCCCAGGGGTTGAGGACCGGCCCGTAGCCCGAGTTCTCGTTCGAGGAGCCCATCGCGAACTCGTCCATGTTGGTCTTGCCGAGCACCTGGGCGCCGGCCGCGGCCAGCTTGCGGACGGCGGTGGCGGTGTAGGGCGGGCGGTAGCCCTCGAGGATCCTCGAGCCGGCCGTGGTCGGGATGCCCTGGGTGGTGAAGATGTCCTTGACCGCGATCGGCACCCCGGCCAGCGGGCCGGAGTCGGCGGGCGCGGGGGCGTTCGAGCCGTACGGCGTTGCCTCGCCCTCGCCGGCCGGAGCGCTTTCGCCGGCGCCCTTCCAGTCGGGTTCGAGCGAGGACGCGTGGTCGGCTGTCCAGAGGTAGGCGTTCAGGTCGTCGGTCGCCGCGGCGGCACGCCAGGCGTCGCCGTACTCCTCGGCCGAGACCTCGCCCGCGGCGATCTTCGCCGCCGCTTCCGCGACGGTCAGGTCGAGCAGGTCGGACATCAGTCGGCGTCGGCCTGCGGCGAGGGGACGCGGAAGGCGCCGTCGAACGGCTCCGGCGCGGAGGCGAGCGCCACCGCGGGCGGCAGGCTCGTCCAGGGACGGTCGGCGCGCAGCACGTTCTCCAGGTGGACGACGTGCGAGGTCGGCTCGACCCCCTCGAGGTCGAGGTCGGCGATCCGGTCGACGTGCTCGAGGATCCCCGACAGCTCCCCCGCCATCGTCTCGACCTCGGCGTCGTCGAGGCGCAGCCGCGCCAGTCGGGCGACGTGAAGTACCTGCTCGCGATCGATCACGGCACCGATTCTAGGTGCCGTGATCGAGGACGGTTGCCCGGCCAGGGAGGCCCGGCGCGCCCATCCTCACCTAAGTTCGGCTGGTTAGGTGGGGATGGGCGCGCCTTGCGCGTGTCCGGCGACGATCCGGGGACGCTTCGGTCACGCCCCCCACGATGAGTTCGCAGTTCTCGTCGCATACCGCAGATAACTGCGAACTCACATCGATGGCCGAGGGCGCGGCCGGTGCGTTCGCACTTAACGCCAATATGTGGCGCCAACTGCGAACTCACTCGGAGGCCCCAGCGGTGCGTTCGCACTTCACGCCAATATGTGGCGCCAACTGCGAACTCACTCGGAGGCCCCAGCGGTGCGTTCGCACCTAACGACAAATGATGTCGCCAACTGCGAACGCGCTCCGGGGGGACCGGGCCGGGCGGGTGGACGGCGCGCCTACGTGCGCCCTTCGCCGGGAAGCGCGCGGGAGGCGGCACGCTTCCTTGCACGCGTCCGTGCGGAATGGACACGCTTCCTGCGCGGTCGACCTGCCTCCGTGCGCCCGCCTGGTTGATGGGCCGAAAACTCAAGCATGTCTTGAGTTTTCGGCCCATCAACATCGGCGTGCCGCGGAAGGCCACATGGGACCGTGCCGGGGCCGTCACGCCGCGGGCGCCCGGGCGCGCCCGTCCGCACCTAACCAGCCGAGCTTGGTGGGGACGGGCGCGATCATGGCTTGGCGCGGCGGGCGGGCTTGCCGTTCGTCGCGGATTTCGACCGCTTCGGACGCTGTGGCGACTCCAGCTTCCTGCCGATCGACGCGAACGAGGCCCCTTCCTCGCCCATCGCCCGCCAACCGCCGTAGGCAATGCCCAGCGCGGCGGCGAGGGCGAGGAAGACGGGGAGCTTGAGGGTCACTTCGACCGCGATGCCCGCCAGCGCCCCGTCGGGGCCGGGCGGGGAGATGATCCGTATCAGGATCAGCACCGCGGCGAGGACCCCGAGTACGCAGACCGCGGCGGCAGGCGGGATCGCGGGCTTCCAGTCGGAGCCGCTGACCCGCAGGAGCGCCGCGCCGACCGCGACGACGATCGCCAGCATCAGAAAGAGCGGGATCACTTCCAGCGTCTGCCAGGCATTGCCGCCAACCGCCCCGCTGACCACGCCGCCGAGCGGTTCGCCGCTCGACTTGCTCGCTTCGCCGAACCAGTCGAGGAACATCAGGACGAAGAGCAGGATCGCGGCCACCAGGGCGATCGCTTCTCCGGAGCGCGGTCCGCGCCGCGCCTTCACGAGCGCGCCGCCATCCGCCCCCGGCCCGCCTGCAGGGTGTTGTGGAGGAGCATCGCGATCGTCATCGGGCCGACGCCGCCCGGGACCGGGGTGATCGCCGAGGCGACCGCGGAGGCCGCGTCGAAGTCGACGTCGCCGATCAAGCCCTCGTCGAGGCGGTTGATGCCGACGTCGATCACCACCGCGCCAGGCTTGATCGCCGCCTTGCCGAGCAGCCGCGGCACGCCGACCGCGGCGACCAGGACATCGGCCCGGGCGCAGACGGCGTCGAGTTCGATCGTCCGCGAGTGGGCCATCGTCACCGTCGCGTTCTCCATCAGGAGAAGCCGCGCGACCGGCACGCCGACCAGCTTCGAGCGGCCGACCACCACCGCCTCGGCGCCCTCCAGCTCGACCCCCTCGTGGGCGAGCAGTTCGATCACCCCGAGCGGCGTGCAGGAGACGAGCCCCGGGGTGCCGTGGGCGAGTAGGCCGGCGTTCACGGGAGTCAGCCCATCGACGTCCTTGGCCGGGTCGATCGTCGCCACCACGCGGTCCGGGTCGAGGTGCGCGGGCAGCGGCAGCTGCACGAGGATGCCGTCGACGTCGTCGTCGGCGTTCAAGTCGGCGACCAGTTGCTCCAGCTCCTCCTGGCGGGTCGAGGCCTCCAGTTCGTGGTGGACCGAGCGGATTCCAGCCTCGCCGGAGGCTTTGCGCTTGCCCGCGATGTAGACCTGGGAGGCGGGGTCCTCGCCGACCAGGACCGTCGCCAGCACCGGCGTGCGCCCGAACTCCACCTCGAAGTCGGCGACGTCGACCATGACCCGCTCTTTGACCGCCGCCGCGACCGCTTTGCCGTCGATGATCCGGGCGGCCATCGCTAGCGCTTCCTGATCGGTGCGTAGTCGGCCATCAGCTTGCGCTCCTTGCCGTCGTCGGAGAAGCGGACGACGACCACCCCGCCCGGCTCGGTCCCGGTCACCACGCCATCGCCGAAGGAGGCGTGGACGACGTCGTCGCCGATCCGCATCTCGAGCGCCGGGCCGGGATCGACCGGCTGCGCCTGGCTCGGTTCGCCGAAGCTGTCGCCATCGCCGAACCCCGAGCCGCCGCCGTAGGCGGTCGAGCCCCAGGTCATCCCGGTGCCGGCCGCGGTGGAGCTGCGCTCGGTCAACTCGGCCGGGATCTCGTCGATGAAGCGCGAGGGCAGGTTGCGCTCGGCCCGCCCGAAGAGCCGCCGTTCGCGCGCCCAGGTCATGTAGAGGCGCCGTTCGGCGCGGGTGATGCCGACGTAACAGAGGCGCCGCTCCTCCTCTTCGCCGCCTTCTTCGAGCGAGCGCATGTGCGGGAAGGCGCCGTCCTCGCAGCCGATGATGAAGACCGTGTCGTACTCGAGCCCCTTCGCGTTATGCAGGGTCATCAGCGTGATCTTTTCCTGCTCGGCCCCCTCCAGCGCGTCCTGCTCGCTGCGCAGCGCGTTGCGCTGCAGGTATTCCTCCAGCGCCGGGACCTCGCTGTCGCCCTCCAGTTCGCGCTCCCGATCAAAGTCGGCTGCGCCTTCCAAAAGGGCCTCGAGGTTTTCGGCGCGCCCTTCGGCTTCGACGGTCCGCTCCGCCGCCAGCGCTTCGAGGTAGCCGGTCTCGTTGAGCACCCGCTCCAGGATCGCGTGGACCGAGGAGCCCTCGACCCGGTCTTTCAGCGCGTCCATGGTCTCGAAGAAGCGGCCGACCGACTTGATCGCCGCGCCGCTCAGCCCAGGCACCTCCTCGGCCCGTTCGATCACCTCCCAGATCGTCAGCCCCGCGGTGTTCGCGTAGGCGGCGAGCCGGCCCTGGGTCGTGTCGCCGATCCCCCGCCGCGGCGAGTTGACGATCCGCCCGAACGACACCAGGTCGGCCGGGTTGACGAGGAAGGTCAGATAAGCGATCGCGTCTTTGATCTCCGCCCGTTCGAAGAATTTGGTCCCGCCGATCACCTGGTAGTCGACCCGGTACCGTTCGAGCGCCTCCTCGATCACCCGGCTCATCGCGTTGGTCCGGTAGAAGATCGCGACCCCGGAGGGCTTGACGTCCTCCTCCTCGATCAGCCGCTCGACCTCGCCGGTCACCCAGCGCGCCTCCTCCAGTTCGTCGCCCAGCTCATAAAGCTGCACCGGGTCGCCGCCGACCACCTCCGTCCACAGCTCCTTCGGCCGCCGTTCCCGGTTGTGCGACACCACCGCGTTGGCCGCCGAGAGGATCGTCTGCGTCGAGCGATAGTTCTGCTCGAGCTTGATCATCTCCGCTTCCGGGAAGTCCGCCTCGAAGTCGAGGATGTTGCGAATGTCGGCGTGGCGGAAGCCGTAGACCGACTGGTCCTCGTCCCCGACCACCATCAGATTGCCGTGCTCTTTCGCGAGTATCTGCAACAGGCGGTACTGGGCGTGGTTGGTGTCCTGGTACTCGTCGACGAGGACGTGGCGGAAGGTGCGGCGCCAGCGGTCGCGGACGTCCTCGAAGAGCTCGAGGGCGTTCACGGTGCGGACCAGGAGGTCGTCGAAGTCCATCGCGTTGGCCTCGAGCATCCGCTTCTCGTAGAGCGGGAAGATTTCGGCGACGACCTCATCGAAGCCGCCGACCATCGTTTCGCTGTAGCCGGAAGGGTCGATCAGCTGGTTCTTGGCGCCGGAGATTTTTCCCTGTACGGCGCGCGGCGGGTAGCGTTTCGGGTCGACCCCGAGCTCGGCCAGGCAGCGTTTGACCATCCGCAGCGAGTCGCCCTGGTCGTAGATCGTGAACCCTTTGGAGTAGCCGAGCCGCTCGGCGTCGACGCGCAGCATCCGCGCGCAGGCGGAGTGGAAGGTGGTCACCCACATCGCCCGCACCGAGCGGCCGATCAGGTTGCCGACCCGCTCGCGCATCTCCGCCGCCGCCTTGTTGGTGAAGGTGATCGCCAGGATCTCGCCGGGGCGGGCCCTGTCGGTCGCCAGCAGGTAGGCGATCCGGTGGGTCAGGACGCGGGTCTTGCCCGAGCCCGCGCCCGCCAGCACCAGGAGCGGCCCGTCGCCGTGCTCGACCGCCTGCCGCTGCGGTGGGTTGAGGCCGGCGAGCAGGCGCTCGACCCGGTCGGCGCCGGCCTCGGTCGGCGCGCCGAAGGCGGTTCCCTCACCGCCCAGGAAAGAATCTTGGTCGGCCTGAAGACTCACCTGTCGAGCATAGCCAGGGGCTCGGCGGGGCTGGACACGCTGAGTTGAGGGCGCTCTGGCGCCCTCAACTCAGCGAGCGTCCGGATCGCCGCTCGGTCCCTAAGCGCAGCCTGAGGCGGCGTGGGCCAGCCTCGCAAGGACGCAGGGAAGGGAGGCGAGGGGAGCGCACTAGTTGGTGCGTGACCCGAGCCGAGCGACCGAGGACACCGCGAGGCGCCCCCACGCCGCCTCAGGCGCAGCCTTCGGCCAATTTGATGATCGGTTCGGAGGAGCCGCTGAAGAAGAGTTGTTCGGCCTCTTCCTGGCTCGATCCGGCGATCTTGCCGGCGATGCAGGTGGCCTGCCTCTTGTTCAGGCCTTCCGGGTTTTCTTCGAACTCTTTTTCGAACGCCTGGCCCAGCGCTTTGCCGTCGTAGTTGGCGAAGCCTTCGACCTGGTCGAGCTTCCAGTCGCCTTCCTCCTTCACCAGCGCGACTTCCAGCGCCTGCGAACCGAGCGAGCCGCCTTCGAATTCGACTTCGGCCGTCGCCTTTTCGTCGTTGACGGAGACGTTGGAGACCTTGGCACCTTCTGCCTGTTCTTTGCCGGCTTCCGCCTGTTCTTCGCAAGCCTTGGTCGCAGCCTTCCCCTTCACCTGGTTGTTCTGTTCGTTGAAGCGCTGCGTCTCGAGTCCGGTGCAGTTGCTCGGGTCGGTCGTCGTCGCCGCCTTTTCGATCACTTCGCTGATCTTGCTTTCATCACTCTTGCCGCCGCCGCAGGCGGTGATCGTGAGCGCCACCACCACCAAGACGGCAAGCGGGACGAGAATGCGCTTGATCACGAGGGTTCCTTTCGGTCCAGGGCTGGGTTCGGCAAGCGCGGGCAGCTTAGAGCGAGATGCGGTCAGCCGCCGGCCGAGGAACGCCCGGTGCGCGGCTTGATCCCCGGCTGCTCGCGCTTGGCCTGGGCGGCGGTCTCGCCCCCGTCGACCTCGGCGAGCCGCGCTTCCAGCTCCGCGATCCGCTCCGAGAGGGCCTTGATCGCGTCGGCGATCGGGTCGGGCAGGTGGATCCAGTCGGCGTCCGGCCCTTCCAGCTTGCGCCCTTCGACCCGCACCGGGTGGCCCGGGTTGCCCACGACCGTCGCCCCTGGCGGCACGTCCTCGACCACCACCGTGTTGGCGCCGATCTTCGCCCCGTCGCCGACCGCGATCGGCCCCAGGAGCTTCGCCCCCGAGCCGACCGTGACGTTGTCGCCGAGGGTCGGGTGGCGCTTGCCGCGCTGGAACCCGGTGCCGCCCAGCGTCACCCCCTGGTAGAGCGTCACGCAGTCGCCGATCTTGGCCGTCTCGCCGATCACCACGCCGGAGCCGTGGTCGATGAAGAAGCGCTTGCCGATCTCCGCCGCCGGGTGGATCTCGACTCCCGTGACGGCGCGGGTCAGGTAGGCGATCGTCCGCGGCAGGAGCGGCACCCCGGCGCCGCGCAGCGCGTGCGCGAGCCGGTGGGCGAGCAGCGCCTGCACCCCCGCCCAGCTGGTGAGGATCTCGAAGCTCGAAACGCCCTGCGCGGCCGGGTCGCGGTCACGCGCCGCGGTGATGTCGGCGCGGATCTCGGCGACGAGCCTTCTCAACATGGCCCAAGCACCCCCGGACGCGGAGGCGCGGGCGTGAGATCGCCGGTCATGATGAGCACGGCCGCGCCGCGCGCGGAGGAGGTGGCGCCCTTGTTCATGGTGCGAAGAAGGGTAAGGACATGTAGCGCTCGCCTGAATCGCAGACGATCGTCACGACCCTCTTGCCCGCCATCTCCGGCCGCGCCGCCACCTGCAGCGCCGCGTGGATGTTGGCGCCGGCGGAGATCCCCGCGAGGACGCCCTCGGCGCTCGTCGCGAGCCGCGCCGTCTCCAGCGCGTCCTCGTCGCCGACCGGGATGATCTCGTCGATCACCGAACGGTCGAGCACCTCGGGGACGAACCCGGCGCCGATCCCCTGGATTTTGTGCGGGCCGGGCTGGCCGCCGGAGAGGACCGGCGAGCTGGCGGGCTCGACCGCGATGACGAGCGTGTCCGGCGCCCGTTCCTTCAGCATCCGCCCCACCCCGGTTATCGTGCCGCCGGTGCCGACCCCGCTGACGAAGGCGCCGACCTCCCCGTCGGTGTCACGCCAGATCTCCTCGGCCGTCGTGCGCCGGTGCGCCTCCGCGTTGGCCGGGTTGGAGAACTGCATCGGCATGAAAGCCTTGCGCTGATCGCGGATCTGCTCGGCCAGGGCGACCGCCTCGTTCATCCCGCCGAGGCTAGGCGTCTCCCGCACTTTGGCGCCGTAGGCGCGCAGCAGCTTGTTGCGCTCGCGGCTCATCCCTTCCGGCAGGGTCAGGATCAGCTCGTAGCCGCGCGCCGCGCAGACCATCGCCAGGGCGATGCCGGTGTTGCCGCTGGTCGGCTCGACCACCAGCGAGCGCCACGGCTTGATCTCCCCCGCCTCTTCGGCCGCGTCGATCATCGCCACGCCGATCCGGTCCTTGACCGAGCCGCCGGGGTTGAAGTACTCGAGCTTCGCGCAGACCTGCCCGTGGAGGCCGTCGCCGAGACGCTCGAGCAGCACCATCGGCGTGTTGCCGACGACGGCGGATGCCTCCGGACCGATCTTCATCGGCCCGAGTCTAGGCCGCCTCGCCGCGGTTCGGCGCGGTAGAGGAGGTGGTCGAAGCCGGCGTGGTCGACGTTGCCGTCGCGCTCCATCCCGATCTTCTCGGCAACGCGCCGCGAGGCGAGGTTGCTCGGCAGGATCATCGCGAAGACCTCGTCGAGCTCCGAGTCGACGGCGCGGTCGAGCGCCGCGACTGCCGCCTCGCCGGCGAAGCCCTTGCCGTGGCGCCGCGGGTCGATCGCCCAGAGCACCTCGACCCCGGCCCGATCGCCGATCTCGCTCCAGCGCAGCCCGACCCGGCCGAGGTAATCGCCGCTCCCTCGCTCGACCACCGCCCACGGTCCGAAGCCGAAGCGCTCCCAGTGGCGCCGGTCCGAGTCGAGCCAGACGTCGCCGTCGTCGGGCTCGAAGGGCTCGAGCGGCGGCGGGCGCAGCCACTCGCCGATCGTCGGGTGCATCAGCAGGGCGCGGTAGGCGTGCGCATCGCCGGGCCCGGGAGGCCGGAGCAGCAGCCGCTCAGTGGTTCGCGCGTCGCCGTCGCCCATCGCGGCGGACCCTACGTGCTACTTGACCGACGGCGGGGCCAGCTGCGCGCCGAGCGGCGAGGGGAAGCCGAGGATGCCGCAGGTGGAGGGGATGCCATCCTCCCCGTCGCGGTCGAGGCGCGCTTCCGCGTCGGCGCGGATCTGTTCGATTTCGCCGAAGGTGGCTGTGAGGGCGGTGGTCATTTCGCTCCAGCCTTGCTCGTCGAGGCGCATCGCGATCCAGGTGAGGTGCCGGTTCACCCGCGAGTCGAAGGTGTCGGTCATCAGCGCGCCTTCGATGCGCGCAATCAGCCCCTGGACCATGGTCTTGCTGAGCCTCACCCGCTCCTCGTAGTCGAGCTCGTTCCACTGCAGATCGTTGAAGTAGGCGCGGCCGAGGCCGCGGTATACGTGTTCGACCGAGCCCCGCCGCGGGTTCTGCTCGGCGACCGCGAGCGCGCCATACTCCGCCAGCTCGCGGAAGTGATACGCGACGTGGGACACCTCCATGCCCTCGGGCGCGAAGCCTTCGCGACAGAACTCGACCGGGCTCATGTCGCACTGGTTCAAGATTTCCAGGATCCGCACCCGCAGCGGATGCGCCAGCACGGTTGCCGCGGTGGACTTGTCGCGTTCGGAGCGGGTAGGCCTTCCGTTACCCATTGGGCTAGTTCGATCACTCGATTCCATTTATGTGGAGGGCATTGTGCCCTAAATCGAGCCGATGCGGTACCCGAACTCACTTCGGTCCTCGCGGCGCCCTACAGACAAAGGATTTCGCCATTGCTCCGGCCGGCAGAGATACTCGGGTAGCAACCGATCTGGCCACGACGAAAGGACGGCAAACATGGCGGATTCCCCCTCGCAGCTGATCGACGAGCGGATCGCGGAACTGGGCGACTGGCGGGGCGACACCCTCGCCCGCGTGCGCGAGATCGTCAAAGAGGTCGACCCCGAGGTCGAGGAGACCTGGAAATGGCGCGGCGTCCCGGTCTGGGAGCACGACGGGATCATCTGCATCGGCGAGACCTACAAGAAAGCCGTGAAGCTGACCTTCGCGAAGGGCGCCTCCCTCGAAGACCCCAAGGGCCTCTTCAACTCGAGCCTCGAGGGCAACACCCGCCGCGCGATCGACATCCTCGAGGACGAGGAGATCGACGAGTCGGCCTTGAAGGACCTCGTCCGCGCAGCGATCGACCTGAATACGGGCGGCTGAGCCCAGGAGGGCGTCGAGCCGATCAGGCGGTCGTCAGTGGACGATCGGTCAGCGTTACCGATGCAACATGCATCGGTCCATCCTGCTCGCCCCCGCCGGACAGATGAAGCGCGACGCCCTCCTGCAAGGACTCGAAGAGCTCGTCAAGAGTGTCGCCTGAGGCAAAGCATCCAGGCAGCTCAGGAACCTCGGC
>DASXMH010000100.1:0-46676 GCA_036495785.1 Solirubrobacterales bacterium
ACATGGTGTCGCCAACTGCGAACGCACCCCGGGGACCGGGCCGAGGCGGGTGGACGGCACGCCTGCGCGCGCCCTTCGCCGGGATCCGCGCAGAGGCGGCACGCTTCCTTGGGCGGTCGACGCTCCCATGTGCAGTCGGCACACCTACGTGCGCAGTCGACCTGCCCCCGGGCGCCCGCCTGGTTGATGGGCCGGAAAGCGCTGATATGGAGCGCTTTTCGGCCCATGAACATCGGGGGTCGCGGAAGGCGCGCGGGACCGTGCCGGGGCCGTCGCGCCGCAGGCGCCCGGGCGCGCCCGTCCCCACCTAACCAGCCGACCTTAGGTGGGGCCGGGCGCGCTCGCCCCGGCCGGGGCGGGTCAGGGAGGCAGCGACCAACTACCCGCCGTGCTCGGCGGCGTCGATCGCGGCGTGGGTCTCCGCCGCCAGGTCCGGGTCGCCGAGCTCGACGGCGGGCGGCAGCTCGACCTGAAGGTCGTTCGAGGGGTCGATCCGCGCCCGCAGCGGCCCGGCCGCGCGCGAACTCAGAACGTGGCCGCCCCGCCGCCGCGCCGTGTCGGCGAAGTGGAGGTGCCAGCCCGCCACCTCGATCCCCTCGACCCAGGTGGGGAAGCAGAAGCCGACCATCGACCCCTCGACGTCGGTGAGCTCGAAGACGTTCTGCTCGGCGACGACCTCGGCGAGGGGCCGGTAAGGCTTCTCCTGGGGCGGTACCGAGCGCGCGCGCACCGTGGCGAAGCGGCCGTCGACACGGACCGCGAAGGAGGGATCGTCCGGCGCCGCCGCGTAGAGCGCCTTCAGGATCGCCTCGTGCTCGAGGTCCGGCGCGAGCTCGACCTCGATCGTCGGTTCGAACCGCGTCACCACCGCGAACGGCGTCCGCTCCTCCGACCCGACCAGCGTCAACTCGCCGTCCACGTCGGCCCGGAAGAAGTCGCCGTCGATCGCGATCATCTCGCCGT
Organism: Solirubrobacterales bacterium; assembly: GCA_036495785.1. GTDB lineage: Bacteria > Actinomycetota > Thermoleophilia > Solirubrobacterales > 70-9 > VAYN01. Next base: position 964 of record DASXMH010000100.1, read on the forward strand.
CGAGCGCGTTCAGCGTCCCCAGCCCGATGTCGCCGCGTTCGCCGAGCTCGGCGAACGTCAGGTCGCCGTCGTAGGAGGCATCGAGGAGGGCGCTGATCGTCGAGGCCTGGAAGAGCACGTGCGGCTCTCGCTCCGCGTGGAGGTCGCCGCGCCGCATCGACTTGACGTGCAGCGATCGGATCCAGCGCTCGTCGAGCACGCGCCCAATGTAATTGAGACGATCCGGGGATGGCCGCGATCGAGCTGCAGGGGGTGACGAAGAGCTTCGGGCCGATTCGCGCGGTCGACGGGCTCGACCTCGAAGTCCCGGAAGGGATCTGCCTCGGCCTGCTCGGGCCCAACGGCGCGGGGAAGTCGACGACGATGCGGCTGCTGACCGGGCAGGCGATCGCCGACCGCGGCACGCTGCGGGTGCTCGGCCACGAGCTGCCCGGCGACTCGAAGGCGGCCCGCCTCGAAATGGGCGTGGTGCCGCAGCTCGACAACCTCGACATCGACGTGACGGTCGAGGACAACCTGGCGGTCTACGCGCGCCTCTACCGGGTCAAGGACGTTCCCGCGGCAGTCGACCGCTCCCTGCGGATCGCCCGCCTGACCGAGCGTCGCCGCGACGCGGTCGAGAAGCTCTCCGGCGGGATGCGGCGGCGGTTGCTGCTCGCCCGCGGCCTCGTCCACGAGCCGAAGCTGGTCCTGCTCGACGAGCCGACCGTCGGCCTCGACCCGCAGATCCGCACCGAGCTCTGGACGCTGATCGGCGACCTGAAAGCACGCGGGACGACGATCCTGATGTCGACCCACTACATCGAGGAGGCCGAGCGACTTGCCGACGAGGTGGCGGTGATGCACCAGGGGAAGGTGATCGCCCGCGGCCATCCGGCGCAGTTGATCGGCGAGCACGCCGGTCGCCAGACCGCCGAGGTCTACGCGGCGCCCGAACGGCTCGCCGAGCTGCGGGCGGAAGCCGAATCGACCGGCCTCCGGGTGCGGCCCGCCGGGCCGGCGATCGCGATCGTCGGCTCCGAGTCGGCGAACAATGGCGTCATTCCCGCGGACGCGGTTCTGCGGGCGGCGACCCTCGAGGACGTCTTCGTCCTGCTCACCGGGGAGGAGGCCGAATGAGGCGCCTCGAACCAGCGGCGATCGCCGGTGTGATGAGCCGCGAGGTCGCCAACTTCCGCACCTACTGGCGCGGCACCACCTTCTCCAGCGTGCTCGAACCGCTCGTCTACCTGCTCGCCTTCGGCCTCGGCCTGAGCGCGACGTTGGTCAACGAAGTCGAAGGAGTCCCCTACATCCAGTTCGTCGGCACCGGGATGGTCGCCACCGCGGTGATCTTCTCCTCCGCCCTCCCGGCGATGTTCGGCACCTTCGTCAAGCATCGGTTCCAGAACACCTACGAAGCGATCCTCGCGGCGCCGGTCGACGTCGAGGAGCTGGTCACCGCAGAGATGCTCTGGATCGCGCTGCGCTCGGCCGTCTACGGCTGCGTGCCGCTGATCGTCACCTTCTTCTGGGGCCTCGACCCGGCGCCGGGAATGCTGTTGGTCCCGATCTTCGCCTTCTTCACCGCGCTCGGCTTCGCCGGCTTCGGCATCACGATGGCGGCGACCGTCGCCAAGATCGACCAGTTCAACTACGTGACCGCGCTCTTCGTCACGCCGCTCTTCCTGGTCGCCGGCACCTTCTTCCCGATCAACGGGTTGCCCGAGTTCTTCCAGGTGATCGCGCAGGCAAATCCGCTCCACCAGCTGGTCGAATTGGTCCGCGGCGGCGCCTTCGGCTTCGAACCGTGGGACCTCGCGCGCTTCGCCTTTCTCGTCGCCTTCGCCGCCCTCACCTGGAGGGTCGCGGTGGCGCGGCTGGGAGCGCGGTTGATCCAGTAGCCGCGGCGCCCCTCCCGTGAGGGCGAGGCGCCAGGCATCTGAAAATGGACCGTGCACCCGCCTTCGAAACGTGATCACCGGGCGTGTCCGTCGTTTATGGCTCGGGCCGGGCTTCCCCGCGGCACCCGCGGCATCCGCTTAAGGCTGCTTCCTTCCGGACCTGACCTGGTTCGCGTGCCCACGTCGCGCGGGACCCGGCCGTCAACGCCGCCACGACGCACTGACCCCGACGGTCAGTCCCTCGGAACGGTAGTCGGCCCCGCTAGAGCGGATTGCGGGTTATAGGGCACCGCTGATTCCCCGCCTAGCACGGTCCATGACAAACCCTACCGGCGGACGTAGGATCGCGCTGCCGTGATCGACGTCGACACCAGTTCGTTCTTCGCGATCGTGATGGTCGCGGCGGTCGCCGCGCTCACCGTCGCGGTCGTCCCGAAACGGCTGGCGCCGCCGGTCGTCGTGCTCGAGCTGATGCTGGGAATCGTGATCGGGCCGCACGTCCTCGGCCTCGCCCACTCCGACGGCTTCATCGAATTCTTCTCCAACCTCGGCCTCGGGATGCTCTTCTTCTTCGCCGGCTACGAGATCGACTTCGACCGGATCAAGGGCAAGCCGATGAAGCTCGGAACCTGGGGCTGGCTGCTCTCGGTGGCCCTCGCCTACGGCCTCGGCGGGCTGCTCGCGGCGGCCGGGATCGTCCTCTCCTTCCTCTACACCGGCTCGGCGATGGCGACGACGGCGATCGGCACGCTGATCCCGATCCTCCGCGACAGCGGCGAGCTGAAGACCCGCTTCGGCACCTACCTGCTGGCGGCGGGCGGGGCGGGCGAGTTCGGCCCGATCCTGCTGGTGACGCTGGTCCTCTCGACCCAGAATCCGCTGCACGAGTCCGTGATCCTGCTCGCGTTCGTCGGCCTGGCGCTGGTCCTGGCGCTCAGTTCGATGCGCTGGGCGTGGCGCGGCTGGCCGCTGCTCGAGCGCACCTTCGAGGCCTCGAGCCAGCTCGCCGTGCGGCTCACCGTCGTGCTCGTCTTCGGCCTCGTCTTCCTCGCGTCGAAGCTCGGCCTCGACCTGCTGCTCGGCGGCTTCGTCGCCGGGATGATCGTGCGGCTCGCCCTGCAGGGCCATGAGCTGCAGGTCTTCGAGTCGAAGCTGACCGCGGTCGGCTTCGGCTTCTTCGTCCCCTTCTTCTTCGTCACCAGCGGGATCGAGTTCGACCTCGCGGCGCTCGGCAGCCTCGGCGCGATCGGCAAGCTGGCGCTGTTCTTCGCCCTCTTCCTGGTCGTCCGCGGGGCGCCGGCGCTGCTGCTCTACCGCGGCGTGCTGGGGGCGCGCGACCGCGCCGCGCTCGCCTTCTACTGCGCGACCGAGCTGCCGCTGGTCGTCGCGATCACGACGCTGGCGACCGAGACCGGGCACATGCGCGCCTCGACCGCGGCCGGGCTGGTCGGCGCGGCGATGCTCTCGACCCTGGTCTTCCCCTTCGTCGGGCTGGCGCTCCGCCGCCACGAGGAGGCCGACCGCGAGCCCCACCTCGAGGTGGGCCCGGACGAGGGCTCCCCCGCGCTCGAAGGGGAGCCCGTCGCCCGGCCTCAGGCGGTGGCGTAGGCCGCTCGGCGGCTACTTGCGGATCAGCTTCAGGCTCTTGTACACGGTCGCCTTGGCCTTGCCGGCCTTGACCGTCTCCTTGAACAGGAGCTTCTTCTTCGCCTTCACCTTCTTGCGGGCGGCGGGCTTGACCTTGAGGACGAAGTTCTTCGTCTTGCCCTTTTTAACCTTGGCCTTGCGGCCCGCGGTGGCCGGCTTGTGGCGGTTCAGGAGCCCTTGGATGGAGAGGGTGCAGGTGGTGCCGATCTTGGCCGGGCACTTGGCCTTGACCGAGAGGCGGTTGCCCTTCAGCACTGCCGGGCCGATCAGGCTCGACTTGATCAGGCTTTCGAGCCGGGCGCTGGAGACGCCGCCCGAGCCACCGGCCTCGCCTTCTTCGCCTTCTCCGCCGTTGCCTCCGCCGCCGCCATTGCCGCCGGTCGCCCCGGGACCTGAGCCGCCGCCTCCGGAGCCGGTCAGCAAGACGTTGTCGACCCGGAAGGTGGTGCTGCCGAACAGCCCGATGCCGGCGAGGCTCGATTTCGAGGTCGCGTCGACTTCGATCAGGTAACCGTGGCCCGCGACCAGCGACACCGGTCCCGCTTTGGGGGTGAATCCCGAGGCGCCTTCGACCGTCTCGGCGATCGCTTTCTGTTTCGTCCCGGTGGTTTTGTCGACCAGGTTGACGGTGTAGGCAACCTGCGAGGTGAGCGAGATCAGTTCCGAGACTTCGAACTGCCGTTGCAAGCCGAGCGTGGCGGGGCCGCCTTCGGCGACGGTGAAGGTCGGGGAGGTCTCGGCCGCTTCCGACGTGATCAGGCCCGCCAGGCCAACGGCGATTTCGGTCTTATCGGAAAGCGAGCCCGCCGGATTCCCGGCGCTGCCGTCGTAGGCCGCGCCAGCCGAACAGATCAGCGGGATCGCCGGGTTGCATTTGGCACTGAGGGCCCAACCTTCGGCGCTCCCGCTGAAGGTGCTGCCTCCGGCCGGGTAGGTCGCGCCCGACGCCTCGCCGACAAGGAGAACGAGCAGGGCCGCTCCCGACACGCACCCGAAAAGCACCGCCCGTCGAATGCGACTCCTGAGCGAAATAGACACGATGCTCCTTTCCAACGCCATTTGAACGCACGGCTCCCGTGCCCGCCTTCTATCCCCATTACTTAAAATTCTCAACCTACATACCTACTTTTTTGGACGCTTATCTGAAGCCGCCGTCCAGGCCCACGCACGACTCATCTGGACGACCAGCCCCGCCCCCATCGGCGTACACTGCTTCGCCCCGGGCGCGTAGCTCAGTGGGAGAGCGCTCGCTTCACACGCGAGAGGTCGCTGGTTCGAAACCAGCCGTGCCCATGTCCGGGATTCCGCATGAGAGTTGGCGTAGCGCGGTTCAAGCCCTGCCTCTGTCCGATGCCGTGCTAGCGCCGTGGGGTCATTCATGGGGTCAATCACGGATGCGCTGGACGCAGCCAGTCGCACGGCCGTCGCCTTGACACGGCTCTGAGAGCCAAATCCTGGCACGCTGAGACCGTCGCTCCTCGTAGTGCGTCGACAGACATGCGAGAGGTCGCTCAGACGGCCGCCGAGCCGCGGGACTATGGCCTCTTCGGCATCGAATGGGAGGGCAGAAGCGACGTCGTCATCGTGTGACCCCGCGCCGACTGGGCCGATCCTCCCGGCGAGGGTGGAGACGCAGACCGCCGGCCCCTCATTAGGCCGCGATAGAGACCCAGGAAGGCGGACCTCAGGTGCGTCGGCGGGGACCTCTCGAAGGCCTTCTTACGACCGTCGCACCGAAGGGAACGAGCGCGCCGAGCATCTCCCGCAGCGGCCCGGCCAGCCGATGCTCGGTGACGAAGTGGTAGCGGTGCTCGCCGTCCGGGGCCTCGAGCAGGCCGATGTCGGCGAGCGCGCCGACGACTTCATAGGCGGTCGCCTGGGCGCAGGGAGCCTCCCGGCGGAGCTCGGCGACTGACCAACCCTCCTCCCGTTCGGATGCCAGGAGCTCGAGTAACCGGCGACGGCGACGCCCGCCCAGGAACCAGTCGGGCACCAGGTCGGGCCGCAACTCTCGGTGGGAGGCGGCGGAGGCCATCTGGAGCAGAGATTATGGTTTAACCAGAATGCCTCTGCACCTGGTCGACTCCCCCACCCCGCCGCCCCCGGCCTTCGAGCTCCCGCCCCTCGACCTACGCAGACGGGCGACGCGCCCCGGCGCCAGCCACCTTGAGATCTCCTTCGCCGCGCCGGCGTCTCTGACCGAGGCAGTGCGGAGGATCGCCTCCGAGGAGGGGTTGCCGACGGAGGTGTGGGTGGGGATGGCGATCGAGAGCGAGCGCGCCGTCGAGGCCGCGCGGCAGGCCGACCACGGTGAGGAGCTCCGCGGATACCTCGACGACCTTGCCGCCACGCCCGCCACCCCGGTCCCCGGTGGGGCCGGGCGCCTCGGCGAATTTGCCCGGGCGCTACGGGCGCTCGGGCGCGACCCGCGGCAAGGGGTCGGCGAGGTGGCGGGGCGCGGCGGCGGCGCGGAGTTGTTGACGGCGAAGGTCCCCTACCAGGCGCTCACCGCCTGGCGGCGGGCGGCGATCGAGGCATCGGAGGCCTTCGATGCCTGGGCCGTCGGGCGGCTGGGGCGACTGCCGCGCCGACGTCTCATCTGGGAGGCGAAGGCCGCCGAAGAGGGCGCGACGCTGGCGGAGTGGGTCCTGCTCTACGCGGCGCGGCGCTGATGGGCGCGCCAGTCGAGCGCCGCGGCCCACAGCTTCGTCTCGGTGCTGCCGATCCCGCGGAGGACCTCGGCGAACCGGAGGCCGAGTGAGGCGGCGAGGCGCGCCTGGCGACGGAACTCGTGGAAGTTGTGGGCGCGAAGATGGCGCGCCTTGGCCTTGCCTGCCTCGGCCAGGCAGCCGGGCACGGGGCAGGCGGCGAGGTGCGGCCCGGCCTCGTCGGGGTGGACGCCCTCGAACCGGCCCGGGTGCTCGTAGAGGATCGGCGGTCCGCCGCCCGACTCCTTCTCCTCGTCCTCCTCGGAGGACTCGCTCGGTCGCTGCAGGAGGGCGTCGGGAACCTTTCGGAAGAAGCGGGCGCCAGCGCTGAAGGCGAAGGCCCCGGCGGCTACCGCGACCGCGCCGAAGTGCCCGGTCGAGTCGGCCACCGGGCGGGCGCCCGCCGCCTCGATTGCCTCGACCAGCCCGAGGTAGGCGAGCACGTGGTCGAGATTCCGGGGGTCGAATCGGCGGATCCGGATGAAGACCGTCTCGGCACCCGCGGCGATGTAGCGCTCGGCGGCGGCCTTGGCCGAGCCATCGAGGAGCCTGCCGGAGAGGGTCTGCAGGTAGGCGACGACGCGCTGGTCGGTCGCCCGTTCGGCGCTCATCGAGATCAAGCCGCAGTTGGCCGCGATCGCCGGGTCCTCGGCGCGGCCGACCTCCAAGTAGGGGGCGGCGAGCGCCCGCGAGCCGGACTGCAGATCGACGGCCGCCTCGATCAGCTCCGCGGCGAGGCCAGGATCGGCGAGCGCCGCGGCGGTCCACGGCAACGGGATGCTTTGCGCCAACGAACAGCTGCGCGCCCGCGGACTGGTCCAGGCAGCGGCATGGGGGTGGGCGTGGGCGGCGGTGGCCGGGTCGAGGGCCCAGTCCCATTCCTTCTCACCGAGAACCTTGGTCAGGCGGCCTGCCTCTTCGCCGTGCCGGGAGTCGCCTTCGGGGTAGTCGGCGAGGTAGCCGCCCTTGAGGACCGCGGCGTCGAATGGCGCCTCCTCGCCGAGGCGTTCGAGGAACCGCCAGTCGCGGTCCTCCAGTCGGGCGTAGAAAAGTCCAGAGGGCGCCATCTACCGCAGGGTAGAAGCGGACCCGGACGGGATTGACGGCGGCTAGGATTCGAGAACGATGGAGTCCTCGATCCCCGATGTCCGAGCCGAACAGGTTTGGCAACTCGCTGACGGGCGGAAAGTCATGGTGCAGACAGTCGACGGAAACCAGATCACCGGCGCCCAGCCACCGATGCCCTTCCCGGGCGATCGGGGAGCCTCGCCGGTCGGCAGTGTCGTCGTCTATGTCGGCACCCGGGCGGACTTCGTCGGCGGCGTCCTGCTCTCACCACGGTGGCAGGTGGTCGCCGACGTCCTCGACGACGGACTGCCGGAAGCGATCTCGGGCCTCCTCATCGGAGTCGCCACGATCGAGCATCGCACGAGCTTCGCGATCGATCCGGAGCGCCCCGAGCAGAGCCCGACGCCGCCCCGCTACACCTTCTCCCTCGCCGCCACCGACGACGGCGCGGCGGCCGCGGCGGTTCGAGATGCACTGGGCGATCGGCTAGTGACCCTGCGCGATACGACGCCGCTCTGAGGTGGAGTCGGGTCGCTTCTTCGGCTTGAAAGATCGACACGAATCGTCGCTTCGTTCCCGTGGGGTCATTCGTGGGGTCAAACAAATGCGGGACGCTCTCGGGCAGAAAGGTCACGGTCGCTCCCATGCTGCTTCTGGAGCCAAAGTCGTGGCCGCCGGGTTCGACCCGTCTCAGTGATGCGTCGGCAGCGATGCGAGAGGTCTCTGACTTGAGATCCTCAGCCAAATGCAGGCGTGAGAGCAACAGCGCCCGGCGACGACCCGGCTGATCGCTTCGGCGACGCAGACCGGCCCTGGCCGCCGGCGCACTCGGGCAGAATCACATGCGGATCCCGGTGCAAGCGGTTTTTGTCAGGGTAGGGAGGCGTCGATCACATACGCCCGGATGTCGAGTCCACCGTCCGCACTGAGCTCGCCCGCCTGAGCGTCGAAGAAAGAGCGCGCCGAGGAGACAGTGGGAAAGGTGGACTAACGACGTCGAGAGTCGCTCTCGGCCCAGTCGTCGCGCGGGAACCAGAAGACCAGGTAGACGGCATGGTCGATTCCGGTCTCCGGCATATACCCCTCTGCCAGCTGGGACTTCATTTTCGACGACGACAGCGGCGATCCCGACATGCTTCAGTCGAGCCGAAACCGTTCCAAACATATGCCGCTCCACATTCGCTTAGTTGGCCGTGCCGGGAGCTGCCCGACCTTCCCGCCGACGCCGATCGACGTCACCGCGTCGCGCGGTACCGAGAGCTGCCGCGTTTATCCATCGCCGCTACGGCGCACCCGCACCGCGGCAGACCCGCCTCCCTTGGACGAAGGGGCCTACGACTCACGGCCGCCCGGGTGAGTACCGCCGCAGGAGGAGGCCGTGTTCGATGCCGATCTGCCCGACCAGAAGCAGCTTGCCGCGCTGTAGTGCCCCGGCCGCCAAGTAACGCCGCGGCTTCTTCTCGGGTTCGAAGGGGACCAAGGCCCGGAATGCGCCTCGCCCCGAGAAGGCGAGGATGCCTCCTTCGCCGGGATCGACCGTGAAGATCTGGCCCGCGGCAGGAAGGATCTCGCGTGCGATCCCCACCCGCCCGGCGGCAAGAAGAGCGCGGATGGTCGCCCGCTCAGCCTTGGCAAAACCGCGATCGAGCTTCCCGGCTCGGCTGAACCTGCGCAGGAGTGGCGCCGTACTCCCGTCGACTTCCTGACGTCCGGACAGCAGAACCGAGCCGTCGTGCTCGATCGCGACGTTGGTCCCGACGCTTTCGGTCCGCACGTCCACCCTCACCATCCCGTCGGCGCCGAACGCCGGATCGGGTGAGCCGTCCGGCAGGAGTTGGAAGAGCGCCGCACGGCGACCGTATTCGCCCCTGATCCGGATCCGACCGGCGATCAGGATGCGGCCGTTGCTCCGCACCTTCAGTTCGGTCATGTTGCACTCGCCGGTCGGCCCGAAGTCGAGGACGTCGAAGCCGCTCCGACCGAAGTCCCGGCCGAGTCGGCCGTGTCGACCGAGGCGCAGGACCGCGATCCGCGCGCCGCCGTTAAAGGTCCCCCCTTGACCCCCGACCAGGACGTCGCCGTCCGGGGCGATCGCGATCGACCGCGGGGAGAATTCCTGGTTCCGCAGCTTCCCGTGACGGGGGACCTTCGGCAACCTCGGCAGCGGCGCCACGCCGGCTTCTCCGAAGGACTTGTCGATCACTCCGCCCGCGGTGACGTGGACGACGAAGTTCGGGACGTTGTTCGCGTTGAGGACGAAGAGGTCGCCGCGCCGGCCGACCGCGATGTCGCGGATGTCCCCCGGGACGCGCACGAGTCCGGTGCCGCCGCCGTAGGTGCGGTCGAGCCGGCCGTCGGGGAGGAAGCGGAAGATCGCCCCGTCTTCGAAGCTGTAGAGAGCGTCGGCATTGGTGGCGGCGGAGACGTAGATGCGTCCACGGCCGTCGACGCCGACGCCCTTGGCCTGGAACATCGGGCGGTCGCGGTCGCGTTCGATCACCAGCCCGTCGTGGCCGAAGCCCGGCACCAGCGCGCCTGCCGGATCGAGCCTGGCCAGGAACGCGGCCGTCCCCGAACCGCCGCCCGCGAGCACCCCACCGTCGGGCAGGGCGGTAAGCATCCCGACGCCGCGACCCGCCCCGAAGGGCACGAACGGTTCGGCGACCGCGTCGAGCCACACCTTGCCGCCATCGCCGAAGCCGGCGTCGAGGGTGCCGTCCGGGTGGAGGCGGGCGAGGACCGGCGTTTCGCGGCAGAAGCCTCCGAAGCGCAGGCAGAGCGAATCGCCGAGCGCCGTGCTCGAGCCGCCGAGCAGTACCGACCCGTCGGCGCCGACGAGCATCGACCGCCCCAGGTCGAGGCCACCGAAGTCGACGGTCACGATGCCACCCTCGCCGAAGCCCGGGTCGTATTGGCCCGTGGGCGTCAGCCGCGCGGCGAAGAGGTCGCTTTCGCGGCGTTCCTTGTCGATCCGCTTGCCCCAGCTGTCCCCGCTGACCAGCAAGGAGCCGTCACCGAGTTCCTTGAAGGCTGCGATCGATGACCCCGAGCGGACCTCGCCCGCTTCGCCGTAGCCGGGGTCGGGCCTGCCGTCCGCACCGAGGGCGAGCACGATCGAGCCCGCCTGCGTCATCGGATCCCCTTCGTAGAGCCCTTCGCTGCCTTCGTCGACCAGGACGATCGCCCCGTCTTCCCCGTGCGGCGCCATTCCGACGAACTCCCCCGTCGGGATATCGAGGCTCGACTTCAGGTTCACCTCGCCGTCGGTGCCGAACCCGGGATCGCGGCGCCCCTGGTGATCGAGCCGGACGATGGAGATTTCTTCCACTTCCCTGTTCGAGCCATTGCGCGCCGCGCAGGCGACGATGATCTTGCCGTCGGGGAGCGGCATGATCCATTCGACCTTCCCGGGAAGGATGTCGCTGTAGGGCTTGTCGCCCGCGGGTTCGATCCCGAAAGTCGGGTCGAGCCGACCGTCGGGTTCGAACCGTTCGACGGAGTCAATCCCACCCACCAACCTCTTCCCTTCCGCGTCGACCGCTTCGACCGTCGGGTCCAGGTCCTCGGGACGGAAGCTCGGGTCGAGCTTCCCGGCGGCGCTGTAGCGCCTCAGCGTGGCGCCGTCTTCGAGGCTGGTCTTGCCGTGGCGGGCGGCAAGGATCGACCCGTCCGGCTGCACCTCGGCCGAGCGGAAGCTCGTGTACAAATAGCCGCCCCCGAGCCGGGGTTCGACCACCCCGCCCTTGCCGAAAGACGGATCGGCCCGCAGCAACGGCGCCGCCCGCCCGTCGGCGACCACCGCCAGCGCCCACGTCGACCACACGACGACGAACAGCGCCACCACAACCACCCTGCCGGATCGACCTCCCATGCAGCCAGGATAGGAGCGCTACCTGTCCCGGTTCGGGCCAACCTTGGCCCGCCGGCGATGAGGGCGGCCGATTACTTTCCGAGCCTGCCCCGGTCCCAGCCCACATGACGAACAGAAAAAGTGGTCCTCAAGATGGTGTTGTCCCTCGACGGCTTCGCGACGAGCCCGGACGGGACGCATGGGTGGATGTTCGAGTACTTCGGCGAGGACAGCGCCGAGTGGAACCTCCGCGCGCTCGACGAAGCCGGGACCCACGCGATGGGCCGGCGCAGCTACGAGATCATGGGCCCGCACTGGACGGCCTCGGAAGGCCCGATCGCGACCTCGATGAACGAGAAGCCGAAGGCGGTCCTCTCCCACACGCTGCAGGAGGCGGACTGGGGCCCGGTCGAGGTCTTCGCCGACCCCGGCACGGCGATCGCCGACCTCAAGGCCCGCGACGATGACGGTACGATCCTCATCCACGGCGGCCCTACCTTCGCCAGGTCGGTCGTCAAGCTCAGCCTCGTCGACGAGTACCAGCTCTCCTGGGTCCCCATCGCGATCGGCGCCGGCCTCAGCCCCTTCGCCGACCTCGAGCGCCATCTGAAGCTGGACCTAGTGAAAGAGCAGCGGTTCGCCGGCGGCGCCCTCGGTCAGGTCCTCGTCCCGAAGTCCTGAGCTCGCGCCTGGCGGTGATCACCGACTGGCTGCCGTGGGGATGGCGGCGCCGATGAGGACGGTTGCGATCGCGGCGGCGGTGTCGAAGGTTTCGGCGTTCAGGACCCGGTTGCGGGCCGAGGCGCCGTCCAGGAGCAGCGCCAGTTGCTCGCCGAGCTGCTCGGGGTCGGTGGCCCCGGCTTCGCGGGCGGTCTCGGTGAGGCGCGCGGCCAGGGCCTCTTTGTAGTCGCGGGCGAGTTCGCGTGCCGGGTCTGGGTCGTTGATTTCGACGGCGGCCGGATGAACGGGCACAGGGGCGCGCGGATTTCGAAGATGGCGAGGAGACGTTCGCGGCGAAGGAGAATCTTCCGCCCTCGGCGACCTCACGTTCCCAACTCTTGCCTTGGGCAATTGCGTCAAGCGTCCCCGAGCAAACAAACCCCGCATTCACGGGGCCTTGTCCTATAGCGGGGGCAGGATTCGAACCTGCGACCTTCGGGTTATGAGCCCGGCGAACGGTCAGCCATCGTGACCGACCCCGTGGGGTCATTCGTGGGGTCAAACGCAGCCGAACACACCGAATCCAGCCGACCCCTCAATGGGAGAGATTGGCTCTGCAGAGGGATTTTTGCTCTGTAGGCGAAATCGTCAAGTCGCCGTGCAACGCTTCACACGCGAGAGGTCGCTGGTTCGAAACCAGCCGTGCCCATGGTCCGGATTCCGCATCAGACTGCGAAATCCAGACCTTGCCCCGAATTACGTCGGAGCGGACCTTCGACCCAATCAGTCCCGTGGGGTCATTCGTGGGGTCAATGGATCGATCCCCCCGCGGGCTCCCGGCGGACCATCCGACGAGGCAGCCGCATCGCGGAATCCGCGGCGTCGTCATCGACATCGTCCAAGATCGGTGGATGCAGACCATCGTCGGGATAGTCGGCCTGTTGACGACCCTTGGCCTCGTCTGGAGCGGGCGGACGCGGCTGCGCTTCAGCTCCTCCGCGGCAACCTCCCTCTCGGTCCTCGAGGTGCTCGGGATTCTCGTAAGCGTGATCTCCCTGGGCTGGATCGGTCTCGCCTTATTCGCGCTCTCGAACGTCGCGGCCGTCCTCGTCTGGTCCTGTGTGCTCGCCCTACGAGTCGAAGCGAATCTCGGGCCCGCAGTGACCGAAACCGGCGAGCCGATGACTGACCTGAAGCAGCTCGCCAGCCGACTACGCGGGGTCGAAGGGCTGAGACATGTCGATCCGGTCGAGCAGAGCGAGCTGATTCGGGCGCTGGCCGAAAGGGGCCGCTCGATCGAAGAAATCGAACGGATTGCACCGGAGATCGGCAAGCTCCACCTCCTCCACCGCGCCGATCTCATCTGGGTGGCGGAGCGCTTCGACCGACTCCTGCGCCTCACCGGTGAACCTGCCGCGAAGGCCGAAGAGGTCGCCGCGACTGTGAGCGCCTCGGCGGCCGCAGGCGCGGCCCCGTTCACGGAGATGCTCGACGCCTTCATCACCTTCTATTCGGCCGAACCACCGAGCGCGGAAGCCGCTTGACGAATCGTCACTGGTCCCTTGCGACCGGTTCGTGGTCACTTGCCGCGAGCTTCGTCGACGGCCTGCTGGACCGATCGATCCCAGGAGTCCGACGCCCACTCGACAGTCGTCTCGAGCACTTCCAGCAACTCGTCGAGCTGGCGATAGGAATCGAGCAGTTTGGCGATCCCACGCTTATGAGTGATGCGGCCGAACCGGCGTCGCAACGTGGCAGCGGTTCCAAGGTCCACGCGAACGTCGGTCTCATCGCTTAGAGCGGACGGTGCCCGGTCAGGGAGACGAGCTCGCCTCCTACCTGCAGGAGAAGCGCGACCGCACGGTCCCCTTTTCCTCGAGCGTCGTCTCCTCCTATATCGAACTGATCGAGGCCGCGGCGCCGGTCACCCAGGAGCATGACGTGCTGGTCTGCCTGCAGATCGACACCCGCCGCGCGGGCCGGGAGATGAAGCGGCTCGGCGGCGGGGACGAGGGCGCCTGCGAGCTGCTGCTGCGGGAGGCCGAGAGCCTTGCGCGTCGGCTCGGCGCGGCCGAGATCAAGGTCTTCGGCCTGCTGCGACCGCGCCAATACTCAGAGGTGATCCGCGACGCCTTCGACCCGTTCGGCCATCAGGGCCGCGCCCGCTCGCTCCTCGGCGATCCCGGCCGCCAGGGGGTCGACCCGGCGCTGATGGGCCCGCACGCCGAGGAGCTCGGCTGGTCGCGCTACCGCACCGACGCCGCCTTCCACAACACCTATTGGATCTCTTCATGGCCGCGCTCGGACGTCGGCCCCAGCTTCCTCGCGCCGCTGCTGATGCAGAGCGCGACGGTCCGCACCGTGGCGGTGACGATCGAGCCGATTCCTTCGGCCAGGCGATGCGCCAAGCCGAGACGGCGCAGACGATGGAGGTGGCCGGCGAGATGGAGCGCCCCCGCCAAGGCTTCATGACCACCGCCTCCGACCGGCGCCGGGCGCAGGCGGTATCTCGGCGCGAAGAGGAGCTGGCCGACGGCTTCGCGGAGATGCGTTTCGCCGGGTTCGTCACCGTCTCGGCGAGGGACGCCGAGGAGCTCGAGCGCGCCTCCGGCGAGATCGAGCACGCGGGCCAGCTGGCCCGGCTCGAGTTTCAGCGGATGTACGGGGAGCAGGAGGCGGCGTTCACGAACACGCTGCCGCTATGCAGAGGGCTACGGTGAGAATCCATCGCAGCGACAAAAACGCACGTACATCGTCATGGTCTCGCAGGAATGTGCCGTGGACCGCGAGGGGTAGAAAGGTCGCCTGGCTCGGAAGACGCAGGACGGATCGGAAACGCTTTGGCCGAGTCACGGTTCCAGCGACAGCGGGGCCGGTGGGCACCGCTACACTAGGATCAATCGAGACAAGGCATGGGGGTGCCTCGTGTGGGAAAGACTCCACGGATGACGCAGCACGGCACAGTCCCAAAGGGCAAGGGCAAGATAGCCGCCGGACTCCTTGTGACTCCCGTTGCGGTTGTCGGCGTCCTCATTTATGGGCTAGGCCTGAGCTCGGCAGGTGAAGCACGGGAACGGCCACTGGCCTCTCCCGAGCACGGCTCACGGGCGGCCCTTCAGGCAAAAGCACCGGGACCACTGCCCAAAGCATGGACGGGTGAAGCGCTCGACCCCACGAGCAACAGGGCAATTCTAACCGGGCTAATCAACCCCAGGGGTCAGCGCACCCGCTTCAAGTTCCAGTATGGACTGAAGCTGCCTTACGCCCACATGACTGAAGTTGGCGAAAGAGAAGTATCAGGACACACCACCAACGAAGTCTATGAATCGATAAGCCATCTCCAACCGAAGACGACGTATCATTTCCGCATCATCGCCTTCAACAGATACGGATTTGTCACGGGCAAGGACCGAACTTTCAGGACCACCAAAGGGGACTGATCGCACAGCCGGATGAACGGAGTCGCCGCGAGGCGCACGGAAGTGAGCCAAGCTATTTAGCCTGTGCCTGGAACGCAAACCAAGCTTTCCTTTTTTTGCCTTTCTCGGGTGCGACCGAGTCTTCGATAAGGCCACAATGGAAATCCCACTGACCCTTCGGTTGAGCGTTCACGGCGTCGGCGATGTTGTAGTACATGATGGCGGATAGGTGGAACTTCTTGACAGGAAGTCTTTTCGATTCACCCTTCATCATCTCGAACGTGGAGTTCAAGAGATCCCTTTGAGTGTCTTCACTCACGAGCCAGTGCACTTTGTCTTCGGGGTTTGCACCGCCTCCTCTGACCGGCCAGCCGATCTCGCTGATCCAGATGGGCATCTGTTTCGTCGTGGACCCTAGTTCATTGAGCCTCGCTCTAACGACCTTAATGTTGGTGTACACGCGTTCGGTGACTTTTTCGACATCTTTGGCGTCGTTTGGGGCATGGGGGACTTTTCCGAGACCCCTGAACGCATACGGGTGCAGACTGACCGCATCAAACGCGTTGTAGTGACCCATCTGTTTTAGGAACCTCGCGGGATCGATTTCGTCTTCGCGGCCTTCGCTCACTTCTTGCGCGGTGGGCCGTGCTTTGGGTACCGACAGAAGGCCGCCGATCAGGATCTGTGCGGTCGGATCCACATTCGTTATGGCTTCATGGGCTTCCTCTAACAGTGAGCCGTACCAAGCCGGATGGATTCGGCCCGTGGTGCTCCCGAATCGTCCGCTGTTCTCCTCGTTCCAGATTTCCCAGTGGTCCGGGATCAGTTCGGCCGAGAATTCGTGTTCGGCCCAGAAAGTGCCGTTGTGGCCGTATCGATGGACGATCGCTTCGACCTCCGATTTCCATGCTTCGTGTTCTTCGGGCGGAGGAACGAAGTTTCCGTGGTGGCCGGGGCAATGGAAATGGTGGCTTTCCGGTCCGGTTTCTTCAACGTGTTCGGCGACTCCCACGATATACGGAAGGATGGTGACTCCATCTTCGGCCGCGTGTTCGAAGATTTCGTCGTATTCATTGTTCGGGCACCCGACGGCGACGCGGAACATGGTCGCGTTCGATTCCGCCACCAATTTGGCGGTCTGCGCATTCGCCGCGTCAGGTACAGACCGATAGTTGACACCAAAGATCTGCCCGGAGGCACTGAGGGATTCGACTTCGGGTTCGGCCGTGGTGAGCGTACGGTCGGGTCCGACCGTCTTGCGCGCGCCGTCGTAGGCGACCAGGCGGTAGTGATAGGTCGTATTCGGTTCGAGCCCGGTGATTGCTTCAAGCACTTCCACGGGTTCATTACCGGTAACGACGTGTTCGCCTTCGTACGGCCCGAAGGGCCCATACTGGCCGTAGGCAGTCGTCGGGCCGTATTCGAACCAATAGGTCGCTTCCCCGCCCCGCGGATTGATCTTGCCCGAGAGCACGGCAGTCGTATCGTTGGTTTCGATGCTGCTTTCAGTTTCGGCAATCGGAAGCGGACCCATCGAACCTTGAATCTCGGACTGATCAAGCGCCCGTTGGTAGATCCGCACCTCGTCGATTCGCCCGACGAAGTGATCTCCGTGTTCGGTCGCCGCACCGATCTGTAGTTCGCCTTCGGTCACCGGCGGCGCCCCGGCCGGCACCGGGGAGCAGTCGACCAGTTCCCCGTCGACGTAGAGGCGGACCTGGGCGCCGTCGTAGGTGAGCGCGACGTGGGACCAGGCGTCTACCGGCAGCGGGTCTTCGGCCCGGGCCTCGTTCCGGTTTCCCGGAGTCGGTTCGGTGCCCCCGGCGGGCACGTTGGAGTTTTCCTCGCCGTCGTAGAGCCACCAGGCCAGTTCATGTGCGGCTTCGCCGCCGCCCATCTCCTTCGCGAGGATCGGCGCCCATTCGTTCGATTCGGATTCGGGTCGCACCCAGGCCTCCAGCGTGAACGCTTCGGTGAGCGCGAATTCGGGGGAGTTCGGGACCTTGAGCACGTCGCTTTCGCCGTCGAATCTCAAAGCCTCGCCGTACTTCCCCCGGACCCATTCGGCTCCTTCGATCGCGCCTTCGTGTTCGTCTCCGGTGACGTCTTCGGCCGTGGTGCCTTCGCCCTCTTCGAAGGACCAGGCCGCGATCGGTCCCTGCTTCGGGGTCTCGATCGGTGCTTCCATGTCTTCGGCGACTTCGGCGCCGTTCAGCGCACGGTTGTAGATCCGCACCTCGTCGATCCGGCCGTCGAACCAGTCGGAGGTGTCGGTCGAGCCGCCGATCTCCAGTTCGCCTTCGGAGGTGATGGTCGGTTCGGCGGCGCCGTTGTCGACGGGTTTCCCGTCCACGTAGAGCCCGGTCCTGTCGCCGTCGAAGACGAGGGCGACGTGGCTCCAGGCATGCGCGGGGAGCGGTTCTTCGCCGACGACGAATTCCTGTTCTTCTTCGACCGCGCCGACGGGCCGGTCCGAGACGATCCCTCCCTCGTAGAGGAAATAGCCGAGGCCACCACCTTCCTGCTTGTCGATCAAGGGGGCGGAGATGTTTTCTTCGCCGCTTGGCCGCACCCAGGCCTCGAGCGTGAATTCTTCGTTGAAGTCAAGTTCCGAGGAGGCCGGGATCCTCAGCACGTCTTCTTCGGCGGCGTCGAATTCCATCGCCGCGCCGTAGCGGCCGTGTTCGGTCCATCCGGGCCCTTCGACCGTCGCCGTGTGGCCGTCGCCGGTGGTGTCCGCCTGGGTTTCTTCGTTTTCTTCGTCGAAGGAGTAGTCGGCCACCGGGGTCGCCTTCGGGGTCTCGATCGGGGATTCCATGTCGGCGTCTACTTCGGCGCCGTCGAGGGTCCGGTTGTAGACCCGGACCTCGTCGATCCTGCCGGTGAACTGGCCGTCGGGGCCGTCGCAGCCGATCTTCAGTGCGCCTTCGCCGGTCGCGGGCGGGCTCGTTGCCGTTTCGGTGGCGGCGAGTTCACCGTCCACGTAGAGCCTGATCTTCGACCCGTCCCAGGTGGCGGCGAGGTGGACCCATTCGTACTCGCGGACTCTTTCGCCACCCACAGCGGCCTTCGAGCCGCTGCCTTCGCCGATGAAGCCTTCGGCCTCCCCATCTTCGCGGGAGCCGAGGCCGAGGCCGAAGGCGTCTCTGCCGCTCGATTCCCTCACCACCACCGGGTCTTCGTCGGCGCTGCCCACCGGCTTGACCCAGGCCTCCAGGGTGAATTCTTCGGAGAAGCGCAGTTCGGGGGAGTCGGGGACCGAGACGCATTCGCTCCCCCCTTTGCCGTCGAAGCCGATCCCTCCGCCGTAGCGGCCGTCGGTCCAGATGCCGTCTTCGATCGTCGCCGTGTGGCCGTCGCCGGTGGTGTCCTCGACCGTGGTGCCTTCGCCTTCGTCGAAGGAGTAGGCGGCGACCGGGCCTTGCTTCGGGGTCACGATCGGCGCTTCCATGTCGGAGCCGACTTCGGCGACGTTCAGCGCCCGGTCGTAGATCCGCACCTCGTCGATCCGGCCGTCGAAGAACTCGTTCCAGATGTCATTGCCGCCGATCCACAGTTCGCCGTCGCTCGCTTCCAGCGGCGACGCGGCCGTGGTGGCGACGAGTTCGCCGTCGACGTAGAGGCGCAAATAGGCACCGTCGAAGGTGGCCGCGATGTGAGTCCAGACGTCTTTCGGGGCGGCGCCCACTCCTTCGTCCGCGTGTTCGCCACCGCCGGTCGCCATGTAGGCGTCGACGTGGCCAGAGGGGTCGCCGCCGTAGAGGAGGTAGCTGTAGCCGGGAGAGTGGGAGTCCTGCTTGACGAGGAGGGTCCGCCAGTAGCCGGAGCTCTCCGGCCTGATCCAGCCCTCGAGGGTGAATTCTTCGGTCAGGTCGAGGTCTTCGGAGTCTGCGACCGAGAGGTAGTCGTCTTCGCCGTCGAACTGCATCGCCCCGCCGTAGCGGCCGTGGGGGGTCCATTCCGCTCCGTGGATCGTCGCCGTGTGGCCATGGCCGCTTTCGTCTCCGATGGTTTCGCCTTCGCCGGGGTCTTCGTCGAAGGACCAGGCGGCGACCGGACCCGCCTTCGGGGTCTGGATCGGCGCTTCCATGTCGGCGGCGACCTCTGCTCCGGTGAGCACGCGGTCGTAGATCCGCACCTCGTCGATGCGGCCGTCGAAGAACTCGGTGGCGGTCGAGTCGCCGCCGATCTTCAGTTCGCCGTCGGCGTTCGCGACCGGGGTGGCCGGGCCCGTGTCGACCAGGACGCCGTCGACGTAGAGGCGGTCGTGGGCACCGTCGTCGGTGAAGGCGACGTGGGTCCAGGCGTGCAGCGGCGCCGCTTCTTCGTCTTCGACCAGGCTTTCGTTGGTGGAGAGGTCGCCGTAGGGGTTCCCCCAGTGGGTGTCGAGGGTGTAGGTGTGGTCCGGTTCGCCGGAGTTTTCGCGCATCAGGATGTCCATCCAGCGCGGGGCTTCCGCGGGCCTGATCCAGGCCTCGAGGGTGAGTTCTTCGGTCAGGTCGAGTTCCGAGGACGCCGGCACCGAGAGGTAGTCGTCTTCGCCGTCGAACTGCATCGCCCCGCCGTAGCGGCCGTGGGGCGTCCATTCGGCGCCGTGGATGGTCGCCGTGTGACCGTTCCCGCTGAGGTCTTCCAACGTGGTGCCTTCTCCCGGGTCTTCGTCGAAGGAGTATTCGACGACGGGGGCGAAGGCCGCCGCGGAGGCCCGGCCCGGAAGCGCCGCCATGACCACGAGGCAGAGCACCGCGAGGAGGCCCAGGTACAGCGCGGTCGTGCCGAGCGAGGCGGGAAAAAGGCGCAGGCGTGCGTGTCGAGCCATCCGGGAGCCCCCAGCAGATCGAGTTTGGGCTCAGAAACACTGAGCGAGTGACGCAAGTCTTGTAGTACGGGAATATCTAGTTGTCAACGCCGGAAGCGCCAATATCCACTGTTGACTGAAAGTCGATCGCTCCGTACCCAATATTTCGGGCTTTCGGTGGACCCCTGGGCAGGGCAGCCACAGTTCGATCACGAGCAAACCACCGGCCGATTCGAACTAGCCCGATACGCCCGCTCCCCGCCGCTGACAACCCGTGCGTGAGCAGCCGCACGCACGCCCTCCTCCACCCCACCCGCCTCGCATCAGAGCGCCGCCGATGAGGCGCCGCGGCGAGCGTCCCGGCCACTCGGCCACCACCGCCCACTTCCAGGGGGCGTACCCCTTCCTCGGCATGGGCGGCCTCGGCGCCCCCGGCGTCTACGTCGGCACCGACGCCTTCGGCGGCGCCTGGGCCTTCGACCCCTGGGAGCTCTCCGCGCGGCGGATCATGCGCAGCCCCAACGTGATCGTCCTCGGCGGCATCTCCTACGCCAAGTCGACGCTGATCAAGACCTACATCTACCGGCAGTACCTCTTCGGTCGCCAGGCCTGGGTGATCGACGTGAAGGGCGAGTACGGGCCGCTGGCAGCCGCTCTGGGGAGGCGGACGATCCGGCTCGAGCCGGGCGGCGAGGTGCGGCTCAACCCGATCGAGCGCCGCGGCGGCCGCGAGGGGCAGCTGGCGCTGTTACGTTCTGTCACCCACGCGGCGCTGCGGCGGGAGCTGCACCCCGAGGAGGACGCCGCACTGCGCGTGGCTCTCGACCAGGTGAACGAGGAGGCGGGCGTCTTCGAGCCGACCCTGCCGATCGTGGTCGAGGCCCTGCTCCACCCCCGCGAGGCGATGGTCGCGGGCGTCTCGGCGGCCGGGGCAGCCGAGTTCGCCGCCGCCGCCCGGGACGCCGCGCTCGCGCTGCAGCGACTCTGCGAGGGCGACCTGCGGGGGATATTCGACGGGCCGACCACGGATGGGATCGACCTCGACGGGGCACTCGTCGTCCTCGACCTCTCGGCGATGGGCGACTCCGAGGCGCTCGCGGTGCTGATGACCTGCGCGGCTGCCTGGCAGCAGGCGATCCTGCGCGAGCGCAAGGAGGCCGCCGACCGCGAGGGCCGGCCGATGGCCAAGGTCTTCTGCGTCCTCGAGGAGGTCTGGCGGGTCGCCGCCAACGTCGGGGTCGCCGAGTGGCTGCAGGCGAACTTCAAGCTCTGCCGGGCACTCGGCATCGCCAACTTCGTCTCCCTCCACAAGCTGACCGACTTCGGCACCGCCGGCGCCGACGGCTCGCGGGCGGCGCGGATCGCGCAGGCGCTGGTCGCCGACGCCGGCTGCACGGTGATCTACCGCCAGCCGTGCACGTCGACCGCACCCAGGCGCTGTGGCCGCTGGACCTTGACCCCGGCTGGAATCCCGGAGGGAGAGGTGCCCGAGACCTACCCGTTCGGCGTGTAGCTCGCGTGCCGCGACGACCAGGCTGCCCTCCTCGGGGCCTTTAGTTTCGAGCGAGGCGGCCTACCCACCACCTCAGTGAACGCTCCAGAGAACGAGGATGCCTTCCTCACGACGGTCGAGCAGCTGGCCGATGTTGGCCGCGAGCGGGCGACGCGGGCCGCGCAGGCGACACTCGCAACGCTTGGCGAGCGGATCGCGGCGGGCGAGGCGCGCGACATCGCCGAGCAGCTGCCGCCGGAGCTGGCGCCATGGATCGCCGGCACCGGGAAACCCGAGCCGTTCCACGTGGACGAGTTCCTGCGCCGCGTGGCGGAGCGGGAGGGGGTGGACGTCGAGACCGCCGAGCGGCACGCCCGGGCGGTCTTCGAGGCGCTGCGCCGCACCATCACCGCGGCCGAGTTCGCGGACATGCAGGCGGAGCTGCCGAAGGACTTCGCGCCTCTGCTGCCGCGGGGGCCGCACATCGAGGTCTTGGCGGCCGACACGTTTCTGCGGCGCGTCGCCGACCGTGCCGGGCTCCGCGAGGAGGCCGCCGAGCGCGCCATCGATGCAGTGCTGGAAACGCTCGCCGAACGGATCGCGGGCGGCGAGGTCGACGACCTGATCGCGCGGCTCCCGCTGCGTCTCCACCCGCCGCTGAAGCGGGGACGGGAGCGCAGCGGCGGGAAGGCGAGGCGGATGTCGCTCGATCAGTTCCTGGCCGGCGTGGCCGAGCGCGAGGGCGTCAGCCCAGCGGACGCACGCGAGCACGCCCGCGCAGTGCTCGTCACCCTGCGCGAGGCCGTCGGCGAGCAAGAGTTCCGCGACGTCACGGTGCAGCTGCCCGACGAGTACGAGGCCGCGCTGACGCGGTGAGTCGCGGCGATGACGCTCTCCGCAGCGTTCGAACGCGTGGAAGGCGCCTTGGAGAGCCAGTCAGGCAGTTGCGCGCACCGCGACCTCGTATTTGCCGACCGCCGTGCGCGTCCCGGGAGTCTCGTCGGCAGGCATCGCGCTCAACGACGCGTCCCCTCGCGCGTAGTCATCCTCGTTGTCGAAGAAGAGAATCACGACGGACTTCTCCCCCTCCGCGTCGTAGAGCATCACGATCTCCTTCGCCGGGACGTCGTCCGGGGGACCCGCGCCGATCTGCTGCTTCATCTCCTCGACCCGGGACGCGCTCACCCCGTCGAAGGACACAACTCGTGCCAGTGCCATCACACCCTCCTTTTCGAATATGCCGCCTTACGGCTCAGGCTCCCACAGACCCCTGGGGCGCGCCACCCAAAACCTCTCTTTGCCGAGCGGCGGCCTTGCTCAAGCTTCGGGCACACCCGCCCTCCACGATCTAGCGGCCCATAGCGCGGCCCCCAGGCGGCGCCACGATCAAGCGCGCCATCGTGGAAGGAGCAGGCGGTCGTTTAAGCCCGCGGCGGGGGTCGAACGAACCCGGGCCCTCCCGCTTACAAGGCGGGCGCTCTTTCCAGGCTGAGCTACGCGGGCACGAAGAGGCTGGTCATCGGGTGCCGGAGCTGAAGTCTCCCAGGCGACCGCCGTCTTGTCCCGCTCCCGATCAACCGCGTCACTTGTTCTCGGCCGGCGTTAGTCCACACCGGCCCGCCGAGCACCTGGTGGTGGTGGCGCGCGCCCGACCTTGTGTCAGAAACTCGACGTAACTCGGCCACTCCGCCGCCTCGGCGCGCCAGGACCCTAGCTCCGCCTGGATCGTAGATGACGATCGTGTCGGCGTCGTCGAGGAGCCCCTCGGCGATCCGGCCTCGCAACTGCCGTCCTCGCCCGAGGCGCCGAGGTCTGACAGCCGGTGGACGACCAGGATGTTCTGGATGCCGAGCCCGCGGCAGAGCTTCCAGTTCTAGGATCGTCAGCGCTCCTCTGTTTACAGCACGGCCGAGACGATCCTCGCCGCCTTCGCCGACCCGCGCGTCGGCGAGGAGACCGCCGGCGCCGACTACACCCCGGAGAGGCTTCTCGCCGGCGCGAACACTCTCTACCTGATCTCGCCGCGCTCCGAGCAGGAGCGCCTGCGGACGGTCTTCTCCGCACTGATCCAGGAGCTCCTGGCGCTCGTGGAGGAGGGCTCGACCGCCTGGGGCGGACCGATCGATCCCTATCTCCTGCGCTGCTCGACGAGTAAGCGAACATCGCCCCGTTCCCGGGCTCGCCCAGACCGCCTCGACCGGCGCGGGCCAGGGAATGCAGCTGCTAACCGTCTTCCAGGACGTGGCCCAGATCAAGGCCCGCTTCGGTCCCTCCGCCGCGACGATCCTGAACAATCACCGCGCGGTGGGCGGGGCAGGCGCTCGCAGACCGAGGGCGACACCTACCGGGACCTGGCGCCCGCCCGCGTTCTGCGGGAAGGCGAGGAGGCAGCGGCGGTGCTCGTGTATGGGAGCGCGGTCCCAGGGAAAATCGGTCTCCGTCCGTGGTACCGCGACCTGGAGCTTCGCAAGCTAGCGACAACTACCGGCGACTGACCGCTTCCGCGTTCGATTGCGGAACCTGAGTCGGCTTCACGATTCAGTGGCGACGCGAAAATCGGCGTATAGCCAGCGCCCCCCCTCACCGGCACTGACCGATTTTCGAATCCGGTACTCCCCAGCGGCGGCGGTCGTCGGTATTTCAAGGCTGCGCCATCGTCCGCGGCTCGGTCGCTGTCGTATTAGCTGCTTGGTCCACGGGCCAGGTGGGCTGAAGGAAGCAAGCACCCAGGTGCCGGCGATGCATTGCTGGACGCTGAAGGGCGTGCCGAAAGTGATCGCCGGACCCGTCGAGTTGTCAATTCGAAAATGCACCTCTTGGCCCGCGGCGACCGATCCCGGTGCAAGAACCAACCTGACCACTCCAGTGTTCGTACGCGGCACGCACGATTGCGACACGCCCGCCGCACCCTCGGTTACTGGAGGCTTGCTTGAAGCCAACACCGCGGCGACAAGAACGCCACCCGCCAAGCATGTGAGCATTCGCGAACCCACGGACATCAGTTTACCGCGCCGTAGAACACATGTGCTCACACATCCCAGAGTGAGTTCTGCCTACTGTGACGGGAACTTGTAGTCGACAACTCCGAGCCTAGGGCTCGCGTCATGTTACTTCGAATGGCACAGACACGCTACGTCGACGAACGCCGATAATAATGATCGGCTTCCGTACACGGTAGAGTCCCGCTGAGGTCCCGGCCGGGACGGCGAATTCCTGCCAGCCCCCAGTCTGACCGCCGAGTAATTGAGCGCTATATGCGGGCCATGGGCCGAGGGGGCTGAAAGCCGCGCGAAGCCAACCGGAGGATGAGTATGCCTGCACTTCGAAGAAGGCACCGAACTTTATGGTCACGTCGGTGCTGTTCTGTAGTCGGAAGAGGACCCGGCTTTCGGCAGCGGTGGCAGTCGGACGGATCTGCAGTCGGACGCCGCCCGCCGACTGGCTGGCCTGAAGATCATGTCTGAAAGGGGTCGTAAGGACGTGGCTGCTCGGCGCGGCGATCCTGCCGGTGGAGGCGGCGACCCCACCGCAGAGGAGAGCCCAAACCGCCATCGTCAAGCCCACGACGGATATGACTCGCAAAGCGGCGACGGCTAAAGGGGGCCTCTGCTCACCGCATACTTGAGCCACGCTCTATGCCCCGTCACCAAGTTCTGATTCAGCCATCTGGACCCCCGACCCGCAAGCGTGTCTATTGACCAATGAATTCTAATGCACCATGAGAAAGTGCATTCCTAGCTCCGGGCGAATGGGCCAATGGCATCCCATCTTCTTTGACCGTCGCTTCAAGAAGCGGGGTCACAAAATCGTCCCGGCCCCATTTGCCCCCGGGCCCCTGCGGTTCCATGGCTGCGGTCAACCCGATCGGGGCATTGGCCCGCACATTCCACGCAGGTCCGCCGCTGTCTCCAGCGTGGGTGTAGGCGAGCGCGATCTTCCACTCGAACACTGGATAGATACTACGTCGATAAGGGGGATTTCCCACAGCCCTTCGACGGCGCCACACTCGACAGCCGGGCTTTCGACACCAGACTCGCACGCGATCGCACCGCGTGGCGGCACTTCGGGCTGAACATTTCTGCTTTTTACCGCCGGCGACTCCCAGGTCCAAGTCGGAGGAGCAAAGCCCGATCGGAAGGTGATCGCCTCGGCATCGACTTCGTAGCCCCCTTCGAAGTTCTCGTCGAAGGTACGGCGAGTGACTTCCCCGAAGGGTATTTCGGGCTTCGTATCCATCAAGATCAACGGCCTGTCGCCAGACAGCCGATCCGAGACCGAACAATGGCCTGCAGTGAGAGCCAGCCTATCCACCGTTGGTTCGCCGTTTGGTTTGACGACACCCGTCGGTTCCCGCGCCCCCATAACCGAGCGTGCAGCCCTCCGCTTCTTCACCGCTGTGGTACCCCAATATGGCGTCTTCCGCGAAGAGACGCTTGTCCGGTTCCCGCTCTCGCAACGAGCGTGCGTAGAGAGCGGCTCTTTCCGAAAGCGCAGGTGCGAAATGACTGGTCGGTGGAGCGGGATGGTCGCGAAGGAATGCCGAAAAAGTTTCTATAGGTTGCCAGCCTTCCTGTCATGACCGATTTTTTGAGCAGGCGAAATTGCGCGTCGACCTCTGCGCGGTGTAATCGGACGAGGCGTCCGCCTCTTATCCGGCCCGTGGGATCCGGACGCAGGGTTGGATCGCCGCGACCCACCTTGGGGCGCGCGGCGACCTTCGCCTACAGATCCCGCTCGACGCCGCCGATATCCGGGGTCGTGGCGGCGAACTCCGACGATCTCGACCTGGGTACGCCCGGTGGCGGCGCGAGGCGTCAACTCGAACGGCGGAGGGCCGGCCGCGAGGCGAAGGTGCGCGAGGCCCATCCCCATCTTGGCGGGCTGATGTTGAGATTCCAGGACCTGCCACGGAGCGAGCTGGCCTGGGAGGACGGCGCGATCGGCGAGGAGGCGGTCGCCGCCCACCTCGCCGCCCGGTGCCCCGGGGTCGTGGCCCTGCACGATCGCCGCATGCCGGGCAGCCGCGCCAACATCGACCACATCGCTATCGCGCCCTCGGGGGTCCTGGTCATCGACACCAAGCGACTGAAGGGAAGGATCGAGGTCCGCAGGCCGCTGTTCGGCGACCCCAAGCTCATGGTCGCGGGCCGCGACAAGACGAAGCTCGTCGCGGGCCTGCGCCGACAGGTCGAGGCGGTCCGGGCCGCCCTCGCGATCATCGAACAGGACGTGCCCGTCGGCGGCTGCCTCTGCTTCGTGAACCCGGTGGGCCAGAGCGGCGGGAGCGACATCCCGCTGCTGCGCACCCTGACCATCGACGGCTTCCCGCTCTTCCATCCCCGCAGGCTCTCGAGGCACCTGAACCGCCAGGGCCCGCTGGGCGCCGAGGAGATCGGGGTCCTCGCCGAGGCGCTGGTCGAGCTCCTACCGGCGGCCTGACCCGGTTGCCGCCGGGTCGGGGTCCTCAGACCTCGATCTTGAGACGCTCAGCTTCGGCGACGATCGTCGACGCCGGACCGCCGCCCCTTAGGTTGGCTTCCGCAATCCGGATCGGCACCACAAACCCAAGGCCTCCGCCCGCGTGGATATGGAGGGGCTGATACGCAAAGAGTGAGAAGATTTCAAGGTCAGAATACCGCGACCGTACCCGTGTGCTTAGCCTGCCGCATCCACTCAACTCCGTTCCGAGAGGCGGCAGGGATGGCGCGAAAAAGAGTCAGAGTCGATGATCCCGACCGAGTGTTGAACTTCGGCGTGGCGCTGGCGCATCCGTTGCGCCTCAAAGTACTTCTGGCCCATGCCAACGATGGCGCGGCAAGCGCCAAGATGCTCTCGACCAATGGCCTGGACACGCTGGGAAATGTTTCCTACCACCAGGTCAAATTGCTCCGACTTGGGGCGCTCAGGCTCACCCACACCGAGAAGAAGAAGGGCGCGCTCGAACGGCACTACACCCTGACCGAGTTTGGGAAAGAGATCGTCAAGACGGCGGCGGCGGCCGGACGGATGAGATGACCGCGAAGCTCAACGACGAGGCAATGTTCACCCCACTGTTGGCGCACCCGATCCGATGCCGGGCATTGGTGATCCTCGCAGCCGGCGAGTCAAGTCCGGTCGAGATCGGCAGAGAGCTAGGGCTCATGGCCAGCCACGTCGCCTACCACGTCAGGCTCCTACACGAGGCGGGCCTGATCGAGCAGACTGACGAGATACAACGACGTGGCTCGATCGAACACCGCTACCAGGCATTTCCCGTGGATCATCTGCTTCCCGGGCATTACCGCGAATCGAGCCCTAACCAGCTCGCCCGGCGTGCGTACAACACCCTTTGCATCGCGGTCGCCGAAGTGAACTGTGCTCTGAGCTCGGGGCAGTTCGAGGTTGATCATCGTGTCGGCCGGTTCCAGATAATGGTTGACGAGGTGGCGCGCACGGAAGTGAGCCGACTCTACGAGTTCCTGGAAGGCGAGCTACACAGGATCAGGACCGAGGCCAGCGAGCGGTTGGATCGGGCGAGGACGAAGGGCGCCTCGATCACTGCCTTGGGCACCTACTTCGAGTCCCCCTGAGCCCCAGAAAACGGGGCCGGGCGCCGGTCCGCGCCCTGGCAGCGCAGACCGGCGGCGCCGGTTCTCCTACTGAGCCTTGCCGAGACTGGTACTCGGCGCAACCTCGACCATCGCGGTCATCTTCATGCTCTCACCCCCTTCACGAACTCGTCTGTCGAGGGGGGCGACCGATCACGACCAATATGCAGATTCATATTGGTGCGGCAAACCTCTGCATAAAGTCGCTTGCACGGTTTGAATCCGTAATATGCTCCGGGCCGTTCAACCAATCGGAATAGGGAGCGGCAATTGCGATGAAGACGACGGCGCCGGAGAAGAAGGAGAAGCCCTTCAAGAGCATCTTCGTAGCCGCGATGGCCCATCCGGTTCGGGTGAAGTGCCTCGCGAGGATGGGCGAGGCAGAGACCAGTCCGTCAGCAATCGCTCGGGAGCTTCGGATGAATGCGTCCCAGGTGGGTTACCACGTCAGGGCACTACACAGTTACGACCTGATCGAGATAGTGGAGGAACGCCCCGTACGTGGCGCGGTGGAGCACATCTACCGGGCTGCCGTGGTGCCGGTCATCACCGAAGAGGATTATTTTCGCCTCAGTCCCGATAAGCGCATCGGATACGTCGAAACCCTGCTGAGTCTCTATGCGGCCGACGCGACCTATTCGCTCGAAACAGGGACTCTGCTGAACCGTGGTGACTGGCACATTGCCCGCACCGCAATGACCGTGGATCAGCAAGGCTGGTCAGATATCTCTGCGGTATACGAGGAAGCGTATGGGCGCATCGCAGAGATCAAATCCGAATGCGAGGAGCGGATCAGGAGGGACGACGAACGGCCGAAGATGCGGATCCTTTCCTTTCAGAGTCTGTTCGAGCTGCCGCCAATGCACCGGCCGAAACGGCGACCTCGCTAATGCGGTCCGCGCAAGTTCGGAGATCCCAGCGCAGCGCGGGAGGGGAACAAGCCACCGAGGGGAGGTTGCAAAAGGAGAGTGGGTCGCATCGCCTCGGTTACCCTGACATTCACCGTTGACGCTGTCGCCCTGCTACCGCGAGATGCGCGGCCTGAGAGCCCATTCCGCCGAACGATCTCCGGCTCGATGCGGACGATGCCAATGCCCGGGTCGCGATAGCGAGCGCGCAGGCTGGGCGGCGGCACGACATCGGTGATGAGCACGCAGGAGACCCGCCGATCGATAGGCAGGCGCTGTCCTGGCCGGATCGCACGACCGACGCGATCTCAAATGGAATGCGAATGGAAGGAGAGGGTCTGAAATCAGCCTTTGTCGACTCTCGCTGACCTCCGCACGGAACGCACCTTGTAGAGCC
This sequence comes from Solirubrobacterales bacterium, assembly GCA_036495785.1. Taxonomy (GTDB): domain Bacteria; phylum Actinomycetota; class Thermoleophilia; order Solirubrobacterales; family 70-9; genus VAYN01. The sequence continues at coordinate 30,381 of DASXMH010000100.1, forward strand.
CTGCCCATCGAGTGCTTCTAGGGAGTGAGCCGACGGGGATTGGACCCACCAACTGCCGGTAGACCAAGATCGCCCTGCGGCGGACGGCGCGACCAAAGCCGGCAGGGGCGAAGGATGCACCGCCCGAGATCGAGATGGTCGCCTGCAACCGTATGACGAGATCTGGCCGGTAGCGCCCAGTGATTGCTGCAGGCGCGGGGACGCCGGGCCGACCGCTGCCCGAGCACGGCGCCGGTGAGCGATCAGCACCCGGCGGCCGTCCTGATTTGACCTGCCCTCCTGGCGGCGCCACGCACAAGTCTCCGGTCAGTTTGGGTTATCCGGTAGGCGGATGGCCGCCGCGCCGGTCAAAGTTCTCAATTCTTGGGTTGCGGGGGTCTACCCCGGACCGCGAGGATGCCGGCGGTCTCGCCCTATTCACGAATCTGCAACGAGACGGAGGAACCACCCTTGAGAACCACCCCGAAGCTTGGTCGTCCGGCGGTACTGGCCAGCCTCCTCAGCTGCTTGGCCGTCCTGGTCTTCGCCGGTCCCGCCTCGGCGGCGACCACGACCCTCACCTTCAAGGAACCCGAAAAGGGCTCGACGTTCGCCTTCGTCGACAACGCGCCGACGAGCAAGAAGAAGCACGGCTTCCCGACCAGGTTCAGCGCCGGCGACGAGGTGATCTTCACCAACCCGCTCGAAGCCGAAGGAAAGATCGTCGGCAAGATCCGGGTCACCTGCACGGCCACCAACGACGCCGGCTCCAGGCACGTCGCGGCCGCCGGGTTCGTCTGCTCGGGCATCGCCAAGATCCCGGGTGGCACCCTGGTCTTCGCCGCAGAACTGGCCGAAGGCAACACCGAAGGCGCGATCACCGGCGGCAGCGGCAAGTATGCCGGGGCGAGTGGCTCCTTCCTCTCCAAGGAAGGCAAAGGCGCCAGCACGGTCACCGTGACGCTTATCGAATAGATCCTGCAGGCTGATGCGCGGCGGCCTCCGGGCCGCCGCGCGCGGCCGCCGCGGCCCACAACCGACGCCAGACAGGCGCGTGGTGATCTGGGAGGAGGTCGAGACCCTTGGCGGTGGGATGGGCACCGCGGTCGCAGTGATCCCAATAGTCCTTGCTCAGATGCCGGCCGTTCGATCGCCTTCGGAGCTGACCAGGACTCCAGCTCTCGCGAGCGACCTGCCTGCCAGGCTCCTCGATCTGGTCGCCGACCGCGCGCGTCGCTGGCTGGAGCTGCTCGACTCAGGAGCCTGATCTCACGGGAAGGTGATCGGCGGCCCAAGGAGCACGCTCAGCGGCGCAGCTCCGCTCCCAACCGGGCAGCGAGCCGCACGGAGGCCTCGATCTCGACCTTGCGGTTCGAGACGCTCTCGACATTGAGCCCGAACGGGACGCCCAACCGCCGGCAGAACGCGATCAGGTCGACGGCCGTCGCGACCGCCTGCTCGTAGGAGGCGTCGAGGGTGTCGTCGGCATGGCGCAGCTCGTTCTCGATCCAGCGCGGGACGGTCACGCCGAGCCACTGGAGGAACTCCAGGGTTTTGAGCGATCCGCAGACCGAGAAGCTGAGGATGATCGGCGCCGGGGCGAGGCTCTGCGCGGCGCACTCGTGGTGGTAGTCGGAGATCAGGTCTTTCGCCGCGTTGACGTCGTAGACGATCTGGGTGATGAAGAAGGAGCAGCCCGCGGCCTGCTTCGCGATCAGTCGTAGGTGCTCATCGCCCTGGCGCGCGTGTCGCTCGGCGATCGCGACCCCACCGAGCGGCATCTCCGGCTGCACCTCGTCGCGCAGCTCGTAGGCTCGGGCGAGCGCGGTGAGGACCGCCTTCTCGCGCGAGGAGGACCCGACGAACACCGCGAGGGCCCGGGACGGGTCCTGCTCCTCCAACCAGGAGCGGAAACGATCCTCCCGGTACTTGCCCACCGCGCGGTAGACGATGGCGGGGACCTCCAGGCCGACAAGATCACGGACGAGATAGTCGGCGGGGTCCATCGTCGGCAGGAACGGGAACGGGCGCTCGTCGGGATTGCGGTCACTCTCGTCGTCGATGTCGTAGAGGACGAGGCCGTCGATCGGCAACGGCCGCAGCCGCTCCAGGGTGACCCGGGCGATCTCCGCGGCCTCCTGCGGGCTCGTCGTCAGTCGCGGCGGCGTTACCGCGAAGAGCAGGAACTCGCCCGATCGGGCGGCGATGCCTTGCTGCAGATTCACGCGCGGAACCTACTGGTGGCGTCATCGGGGGAAGGTCCGACCGACGCCTCCGGCTTACCGGAGGTCGGTTTAGGGCTCCCCCCTCCACCGACCCGACGCCGGGTGGGAACCTCGAATGGCAGCCCGGACGCCAACGGCGCCCATGCGCTGCGGCGGCCGACCGGCGCGGCTACCTGCTCGCGGTCGTGTGCTCCGTCGCCGACGCTGAGTGCCAAAGAAATCAATTGAGTTTGACTTCGGTACCCCTTTAAAAGAGCCTTGGCGCCGTGAAAGCGGACGGCGTCTTCGCGGGAGGGGGAGTCAAGGGGCTCGCGTTCGCGGGAGCCCTGGAGGCGACCGCCGAAGCCGGCTACAAGGAATGGGGGAAGCTGGCCGGGACCTCGGCGGGCGCGATCACCGCGATGGCGCTTGCCGTCGGCTACGAAGCGGCCGGCATGAAGGAGATCTTCGAAACGCTCGACCTCGACACGATCGCCGACTACGGGCCGCTCGGGGAGGCGGAGATCCCGGTGAACCTGGCCGAGTACCACGGCATGACGCACGGCGTGGCGCTGCTCGAGTGGATCGAAGAACTGCTGCGAAAGGCGCCGGACCCGGTGGAAACCTTCGGCCAGCTCGAAGACAGGTTCGGGCCGGAAAGGCTGCAGGTGGTCGGCACCGACCTCGCCCACACGCGGATGGTCATCTTCCCCCGCGACGTGAGCCTTTACGTCGACGAGGAAGGCAATCGCCTCGACCCAAGGGAGTTCCGGATCGCCGACGCCGTCCGGATCAGCGCCGGCTTCCCGTACTTCTTCCCGCCGCGCTCGCTCCGCGACGCCGAGACCCGGAAGGAGGGAGTCCTGGTCGACGGCGGCGTCGTCAGCGCCTATCCGGTCTTCCTCTTCGATAAGCCCGAACCGCAGCATCCGACCTGGGGCTTCCGGCTCTACAGCGGCAACCCGCCGGAAAAGCCGCCCTACACGGAAATCGACGGCCTCGGCTGGCCGGTCGACATGCTGAAGGCGATCGTCGACACCTCGATGAACGCCTTCGACAAACTTGACACGATCGCGTTCGGCCGGCGGACGATTTCGATTCCGACCGGCGACATCGAAACGCTCGACTTCGAACTGTCGAAGAAGCAGAAAGAAGAGCTCTTCAACTTCGGCCGGCGGGCGGCGGCCGAATTCTTCAGCCACGGGCCGACCGGAGTGAACACCTTCGGCGCCACGCCGGCCGCGGTCAGCGGACGGCGGTGACGAATTCGGCGCTGATAGGTCAGCGCTCGAAAACCTGGATCGAGAAAGCGGCGCCGAAGGTCTCGCCGGGCGGGACGAAGGTCAGCTCGGGCCCGGCGGTGAGGAGCGCGTTGGTGGGAGCGGTCATCGGCTCGATCGCCACCGCGTCGGTGTCGGCGGGGCGTAGATCTGGGTGAAGGGGTAGCCGCTGTCCATGCGCAGCTCGAGCCGGCGGTCGGATCCGACGAGGGAGATCGCGGTGCCCGGTGGGGGCGCGAGGAACGCGTCGTCGTAGGTCCGCGCGCCGAGCGGGCCGGGTTCGATCGCGGTCGGCTCGCGCTCTCCGGTCGGCAGGCCGCCGGCATCGAGGACGAGGCGCTCGTGGACCGGCGCCTCCAGCACCCACTCGGCTCGCGGCACGCCCGGCAGGCGCAGGTAAGGATGGAAGCCGAAGGCGACCGGGACCGCGACCTCGCCGGTCGCCGTGACGCTGGTCGCGATCTCCAGCGAGCCCTCGACCAGGGTCGCCTCGATCTCGACCCGGTGCGGGAACGGGAACGCCTCGAGCAGGTGCGGGTAGGCGCCGAAGTCGAAGCTCGCGGTGAGCAGGCCGCCGCGTTCCAGCTCGACGTGGCGCTCGACCCGCCAGCCGGGCGCCGCCGAGAGCAGCCCGTGGATCGGCAGCCCGGCCCCGTCGCGCTTCAGCGGCAGATCGGGCAGGGTCAGGTCGACGCGCCGTCCGGCCAGTTCGAAGCGGTCGCCGCCGAGCCGGTTCGCCCACGGGTGCAGGAAGGGGATGCCCATCGTCGAGTAGTGGTCGACGTAGGCGCGCAGGCCGTCGCGCTGCCCGAGCAGCTCCTCGCCGCGGTGGCGCAGCGAGCAGCAGACCATCCCCGCCTCCGGCACGAACACCGCCGCGAGCCCGCCGCGCGCGTCGCCTTCCAAGGTGAGGGCGGCGAACCCCTCCTCGCTCCGTTCGCCGACCATGGGCGGCATCATCGCCCACCAGCGTCATCAACCCAAGGTCATCCACCCAAGGTCATCAACCCAAGGTCATCTACATAATCAGGCGTCGAGTGGAACTTGGCGTCTACACCTTCGCGGAGCTGACCCCCGAGGTCGACGGCGGGCCGGTGGTCAGCGCCGAGCGACGGCTGCGCGACCTGATCGAGGAGATCGAGCTGGCCGACCAGGTCGGCCTCGACGTCTTTGGCGTCGGCGAGCACCATCGTCCCGACTTCGCCGTCTCCGCCCCTGCCGTGGCGCTCGCCGCGGCGGCCGAGCGGACCGAGCGGATCCGCCTCACCAGCGCCGTCTCGGTGATCAGCTCCGACGACCCCGTCCGCGTCTTCCAGGACTTCGCCACGCTCGACCTGCTCTCCGGCGGCCGCGCCGAGATCATGGCCGGCCGCGGCTCCTTCGTCGAGTCCTTCCCGCTCTTCGGCTACGACCTCGAGGACTACGACGAGCTCTTCGCCGAGAAGCTCGAACTGCTGCTCGCGGTGCGCGCCTCGACCGAGGTCGACTGGGAGGGACGACTGCGGGCGCCGATCGAGGGCCGCGGCGTCTACCCGCGGCCGCTGCGGGACCCGCTGCCGGTCTGGGTCGCGGTCGGCGGCTCGCCGCAGTCGGCGATCCGCACCGGCCGGCTCGGCCTGCCGATGGCGCTGGCGATCATCGGCGGCGAACCGGCCCGCTTCAAGCCGTTCGCCGAAATGCACGCGACGGGCGCCGCCGAGGCGGGCGCGCCCCCGCCGGCGCTCAGCATCAACTCGCACGGCTTCGTCGCGCCGACCTCACAGCAGGCCGCCGACACCGCCTTCCCGCCTTTCGCCCGGATGATGGACCGGATCGGTCGCGAGCGCGGCTGGCCGCCGATGAGCCGCGCCTCCTTCGAGGCGAGCCGCCGCCCCGAGGGCGCCAACTTCGTCGGCTCCCCGGCCGAGGTGACCGAGAAGATCCTCCACCAGCACGCGATCTTCGGCCACGACCGCTTCCTGATCCAGTTCAGCGTCGGTACCCTCCCCCACGCCGACGTGATGCGCTCGATCGAGCTCTTCGGCACCGAGGTCGCCCCCGCCGTGCGCCGCGAGCTGGCGCCTGCAAAGACCTAACGGTCGATTCCACGGCGGTCCACATGGGTGCCTGCGGCGTGACGCCGCGGGTTCGCGGAGGCGTACCGTCCTCCTGCCCCCCGGCCCCCGGAGTGCGTTCGCATTTAGCGCCACATATTGGCGTTAACTGCGAACTCACCGGCCGGGCCCTCGGGCGAGTTCACAGTTACGACATCATTTGTCGTTAAGTGGGAACGCGGCGGTTGGGCCTCGAACTCACGGCCGGGGCTGGGACCGAAGCGTCCCGGCCCGTCACCGGACACGCGCGAGGCGTTGACCCGACGCCCAGGCGTCTGGGCGTCAGGTGTCGAACCCGCCTAGTCCTCCTTCAGCACCGAGAGCGTGTTGCCGGCCGGGTCCTTGAACCAGGCGATGTCGGGACCGTTGCCCTTCATCACCCCGTTCGCTTCCTGCGGCATCCCCTCGTAGCGCTCGAAGGTCACGCCGCGTCCCGTCAGCCAATCGACCGCCGCGTCGACGTCGTCGACCGGGAAGTTGAGGATCGTGTAGCTGGCCGGGGTGAAGTCCGGGCTGCGGTAGATCAGGGTCGGTCGGTCGCCGGCCAGGTGCAGGGTCATCAGGCCGTTGGCCTCGTCGAGCACCTCGACCCGCTGCTCCAGAGTCTCGCCGTAGAAACGCCGCGCCGCGTCGAGGTCGTCGACCGCGAAACCGCTGAACGCCTTGCTGTCGCTGAGCATCGCTTCTCCTCTCGTCGTTGTCCTACCGATAAGACCGACCGGAGGGGCGGAACTCATCGGTTCAGTCGTCGGGGCTCCAGCGGCGACGCCCCCGCTTGCGCTCGCCGGCGCGGAGCTTCTGGTCGAGCCGGCGCTGACGCGAGGCGCGGGTCGGCCTGGTCGGTCGGCGCCGACGCGGGGTGCGCAGGCCGGCGGCGAGCTTCGCGGCGAGGCGGCTGAGGGCCAGTTCGCGGTTGCGGTACTGGCTGCGGCCGTCCTGGGCGACCGCGGTGACGACCGGGCCGAGCCGCTCGATCAGCCGCGCCCGCCGCGCCTCGTCGAGCGAGCGCGAGGCACGGGCGTCGAAGACCGCTTCGACCCGCGAGGCGGTGATGTTGGCGTGCTGGCCACCGGGGCCGGAGGAGCGGCTGGCGCGCAGCTCGATCTCGGCGAGCGGGATCGCCAGTCGCTCGTCGATCCTCAGCTCGTCGGCCACGGTCAGGCCAGCTCGGGGATGTGGCGCTCGAGGTGCGCCGCGATCGTCCGCCGCACCCAGGCGCGCGTCTCGGGGTCGGCCATCCGGTAGCGGCCGAGCAGCATCTTCTGCTCGGTGAGCGGCAGCCCGGCGATCTCCCAGGACACCGCGAGCCGCTCGAAGAGCGTCTCCTCGCGGCGCGCCCAGGCGTCCTCGAGCGAGGCGGCGTGGCTCGCCGGCGGCTCGCCGATCTTGGCGATCGTCGCGGCGCTCAGCCGCTCGCGCAGCACCAGCACGTTGCCTTCGGGATCGGTGTAGGACACGGTCGGCGCCTTCTCGCGTGGCTGCCGCCCTTGCCCTGACTTCTTTCTGCGCTTGGCCATCGCCCCCGAGTTTGCCAGTCTGGTCAGGATGGATGCGACGGTGACGATCGGAGTGCCGTTCGACTCGGTCGGCCGCTGCGGCGGCACCGAGACGGCGCCCGCGACGCTGCGCGAGCTCGGCCTGCGCGAGGCGCTCGGCGCCTGCGACGCGGGCGACCTCGCGGTGCGGATCCGCGGCGATGAGCGCGACCCGGTAACGGGCTGTTGGCGAGCGAGGACGTACTGGCGAGCACCGCGACCATCCGCACGGCCGTCGCCGCGACGCTGGCCGCGGAGGAGCGGCCCTTCCTGATCGGCGGCTGCTGCGCCGAGCTGCCGGGCGCGCTGGCCGGGGCGCGCGACGCGCTCGGCGTGCCGCTCGGCCTCGCCCACGTCGACGGCCACCTCGACCTCTACGACGGCCGCACCTCGACCACCGGCGAGGCCGCCGACATGCCGATCTCGGTCGCGCTCGGGATCGGCCCGGCAGCCTGGGTCGCGGCGGCGGGCGGCGCCGCGGCGAACCCCGAGCGCACCGCGCTGGTCGGCTTCCGCGACCGCGCCGAAACGATCGCTGACGGAATGCGCCAGCCCGAGGAGCTGGTCCGCCCACCCCTCCTCTACGGGGCCGAGGAAATGCGCCGCCAGGGCGTCGCCGCGGCCGGCGCGGAGCTGGCGGCGCGCCTCGGCGCGGCCGGCCCCTTCTGGCTCCACCTCGACGTCGACGTCCTCGACGAAGCGGTGTTCCCCGCCACCGACTACCTGCAGCCGGGCGGCCTCGACTGGGACGAGCTCGCCGCCCTGCTCGCGCCGCTGGCCGCCTCCGATGAGCTGCTCGGTGCCTCGCTCGCCTGTTACAACCCCGACAAGGACCCGGGTCTCGAGTGCGGCCGCCGCCTCGTCGCGGCGCTCGCCCGCTGACCGGCGAACGCTCGGGCGCCCCCTAGAAGACCTGGTAGCTCTGGATGCTGATGAAGAAGCCGTGGCCGGCCTGGTTCACGCAGGTGACGCCGTCGCTGCGGCTGATGCACTCGGAGCCATCGACCCGTGAGGCGGTGCCGTAGGAGAGCGCCGCGGCGCTCGGATCGAGGGCGGTGTCACCGGCGCAGACGAAGCTCGCCTGGCCGGCGTGGGAGACCTGGAGTCCCTGGCCGTAACCGACCTCCTGCGGGCATTTCGCCGGCCGTGGCAGCGGCGCCCAGTCGCGTTTGTCGATGTCGCAGCGGGCGCCGCCGCCGTACATCGCGCAGCCGATGTTGCCCGAAGGCGTGCGGAAGGTCCGCAGGTGGACGACCCGCTTCGGCTGGGCGGCTTCTTCTTCGCTCTTCTTCGTCGCCGCTGCCTCGGCGGCCACTTCTTCCTTGGCGCCCGCTTCCGCGGCGCTCCCCTTGGCCGGCACTTCGACCTTTTCGGTGACCGTCTTTTCGATCACGGTCGTCTTCGTCGCGCCGCCGCAGCCCGCGAGGAGCGCAGCGAGGACCACCAGCAACGCAGCGGGTGCGAGGAACCTCACGGCAGGGCGTCGATCTTCGTCGCCAGCTCGAAGTCGGCGGCGGTGAGGCCGCCCTCGGAATGGGTCGAGATCGTCACAGTCACGGTGCCCCAGGAGATCTCCAGGTCGGGGTGGTGACCCATCTCCTCCGCCGGGGCGACCAGCAAGTCGACGAAGCGGACCGAGCCGACGAAGTCGCCGCGGTCGAAGACCTTGACGATCGCCTCACCGCGACGCTGCCAGCCATCCAGCTCGGCGAGCCTCGACTCGATCTCCTCGTTCCCCAGTAACGCCATCCCGGCCAAGCCTAGCCCGCCGACGGGCCTCATTTTGTTACATCGCCGAGCCCGTTTCGACGACGCGCCGGTTCCCTAAGGGGTGAGGATGATCTTCAGCGCCTCGCGGCGGTCGTAGAGGTCGTAGGCCTCGACCGCTTCGTCGAGCTTCATGTGGTGGGTGACGAGCGGCGTCGGGTCGAGCTTTCCCGAATCGAGCAGCGCCAGCACCCGGTCGAGGTGGGCGATCACGTTGGCGAGGCCGAGCCGCAGATCGAGCCCCTTCAACCAGGCGAGGCCGAGGTTCATCTCCGAGCGACCGACCTGGACGCCGATCCCGGACACCGTGCCGGCGTTGCGGGCCAGCCCGATCGCCGCCTCGACCGCCGCCGGCGCGCCGACCGCCTCGACCACGACGTCGGCGCCGCGCCCGCCGCTCGCCCCCCGCACCTCGGCTTTCGGGTTGCCCTCGGTGAGGTGGACCGGCGTCGCGCCGAACCGGCGCGCCAGGTCGAGCCGCTGCTCGACCGAGTCGACCGCGAAGACGTGGGCGGCGCCGCCCGCCACGGCCGCCTGCACCGCGCAGAGGCCGACCGGGCCGAGCCCCAGGACCGCGACCGTGTCGCCCTCCTTCATCCCGGAGTGGGCGACGGCGTGGTAGCCGGTCCCCATCACGTCGCCGGCGAAGAGCGCCGTCTCCGCCGACATCCCCTCCGGCACCTTGCGCAAGACCATGTCGGCGAACGGCACCAGCGCCTGGTCGGCCTGGGTGCCGGGCAGCGAGCCGAGGGTCGAGCCGTGGCCGAAGGTGCGGCCGCGCTCGCAGCGGTGGTAGTCGCCGCGCAGGCAGGCGGTGCAACTGCCGCAGGCGACGTGGAAGCAACCGAGCACGCGGTCGCCGACGGCGACCCGGGTCACGCCCTCGCCGACCGCCAGCACGGTGCCGACGTACTCGTGGCCGATCGTCGTCCCCGGCTCGACCGGCACGCGGCCGTGGTAGATGTGGAGGTCGGAGCCGCAGACGCCGCTCGCCTCGATCGCGATGATCGCCTCGTCGGGGTGCTCGAGCCGCGGCTCGGGTCGCTCCTCGACCCGCACCTCGCCCGGCGCCTGGAAAGTTACCGCCCGCATGGACGAAAACCTACCGAGGCCTACGGGGACTGGACGCCGGCGACCTGAAAGCGGTTGTTGGCGCCGTCGGGGCTGGCGGTCTCGGCGATCCGCGCCTCCAGCGCGAGCTCCTTCTCGAAGTCGGCCGCCTCGCCGTGCTGGAAGGAGACGTCTTTGCCCTCGAGCAGCTCGATGAAGACCTCGACGAAGCGCTCGTCGAGCTGGGCGCCGGCGACGCGGCGGAGCTCGACGATCGCGTCGTGGCTCGACATCGGCGTGCGGTAGGAATCGCGCGCCGTCATCACGTCATAGGTGTCGGCGACCGAGATGATCCGTGCCAAGGGTGGGATTTCCTCACCTTCGAGGCCGCGCGGATAGCCTTTGCCGTCGATCCGCTCGTGGTGGGCGAGGATGATGTCGGCGACCGGGCCGTAGCCGTCCAGCGAGGACACCACGCGCGCCCCCTGCTGCGGGTGGCGCTTGATCAGCATCCAGTCCTCGTCGGTGAGCGGCACGTTGGCCTTCAAGATCCGGTCGGGGAGGATGAACTTGCCGATGTCGTGGAGCAGCGCCGCGATGTGGACCAGCTCCTCCTCCTGGCGCGAGAAGCCGGCCCGCTGGGCGATCGCCCGCGAGTACCGCGCCACCGCCGCCGAGTGCCGCGCGGTCATCTGGTCCCGCAGGTCGAGCGTCCGCAGCAGCGCGCTCAACATCCCGACCTGGAAGCTGGCGAGCTCGTTGGAGCGCTTCTCCAGCTCCTCCGCCCGCTGCTGAGAGACGAGCAAGGCGCCGAGCAGGTACTGGAAGGTGATCAGCACGACACCGAAGAGGGCGACCGCGGCGATCCCGACCTGCACGTAGAGGAAGGCGACCCCGACCGCCATCAGGGCGGCCATGAGCTCCGAGGGCAGCAGCGGCAGCAACGCCTTCTGGACCTGCGTGAAATACGAGGTGCCCTGCACATAGCGGAAGTAGAGGGCGAGGACGGAGAAGTTGATCATCAACGCAAAGACGAAGACGCCGAAGATCAGGACGTAGAAGCCGACCTCGTGCTGGCTGACCCCGGTCGCATCCACCACCCCCTGGAAGGCGAGGCCGCCGGCCAGGGTGAAGAGGGAGTAGTTGAGGAGGTTCTGGATGAACGAGGAGGTCGGTTCGCGCCAGCGCAGGTATCCCATGAAGGCGGTGGCCAGACCCATCAGAGCGGCCGGGGAGCCGCCGAGGAAGACCATCGCGAGAACCAGCGCCGGGAAGCTGCCCGAGATGTTGAGCCGTTCGGCGACGACCTTGGCGGTCAGGTCACTGAATGCGGCGAAGCCGAGAAGGACCCCGAGCAGGACGAAGTCCCAGTTCGCCGATGGCGCGGCCACGATGGCGACCACGAGCACCACGACGAGGAGGCCGAGGCCGACGTTTCGAGCGACGGCAGCCCGGCCGGTTAGGCGATTGTCTTCCGCGGGCATTTGATCGGAGTCGATACTGGGTGGAATCCCTCTGACCGCCCTGACCGCAAGGGGTCGCTAATCAAGGCGAGGTGCAGGATAAAGCCGTGTATCAGGCCCTACAAGCGGCTCTGGCCGGATGACTTCCTAATTGCAACGGGAATTCGGAGTGGGGCTCCATCCCCCTGCACAAGTTCTCGACTGACTCTGCCCAAAAAGAAAGAGCGCCCCGAATGGACGCCCTCTCAGAAGCTTTGCTCGGCGAGCAGGAGGTGCTCACCGGAGTTGAAATTAGTTGCTACGAAACGTCATGTTAGATCCCCTTCCGTGGTGGTTGAAGCCCGGCAACTCTGCGCACGGGGTCAAAAAACTTCCAACAGCGACGCGCAAGTTGTAGCACAACCTGGCGGAAACTTGTGCATCTGCAGGAAATCTTGTGCATAAATTAGGTACACAGAAGGGGTGTCTGTGCAGGAATCACGGCTGAAAGGGCCGCTTGGAAGGCCGCTTTTCCGTCGCCTGCTGGCGACCTATTCGATCAACGAGATGGGCGATTGGATGGGGATCGTCGCCCTCTCGGTGCTCGTCTTCGACGCGACGAACAGCCCCCTGGCGACCGCCGGGCTCTTCCTTGGGACCAGGTTTCTGCCCGCTTTTCTGGGTCCGCTGTTGGTCGCGCGGGTCGAGCGGCTGGCGCCACGGGTCGTCCTGCCGCTGATCTATTGCGTCGAGACGGCGGCCTTCGGAGCCCTCGCCCTGCTCGCCGCGAACTTCTCGCTGGCGCTGGTGATCGTCGTCGCAACGGTCGACGGCACCCTGGCCCTGGCCGGGCGTGCGCTGACCAGGTCGGTGGTCGTCAGCCTGCTCGAGCCGACCGGCGAACTGCGGCAAGGCAACGGCCTGCTGAACATCGCCTTCACCGCCGGGGCGGCGGTCGGCCCGGCCCTCGCGGGCCTCGTGGTCGCCGGCATCGGCGTCCAGGCGGCGCTCTTCCTGAACGCCGCCTCCTTCTACATGGTGGCGCTGATCGTGGTCACCGCCGGGGTCCTCCCGCGGCCCGAGGCGGAAGAGGGCGGCACCTGGGCACGGGTCAAGGCCGGCATCGCCTACCTGCGGGAAAAAGCGCGGCTGCGGCGGGTACTGGTCGCCCAGGGCCTGGCCTTCATCTTCTTCTCCGCCGTCTCGCCGCTCGAGGTTGTCTACGCGAAGCAGACGCTCGGGGCCAGCGACACCGGCTACGGCATCCTGCTGACGACCTGGGGCATCGGGATGGTCGGCGGCAGCCTGATCTTCACCTCGGTGAAGAGGACCCCCCTGATCGTCTTATTGCTGCTCTCGACCGTGACGGTCGGCGTCAGCTACCTAGGAATGGGGATCGCACCGAACCTGGCGGTCGCCTGCGCCTTCTCGGTCCTCGGCGGGGTCGGCAACGGCGTCGAGTGGGTTTCCGCGATCAGCGCCGTCCAGGAGCTGACCGAGTCGGGGATGCAGGCGCGGATCATGGCCGTGCTCGAATCGGTGGCGTCGGCGATGCCGGGCGTCGGCTTCGCTCTGGGCGGCGTTTTGGCGGCCACGGCGGGAACGCGGGCGACCTTCGCGGTGTCCGGTTTCGGCGTCCTGGCGATCGCGCTTCTCATCGTGCCGCTGGCCCGCGAATGGCGCCCATCCCGGGACGCGCGTCCAGGCAGCGAGTTTCCGCTTGACGAAACCAACGACGTTGTGCTGGAGTTGCTGCCAGGAGGCATGCCAATACCTAATTCGGAGGTCGAGTCTTGAAGAAGTTCCTGGTTTTCCTGACGGTCGCTGCTCTCGCAGCGGCCTTGGCGGTCGGACTGGCCGCCTGCGGCGGTGGTGGCAGCTCCACCGGCGAATCAACCTCGGCCTCTTCGGGTGGGGCGAGCGAAGGCGAAGGGGAAGAAGGCGGCACCCTGAAGGGCGCCTACACCTCGTTCCCCGACTACATGGATCCGCAGATCTCCTACACCGCCGAGGGTTGGACGGCGATGCGGCCGGTCTACGTTCCGCTGATCACCTACAAACACGCGTCGGAAGAAGAAGGCGCGGAACTCATCCCGGGCCTCGCGAAAGAACTGCCGAAAGTCACCAACGGCGGCAAGACCTACACGCTCTTCCTGCGTGAAGGCCTCAAATACTCGAACGGCGAACCGATCAAAGCCGGTGACTTCAAATTCGCCGTCGAACGCTGCTTCCTGACCAACTCGGGCGGCTCCCCCTTCTACACCGACATCGTCGGCGCGGAACAGTTCGCGAAAACCAAGAAGGGCGGCATCTCCGGCATCAAGGTCAACGAAAAAACCGGCGAAATCGTCATCAACCTGGTGAAACCGCGAGGCACCTTCAACAACGAGCTCGGCTTGATGTTCGTCGCGCCGGTCCCGCAGAACACGCCCGACGAAGACCAGTCGGCGCATCCGATCCCGGCCTCCGGCCCCTACATGATCACCCAGTCCCAGCCGGGTCGTGGCTGGACCTACGAACGGAACCCGTTCTGGGCCAAAGACAACGGCAAACAGATGCCGGAAATCCCCTCGGGCCACGTCGACAAGATCGAAATCGAAGTGCTCCGCAACCAGTCGACCCAGATCAACGACGTCGAATCGGGCAAGCTCAACTGGATCTTCGATCCGCCCCCGACCGACCGTTACCAGGAAGTCAAAGAAAAATTCGAAGGCACCCAGTTCCGGCCGGAGCCGACGATCTCGACCTACTACTTCTGGATGAACCAGACGACGGAACCGTTCAACAACCTGAAAGTCCGTGAAGCGGTCAACTACGCGATCGACCCGGCGGCGTTGGAACGCGTCTACACCGGTCAGATCCAGGGGACGCAGCAGATCCTGCCTCCCGGGATGCCCGGCTACAAAAAATTCGAACTGTTCCCGCACAACATCCAGAAGGCCAAAGAACTGGTCGCCGAATCGGGCGTGAAAGACAAAGAAATCACCGTCTGGACGGACTCGGAGAGCCCGAACAACGACGCGGGCACCTACTACCAGGGCGTCCTCAAGGAACTCGGGTTCAACGTGGAATTGAAGATCCTCAACCCCGACAACTACTTCACCGTGATCGGGAACACGTCGACCCCGAACCTGGACACCGGGTTCGCCGACTGGTTCGAGGACTATCCGCACCCGAACGATTTCTTCGACATCCTGCTCAACGGCGAGAGCATCCAGTCGACCAACAACGAGAACTTCTCGCAGATCAACGTGAAGCCTCTCAACGAAAAAATCGACCAGCTCGCCCAGGAACAGCTCGGCCCGCAGCAGGAAACCGAATACGCCGAACTGGACGAAGCGTTCATGAAAGAAGCGACCTGGGCTCCGTACGGGACCCGGACGCTCGCCCTGTTCGTCTCGGAAAACATCAACCTGGAAACCGCGATTTGGAATCCGACCTTCGAGACCGAACTCACCAGTCTCGAATTCAAGTAGGCGGGGTAGGAAACGTAAGAAGTGCCCCCCGAGTCTGAGAATCCCGGAGCAGAGGCGGCGGCCCCAGGGCCCGCCGCCTCACCCGGGACCGGGCCCGGCGACGCGGAGTTTTCCGTCGTCGAGGCCGATGCCGGTTCCGGTCAAGGCGGTGGTCCCTGGACCATCGCCTGGCGTCGCCTGCGCCGTAACAAGGTGGCGCTGTTCTCGCTCGCCGTCTTCCTGCTGATCCTGATCTGCTGTCTGCTGGCCCCGGTCTGGGCGAACAACGTCGCCCACACCGGTCCGA
The DNA here is from genome assembly GCA_036495785.1 of Solirubrobacterales bacterium. Taxonomy (GTDB): domain Bacteria; phylum Actinomycetota; class Thermoleophilia; order Solirubrobacterales; family 70-9; genus VAYN01. The sequence continues at coordinate 45,493 of DASXMH010000100.1, forward strand.
ACGAAACCCACACGCTGGAGAAACTGCACGAGGGCGGCGAAGTCAAGGAAGTGGTGGAACCGAGCGGCAAGGCGATCGGCCCACAGTTCTTCGCCGCAGGCGGCAAGTTCTTTCTCGGCGCCGACGGGCACCTCGGCCGCGACGAGATGGTCCGCCTCCTCTATGGCGGCCGCGCCTCGCTCTTCATCGGGATCGTCGCGGCGATCATCACGACCGTCCTCGCGGTGATCTTCGGCCTCCTCGCCGGCTACTACGGTGGCTTTACCGACACCATCGTCTCCCGCGTCATGGACGTGATCTGGGCGTTCCCGGTGGTGTTGCTGGCCCTCTCACTCGGCATCGTCCTTGCCGTCGGCGGCCTCGTCATCGGCCCGATCCACCTCAAGTCGAGCTCGCTCTGGATCCCGACCCTGATCATCGGCTTCGTCTACACGCCGTACATGGCGAGACCCCTGCGCGGCGAAGTGTTCGCCCTGCGCGAGAAAGAGTTCATCGAGGCGGCGATCGCCCAGGGGGCGGGATCGTTCCGGATCATGTTCCTCGAGCTGCTGCCCAACCTGATGTCGACGATCATCGTCTTCTTCACCCTGAACATCGCCAACAACATGCTGCTGGAGGCGGTGCTCTCCTACCTCGGTGCCGGCGTGCAACCGCCCAGCTCATCCTGGGGAACGATGATCTCGGAAGGCTTTGAAGCGCTCTACAGCCAGCCGCTGCTGACGATCATCCCGGGTACCGCGATCCTCCTCACGGTGCTCTCCGTGAACGTATTCGGCGATGGTCTGCGTGACGCGCTCGACCCGAAATCGAAAGTCCGTTACGAGGCCCGCGCCGGAACCGCCGAGCCCGAGGGCGGGGTGGTCTGACCGATGCTCCGCTTCATCGTCCGCCGCATGTTCGGCGCTCTCGCCGTCCTCTTCGCGATCTCGATCCTCGTCTTCCTGATCTTCAACATCGTCCCGGCGACCAACCCGGCGCAGCGGATCGCGGGCAAGAACGCGACGCCGCAGCTGATCAAAAACGTCGAAGAAGAATGGGGATTCGACAAGTCACTGCCGGAGCAGTACTGGACGCAGATGAAGTTGATCTTCACCGGCAAGGCGACGTCCTTCTCGCAGGCTCACATCAACATCGACCAGCGGATCCTCGAAGGCGTCCCGGCGACCGCGTCCTTATGCATAGGC
>DASXMH010000101.1:0-17004 GCA_036495785.1 Solirubrobacterales bacterium
GACGTCGACGGTGCGTGGGTCGCGGTACTCGGAGTCGCCCCAGACGTGCTCGAGCAGCGTCTCGCGGGTGAGCACGCGGCCGGGCGAGCGGGCCAGCGCGCCGAGGATCTCGAACTCGACGTAGGTGACCTTGATCTCCTCGCCCGCCAGGGTGACGAGGCGGCGGTCGAAGTCGATCGTCAGCTCGTTGTGGACGATCGGGCCGTCCTCGCCGCGGTCGGCGGCGCCCTGGGCCATGCGGGAGCGGCGCAGCGCCGCTTTGACGCGGCTGCGGAACTCGCGCATCGAGAAGGGCTTGGTGATGTAGTCGTCGGCGCCGACCTCGAGCCCGGCGACCTTGTCGGACTCGGAGCCTTTGGCGGTCAGCATGATGATCGGCACCTGGCTGCGGGAGCGCAGCTCGCGGCAGACTTCGACGCCGTCGCGGCGCGGCAGCATCAGGTCGAGGACGACCAGGTCGAAACGCCCTTCGTCGAAGCGCTGCAGGGCTTCGGAGCCGTCCAGCGCAGAGGTCACGTGGTACCCCTCCTTGCGCAGCGGATAGCTGAGCAAAGTCTGAATTGACTGCTCGTCGTCGACGAGAAGTATGCGGGCCGACCCATTTGCCACGCTTAGAAGGGTAATCCGTGCCTTACCGCGAACGTACCCGGAGTCGCCTTGAGCCGGCGGACAATCGTCCGGAATACCAAATGGACGCATGTGCGACTACCCGAAACTAAGGATCTAACTGGGTGAGCCGATAATGAAATCGATGAAGGCAACGGAACTGAAGAACATCGTCGAAGCCGGTGGCTACAAGCCGGATCCGTCCCGCGTGGCGACCGCGATGCTGCGGCGTCGGGGCGTGCGCGAGCTCCTCACCGGGGCCTACGCGGGCGCAGCTGATCGAAGCCACCGCTCGGCACAGCTTCACCATCGCGCCGCCTGATCTCGGCGCGCGGACGGTTGTCGGAGGCGGGCGCGACCTCGCCGATCGGCGTGAGCGGCGTGCCCGCGGCGGTGAGCGCCTGTTGGGCGGAGACGACGGCGTCGCGCGGGAGCGCGGCGAGCAGCTCGTAGTCCTCGCCGCCGGAGACGGCGAGCTCGAGCGGGTCGCGGCCCGAGGCAGTCGCCACGGCGGCGACCCCCGGGGCGATCGGGATGGACTCGGCGTCGATCAGGAGGAGCGCGCCGCACGCGGCGGCGACGTGGCCCGCGTCCCCGGCGAGCCCGTCGGAGATGTCGATCATCGCCGTGGCCCCGGCCGCCGCGAGGGCCTGGCCCGCGGCGAGGCGCGGGGCGGGGTCGAGCTGCCGCGCGCGGAGGTCGTCGGCGGTGGCGATGTCGAGTCGCTCGCCGGAGCCGCGCTCGGCGCGCGCGGTGGGGTCGGTGACCGGCGCATCGGCAGCGCCGAAGGCGCCGGCCGCCGGCGCTCGGTCTTCGATCAGCAGCAGTCCCGCCGCCGCGCCGCCGAGATCGCCGGTCACGACCAGCACGTCGCCGGGTAGGGCGCCGGCGCGGGTGACGAAGTCCTCGGCGCGCTCGGCGTGGCCGGTGACGGTCACCGCCAGGCTGAGGACCGGGGCGCGGGTCAGGTCGCCGCCGGCGAGCGTCGTCCCGGTCTCCGCGGCGACCGCCGCGAGGCCGTCGCCGACCTCGAGCAGCTCCGCTTCGTCCATTCCCTGCGGGGCGCCGAGCCACACGTAGGCCTCGCCCGGGGACGCACCCATCGCCGCCAGGTCGGAGAGCGCGGTGGAGATCGCCTTGCGGCCGATCTGGCGCAGCGTCGTGGTCTCGCGGCGGAAATGGACCCCCTCGACCAACGCGTCGACCGAGGTCGCCACCGCCCCGCCGGGCATCGTGACGGCGGCGTCGTCGCCGCTGCCGAGGCGCACCTGTGGCCCCGCGGCCGGGAGCCGCTCGCGAAGCAGCGCCAGCAGCTCGAACTCGCCCATCGGCTGACTATCCCAGAACCTCACTAATCTCAGGGGGAGTGGAGCGCCGCCAACCACTCCTCCACCGGCTCGGTGACGCAGGGGCGCGATTCGGGACCAAGCCACCCCGCAGCAAGGGGGTGCGTCTTGCTTTGCAGATCGGCCTCGCGGTCGTCGTCTTCGGCTTCCTCGTCCTGACGGTCATCGACCAGTGGTCGGAGATCCAGAGCGAAGGCGTGCACTTCCACGTCCTCTGGCTGATCCCGGCGCTGATCATCCTGCCGTTCTACTTCGTCTTCAGCGCCTACGGCTGGGACCTGATCCTGCGCAGCCTCGGCTACCGGATCGGCTTCGGGCGGGCGCAGGTCGCCTGGGGGCAGCCGCTGCTGGCGCGTTACGTGCCGGGGAGCATCCTCTACGTGCTCGGGCGGGTGCTGCTGTCGGAGCGGGCCGGGGTGCCGCGCCGCATCTCGCTCGCCTCGATCGTCTACGAACAGGCGATCTCGGCCACCTCGGCGATCGTCGTCGCCGCCTACTTCATCATCAAGCACCCCGATCTACAGGGGGACGCCTGGCGTTGGGGGGTGTTGGTGCTGATCCCGGTGGCGATCGCGATCCTCCACCCGCGCGTCTTCGGACCGCTCTCGACGAAAGTGCTGCGCGCCTTCGGGCGCGACCCGCTGCCGGTGGTGATGTCGCTGCGCGACGTGCTCGGGCTGATCATCTACTACTCGCTGAACTGGCTCGTGATCGCTTTCGGCATCTACAGCGTCGCCCGCTCGGTCACCCACATCCCTTACAACGACATCCTGCTGGTCGGCTCGGCGCAGGCGATCGGCTACTTCGCGGCGCTGGTGACGCTGGTCGCGCCGGCCGGGCTCGGCGTCCGCGACGCGGCGTTTGCCTGGGCGGTGAAGGCGGCGCTGCCGGGCCGCAGCTTCGCGGTCGGCTCGCTGATCTCGATCGCCGTGCGCGGCGTCACCACGGTGGCGGAATTGATCTACGTCGGCGCGGTGACCGCGATCGGCCGGCGCCAGGGCTGGACGATCCACACCGGCATCCTCCATCCCTCCCCGGAGGAGGAAGAGGCGCAGGCTCGCGGGGACGGCGCCGAGGCGGACGGCGCCCGGGCGCACGCGCCGGAAATTCTCTAGGGCCCACACCAGGGCTAAAGGGGGATGCGGGCGCCTAGCTGGTACGCGGTAAGGGCGAGCAGTAGCGCGGCGAGGAGGCGGTCGCGGGAGACAGCCGTGAGCGGGAGGGGCCAGAGCAGGTACCAGGGGAGGAGCCAGGAGGTGGCCAGCAGGAGGCCGAGGCCGGCCCAGGCCCCGGCGCGGATCCAGTCGGCGCCGCGCCAGGTCCTGACCAGGAGCCAGACGACGGCGGCGCCGAAAAGGACCAGCGCCGCCACTCGGACCGCGCCCTCGTCGATCCCCGTCAGCCGGGCGAAGGTGACCGGGATCGAGAGGTGGCTCGTGCGCTCCTGCTTTTCCCCCGCCAGCCCGAACGCGTGCAGCCACTCCCAGCCGAACGCGAGGTAGCTCGCCACGCCGATGACGAGCGCCGCCGCGAGCACCCCGGCGGCAAACCTGTTGATGGGCCGAAAACTCCACTCCTGCTTGAGTTTTCGGCCCATCAACATCGAGTCGCGCGCGGTGACGACGAAGGCGAAGGGGGCGACGAAGAGGGACGAGGACTTGATCGCGGCGCTCGCAACCAGGGAGGCGCCGCCGCCGGCGTCGCGGCGGACGACCAAGGCGGCTACTCCCAGGGTGGCGAGGAGCATCGCGAGGGCGTCGTTGTGGGCGCCGCCGACGACGTGGACGAGGACCAACGGGTTGAGGGCGACGAAGGCGGCGGCGCGCGCGGGGTCGACGCCGCGCCAGGCGGCGAGGCGCGCCACCACCCAGGCGAGGCCGAGGACCGAGATCGCGGCGACCGCCTTGAGGATCGCCACGGCGAGCCACACCGGCAGCCAGGCGAGCGGGTAGGTCGCCAAGGTGAACAGGGGGCCGTAGGCGCTCGGGGTTTCGGTCCAGGTGACGTGGGAGAAGGCGGGGTCTCCGGGTGCGGCTTCGGGCGGGTTCACGTATGGATCGAGGCCGTGGCGCACCCCTAGGCGCGCGTAGTCGACGTAGCTGAAGGCATCGTGGGAGAGCAGGACCGGGGCGCAGGCGAAGGCGAGGACGGCGATCACGATCAGCGCGCCGATGACGCGGCCTCCCCGCCGCGGCGCCGCCGCGAGCACACCGAGGTAGGCGAGGAACCCCGCCCAGATCAGGCCATACGCAAGCCCCGGAGAGATCGGCCGCTACCTACCGCTCGCGCCGCCGCCCGGAAACCGCATGTTGATGGGCCGAAAACTCCACTCCTGCTTGAGTTTTCGGCCCATCAACACGAGGGGTCATTCGCCGGCTTCCTTGCCGCCGCCGACGCCCGGTTCGGGGCCGCCATATTTCGGCGGAAGGGGCGGCGGCGTCGGGGCGGGTTCCTGTCCTACGCCCGGGGCGTAGGCGTTCGGGTCATAGCCGTCGACCGCGCTCTGGCCGGGCAGTTCTTCTTCGGCCGCCCCACCGGGCCCCGCGCCTTTGCCTTTCTTCAATTTCGCGCCCTCCGTCCCCGGTGCCGTCGCGGTGAACTCACCGAAGCCGGGCGACCATTCGATCTTTTCTCCGGGTTCGTGGAATTCGTCGCAGGGCACGCCCGCGTTCGCGTAGAGGGAGTGCCAGATTTCCGCCGGGAAGGTGCCGCCGAAGACGGTGATGCCGTGGACGTCGGTCATCGAGATCGCGTTCGATTCGGGGTAGCCGACCCAGACCGCGGTCGCCAGGTTCGGCTGGTAGCCGGAGAACCAGGCGTCGGTCTCGTTGTCGGTCGTCCCGGTCTTGCCCGCCTGGCCGACGCAGCCGGTGTAGGCCGCCGTGCCGGTGCCTTCGGTGATGTTGTCGCGCAGCAGACGGGTCACCTGCCAGACGACCGCGGGGCTGAGGACGCGCTTCGGCTGCGGGTCCTGCGGGTGTTCGACCTTGCCGCCGGGGATGACGACCTTGGCGATCGCCACCGGCCGGTGGCGGATTCCGCCGGACGCGAGGGTCGCGTAGGCGTCTGACAGTTCGAGCGGGCTGACCCCGTACTTGAGCCCGCCGATCCCTTCCGCAGGCAGCCCATGCAGGTGGGTCGTGATCCCCATCGACTTCGCCGTCGCGGCGACGTTCTCCGGACCGACGTCGAGGTCGAGCTGCGCGAACACGGTGTTGTCGGAGGTGACCGTCGCCTGCTGCAGGTTGATCGTCCCCTGGTAGCCCTCGTCGGCGGTGTGGACTTCCCAGTGTCCCCACTGCGGCAGGTTGAGATCGAGCGGCTTCGATTCGTAGTAGGTCGAGTAGGGGTCGATGCCCTGCTTGATCGCGGTGGTGAGGACGAAGGCCTTGAAGGTCGAGCCGGGCTGCCGGTGACCCTGCGCCGCCAGGTTGAACTGGTCGGTCCCGTAGTCGGTGCTGTTGACCATCGCCCGGACGTCGCCGTTGCGGGGGTCGATCGAGACCAGCGCCGAGGCCGGGTCTTCCGGCTCATACAGCGCGTCCGCGATCGCCGCACGCCCGACCCGCTGCAGCTCCGGACTCAGCGTGGTGTGGACCTGGAGGCCGCCGTGCCGCACCTCGCGCGCCCCGTAGTGGGCGATCAGGAGGTGTTCGACGTAGTCGAAGAAGTAGGGCTCGCGGTGGGCGAAGTAATCATGGGCAGGACTCAGCTCGAGATCATGCTTTTCCAGCGCCCGCGCCCGCGGCGGCGCCAGGTAGTCGAGCCTCGCCATCTTCTGCAGGACCTCGTTGCGGCGCGCCTTCGCGGCGCGCGGGTAGAGCAGCGGGTTGTATTCCGAGGGCGCCTGGGGGAGTCCGGCCAGCAGCGCCATCTGCGCCGTGTCGAGCTTCCAGACCGGCCGCGAGAAGTAGATCCGAGACGCCGCCCCGACCCCGACCGCGGTCGAGCCTTCGATCGTCCCGTACGTCGCCGTGTTCAGATACTGGCCGAGGATCTGGCGCTTCGAGTGGCGTTCGGAGTACTCGAGCGCCAGCTTCGCTTCTTCGATCTTCCGTTCGAGCGTCTTCTTCGGGTGCTCGATGCAGAGGTTGCGGACCAGCTGCTGGGTGATCGTCGAGCCGCCCTCGACCGCTTCGCCCGCTTCCAGGTCGGTGACCGCGGCGCGCAGGATGCCGAGCGTGTCGAGGCCGCCGTGTTGGAAGAAGCGCTGGTCCTCGATCGCCACCGTCGCCAGCTCCAGCTTGCGCGGCAGCTTCGCCAGGCGCACCGGGGCGCTCGCTTCGGGCGAGACGATCGCCCCCAGCCGCTCCCCGTTGGCCGCGTAGATCACCGAGTTGCCGTGCTTCTCGGCGGTCTTGCAGCTGGCCAGCGAGGGCGCGTCGGCGGCGACGTTCAGCACCCAGCTGGTCACCCCGATCACGGCGATCGCGAGCAGCGCCAGGATCGAACCGGCGACGATCGCCACCTTGGCCCCCCAGTTGCCGCGGCGCCGCTGCCGACGCCGACCCCGCTGCGTCATGCCCGGAGCCTAAGGCCCGCGCGCCCGGCCCGTGGCCTCAGGCCGCGGTGTCGGTGCCCGAGTGGTTGTGGACGATGCCTTCGACCAGCAGCTGGTTGGGGATGACGACGCGGCTGCCGTCGCCGGGGTCGATGAACGTATAGGAGAGCGTGATGTCGGTGACCCGGCCCTCGCGTTCTTCGAAGCCGACCCGGTCGCCGATCCTGATCGGCTGGGTGACCGCGATCAGCACCCCGGCGATGATGTTGGAGATCGTGTTCTGAGCGGCGAAGCCGATGATCAGGCCGACCACCGCGGTCGAGGCGAAGACCCCGGCGGCGAGCCGATCGAGTGAGGTGAACTGGGCGAGCGCGATCGCGGCGACGATCAGGATCGCGGCGAGCAGCAGGAGCCGGCGCAGGATCGTCAGCCGGGTCTTGGTCGTGCGGGAGACCTGTGAGACTGCGCGGGCCATGGAGGCCAACCTAGTCGGCGGTGAAGTCGCAAAACCGGAGGCGAAGTTCCCCTACTCGAACTGGGGGCCGTGGGCGGCGGTCCTCGCGGTGTTCGCGGCGCTCGCGGTCGGCCTCTTCCTCTCCGTCCCGGCGCTGATCGTCGGCAGCCAGGAAGGCAAGATCGAAGCGCTCTTCCCGCCGGACTACTCGACCGGCGCGAGCTTCGACAAGGGCGACTCGACCGCACTCGCCGTCGACCCCCTCGCCAACCGCCTCTTCGCCGACCACGAAGACGAAGTGCGGGTCTTCGGGGCGCTTGGGCAGGAAGTCGCCGGCACGGCGATCACCGGGATCGAAGACTCGCACGGGCTGGCGTTCGACCCGCGGAGCGGCACCCTCTACGTCTCCGAGATGGGGCCGGGACGGATCACCGCGCTCGCCCGTGGCGGAGAGGGGACGTTGCGGCACGTCGCGATGATCGAACGCAGCGCGCTCGACGGCGCGGTGGGTCATTTCGAACCGGAAAGGATGGCGGTCGACCCAGGGCCGAGAGGCGGCCTATACGCGATCGACCCACGCGACGAAGCGGTGCTGAAGCTCGACTCCAAGGGCCGCCCGCTGGGAGAGCTCCAGATCGGCGAAAGCCCGGCCGAGGCCTTCGACTTCGGCTCGGACGACAACGACATCGCCGTCGACACCGCGCCGGGCGTCGCTCACGGCGACGTCTTCGTCCTCTCCGGCAAGGGCGACGGCACCGTCTGGGCCTTCTCCCCGAGCGGCCACTACCTCTGGGAACTGACGCCGGAATCGGGTGACGAATTCGCCTCCTTGACGGTCGACGGCCAGGGCAACCTCTGGATCGCCGAACCGAATGGCGACACCTACCAGTACACGGCCTCGCCCGGCGCTCAGGCGCCGCCACTACGCACCGGCGCCAGGATCGACGCCGGCTCCTCGCCGAGCTCGATCGAGTTCGCCGGCTCCGGGCACCTCTTCGTCGCCCGCGAACTCGACGGCACGCTGACCACGCTTGGCAGCGTCATCTCCCAGGCTGCGACCGAGCTCGGCTTCCTCCTGGTGCCCTTCGCGCTCGCCTCGATGCGCGGTTCCTCGGGCCTGGGGGAGTCGCTCCGCCGGCTCGGCTTCCGGCGCTTCAAGGCTTCGGCGTTCGGCTGGATGGCGCTCGCCTTCGTCCTCTACCTCGCCTTCACGATCTTCTACTCGCTGGTGATCACCGAACCGAAGCAGAAGGACATCGCCGAAAGCTTCGGCCCGACCGTCGTCCAGGTCCTCTTGATCGTGATCGCCGCGCCGATCGCCGAGGAGACGTGCTTCCGCGGCATGCTGTTCGGCGGGCTGCGGGAGAAGCTGCCGCGGCTGGCGGCGGCGCTCGTCACCGGGCTGATCTTCGGCGGCCTCCACGCGCTCACCGGGGTGACCGCGGTGCCGCCGCTGATCGTCTTTGGCTTCCTCCTGGCGCTGCTCTACGAGCGGACCGGCTCGATCGTGCCGGGCATCCTGCTCCACATGCTGAACAATTCCATCGCCCTACTCGGCCAGTAGGATTTCGCCCGTGATCCGCCGCCTTGCCCTCGCCGTCGGAGCCACCGCGCTCCTGGCGGTGCCCGCCGTCGCGGCGGCCGCGCCGAAGGAAGCGACCAAGGAACCGGCGAAGCCGAGCAAGGCCGCGGCGCCGAACGCGACGGTGACGATCGACGTCGGCGGCCTGCACGGCGGCAAGGCGACGATCCTCGACACGGTGCCGGTCACCGGGACGCTGAAGCCGTTCGTCCCCGGCCAGCACGTCGAGGTGACCTTCTACCGCGACGGCAAGAAGGTGGTCGGCCGCAGCGTCGCCGTCCAGCAGGGGCCAAACGAAACCGGCACCTTCGAAGCGAGCATCGTCGTCAAGGAAGGCGGCAGGTACGCGGTCTCGGCCCACCACGCGGCGACCGCGACCCTCGGCTCCGACTCCACCGTGCGCAAGAGCTGGACGGTCGGCTACCCGAAGCTGAACCGCGGCGAATGCGGCGACGTCGTCGCGGCCTTCAAATCCCATCTGGCGACGATCGGCTACGTAAGCGGCGGCGGCAAGTGCTTCACCGCGCGCCTCGGGCGCGAGGTGCTCGCCTACCGCAAGGTCAACGACATGGACCGCACCAAAAAGGCCGGGCCGGGGATCCTCAAGTCCGTCTTCGAAGGCAAGGGCGGCTACCACGTCAAGTATCCGGACGCCGGCGAACACGCCGAGGTGCCGCTCGACAAGCAGGTGCTGGTCCTGATCAAGGACGGCAAGCCGTTCGCGATCTACCCGGTCTCGACCGGCAAGCCCTCGACCCCGACCGTGACCGGCCACTACTCGTTCTACCGCCAGGAACCGGGCTACAACTCGGAGGGCATGTACTACAGCTTCTACTGGCACAACGGCTACGCCGTCCACGGCTACGCGGAAGTGCCGAACTACGCCGCGAGCCACGGCTGCGTGCGCACCTTCATCGCCGACCAGCCGCGGATCTATGAACAGCTTCACTACGGCGAGTCCATCTTCGTTTGGTAGTGGCTGATCTCGACGCCGCCAAGCGCACCCTGCTCGCCGAACTGCGCGAGCACTCGCTGGTGATCGGCGAGGTGACGCTGGCGAGCGGCCGGGTCGCCCAGTACTACGTCGACGCGCGGCGCACGCTGATGCGGCCGGGTGGCTTCCGGGCCGCGGGCGAGCTGATCGCGGCGGCGGCCCACGAGGTCGGCGCGACGGCCGTCGGCGGGCCGGCGACGGCGGCGATCCCGCCCGCCTGCGCGCCGCTCGCGGTGGCGGGTGGCGAGGATCTGGTCGCCTTCTTCGTCCGCGGCGAGAAAAAGGAGCACGGGCTGCAGCGCTGGGTCGAGGGCCCGGTCGAGCCGGGGGTCCGCTGCCTTGTGGTCGAGGACACGGTGACCACCGGCGGCTCGACCGCGGACGCGATCGAGCGCTGCCGCGAGGAGGGACTCGAGATCGCCGCCGTGGTCGCCGTCGTCGACCGGCTGGCCGGCGGGGCGGAGCGGATCGAAGCCGCCGCCGACGCGCCCTTCCGGGCACTCGTCACGATTGACGAGCTCTACCCCGAGCGGCCCGACCGCGCCTAGGATCCCGCTGTGCCGAGCGAGCCCGACGCCGTCGAGATCCGCGTCGTCGCCTGCCTGGTCGAGAAGCAGCGAACGACGCCGGACGCCTACCCGCTCTCGCTGAACTCGCTGCGGCTGGCCTGCAACCAGTCGACCAACCGCGACCCGGTGGTCGACTACAACGAGGCGACGGTGTCCGACGCCCTGCGTCGGACCGCCGTGCGCGGCTGGACGCGGCTGACGAGCGGCGCCGGGTCGCGGGCGCGCAAGTACCGCCACCTCCTGCCCGAGGCGCTGGGAGTCGACGACGGTGAGCTGGCGGTGCTCGCGGTGCTGATGCTGCGCGGTGCCCAGACGCCGGGCGGGCTGAAAGGGCGGACCGAGCGGCTCGAGGGCTTCGCCGACCTCGCCGCGGTGCAAGCGGTGCTGGAGCGGCTGATCGAGCGCGGCTACGTGGTTCGCCACCCGCGCCGCCCGGGCCAGAAGGAGGACCGCTATGAGCAGGTGCTGGGCGGGGCGGGGGCCGAAGCGGAGACCGAGGCCGCGCCGCCGGAGCCCTCGACGCCCGAGGTTCCCGAGGCTCCGCCGGAGGGTGACGAGGAGTTCGTCAGCATCGCCGAGGAGTCGACGCCGTCCCAGGCCGGCGACGAAATGGCCCGACTGGACCGCCTCGAAGCGGACCTGCTCGACCTCAAAGCCGAGATCGCCCGCCTGCGCGAGGCGCTCGGCGACTAACGCCGCGGGGCGGGGGCTTCGAGGGGCAGGCCGGCGCCGCGGCGGCCGCCGGGGATCGCGGCGACGATCTGGGTGTGGAGCTTGCCGCGTTCGCGCAGCAGTTTGCGGGCGCCTTGGGTGAGCGGCACGAAGAAGGTGTGCCACTGGCCGCCGCTGAGGCGGAAGGTCCGCGAGCCGAGCGTGCGGGTCACGGTGTGGATGCGCGGCGGCTTGCGGCGGCGCGGCGTCGCCACCTTGAAGCTGGTGCGCAGGCCGAGGTGGCCGGGGCAGGCGGTGCCGGCCGGCCACTGGCAAGCGATCGTCACCTTGACCCCGGTCCGCGTCGCCGCCACGTGCGGGAAGCTGATCGCGACCGGGATCGTCGTCGTCTTGCAGCCGAGCAGGCGGTTGCCGCCGAGGACCACGTTGACCGCGTAGACGCAGACCGGCTCCGGGCCCGACTTGACCGTGACGATGTTGGTGTCGAAGCCGTGCGACGGCCCCGCCAGCTTGTGGGAGGCGGCGACGTCGGGCCGCGAGAGGTTGGCGACCGCCCCCAGTTCGTAGCTTTCGACGCCCTTCTGGCCTTCGCGCCCGCCGACCGAGACGTTGATCGAGAGCGCTTCGGTCGGCGCGTCGGGGTCGAGCGCCCAGCCCTTGACGCGGAGCTGGCCGGGCGTCGGCGAACCGGTCACTTCGAGCTGGCCGATCGGGTCGCTTTCGCCTACCGGTGGCGTGCCTAGCCCGACCGTCGCCCCGTCGACGAAGTCGCTGTCGACGTTGATCGTGACGCCGCCGTAGGTGTCGTCGTGGCCGCCGCGGAACTGGTGGATGCGCTGGTGGTTGGCCCAGGCGTTGTCCGGCACCACCGCCTCCTCGGTGTCTTCCCGGTTGTTCCAATCGGCGATCCAGAGGTCGTCGGGGAGCGCGTAGCCGGTGCCGACCTGGTGGGCGAGGTCGGCGATCCCGGAGTTGCCCGACGAGTAGACGCCGGACTGGAAGCCGAGTTCGTGCAGCTTGCCCGTCCACGCTTCGAGGAAGGTGAGGACGGCGTTCGTCGCGCTCGTCGTCGTCGAGTAGGCCTCCAGATCGAAGTAGATCGGGCTGCCGGCCCCGATCCCGATCGCGGTCGCCTCGGTGACCGCGTCTTCGGCCGCCGCCGCGCCCTGCGCCCCGGCCGCCGCGGTGGTCATCTTGGCGCAGCTGCTGCAGCTCGAAGTGGTCGCCTGCAGGCCGACGTAGGTGGGGATCAGGTGCCAGCCCGCGGTGGTCTGGGCGCTCACCCAGCTGGCGCTGAGGTTGGGCTGGGAGCAGGCGCTGTTTTCGCCGCCGATGTAGATGCCGACGCCGCGGAATGGGGATTCGGCCCAGGCCGCCATCGCCTTGCTCGACGGAGCGCTGCAGGTGTCGAAGCCGAGCCCGGTGAAGACCGAGCCGCCGACCGAGGCGGTGGCGGGAGCCCTGCTCGCGTGGGCGGCGCCCGCGTGGGCGGCGCGGGGGCGGCCCAGGGACCGGGCGTCGGCCGCGGCGCGCCTGCGGTGGGGGGCGACGACGGTCGCCTGGCGCCTGCCGAGGATCGGGCCGGCCGGACAGCTCTGTTCCTTCGATGGCGCCCCGAGGTAGACGACGCGGCGGTCGAGCCGCACGCAGGTGCGCGAGTGGGGCGCGACCCGCACCACCTGGAAGCCCGCCGGGACGTGGACGGCGCGCCCGGCGAAGTGGACGGTCCGCGCGCCGGTCGCCGCCTGCGAGGCCGCCGACACCGAGCCGACCGCCGCCGCGAGGGCGACGAGCAGCAGCCCCACGCCGAGGAGCAGGCGGGCAGGAAGGCGTTTGCCGGGTCCGGAGATCACTGGCCTCAGGGGATTAAACGGGTCCCGAGCGCGGAAGTTGCTCCTTGGGGTGACCGGCAAGCCGGCTTGCCGGTCTGGCGGTCCCGGGGGGGCACCCTTGGAGATTTGGCCAATCCGCCGACCAAGCAAATGCTTGAACTCATCGTCACCGATCAATATTGTGGCCCGCGTCCGATATTTGGACTGGGATCAAAATGAAAAAACGCGTCACTTGAGGGGCGCAGGAGGGTTCGTCTCGATGGGAAGTACACGGCTTCGCGGTTCCGTCCTTGTATGCCTGCTACTCGCTTTCGTCGGCGCCTTGGTGATCGCCGGCTGCGGTGGAGGCAGCTCCAGCAGCTCGTCGACGGCGGAAACCACCGCCGAAGCCGAAACCACCGAAGAAGGGGGCATCGCCGCCGCGCCCGTCTTCACCAGCGAAGAACTTGCCGCCGAAGCCGGCAAGAACTGGATCACCAATGGCGGCGGCACGACCAACGACCGCTTCTCCTCGCTTGACGAAATCAACACCGAAAACGTCAAGGAACTCAAAGGCGACTGGATGACCAAGATCGGTCAGAACGCCACCGCCGCCAAGTTCTCTGCGGAGGGCACCGCCGTCGAGTACGAAGGGACGATCTACATCTCCGACGGCGCCGATGACGTGTTCGCGCTCGACGCCTCGAACGGCAAAATCCTCTGGACCTACGAACCGAAACTGCCACCCGACCCGCTCGGCAACGTGATCTGCTGCGGTTGGGACAACCGCGGGGTGGCGATCGGCGACGGCATGGTCTTCCTCTCCCAGCTGAACGGCGACCAGGTGGCGCTCGACCAGGAAACCGGCCAGGTCAAATGGTCGACCCCGGTGGTGAAGCCGGGCCAGGGCTACTCGATCACCTCGGCGCCGCTCTATTACAACGGCCGCGTCTACGTCGGCGGCTCCGGCGGCGAGTACGGGATCCGCGGCCGCCTGACCGCGCTCGACGCGAAAACCGGCAAGCTCGACTGGCGCTTCTACACGATCCCCGGCCCGGGCGAAACCGGCCACAACACGTGGCCCAAGGGCGACGCCTGGAAGCACGGCGGGGCCGGCATCTGGAACACCCCGACGGTGAACCCGAAGACGGGCACGCTGTTCTTCTCGACCTCCAACGCGGCGCCCGACTGGTTCGGTGCCGACCGTAAGGGCGACAACCTCTTCTCGGCCTCGATCGTGGCGCTGAACGCCGAAACCGGCAAATACCAGTGGCACTACCAGATGGTCCACCACGACCTCTGGGACTACGACGCACCGAGCCCGACCGTCCTCATGACCGGTGAAATGAACGGCGAAACGGTCGAAGCGGTGGGCGAGCCGGAGAAGACCGGTTGGGTCTATCTGGTGAACCAGAAGGACGGCAAGCCGATCTACCCGATCCCCGAGGTGAAGGTGCCTCAGGACCCGGCCCAGGCGACCTCGCCGACCCAGCCGGAGCCGACGATGGAACCGTTCAGCCCGCTTGAAACCACCAAGGAGGGCGTCGAAAAAGCGGCCGAAGCGGTGGCCGAAAACAAGCCGAAACCGAAGGTCGTCGGCACCAAGATCTTCGCGCCGATGTCGACCGACCCGAGCGAAGTCAAGGTCACGCCGAACACCGCGATCGGTGGCGACAACTGGCCGCCCTCCTCCTACAGCCCGAAACAGAACATGTACTTCGTCTGCTCGCAGGAGGGTGCGGTCGGCGTCGTCGTGCTGAAGAATCTGCCCGCCTACAAAGCGGGTGAAACGTTCACCGGCTCGGAACCGTTCTTCGCCGCCAACGGGTTCAACTCGCCCGGCATCCTGACCGCCTACGACATGAGCACCGGCAAGATCGCCTGGCAGAAACACTTCCCCGAATCCTGTTACTCCGGGACGGTGACGACCGCGGGCGGCCTCGTCTTCGTCGGTCAGAACAACGGCGAATTCCAGGCCTACAACGCGGAAACCGGCGAACTGCTCTGGCACTTCCAGACCGGCGCCGGCGCCAACACCACGGCGACCGTGTTCGAAGACGAAGGCGAAGAGAAAGTCGCCATCTACTCGGGCGGCAACTCACTGGCCGCGACCCCGCACGGTGAAAACTTCTGGGTCTTCTCGCTGAAAGGCACGATGGGCGAAGAGAAATCCACGGAAGAGAAAGCCGAAGGCACCGAACACAAGGGCGAGGGCGGCGGTGAAGGCGGTGAAGGCGAAGAAGCCCCGGCCGAAGAATCGACCGAAGCCGGCGGTGAAGAAGCCGAAGCGGGCGGCGGCGGAGCTACCGCCGACGCCGCGGCGGGCGCGACCGTGTTCGAAGAAAACTGCTCGACCTGCCACGGCGCGACCGGGCACGGCGGCAACGGCGGGCCGGACCTGAGGACGATGCCTCTCGCCCAGAGCCAGGCCGGCGCCGAAAAACAGGTGACCGACGGCGGCGGCGGGATGCCCCCGTTCAAAGGTCAGCTGAGCGAAGAAGAAATCAGCAACGTCGCGGCCTACGTGGTCGAAAAGGTCGTCGGCAAGTAGGGAGGCCTGAGCCGAGGCGAGCGCGCCCGTCCCCACCTAAGTACGGCTGGTTAGGTGAGGACGGGCGCGCGCCGTCCGCCCACCCCGGTCCGCCCGCCCAGAGCGTTCGCAGTTAACGCCACATATCGGGGTTAAGTGCGAACGTACCGGCCGCGCCCTTCCCTCACTGTGCTTCCGAGCTTGGTGGTCATATAGACCCCAGAAGTCGGAAGCATGGGTGGGCGTCGAGTCGGGCAGCTACGGCGTGGTCGGCCAGCGGGGAAGATCGCGCAGCTCGTCGAGGGCGAGGCGGGAGAGCTCCTCGATCCGTTCCTCGCCGAGCGGGGTCGGCAGCAGGTGGACGATCCGGTGGTCGGCGTCGTCGCGGCGTCGCTCGACCAGGCCGGCGTCGACCGCCCGGTCGATCAGCTCGACCACGCTGTGGTGCTTGGTGACCAGGTAGTCGGCTAGGTCGCCGACGGTCGGCGCATCGTCGCCGGGGTGGCCTTTGATCGCCAGCAGCAGCTGGTGCTGGGCCGGGGTGAGGCCGGCGGCGCGGGCCTGTTCCTCGCTCCAGCGCAGGAAGCGGCGCAGCGCCGTGCGGAAGCCGAGCAGCTCTTCGTAGTCCCGGGCCGTGGGGCGGCGCGCCCGGCTCACGAGCGTCCGGCGGGCGTCGCGGCCCGGCCGACGCCGAGCATCTCCAGCGGCCGCAGCACCCGGGTGCGGTGGCGCTCCTCGTCAAGGTCGCGCAGCCGCCCCTCGAGGAGCTGTTCGAGCCGGACTGTGCCGACCGGCGCGTCGGGGTCGGTGCGTTCGGCGACAGGCAGCTTAGTCCGCCCCGATTCGGCCATCACGTAGGCGACGTGGCGGAGGGTGTCGTCGGCGAAGACGAGCGGCGCGCCGTCGAGCTCCTCACGCGCCCCGTTCGTCGCCGCGGCTGCCTCGAACTCCCCCATCACGTCGCCGACGAATAGCACCTCGAGCGGGTCGACGCTGTATTCGCGGCTCAGGTGGATGCCGCGCCGGGCGACCTTCTCGGTGAGCACCGAGCGGCGCAGGACGAGGACCGAGATCGCGTAGGCGGCGGTGGCGCCGATCAGGAGCGGCAGCAGCGCTTCGTAGCGGTGGGTCAGCTCGAGCGCGAAGACAACGCCGGTGAGCGGCGAGCGCATCACCCCGCCGAGCACCCCCGCGAGGCCGACCAGCGGCCAGAAGCCGGGCGCGACGTGGGGGAAGATCTGCGCCTCGAGGCCGCCGAGCGCGCCGCCGATCATCAGCATCGGTGCCAGCACGCCACCGGAGGTCCCCGAGCCGAGCGAGAGCGACCAGATCAGCGTCTTCACGATCAGGATGCCGATGATCAGGTGGAGGGCGATGCTGCCGTTCAACTCGGCTTCGATCACGTCGTAGCCGACCCCCAGCGCCTGCGGCACGATCAGCCCGCCGATGCCGATGATCAGCCCGCCGATCGCGGGCCACCACATCCAGTGGATCGGCAGGCGGCCGAAGCCGTCCTCGGAGAGGTAGACGAGCGAGGTGGCGACCAGGGCGAGCAGGCCGGCCAGCGCACCGGAGACGATGCAGAGCAGATAGGAGCCGGCGTCGAGGTGGAGGCTGCCGGTCGGCACCGGGAAGACCGGGCCGCTGCCGAGCAGCGGCACGCGGACGATGGTGGCGACGGCGACCGCGCCCGCGACCGGGATGAGGCTGCGCGGCCGCCACTCGAAGAGCAGCAGCTCGACCGCCAGCAGGACCGAGGCGAGCGGCGCGTCGAAGGTCGCCGCCATCCCCGCCGCGGCGCCCGCGACGAGGAGGGTCTTGCGCTCGTCCGCGGTCAGGTGGAGGAGCTGGGCGGAGATCGAGCCGAAGGCGCCGCCGGTCATGATGATCGGGCCCTCGGCGCCGAACGGGCCGCCGGTGCCGATCGCGATCGCCGAGG
>DASXMH010000102.1:0-30816 GCA_036495785.1 Solirubrobacterales bacterium
GGGGAAGGGATGTAGCCGTCTCAAGCCGGCGCCCGAGGAAGGGCGGGGCCGTCCCGGCCCGGCGCCCGGGGAAGGGACGCGGCCGTCTCAGGCTGGCGCCCGGGGAAGGGACGCGGCCGTCTCAGGCTGGCGCCCGGGGGACGGGACGCGGCCGTCTCGTCCACGACCCCGGCAGGGTGTGGCCGTGGCCGAGACGGCCGGGGGTGCGGGGAATGTGGGAGATCTGGGTCGCAGGCCGGGGATCGTCACGAAGAAGCCGGGAACGTCACTCTTCCTCCCGTCTTCTTCAGACGTCACGAAGACGCGACCATCGTTTTGGCCCCCATGGGGGCCAAAAAGCACCCAGCGCGTCTGGGGGCCTCGATTCCGGCCCTCGGAGGGCCGGGAGGTGTGACGTTCCCGGCGTCTTCGTCACCGATCGGGCCTCCCGGGCCTCACTCTCGGGCAGAAGGATCACGGAAGTCCGACTTCGTGTCGGCCTTCCTCCACACCCGCGGACCCCTCACGTCCCGGGCGTCTCGTGGCGGCCACACCCTGCCGGGGTCGCCACGAGGCGCCCGGGACGCACCTCGGCCGGCCGCACCGGCCGCGAACAACGCCGCCCCCGCGGAATCAACCATCTAGCCCGCCCGGGCGCCGAACCTGGCGATCTGGGCGGCGAAGCGTTCGGCGTCCTGGAAGAGCATCCCGTGCGCGGCGCCCTTATATATGGAGAGCGTCGAGCCGGGGATGCGGGCGTGCATGCGGCGCGCGTTGACCGGCGGCACGCCCGGGTCGAGGGCGCCGTTGGTGACGAGGGTCGGCGTGGTGATGCCGGGCAGGCCGCGCCAGGTTCCGGTGTATTCGAGGAAGCCTTCCTCGGCTGCTTCCTGGCGCTTCAGGGTGCGCGGCGAAACTTCCTCCTGCGGAATCGACTCGTAGCCGTGGACGAAGCGCGCGGTCGCGGCGCCGCCCGCCGCGGTCGACGGGAAGAGCAGTTCGAGGAAGACCTTGGTGCTCGCCCTCGGGTTCGCCAGCTTGCGGATCAGCCCGGGCGGCGGCGGCACCGTGTGCGAGCTGCCCGCGTCGCCGCCGGTCGTCACCAGGGCACCCAGCAGCGAGGGCTTCTGCTCGCCCAGCGTGACGCCGATCTCCCCGCCCATCGACCAGCCGACCAGGGTCGGCTTCACCAGCCCGAGCGCTTCGATCAGTTCGCCGGTGTCGCGCGCCATCAGCGGCACCGTGATCGGCCGCGACAGATCGTCGGTCGTGTAGCCGACGCCACGGTTGTCGAAGATCGTCACCGTGAAGCTCCGCGCCAGCGGGTGCAGCAGATAGGGCATCCAGAGGCTCATCGCCGCCGTGTCGCCCTGGACCATGACCAGGTCCGGCCCGTGGCCGAACTGCCGGTAGCCGATCTCGATCCCGTCGACCGCGCGCCTGTGGACCGGCCCCTCGAAAGCCCCGGCGCCCGGCAGCGTCGAGTGCGGCACCAGCTTCGGCGCCGCCTGCCCGGCCACGTCGTCAGGCGCGGCCGCGCCCGCCGCGCTCACGAAGCAGAGCGCGAGCGACACGAAGAGCAGCGCAAGACCGGTCCGACCGAAGGTCATCTCGGTCGGGAAATCTAGGCGCTCATGTCGACGGCGAAAACGTTCGTCGGCTCGATCGTCACGACGACGCGCTTGTCGCCGGGGGCGTCGTGCTCGCGCAGGTCGGAGCCGTACTTGGCGCCGACACGCCTGGCAAACGCGAAGTCGTCGTCGGGCTCGACCCGCGCCGTCCCCCGCACGTCCACGTAGCGGTACGGGTTGGCGAGGTCGAGGATGAAGAGGCTGCACCGCGGCCGCGCCAGCAGGTTCTTGGTCTTCAGCCGCGAGTCGTTGAGGGACAGCTTCAGCTCGCCGTCGTCGTAGAGGAACCAGACCTCGGTTTGCTGCGGGCCGCCGTCCTTGCCGATCGTCGCCAGGGTCGCGAACTGCGCGTCGAGCAGGTCGCGGTGGGAGTCGGGGAAGTCAGTTCTCACCTATGGGCATTCTTGCGCACCGGCGACCTGTGCCGAACGCGGTGGCCGCGCAGGACGGTCACTTCCGTGCGGGTGTTGGGGGTGCCGCCGGTCGGGGTGAAGGTGGCGGTGACCCTGACCCGGATCGAGCCTTCGCGGCGCAGGCGGGACAGGGCGGGGCCGCGGAGCCGCAGGCGCAGCGACGCCGGCCCGCAGGCGGCGGGAGCCGCGTGAAGCGAGGCGGCGCCGGGCAGGCGCGCCGTCCGCTTGTGGGGCAGGAGGAGGACCACGCGCCGCGCCTTGATCAGGCCGGGGCCGGGGACTTCGACCGGCAGGCGGGCGATGCCGCTGGTGCTGACTTCGCCGGGGGTGAGGATGAAGGTGTTGACGGGAGCGTCCGGGGGCGTGATCCGGTCGATCCCTTCGCCGCCGGCGGTGAACCAGACCCTGCCGTCGGGGCCGGCGACGATCGAGCCCGGTTCACTTTGGATCCCGGCTTTGAACAGGGTGATTTCGCCGCTCGGGGTCACCCGGCCGATCGTCGGCGCCTCCCCCATCGACGGCAGCATGCGGCTGGTGACGCTGGTGAACCAGAGGTCTCCCCCGGGCCCGGACACGATCGATGCCGCTTCCGAGAAGGTCATGCGGTAGTCGAGGCACTTGGTGAAGGTGGTGATTTCGCCGCTCGGCGTCACCCGGCCGATCGTTTGCTGGGCGGTGAACCAGAGGTTGCCGTCGGGGCCGGCGACGAGGTGGGTCGGGACGCCGAGGAGGCCCTGGGAGAACTTCGCGAGTTCGCCGCTCGGCGTCACCCGATCGATCGCGGTGTGGCCGGTGGCGTCGGTGAACCAGACGTCGCCGTCCGGACCCGCCACGGGCGCCGCGAACGCGGCCGGCGCGTCGCCGACCAGGGCGACTTCGCCGCTCGGGCTCACCCGCCCGGCGAGGCCGCCGGGTTCGCCGTTGTTGTGCGGCAGGTCGAAGACCTGGGTGAACCAGACGTTCCCGGTCGGATCGGCGGCGAGGCCGCCGAGGCCGAGCGGCGGCTTCACCCCGGTCGCGAACTCGGTGATCGTCCCCTGCGGGGTGATCCGCCCGACCTCGGGCAAGCTGCCGCCGGGGATCTGCGCCGACGTGCCCGCATCGACGAACCAGAGGTTGCCGTCGGGACCGGCGATGATTTCGCCGGGGCGGCTGCTCGTGCGAAGCCCCGTCCGGAACACGGTCACGTCGCCGGTGGGCGTGATCCGGCCGATCGCGCTCGAGTATCCGGGAACGGGTGGACCGAAGCCGCCGGCGCTGTAGGTGAACCAGAGGTTGCCGTCGGGCCCGGCGGCGAGGTCGCCGGCGCCGATTCGAGGCGGCAGGGCGAATTCGGTGACGTCGCCGGCCGGGGTGACCCGGCCGATCATCGCCTGCCCTTTGCCCCCCGGCTTGTCCCGGAAGCAGGTGAACCAGACGTTCCCGTCCGGCCCCGCGACCAGTTGACCGACCCCGCACTTGGTCGGGAAGCGTTCGACGCCGCCGACCGGGTCGGCCCGCGCATTCGACGCGCCAAGCGACATGAGGAGCGCGGCCGCGACCGTCGCCATCGCCGCCCGCATCGGTGATCGCCGATTGAGGACCCTCATCCAATCGATGAGTCTATGGGCGATGCCGGCGCCGACAACATGTACATGTGGTGGCGCGCCGCCGCGCGACCAGGCAGGATGGGCGCATGAGCCCTTCCCGTCCACGCCGCGCCGAGCGTCCCGACTACGGCTGGGTGATCTCGTTCGGGTGCAAAGCGACAGGTGAGCTCAAACGCCTCAAAGTAGACACCGATCCGGCCTCCGACACCAGCCCGATCGAGGTCCACTGCACCTGCGGTGAGGTCCACCGCGTCACCGTTTCTCCCTATCGCCGCCGCCGCGCGGCCGACGAGCCGTTCGACCTCGAGGTCACATCGCTCGACGAGCTTCGGCCCGCCTGACAGAAAGGAACCAAAGTGCCTCTCGCCGACGTCACCTTCGGGGACATCCTGCTTACGGTCTTCGAGATCTTCCTCTTCGTGGTCTGGGTCTGGATCCTGTTCACGATCATCACCGACCTCTTCCGCAACCACGAGATGTCGGGCTGGCTGAAGGGGGTCTGGATCATCTTCCTGATCTTCATCCCCTACATAGCCGCCTTGATCTACCTGATCGTCTACGGCTCCGACATGCGCGAACGGACCCTGCGCGCCCAGGCTGAAGCCAAACACCAGGCCGACCAGTACATCCAGGCCGCGGCCCACACCTCGCCCGCCGACGAACTCCACAAACTGCACGAACTCGTGGAAAAAGGCGCGCTCACCGAGGCGGAGTACGACCGCGCCAAACAGAAACTGCTGCCGACCGCGTAACTAGACGCCGAGCCGGCCGAGTAGCGAGCGCAGCTCGGCCCGCTCGGCCTCATCGAGCTCGAAGAGGATCTCGGCGTCGATCTCGGCGAGCGCCGCGTCGATCTCGGCGAGCGCCTCGCGGCCATGGTCGGTCAGTTCGAGAATGCCGCGGCGCCGGTCCTCGCGATCGCGCCGGCGGACGACGAGGTCGCGGCCCTCGAGGTCGTTGAGCAGGCAGACGAGGCTGCTCGCGTCCATGCAGAGGCTCTGCGCCAGCGACTGCTGGCGGGCCGGGCCGTGGTTCCGCAGGTAGCTGAGCGCGACCAGCTGGCGCTGGCGCAACTCGCTCGGCCCGAGCGCCGCCTCGAGGCGCGAGCGGACCAGGCGGGCGATCCGGGCGATCAGGATCGCGGCGGGGAGATCGGCGGTCGCGGCGCAGGTCGCCTCGGCGGCGATCGGCGAGGCGGCCGCGGGCCTTGCGACTTTGGTCGGTGATTTGAGAGCCATTGATCAAATAGAAGCACGATAAGGTTGGTCATTCATAAATGATTGGGGAAGAAAAGATCTACGCATGTTGCAGTTCGTAGAACCCTCCCCTGAGAAAAAAGACGATCCCTGCGCGGAGCTGCGACGTCGTGGCGAAGACTGCACCGAGGAGGCGAACGCGGCGCGCGAGAAGGCGCCCGACGGCCGCTCGATCCTGGTCAACGGTCTGCTCGCCGCCGGGCTCACCGCCATCGCCGCGGCTGCTGTCATCTGGGTCCCCTTCCTGGAGCCGATCCGCGACCGCTTCGCCCACACCGATGTCGCCTGGGTGGTCGCGGCGTTCGTCCTGCGGGTGCTCTCGATCCTGAGCTTCGTGGTCGCGCTGCGCGGGGCCTTCGAACGGCGCCTGTCCTGGCGCGAGTCCTACCGGGTCGGCACGGTCGAGGAGAGCGCCAACGTCTTCCTGCCGAGCGGCGGCAGCGGCGGGCTGGCGCTCGGCGCGGTGCTGCTGATCCGCTCCGGCATCCCGACCGCCTTCGCGGCCGGCCGCTCGGCCGTCCTCTTCCTGGTCACCAGCGGGGTCAGCCTCGGCGCGCTGCTCATCTTCGGCCTCGCCGAGGCCGTCAACCTGCTCCCCGGGGACGCATCGCTCGGCGCGACGCTGATCCCGGCCGTCGGCTCGGCGCTGGTGATCGTCGCGGTGATCGTCCTGCCGCGGCTGATCCCCCAGCTCGACCCCGCGGGCGGCGGGCGCATCCGGCGCGCCCTCGCGCTGGCCCAGGCCTGGCTGGTCGGCGCGGTCGACACCAGCCTGACGCTGCTCCGCTCGCGGGAAGCGCTGCTGATCGCCGGCTCGATCGGCTACTACGCCTTCGACGTCGCCTCGATGGGCGCCGCCTTCGCGGCGCTCGGCGGCGGCGCGCCGGAGCTCGGCCTCTTCGTCCTCGCCTACACGCTCGGCCACGGCGGGGCGATCGTGCCGCTGCCGGGCAGCGCCGAGGGCGGCCTGGTCGGCGCCTTCACCCTCTACGGCGCGCCGCTCAGCCTGGCCATCAGCGGCACCTTGCTCTACCGCGTCTTCCACGCCGGCGTGCCCTTCCTGCTCGCCGCGCTCGGGCTCGCCGACATGGGTCGGCAACGGCACGCCGACAACGGCACGCCCGCCCAGGCCAAAGGGGACGCGGCGGGCGACGCCAAGGAGGACGATGGCGAGGGCGAGGCGACCAAGCCGCGGAATTCCGCGGACACGCACAAAGGCGACGCCAAGAGCGTCGCCTGAGATCACCCTTGACTAGGTCGCCGAGCGATGGAGCGCGCCGGCGCCGACGGGGTGTCGTCGCCCCCCGCCGTCCGTGCGCTTGGCGCGGTGGCCCGGCTCGGTCAACCAGACCACGATCGCGATGCCGGCGAAGGCGATGCCGACCGCGCTGACCGCGAGCCAGCCACCCGCGCTCCAGGCGACCGAGCCTGCCGCCGAGCCGATCGCGCCGCCGACGAAGTTCGCGGTCACGTAGGCGGTGGTGACCCGCCCGGTCGTCTCGCGGCCGAGCGCGTAGATCGCGCCCTGGCTGAGCACGTTCTGGCCCTGGACTCCGAAGTCGAGCACCGCGAGCCCGAGCAGCAGCGCCGGGACGCTGTGGCGGCCGAGGGCGAAGATCGGCCAGCTGAGGAGGACGGCGGCGAGCACCGCGCCGGTCGCGACGCGGCCCTTGCCGCGGTCGTGGAGGCGGCCCATCCGCATCGCCGTCACCGCGCCGACCAGGCCCGCCAGGCCGAACAGCCCGATCTCCGCCTCGCCGAAGTTGAAGGGCGGGTCGGAGAGCAGGAAGGACAGCGTCGTCCAGACGAGGCTGAAGCCGCCGAATCCGCAGGCGCCGTAGACCATCCGCCGGCGCAGCACCGGCTGGCGGCGGATCAGCGTGCCGACGCTGCCGAGCAGTTGGCGGTAGGGAAGCGACGTGGAGGGGCGGCGCGAGGGCATCGCCCGCCAGAGGGCGACCGCGAGCAGCGCCATCGCCAGCGCGGCGATGGCGAAGACGACGCGCCAGCTGGTCGCCCCGGCGAGCAGGCCGGCCACCGTGCGGGCGAGGAGGATGCCAGTCAGGAGGCCCCCCATCACGAGGCCGACGACCTGGCCGCGTTCGCCCTCGGGCGCGATCGTGCTGGCGAAAGGGATGAGGATCTGGGCGACGACCGAAGTCGTCGCGGTGATCCCGATCGCCAGGGCGAGAATCAGGAACTGCGGCGCCGCGGCGGCGCCCGCCATCCCCACGCAGCTGATCGCCAGCAACGCGACGACCAGCTTGCGGCGGTCGACCAGGTCGCTGAGCGGCGCCAGGAAGACGAGCCCGAAGCCGTAGAAGATCTGCGAGACGGTGACCAAGAGGCCCGCGGTTCCGTCGGAGACGCCGAACTGCGCGCCGATCGCTGAGAGCAGCGGCTGCGCGTAATAGAGGTTGGCGACGGTGGTGCCGGTGCCGATCGCGAGCAGCGCGATCAGCTTGCGATCCAGCGGTTCGGGGGATGCCGTGGCGTCCTCTGACACCCCTTCGAAGTTACGCTTGGAGGGTTCCGGCGACCATTAACTTCCTCACACAGTGAGCGCCCTGCTGACGCCGGACCGGGCGCCCGCCGCGCCGAGCCGCCGGGCGGCGCGGCTCGGGCTGGTGGCGATCTGCGCCGGCTTCCTGATGATCACGATCGACGCGACGATCGTGAACGTGGCGTTGGGCCCGATCGTCGCCGACCTCGGCGGCTCGCTGTCCGGGGCGCAGTGGATCGTCAGCGCCTACACGCTCGCCTTCGCCACCTTCCTGCTGAGCGCGGGCGCCTGGTCGGATCGGATCGGCTCGCGGCGCGCCTACCTGATCGGGCTGGGCCTGTTCGCGGTCGGCAGCGCGGCCTGCGCGGCGGCGCCGACGATGGCGGCGCTGATCGCGGCGCGGGCGGTGCAGGGGCTCGGCGCGGCGCTCCTGATGCCCTGCTCGCTGGCCCTGATCACCCACATGTTCCCGGCCGGGCCGGAGCGGCGCGGGGCGCTCGCGGCCTGGGGCGGCATCTCCGGGGTCGGCATGGCGGGCGGGCCGGTGCTCGGCGGCGCGCTGGTCGACGGGGTCGGCTGGCGGACCATCTTCCTCGTCAACCTGCCGGTCGCGGTGGCCGCGGCGCTGGCGGTCGGCGCCTACGTCGCCGAGACCCCGCGGCACCGCCACTCGTTCGACCTGCCCGGCCAGGCCCTCGTCGTCCCCGCGCTCGGCGGCCTCAGCGGCGGCTTCATCGCGGCGGGCTCGGCGGGCTGGGACGCGCCGGTGACGATCGCGCTGCTGGCGCTCGGCGTCCTCGCCGTCGTCGCCTTCTGGCGGGTCGAGCGCGCCGTCGCGCGGCCGATGATCCCGCCCGAGCTCTTCCGCAACCGCCAGTTCTCGCTGGTCGTCGGCATCGCCGGGATCTTCAACTTCGGCGTCTACGGCACCCTCTTCTGCCTCTCGCTGCTTTACCACGAAAAGCTCGGGCTGAGCCCGTTCGCGACCGGACTGGCGCTGCTCCCGCTGCTCGGCGTGATCATGTCGATCGCCTTCACCTCGGCGCGGCTGATCGGCCGGCTGGGTGAGTGGCGGGCGATGGTCCTCGGCCTCTCCGGCGGGGCCGTCGGGGCGCTGCTGCTGGCCGTCTTCGGCGGCGGCTCGACCGCCGCGACGATGGCCTGCACGGTCCCCTTCGGCACGGTCGCGCTGGCGATGCAGGCGATGACCGCGCTGGCGATGGAGGGGGCGCCGCTCGAGCGGATCGGCCTCGCCTCGGGAATCCAGAACGCCGCCCGCCAGGCGGGCGGCGCGCTCGGCGTCGCCCTGCTCGGCACCCTGCTCTCGGCGACCGGCACCCTGGCGCTCCACATCCCGCTCGCCGTGGTCGCCGCCTTCTACGGGCTCGCAGTCGGGATGGCGCTCTACGGCTGGTCGGCCGCGCGGGGACCGGGGTCTGCGCGACCGACCGGGGCGGCGGCTAAGCCGCGAGTGCCGCGTTGAACTGGGCCTCGACGCCGGGGTAGATCAGGTGCTGGTCATCGCTGAGGCCGGCTTTTGACTTCGCGGGTCCGCCGCGCCGCGCTCCCAGCAGCTCCTCGGCAAAAGCCTTGCCGATGCCCCTGTTCGCGCCGGTGACCAGTGCGGTTGCTCCCTCGGCTCACCCACGGCGGCTCTACAAACACTTCGACTCGCGCGACGATCTCGTCGCCGAGGCCGTCGAAGCCGCCCTCGCCCAGAGCGAGGGGGCCATCGGCGAGGCGACCGCCGACGCCGAGGACCCGCTTGCCGCCTTTGTCGACTGGTACCTCTCCCCCGGCCACCGCGACGACCCCGCGACCGGCTGCGCCGTGGCCGCGTTCAGCACCGACGCGGCGCGCGGCGACGCCCGCGTGCGGGCCGCCTACGGCGCCCGGGTCGAGCGCTACATCGCCCACTCGAAGATCTGCTGGGCGGTGGCAAGGACGCGCGGCGCCGCGCAATCGCCGCGGTCACCTCGATGGTCGGGGCGCTGCTGATCTCCCGCGCGGTCGACGACGAGGAGCTCTCCGAGGAGATCCTGCGCGAGGCACGGGCGAGCGTCGAGAGCTCGTAAAGACTGAACAGTCCTTCAGCTATTCTCGGGGTGTGAGCCACGGCGCGACCCCCGACCCCGGCGAGCTGCTCGACCTCCAGGTCGCCGGGCAGATCGCCGAGACGATGCAGGCGCTGGCGACGCCCAGCCGGCTGCGGATCCTCGCCTGCCTCTACGCCGGGCCGGCGTCGGTGAGCGAGATCAGCGAGGCGGTCGGCATGGACGGCTCGGCGGTGTCGCATCAGCTGCGGATCCTCCGGCACCTGGGTCTGGTGAGCGGCGAGCGCGACGGCCGGCGGGTCAACTACTCGCTGCACGACGAGCACGTCGCCAGCCTGCTCGAGCAGGCGATGTCCCACGTCGAACACCTGCGGCTCGGGATCGCGGAGCCGACGCGGCGAGCCGGCGCGGCGACCGCCTGATGTCGGCGCACGGGCACACCCACTCCCACGACCACGGCGAGCACGGCCACAGCCACGGGCTGGTCGACCCGTCGATCAAACGCTCGCGGGCCGGGCTTCGGGCGGTGCTGGCGAGCCTGCTGATCCTCGGCGTCACCGCGGCGCTCCAGCTCGTCGTCTTCGTCCTCTCCGGCTCGATCGCGCTGCTCGCCGACCTGATCCACAACTTCGGCGACGCGCTGACCGCGGTGCCGCTCGGCGCCGCCTTCCTGATGCGCTCCACCGTGGCGGAGAAGTACGCCGGCTACTTCGTCGTCGCGACGATCTTCGTCAGCGCCTGCGTCGCCTTCGGCGAGTCGATCGACCGCCTCGTCAACCCGCAGCACCTGAGCCATCTGTGGGCGCTGGCGGGCGCCGGCGTGCTGGGCTTCCTCGGCAACGAGGCGGCGGCCTGGGTGCGGCTGCGGGCGGGACGGCGGCTGGCGAGCCCGGCCCTCGTCGCCGACGGCTACCACGCCCGCACCGACGGCATCGTCAGCCTCGCGGTGGTCGCCAGCGCGATCCTGGTCGCCCTCGGCGCCCAGGTCGCCGACCCCCTGATCGGGATGATCGTCACCGTCGTGATCCTGCGGATCACCTGGCAGTCCTACCTCACGGTCCGCCACGATCCCGGCACCCCCGTTGACGCAGAGTGGCGCCGAGCTTGATCGGCGTCGGCCCTGCGGGGCCGCTACTCGAAGAACCGTTCGCCGCGACGGCTGAAACCGGGCGGAACGCGACCGTGCAACCGGTAGTCGAGCAGTAGGTACACCTTCTGTTCGCCGCCTTCGACCAGTTCGGTCAGGGTCACGTTCACTCGCGGTCGCCGCACCAGGCGCCCCCGCCTCAGGTATGCCCGGCCGGTCGCCCGCGTCACTTCACGGCCCCATCCGGTCCAGTGGAGGTCGTAGAAACGAATCGAGCCGTCGCGTTTCAGCACCATCCGCCTCGGCTTCTGGGCGTAGTGGCGGGTGCCGACCGCCGCGAGCACGACCGACACCGGCACCTTGAACGGAGCGGCGCCCGGTTCGGCGACGAAGGTCGCCTGCGTTTTCGGGCACCCCGGCGTCAACCGGCTCGGCGCGATGACGACGCCTTCGGCCCGGTCGGGTGCGACGAAGGTGGCTTCGATGTACGGGCCCCCGCCGTCTTCGTGTTTCCAGTGACCGTTCGGATCGATCGGCACCACCGGCCCCCGTTCGGATTCGTAGGTTCCGCAGAATCCCCAGTTGAATCGGAAGCGCGGATCGACGACCTGCCCACCCTTCACTTCGAAGCTGACCGGCAACCCGGCCGAGGTCGTCGCGTGCCACGGTCCTTCCACCGGCACGATGCCTTCGGCGCCCGCGCCGGCGCTCACCACACCGCAGCCGAGCACAACTCCGCAGATCAAGACGGCAAGCCGTCGCATGGTGCGAACCTAACCGATGCGGCTGTGGTCGAACAGGCACCGGCGATCCGACCTACCGGGGTCAGTTGACCGGCGAGATCATGCCGCCGTTGACGTACACGGTCTGCGCCGTCACCCATTTGGTCTCCGGCGCGGCGAGGAAGCGCATCACCGGGACGACGTCGACCGGCTCGCCGAGGTCGCCGTTGATCGTCATCCCCGAGAGCCAGGCGATCGTGTCCGGATTCTCCGCGTTGAAGAAGAAGCTCGTCTTCTGCGGTCCCGGGGCGATGCAGTTCACCGTCACTCCCCGCGACCCGATCTCCTTCGCGAAAGCCTTGGTGAAGTGCTCGACCGGCGCCTTGCTGCCGGAGTAGGCGGAGTAGGTGGCGGCGGTGACCGCGACCTGCGTGGTCACCATGTTGATGATCCGACCGTCGTCGGCCATCTTGTCGTAGGCCTCCCGCATCAAGAAGTACGGGATCTTGGTGTTGATCGCGAAGGAGTTGTCGAACTCCGGTCTCCGCGGCCTCCTCGGCGCGCTGCGGCGATTGGTAGTGGACGACCAGGTCGACGCCGTCCCCGGCCAGGCATTCGGCGAAGAGCTTTCCGAGGTTCGCGGTCCCGCCGGTGACGATCCCAACCCGACGATCGCCGTTGCCGGAACTGCTCGAGCTGTTGGCCATGTGTTCCCTCCTTTGTCGGGCCCGACCGCGGCCGGAATCCGTCGGTGGCTTCAGATGGCTTGATGATGCGACGCGATTGAGCCGGCCTTCGCGATCCGGCATCGACCGATCGGCGTTTGCGATCAGGCGCGACCCGCGGCGTCTTCACGGAATGGACACAAATCCGTTCCAGATCGTTAACGGCCGGAAGGATCGGGACTTCTTAGCGTCCGCGTACGAGCAGTCTCGTCCGACTGCGCCTCGATCCGAAAGGAAAAGAATGAATCGATCCGCGAAGTTGCTCTCGCTGCTGGGAGCCGCTGTCGTCGCGGGCGGAACCGCACTGGCCGCAATCGCCGGAGCGAACGGCCCGTCCTCGCCGCTGACCAGCGTCACCACCGCCAACACCCGCTCGCCGGGATACGCACCCGCCTCGAAGCTCTCCCCCGAGCTCGAACAGGTGGTCGTCGCCCAGGGGTCCAACCCCATCGAGAACCCCTCGACCCTCACCTCCTACTACGGCTACGACAACGACGTCCTGAACGAAGCGGGCCAGCCGGTGATGGTCCCCACCCCCAGCAGTGGCGGCAAAGAGGCCCACAAGACCGAGCCGGACAAGAACACCTACCTGGTCTTCAAGAACGGCCTGGCCGGCGCCGATCCAAACTATGACTACGGCACCCACTTCCTCTTCCAGGGCCACGAGGGCGGCGCGAATGGGGCCGGCTACATCACCCGGATCAACCTCGACGCCGACCATTCGCACCGGGTCACCCTGATGGCAACGACCGAAGCCCTCGGCAACCAGCTCGCGACGATCGACGGCTCGACCTATGACCCGTTCGCGAAGGAGCTCCTGTTCACCACCGAGAACCCTTCGGCGGGGACCTACGCGATGACGCCGGACTACCCGCCGGTCACCACCGACGTCTCCGGCGCGCTAGGCCGCGGCGGCTACGAGGGGATCCAGGACGACTCCGCCGGCGACCTCTGGATCGCCGAGGACGTCGGCGGGTCGAACAAGCCGGGGACGAAGGCGAAGTTCCCCAACAGTTACCTCTACCGCTACGTGCCGAAGGTGCCGGGCGACTTTCTCCACGGCAAGCTGCAGGTGTTGCAGGTGCTGAACGAAGCCGGCGAACCGATCACCTTCGCCAGCCAGGAAGCGGTCAACAGTCCCGACCAGGTGGCA
Source organism: Solirubrobacterales bacterium (assembly GCA_036495785.1). GTDB lineage: Bacteria > Actinomycetota > Thermoleophilia > Solirubrobacterales > 70-9 > VAYN01. Next base: position 13,113 of record DASXMH010000102.1, read on the forward strand.
CTCCACACCTACGGTAAGTCGTTCAAGACGAAGTGGCTGACGATCCACGACACGGCGACCGAAGGCAACGCGCCCTTCGCCGCGCTGCCGCTGGCCAAGGCGGCCGGAGCCACGCCGTTCAAGCGGCCGGAGAACGGCGTCTTCCAGCCGCAGACCGGTTTCACCACGTTCCTCTTCGACGAGACCGGTGACACCAACAACGAAAGCGTCGAGAACCCCAACGGCGGCTGGGGGTCGATCTTCGCCCTGCGGCAGAGCTCGCCGACCGCGTCGACCGGCACGCTGCGCCTCTTCTACAAGGGCGACGAACAGCACGCGTCCTTCGACAACGTCGCCTTCCTCACGCGGAACCTGGTGACCTTCGTCGAAGACGCGGGCGACACGCTGCACCAGCAGCGCAACGCCCTCGACTCGGGTTGGGTCTTCGACACCAACCAGGATTACTCGAATCCGGCACGCCAGCCGGTCCGCTGGCTGGCCGAGGGACGCGACGCCTCCGCCACGCTCGATGCCGACAACGGCGGCTTCGGCTCCAACGAGGGCGACAACGAGATCACCGGCACCTACGTGTCGGATGGCTCGACCAGCACGCACGGGATCCTCGGCGCCGACGCGCCGGACCTGACCAGCAAGACGTGGCGCTGGTTCTACACCCAGCAGCACGGCGACAACAGGACCTACGAAGTGCGGCTGCGAGGCCACTAGCCACACCGTGAGGTGACTCCCGGAGGCCCGGCACGCCGCCGGGCCTCCGGGCCACCTCCAATCGGACACGCGTCGAGGCGGGCGACGGCGGCGCCAAGGTGCCGCGCCGTGAGCACGGAGAAGCTGCGCTATGTCCTCGCCCGCCTGCGGGGGCTGGCACGTCCGCCGATCACCGTGCGCCCGGCGCCCGCGGACGAGGTCGTGTTCGAACGCGACGTCGCGGTGAGCATGCGCGACGGGACCGTCCTGCGGGTCAACGTCTTCCGGCCGCCCGGCGAGGGTCCCCACCCGGCGCTCCTCTGTGCCCATCCCTACGGCAAGGACAACCTGCCCGCGCCGCGACAAGGTGTGGACGAGCCGCGTGCCGGACCTCGCCAAGGTCCGGGTGCCGATGCTGGTCTGCGGCAGCTTCTCCGACAACAACCTGCACAGCCGCGGCTCGATCCGCGCCTTCGAGGGCGTCGGCTCGGAGCGGCGCTGGCTCTACACCCACCGCGGCGCAAGTGGTCCACCTATTACTCGGCCGGCGCGCCGGCGGCCCAGGAGCGGTTCTTCGACCACTTCCTCAAAGGCCTCGACAACGGCATGGACTCCGAGCCGGCGGTGCGGCTCGAGGTGCGCGAGGACCGCGACACGATCCACGCGGTACGCGGCGAGGAGGCCTGGCCACCGCCGGGGGTGCGCTGGACGGAGCTGTTCCTGGGCGCCGACGGCCGGCTCGGCGAGGAGCCTTCCGCGGCCCGCGGCGAGGTCGCCTTCGCGACCGCGAAGGGACGCGCGACCTGGGCCTGGCGGGTGCCGCGCGACCTCGAGCCGGTCGGCCCGATGGCGCTCCGCCTGCGGGTCTCGCTCGAGGGGGCCGAGGACGCCAACCTCTTCGCCGGGGTCGAGAAGTGGAGGGACGGCCGCTTCGTCCCCTTCGAGGGCTCCTACGGGTTCGGCCTCGATCGCGTGACTCCGGCTGGGCGAAGCTCTCCCACCGGGAGCCCGACCCGGAGCGCTCCCGCCCCTTCGCGCCGGTCAACCGCGACGACGCGCCGCGACCGCTGGGGGCGGGCGAGGTCGCCGAGATCGGGCTCGCGCTCGGCCCCTCGGCAACCTTCTTCCGGACGGGTGAGGAGGTGCGGCTCGTCCTCGGGGGGCCGCTGGATGCACCCCCGCAACCCGATCACCGGCCAGTACCCGGCGGCCTACGAACCGAGCCCCGACTGCACGGTCCGGGTCCACTGCGGCGACGACCCGGCGCCGCGGCTGCTGGTCCCGGTCATTGACTAGACCGGGTCTCGGCGCGGCGGCGCGGTTGACAGGCGCGGGCGCGAGGCATAGGGATTGGCTGATCCCAGATGCTCGTCAGTTTCCAGATGCTGCCGGAGCAGCCGGCGCGGGAGCTGCTTGACGCGGTCGAGCTGGCCGACCGGCTCGGCTACCACGCCTGCTACAGCGCCGACGAGATCTACCACAAGGACGCCTGGCTGCTGTTCGCCGCCGCCGCCGGGCGCACCGAGCGGATTCGGCTCGGGCCGTGCGTCGCGCCGATCTACATGCGCGAGCCGACCTACGTCGCCCAGCTGGCGGCGACGCTCGACGAGCTGAGCGACGGTCGCGCCGAGGTCGTCTTCGGGATCGGCAACATCGCGATGCTCGAGCAGTACGGGATCGAGTGGCGTGGGACGCGGCCGATCGCCCGTCTGCGCGAGGCCCACCACGTCATGCGCACCGTCCTCGACGAGGGCGCGATCGACTTCGCCGGCGACTTCTACCGCTACTCCGGGGTGACGACCGCGGCCCGGCCGGTCCAGGAGCATCTGCCGCTGAAGATCGGCGCGATGGGCGGGCCGAGGTCGATGGAGCTTGCCGGCGAGATCGCCGATGGGCTGCACACGGCGTGCGCATACTCGCCGGAGGCGCTCGGCTACGCGGCCCGGCACTTCCGGGCGGGGGCGGAGCGGGCCGGCCGCGGCGCCGACGGACTCGACCTCGGCGACTCGCTGCTCGGAGCGATCGCACCGGATCGCGAGGTGGCCCGCCGGGCCGGGCGGATCCTGGCGGCGTTCTACATCCCCTCGATGCCGCCGGCGCTGCTCGAACGCCACGGGATCGAGCCGGAGCGGGTCGCGCCGGTCGGCGCCGCCTTTGCGGCGGGCGACGTGCAGGGCGCGCTGGCGGCGACGCCGGAGGACGTCGTCGACCGGATCATGGTCGCCGGCACGCCCGAGGACTGGGTGTCGTGGCTCGGCGACACCTTCCTGCCCACAGGCCTCGACCACGCCCTGGTCTCCTTCACCGATCCCTTCACGCTGAAGGCCTGGGCGGGGATGGAGGTCGACGGCCTGCCCAGTCTGGGACAGCAGGTCCGGCTGGTCGGCGAGCAGGTCATCCCCGCGGTGGAGGGCCTGCGATGCCCGGCGTGACCGGCATCGACCGGCAGCACGTCGAGGAGCTCGCGGCCACCGAGAACGCCCGCTTCGTCGCCGAGCGGTCGCGGTCGATGGAGCTGTGGGAGCGGGCGCGCCGCTCGATGCCTCGCGGGGTCCCGATGGCCTGGATGGACGACCTCTACGACCACCCGCCGGCCTGGGTCGCGAGCGGCGAGGGGGCCGGCTTCACCGACGTCGACGGTCACACCTACCTCGACTTCTACATCGCCGACATGAGCGGCTTCTGCGGCCAGGCGCCCGCCGCGGTGGTCGCCGCGGTCGGCGAGCGGATGCGCCTCGGCAATCAGTTCCTCCTGCCCGACGAGGACGCGATCGTCGTCGCCGAGCACCTGGCCGAGCGCTACCGGCTGCCGAAATGGCAGTTCACCCTCTCCGGCACCCAGGCCAACACCGAGGTGATCCGCCTCGCCCGGGCGCTGACCGGCCGCGACGTGGTCCTCGTCTTCGACGGCAAGTACCACGGCGAGGGCGACGCGACCCTGGTGATCGAGCTGGACGGCCGCGTGGTCCCGGAGCAGCCTGGCCTGCCGCCCTGGGTCGCCGACGGCGCCCGGATCGTCCAGTTCAACGACCTCGGCGCGCTCGAGGCCGCCCTGGCGCCCGGCGACGTGGCACTCGTCCTCGCCGAGCCCGCGATGACCAACGCCGGCTTCATCCTCCCCCAGCCCGGCTTCCACGCCGCGCTGCGCCGGGCGACCCGCGACTCGGCCACCCTGCTCGCCATCGACGAGGTTCACACGCTGGTCTGCGCCCACGGCGGCCTGTCGGGAGAGTGGGGACTCGAACCCGACTTCATCACCGTCGGCAAGTCGATCGCCGCCGGCGTCCCCCTAGCCGCCTACGGCATGCGCGAGGAGGTCGCGGCGACCATCGCCCCGCCCGAGGAGGCCCGCGTCGTCTCCGGCGCCTTCGTCGACGAGGTGCCGACCGGCGGCACCCTCTTCGCCAACGCCCTATCCATGGCCGCCGGCCGCGCCGCTCTCCTCGACGTCCTCACCGAGGACGCCTTCGCCGCGGCCACCGCCCTCGGTGACCGCCTCGCCGCCGGCCTGCGCGAGGCATTTGCCGCCGCCGGCCTCCCCTGGAGCGTCGTCCAGTACGGCCCCCACGCGGCCTACTTCTTCACCCCCGACCCACCTACCAACGGCGCCGCCTCCCGCGCAGCCGACGACCCCGCCCTCCGCGCCCTGATCCGCGTCTTCCTCGCCAACCGAGGCATCTGGGAGTCCGGCTGGTGGCTTGGCCCCACCGTCTCGGTCGCCCACCAATCCGCCCACGTCGACCGCTATCTCGAGACGTTCGCCGCGTTCCTCGCCGAGGCGACCTAAGGACGGTGATCGAGTTAGCTTCTTACACCCCGACAGGCCCCGCGACGGACGAAGCCGCGGCCCATCGTCTGCAATCGGGGAGACAGGATTTGAACCTGCGACCGCTCGGCCCCCAGCCGAGTGCGCTACCAGACTGCACCACTCCCCGTTGGGGTTCGTGCATTCTGACGGATCGGGGCGCCGGCGGCTACGCTCCTCCCTGCGCGCGGCGGTAGCTCAATGGTAGAGCCTCAGCCTTCCAAGCTGATGACGCGGGTTCGACTCCCGTCCGCCGCTCTGCTGCGTTCGTACTTAGGCCGGTATGCCGGACAAGGTACGAACGCATCAGGGGTCGTTGGGGATGCGGGCGAGGTCGAGGTCGACGCGGTTGCCCTTGAAGGGGACGCCCTCGGACCAGAGGCGTTGGCGCTGCTCCTCCCCCACCGCCAGGCTGCCGTCGGCGCGGACGACGCGCCACCAGGGGAGGTCGGGCGGAAGCTGCTGGGTGGAGAGGAGGCGGGCGGAGAGGCGGGGCGCGCCAGGAGAGACGTCGCCGTAGGTCCGGACGAAGCCCTCCGGGATCGAGCGGATGGCGTCGATGATCTTCGCGTGGCGGTCCTCGGTGATGGCGAAGTATTAGCGCGGCTTTTACCGGCCCGCCTCGGGGCGCTTGGTGAGTTGTGGGTGCCCTGGCGCCGTCAAGTCACCAAACGGCGCCGCCCCTCAAGGTCGTGAGGGGCGCTAGCTCTGTTGCTCGGTCGGCCGCACGAGGATCTCGTTGATCGCCATGTGGCGCGGCCGGGTGACGATGTAGGAGATCGCGTCGGCGATGTCGACGGCTTCGAGGCGTTCGACGCCATCGAAGTTCGCGTTGATCTGATCGAGCACCTCGGGCCGGTTGTGGCCTTGGAGCTCGGTCGTGACGATCCCCGGCTCGACCAGCGAGACGCGCAGGTGGCGCGGGGAGACCTCCTGGCGGAGCGAGTCGGAGAAGGCGCCGACGGCGAACTTGGTCGCGTTGTAGACGGACGATCCGGCGCGGGAGACGCGGCCGGCGACCGAGGAGACGTTGACCATGTCGGTGACCATCCGCGGCGCTTCTTCGGCGGATTTGAGGAGGTGCGGGAGCGCTGCCTTGGCGACGTAGAGGACGCCTTTGACGTTGACGTCGACCATCCGCTCCCATTCCTCGATCGAGGCGTCGAGGGCGGGGCCGAGCAGCATCACCCCGGCGTTGTTGATGACGGTGTCGAGGCGGCCGAGCTCCGAGACGGTGCGCTCGACCAGCGCCTCGGCCTGGGCGCGGTCGCTGACGTCGGACTCGATCGCCAGGGCGCGGCCGCCGGCGTCGTCGATCTCCTCGACCAGGCGCTCCAGCCGATCGAGCCGGCGCGCCGCCACCGCGACCACGGCGCCTTCGGCGGCGAGCCGCTTCGCGGTCGCCTCGCCGATGCCGCTGGAGGCCCCGGTGACGAGGGCGACGGTGCCGTCGAGAACTCGGTCGCCAGCCATGGATTGAGGTTACGCCCCCCCGCTACCTCGGCCCATCTGGGACGCTAGGCGCGATGGCGACGAATCGATCGCAGCGCAAGGAGCACGCGCTCGAGATGTTCGAGCAGCTGCCGCGCCGCTACGACGAGGTCGCCGCGGCGCTCAGCTTCTTCCAGGATCCGCGCTGGCGGCGGGCCGCGGTCGAGGCCGTCGGCGCGCGGCCGGAGGACCGCATCCTCGACATCGCCTGCGGCACCGGCATGGTCAGCCGCGCCCTGGTCGAGCGCTGGAGCTGCCACGTGGTCGGCCTCGACCAGAGCGCCGCGATGCTCGGCCGAGCGCGCTCGATGATCGCCGCCGACCCGCGGCTCGCCGCGCGGATCGAGCTGGTCGAGGGCGAGGCCGAGACGCTCCCCTTCGCCGACGCCGAGTTCGACCACCTCACCTACACCTACCTGCTCCGCTACGTCGATGACCCGGCGGCGACGCTGCGCGAGCTGGCGCGGGTGGTCAAGCCCGGCGGGCGCGTCTCCAGCCTCGAGTTCTGCGTGCCGCGGGGGATCTGGCTGCCGCTCTGGCGCCTCTACACGCGGGTCGGCCTGCCCGTGCTCGGGCGGCTCGTCTCGCGCGGCTGGTTCGAGGCGGGGCGCTTCCTCGGTCCCAGCATCGAAGGCTTCTACCGCGACTATCCGCTGGCCCGCCAGGTCGAGCTGTGGCGGGCGGCGGGCATCGGCGCGGTCGAGGTGCGGCGGATGAGCCTCGGCGGCGGCGTCGTGATCTGGGGCACGGTTGGCGGCTGAGGGAATTTCCGGCGGCCCGACCGAGGGCGCTGCCCCGGCCGAGGGCGTCGATCGCCCGGCGGCCGACGATGCCCGCCCCGCGGCCGAGCGCCCCCGCCCCGCCTTCTACGCGCTCGCGCCGGGTGGCCTCCGCGACGTCGTCAACGTCCTCCACCCTCCCTACACCCTCTGGCACGTCGCCAACGTGGCGCTCGGCGCCGCGGTCGCCGTCCACGTCTACCCGGTCCGGGTGGCCGCCGCGGTCGGCGCCTTCTTCCTCGCGGTCGGGATCGGCGCCCACTGCCTCGACGAGCTGAACGGCCGACCGCTGGGGACCCGGCTCTCGCAGCGCGCGCTGGCCGCGATGGCGGTCGGCGGGCTCGGCGGCGCGCTGGCGATCGGCATCGTCGGCGTCTTCGTCGTCTCCCCCACGCTGATCCCACTGATCCTCTTCGGCGCCTTCATCGCCCCCGCCTACAACCTCGAGCTGTTCGGCGGCCGCTTCCACACCGACTTCTGGCTCGCCGCCTCCTGGGGCGGCTTCTCGGCGCTGACCGGCTGGTGGGTGAACGCGCTCGGCGTCCACTCGGTGCGCGAAGCGCTCGCCGCGGCCGCGGTCGTCCTCGCCTGTTACACGCTCACCAGGGTGCAGCGGCGGCTCTCGACCCCGGTCCGGGAGCTGCGCCGCCGCACCGTCGCCGTCGAAGGGGAGCAGCGACTCGCCGACGGCACCGTCCGCCAAATCGACCGCGACCTGATGACCGGCCCGCTCGACGGCGGCCTGCGCGGCCTCTCGCTCGCGGTGCCGCTGCTGGCGTTCGCGGCGCTGGTCGTGCGGCTATGAGAACGGGGAAGATGATCGAATGGCATCCGTGAGCGATCGCGCCGCAGTCGTCGCCGCGCTGACCGAGCGCGAGCTGGAACGCTTCGCCGCCGACCACCGGCGCTCGGGCGAGCTGCGCGAGGCCGCCGCCGATTCGCTGCTCTCGGGTGTGCCGATGAACTGGATGACGCGCTGGCCGGGCGCCTTCCCGGTCGTCTTCGAGAGCGGCGCGGGCGCCTCGCTGACCGACGTCGACGGCAACTCCTACGTCGACTTCTGCCTCGGCGACACCGGCGCGATGGCGGGCCACTCCCCCGCTCCGACCGTGGCCGCGGCGGCGGCGCGGCTGGAGCGCGGGATCACGACGATGCTGCCGAGCGAGGACGCGGGGCCGGTCGGCGCCGAGCTGAGCCGCCGCTTCGGCCTGCGCCACTGGCAGTTCACGCTGACCGCGACCGACGCCAACCGCTTCGCGATCCGCCTCTGCCGTGAGATCACCGGCCGGCCGAAGATCCTCGTCTTCGACCACTGCTACCACGGCTCGGTCGACGAGACCTTCGCCGAGCTCGACGGCGAGGGCCGGGTGGTCGCCCAGGCGGGCAACTTCGGGCCGCCGGTGCCACTCGCCGAGACCACGCGGGTGGTGCAGTTCAACGACGTCGAGGGTCTGGAGCGCGAGCTGGGCGCGGGCGACGTCGCCTGCGTGCTGACCGAGCCGGCGCTGACCAACGTCGGCATCGTCCTCGCCGAGCCGGGGTTCCACGAAGCGATGCGCGAGCTGACCCGGGCGGCGGGCGCGCTGCTGATCATCGACGAGACCCACACCCTCTGCTGCGGGCCGGGCGGCTACACCCGCGCCGAGGACCTCGAGCCCGACCTCTTGACGATCGGCAAGGCGATCGCCGGCGGCGTGCCGGTCGGCGCCTACGGGATGACCGACGAAGTCGCCGCGCAGGTGATCGCGAAGACGGTCTGGGACGCGGCCGACGAAAACGGCATCGGCGGCACGCTGGCCGGCAACGCGCTGTCGATGGCGGCGACCCGGGCGACGCTCGAGGAGGTGCTGACCGAGGAAGCGTTCGAGCAGATGATCGCCCTCGCCGAGCGCTTCGCGACGGGCTGCGAGGAGGTGATCGCCGAGTTCGACCTGCCCTGGCAGGCGACCCGCCTCGGCTGCCGGGTCGAGTACATGTTCAGCCCGACGCCGCCCCGCGACGGCGGCGAGGCGGCGGCCGCCTTCGACCCCCCGCTCGACGCCCTGCTGCACCTCTACATGCTGAACCGCGGCGTGCTGATGACCCCGTTCCACATGATGGCCCTGATGTCCCCGGCGACGACGGCCTCCGACGTCGACGCCCACACCGACACCCTGCGCGCCTTCGCCGCCGAGCTGACGACCTGAACTCAACCTCGCCGAAGTGGGTACAACTGGGGGCATGGGACGGGTGCGGTTCTTGGGATGTTGCGTGGGACTCGTGGCGTGTTTCGTCGCGGCCGGCTGCGGCGGCGAGTCCGGGACGACCGGCTCCTCGACGGCGGAACGACCACACCGCGGCTCGGCCGAAATCACCTATGGCGAAGACCTGGCAGTTCATACGCCCGTTCAGTCTCGCGGGATCAAAGGGGAAAACCCGCAGGTGGAACAGGCATCGAAGGCGCACATCTCCGCCTCCGACTGCGTCGCCCTGCAGAAGCTCGCCGAAGAACGCCTCGGGACCAAGCTGGCGCGCCGCTCCGTCCCCGCGCCACCGCTCTCGCGCTGTCGCCTGAACGGCCCCGGCACCGCGGTCAACGTCTACCTCGACAGCGGCTTCGCCGCCAACCGCCGCTACCACAACCGGATCGAGGAGACGGTCCAGTTCAACTACGAAAACCCGGCCGGCGTCCCCCATCCCGTCGCCCACGTCGGCGAAAAGGCCGCCTACAACGCCGACGCGAGCTGGATTCCGGCGCTGCGCTCGCTGCTCGCGGTGCGGGGCAACCGCTGGCTGACCGTGACGATCTCGGTCAACGGCCGGTCGAACACCGAGCTGCGCGACCAGGCCGCCGTCCTCGCCCGCGCCGGATTCAGGCTGACGACGGACTGAAAGCCGCCGACAAGGGGTAGGACCCCTCCGTGCCCCGCGCGGTCCAATTCGACGAGTACGGCGGCCTCGACGTCCTCCAGGTGCGCGAGATCGAAGTCCCCGAGCCGGGCAAAGAAGACGTCGTGGTCGAGGTGAAAGCGGCCGGGATCAACCCCGGCGAGGCGGCGATCCGCCAAGGCATGCTCGCCGAGAAATTCCCCTCCACCTTCCCCTCCGGCCAGGGCAGCGACCTCGCCGGGGTCGTCAAAAAGGTCGGCATCGACGTCGAGGGGTTCGCGCTCGGCGACGAGGTGCTCGGCTGGAGCTGGAACCGCTCGAGCCAGGCCGAGATCTGCGTCGTCCCGGCCGACCAGCTGATCCGCAAACCGCCCGAGCTGTCCTGGGAGGCGGCCGGGTCGCTCTACGTGGTCGGCGTCACCGCCTTCGCCGCCGTGCGCGCGGTCGACATCTCCGAGGGCGACACCGTCGTCGTCTCCGCCGCGGCGGGCGGGGTCGGCACGATCACCGTGCAGCTGCTCAAGGTGCGCGGGGCGAACGTGGTCGGGCTCGCCTCCGAGGACCACCACGACTGGCTGCGCGCGAAGGGCGTCACGCCGGTCACCTACGGCGAGGGCGTGCTGCAGCGGCTGCTCGAGGCGACGCCGGACGGGATCGACGCCTTCATCGACCTATACGGCCCCGAGTACATCGAACTGGCGGTCGAACTCGGCGTGCCGCCGGAGAAGATCGAGACGATCATCGCCTGGGAAAAAGCGCAGGAGATCGGCGCCAAGGCGGAAGGGTCGGAGGACGCAACGTCGCCGGAGATCCTCGGCGAGATGGCCGAACTGGTCGCCGCCGGGAAGATCGAGGTGCCGATCGCCGCGACCTACCCGCTGGACGAGGTGCGCGAGGCCTTCGAACAGCTCGAAGACCGCCACACGCTCGGCAAGATCGTCCTGATCCCCTAGCGCGGATCAGCGCGTCTGCTTCGCGTCCGGGGACGCCTCCCAGAAGTCGTCGATCTTGATCGCGTCCTGGTGTCCCGCCACCGAGACCGCCCAGATCTCCACCGGCTCATCGCCCTCGTTGCGGTGCGAGCGCGGCGTCTCCGGCGACACCCGCACGACCGCCGGCGCGGCGACCTTCTCGACCTGGTCCCCGCAGCGAAAGGTGATCGTCCCCCTGGCGACGATGTAGAGCTCCTCGACTTCCGAGTGCCGGTGCCCGGTCCCCTGTTCGAAATCGGAGTGGGGCGGCACGCGGATCAACGTCACCGCGACCTGCTCGGCCCCGAGCGCGTCGGTCAGCGGTCGGAACTCCCCCGGGACGTCGCTCCCCGCGTAGTAGTCGTCGACCTCGTCGGCCCTGACGATGGCGAACCCCGGCATGCCGCCCCCCTACCCGCGGACGCCGCCGCTACGCGTCGGTGCGGACCTCGGCGCCGTCCTGCGGCCAGCGCACGTGGTAGGAGCCCTCGGCGTCGATGCGCCGGTAGGTGTGGGCGCCGAAGTAGTCGCGCAGGCCCTGGATCAGGCCGGCCGGGCCGTGCTCGCGCCGATAGCCGTCGTAGTAGGCGAGCGAGGAGCTGAAGGCGGGGACGGCGACGCCCTGCTCGACCGCCGCGGCGATCACCCGCCGCCAGGCACGCTGCCCGGAGGCGACCGCGTCGCGGAAGTAGGGCACGGTGAGGAGGTTGACGACCTCGCCCTCGTCGTAGGCCTCTTTGATCCGGTTGAGGAAGCGGGCGCGGATGATGCAGCCGCCGCGCCAGATCGTCGCCATCGCCCCCAGGTCGAGGTCCCATTCGTTGGCGCGCGAGGCGGCCGCCATCTGCTGGAAGCCCTGCGCGTAGGCGACGACCTTGCTCGCGTAGAGGGCGTGCTGGATGTCGTCGAGGAGCTCGCGGCGGTCCTCGATGCGGGTGGGCTCCGGCCCGGCCAGCACCTTCGAGGCGGCGGCCCGCTCGTCGCGCAGCGAGGACAGGGCGCGGGCGAAGACGGCCTCGGTGATCGCGGTCAGCGGCACGCCCTGCTCGAGCGCGTCCTCCGAGGTCCAGCGGCCGGTGCCTTTCTGCTCGGCCTGGTCGACGATCACGTCGATCAGCGGCCCGTCGCCCTGCGGGTCCTGCTTGGCGAGCACCTTGGCGGTGATTTCGATCAGGAAGCTTTCGAGGTCGCCTTCATTCCACTCTTCGAAGGTCGTGGCGATCTCGGCGACCGAGAGCCCGGCGACGTTGCGCATCAGGTCGTAGGCCTCGGTGATCAGCTGGATGTCGGCGTACTCGATGCCGTTGTGGACCATCTTCACGTAGTGGCCGGCGCCGTCGGGGCCGACGTAGGTGCAGCACGGGGTGCCGTCGACCTGGGCGGCGATCTTGGTCAGGATCGGCTCCACCTCGGCGTAGGCCTCGCGGGTGCCGCCGGGCATGATGCTCGGCCCCTTCAGCGCCCCCTCCTCGCCGCCGCTGACGCCGACGCCGAGGAAGCGCAGCCCGCGCTCCTCCAGTTCGGCGGTGCGCCGCTTGGTGTCGGGGAAGTGCGAGTTGCCGGCGTCGATCAGGATGTCGCCCTGGTCGAGCAGCGGCGCCAGCTCGCCGATCACCGCGTCGACCGGCGCCCCGGCTTTGACCATGATGATGATCTTCCGGGGCCGCGCGAGGGCGGCGACGAACCCCTCGTTGGACTCGGTGCCGGTGAAGTCGCCCTCCCCGCCGTAGTCGGCCATGAACTGGCGGGTTTTCTCCGGGCTGCGGTTGTGGACCGCGACCGACCAGCCGTTGCGGGCGATGTTGCGGGCCAGGTTGGCCCCCATCACCGCGAGGCCGGTGACCCCGATCTGGCTCTGATCACTCATTCGATTGACCCTATCGAGGCACCCTCCCCGGACCCGCGGTGAGGGGCCGAGGCGCTACTTGACGGCGGCGCCGCCCGCGCCGTCGAGCCCGTAGTCGCCCAGCAGGCGACGGGCATCCTCGATCGCGGGCGCCATCTCGACCGAGAGCATGTCGATCATCTGCCGCCAGCCCGCGTGGTTGTCGATCGCCTCGCGCAGCAGCGCCAGGCCGCGGTCGTCCTCCCCGCGTTCGACCATGGCCAGCGCCGCCCAGAACTTCAGCTCGTGGTTGTCCGGGACCTGTTCCCAGGCGGAGACATAGATATGGGAGGCCTTCAGGTGGTCGCCGGCGATGAAGGTCTCGTCGCCTTCCCGCATCAGCACGTAGCCGTGGTTGAGGTGGGCCAGGCGACGCAGCTCGCCGAGCGGGTCCTCGTGGTCCTCGACCCTCAGGTCGACCAGCTTCTGCCACGACTCGCCCTCGGCGCCGACGACCATCAGCGCCGCCGACTGGCGCCCGCGCAGGTCGCCGCCCGCCGCCTCACCGGCGTCGAGCGCGTCGAGCAGGCGCGTGGCCAGCGCTCCGCTCGCCCCGAGGTAGGCCTCCGACATCGCGCCCCACACCTCGGCGCTCTTCATCAGGTTCGCCTGGCAGGAGTGATGACTGCCGACCTCCTGGCCGGCGAAGGGCATGCAGTCGGAGCCGGTGTGGCCGTCGATGCCGCCGTGCGCGTCGACCATCGCCACCTGCCGCGCCGCCGCGAGCCCGTCGGCGGCGACCAGGTCGGCGAGCGCTTCCGGCGCCGAGCGCCCGCCGCGCATCAGCGCCAGGCCGCGCGGCCCGTAGGCCTTCTCGACCACCGCCTGGGTCGCCACCGCGCCGACCCCCGGCTCGGCCCAGGTCACCAGGCCGCCGACCGAGAACCAGTGCGACTGGACGGCGACACCGCACTCCCGCGTCTCGGGGTCGAAGGCGACGATCGAGTAGGTCATGGCGCCGAGGGTATGACACCCGGCCCCGGCGGGCCACTACGCGGCGGTCCGCAATCGCGCCCGTCGGCCGGCATCCCCGCCGCCAGATCGCTGACCGGCCGCGTGCGGGCCAGGACGACGATCCCGACCAGCATCACCACGATGCCGACCAGGAGCGGCAGCCCTCCGAGGCTGGCGTCGCGGAAGCTCTCCTTGAGGAAGAGCGGCTCGAGCGCCACCGGCAGGAAGGTCTGCACCGCGGTCAGGATCGGGATCACCATCGTCGCCCGCGCCCGCTGCAGCGCCGTCATCCCGCTCACCGTCGCCCCGAAGCCCGCCACCGCGGCGACCGCCAGCCAGCTCGCCGTCTGGATGAAGTGGTCGTTGCCGAGATCGTCGGCCATCAGCTTCAGCGCCACGTTGGTCGCCGCGAAGCCGCAGGCCGAGCCGAGCACCGCGGTCAGCGCGGTGTCGAGGCGGCGGCCGCGCAGGGCGAAGGGGACGAAGGAGGCGAGGACGAGGCCGGCGACGACGGCGACCACCGCGAAGGCGCCGCGGTGGGTGTCCTGCCCGCCCGGCGCGCCCCAGGCGATCAGCGCGGTGGCGGCGATGATCAGCCCAACGCCGACCAGCGCGTCGATGCTCGGTCGCTCGCCCAGCAAGCGCTTCGCCACCGCCAGCAGCACCAGCAGGCCGCAGGCGAGCAGCGGCTGGACGACGACGAACGGCGCCCAGGCGAAGGCGAGGATCTCCAGCGGCACCCCGACCCATTCGACCACGAGCCCGACCACCCAGAGCGGTCGGTGCAGCAGGTCCCAGATCAGCGAAACGCGGAACGCCTCGCGGGGCGGCGTGCTGCGCGCCTCGAGCGCCTGCAAGGCGATGCCGAGGTTGAAGAGGACGGAGGCGACGATCCCTGCGATCAGGCCGGCGGCGAGCATCGCCCCTCCAACTACCCGGTTCGGCCCGCCGCCGGCACCCTCTCCGGGCGCAACCTCCGATACCGGGTCCGTTCCGATTGTCAAGATGCCGCCCCGGTCGGCCGATAACCGGCCGACCGACTCTCGTCCCGGCGCGCGACCGTCGCCGCCCTCCCGAAAGGAACAAGTGAAGAAATCCCTGCTTCTCCTCCCCTGCGTGCTGATCGCCGCGGCGCTCGCGCTGTCGGCCTGCGGGGGCGGCTCGAGCTCGTCCGGCGGCAGCGGCGACGAAACCGCGATTGAAGGTGCGATCGAAACGGCCGCGACCTCGACCGATCCGTCCAAGTGCACGGAAGTCCAGACGCAGAAGTTCAACGAAGCGGAAACGGGGACCTCCGGCAAGGCTTCGCTGAAGGCCTGCGAACAGGAAGCCGAAGAAGACGAAAGCCCGGCCGAATCGGTGACCGTGTCGAACGTCGAAGTCGACGGCGAAACGGCCACCGCCCAGGTGGAAGTTGGCGGCGGCGCCCTCAACAGCCAGGGAATCGAACTCGAACTCGCCAAGGAAGAAGGCAACTGGAAGCTGAACCAGTTCCTCCAGTTCACCAACTTCGACGCCAAGGCCCTCGGCGAAGGCCTCGAAGAAAAACTCCTCGAAGAAAATGGCATCAGCGCCTCGCTCGCCAAGTGCATCTCCGAAGGCGTCGCCGGGATCTCCCAGTCCGACGCCGAAGAGCTCGCCTTCGAAAGCAACCTCGAACCGATCGAAAAGCTGGTCGAAAGCTGCAAATAGTCGGGCGGATTCCGGGGATTTCACATCTCGGCTTAACCGCGTAGGTAGATGGTCCGGGGGTGGAGAGCGCCGCCCCCGGATCAGAGCCCTCCGTCCGCCTCGGCCTGATCGGTCTGGCGGGCCTCCTCGCCACCAGCCTGCTGGTCTGCCTCTCGGCGACGCGCAGCGAACTGCTCCTCCCCTCCTCGCTGCGGCCGCTGCCCGAATCGCTCGCCGGGCCGCTCGCAGGCGCCGGGCTGAAGCTCGGCGTCTTCGCCCTGATCGCGGCCTTCGGCGCGATGTTCGTCTCCTACGCGGTGGCGACCCGCGCGGCCGAGAAGCTGCGCGCCCGCACCGTGCTGTTCGCGATCCTCGTTCTCCACGCGATCGTCCTGCTCGCCCCGCCGCTCTTCTCAAGCGACGTCTTCAGCTACGACGCCTACGGGCGGATGGGCGCCCTCTATAACGCCAACCCCTACCTGCACGGCCCGAGCGCGATCCCGCTGGCCGGCCTCCACTCGCTGATCGGCCCCCAGTGGCTGGCGACGCCGAGCGCCTACGGGCCGCTCTTCACCGCGCTCAGCTACCTGCTCGTCCCCTTCGACATCGCCACCAGCGTCGCCGCCTACAAGCTGGTCGCCGCCGCCTCCAGCCTGGTGCTGATCGGGCTCGTCTGGCGGGCGGCGAGCCTGCGCGGCCTCTCGCCGGTGCGCGCCGCGGTGCTGGTCGGCCTCAACCCGGTGATCGTCCTCTACGGGGTCGGCGGCGGCCACAACGACCTGATGATGCTGGCGATCCTCGCCGCCGGCCTCTACGTCCTCCTGCAGCAGCGGGAGCGCCGCGGCGGCGCGCTGATCGTCGCGGCGAGCGCGGTGAAGCTGACCGCGGGCCTGCTGCTGCCCTTCGCGCTGGCCGGGCGCTGCCGCGGCGAGGGCCGGGCGGGGGCGCGGCTGGCCGTCGGCGCGGCGCTCGGCGGGGTCGCGGTGGCGGCGCTCGCCTTCGCCTTCTTCGGCACCGCGCCGCTGCGCCTGCCCTCGATCCTCGAGGGGATCCAGGCCGAAGGCGGCCCCCACAGCATCGTCGGCTTCGTCCTCGCCGCGGTCGGGGTCGAACCGATCCCGCGGGCGCTCAGCGTGGCGCTGACCCTCGGCTTCCTGGCGATCGTCGCCTGGCTCCTGCGGAAGGTCTGGCTCGGGGAGATGGACTGGATCGTCGGCGCCGGCTGGGCCACCGTCGCCCTCTTGGTGACCACCGGCTTCCTGGTCCCCTGGTACATCGCCTGGCTGCTCCCCCTCGCGGCCTTGTCGAGCGACCGCCGCCTGCTGATAGCCGCCGTGCTCCTGACGGGAGTCGGCCTGACGACCCTGTAGCGCCGACGCTCAGCCGCGCTCGCCCCAAGCCGTGGCGACGACCGAGCGCGGCCCGCCATGGTCGCGGTGCTCGCAGAGGTAGATGCCCTGCCAGGTGCCGAGCGCCGGCCGGCCGCCGCGCAGCGGCAGGGTCAGGGACGGTCCCACCAGCACCGCCTTCATGTGGGCGGGCATGTCGTCTTCCCCCTCCAGGGTGTGGGTCCAGTACGGCGCCCCTTCCGGCACGGCGCGGTCGAGCCAGGTATCGATGTCGCGGCGCACTTCCGGCGAGGCGTTCTCGTTCAGGGCGAGTGAGGCGGAGGTGTGCTGGATCAGCAGGTGGAGGATGCCGACGGCGAAGCCCTTCAGCCCGTCAAGCGCGCCGAGCACCTCGCCGGTCACCAGGTGGATGCCTCGGGGGCGCGGCTCGAGCCGGATCGTCCACTGCAACCACATGGGTCGAGCGTACGGACTCGTAGTCATTGGTAGCCCACAGGGCGACCAAGGACTACGGGTTCAGCGGCGGACCCGGAACCAGAGGTGCGTTGAGGCCGGTTCGTCCGCAACGCCGACCCGCTCCAGCTCGACCTCGGCGCCGCCGGGATGCTCGAAGAGGCGCACCCCGTCGCCGAGCAGGATCGGCACGACCATGACCAGGACCTCGTCGATCTCACCGAGCGCGAGGCAGCCGCGGGCGAGCTCGGCGCCGAGCACGCAGACGTACTTCTCCCCCGCCGCCGCGCGCGCCGCGGCGATCGCGTGCGGGAGGTCGTCGTCGAATTTGACGTCGGGCTCCGACTCGGCGGGCGGGTTGTGGGTGACGACGAACTGGGGGCCGTGCCAGGTGCCGCCGAACGCCCCTTCCTTCTCCTCGTCGCCGCGATTGGGGTCGTCGCCGCCCCAGGTGCGCCGCCCGACCAGGAGCGCGCCGACCCGCGCGGGCAGCGCCGCCGCGGCCTCGTCCTCGCCGCCCATGAATCGGGTCAGCCACTGCATGTCGCCGCCGGGACCGGCGATGAAGCCGTCCAACGACATCGCGGCGGAGTAGAGCAAGCGCGCCATCGTCGACGAAGCTACCCGTCCGCGGCGGACGAAACGCGCCGCGCGTCCGCCCAGATGCCTGATCCCGCCTGCGCGCCGGTCCCCCGGCGCCACGGCCCGCCGGCCCGGCGCGCCCCGGAGCGCGAACCCCGGCGCGCCCATCCCCACCTAGGTCCGGCTGGTTAGGTGGGGATGGGCGCGCCTTG
>DASXMH010000103.1:0-15484 GCA_036495785.1 Solirubrobacterales bacterium
GCCGGCCCCTCGAGTGCGTTCGCACTTTGCGACGTAATTTGTCGTCAACTGCGAACGCACGGGTCGTGGCCCAAGGTGAGTTCGCAGTTATCTGCGCTATGCGACGAGAACTGCGAACTCATCGCGGAGGCGTGTCGGAAGCGTCCCCGGACCGTCCCCGGACACGCGCAAGGCGCGCCCATCCCCACCTAACCAGCCGAACTTAGGTGGGGATGGGCGCGCCGACGTCCCCGACGGTCCGGCCGCGCGGTCCCGACGGTCCGGCCGCGCGGTCCCGACGGTCCGGCGCGTACCTGGAGGCTTCGGGGTGCACCGGGCCTGGAATCAGGTATCTGACGTCGGCCGCGGCGGCGCATACGATCGCGGCGTGGCCGTCGCCTACGACCCCGAGCAGTGGCACGACCTCTTCGTCGCCGTCGCGGGCGCCTCGGCGGCGCTCGCCGGGCTGCTCTTCGTCGCCGTCTCGATCAACGTCGACCGCATCATCCGGTTCAAGGGCCTGCCCGAACGGGGAGTGGAGACCCTCACCCTGGCGCTCGCCGCATTGGTCGTCTCGATCGCCGGCCTGACGCCCGGTCAGAGCCACGTCGCGCTCGGGATCGAGCTGGTGGCGATCGCGGCGGCGCTGCTCGCCATGCTCGTGGCGCTGCCGGTCACCCACGAACTCCCCGAAGGCTCCTACGTACCGCCCGCCTGGCGGGCGAGCCGCTGGATCATCCGCTTCACCGGCCCACTCCTGGTGGCGATCGGCGCCCTCTCCGAGCTCCTCGCCGCGGGCGGCGGCCTTTACTGGATCGCCGCCGGGTTCGTCTTCCTCGTGCTCGGTGCCGTCGCCAACGCCTGGGTGCTGCTGATCGAGATCCTGCGCTGAGCGCCGCTCCCGGCCCTGAGCGCGCCGCGCGTCCCGAGTGCGCCGCCTGAGAGAATGCGCCGATGCGCCGCTCCGACCAACGCCGTGACGCCGTCTTCGCCAGCTACCAGCGGGACGTCACCGGCCGCCCGCTCGCCGAGCTGATCGCCGATGTCAAACCGCTCACCCGTGAGCTGGCCGAGGGGGTCGACGCCAACCGCGAAGAACTCGACGAGACGATCGCCGAACACCTGCGCGCCGGCTGGACCGTCGACCGCATCGCCCCGCTCGACCTCAACGTGATGCGGGTGGCGCTGTTCGAGATCGACGAGGGGGAGACCCCTTATGAGGTGGCGATCGACGAGGCGGTCGAGATCGCCAAGGAGTACTGCGGCGCCGACGCGCCCGGCTTCATCAACGGTGTGCTCGGGGCGATCGTCCGCGAGCGCGAGCCGACCGGATGACCCGCCTGCGCGAGATCGCCGAGCGGCTGCGCGAGATCGCCGCCGAGCTGGAGGGCGGCGGGCAGCTCGAGGAGGGGCGCGCCGCGGCACTCGCCGCCGAGGCGGGCGAGCTCTCGGCCGAGGCGGTCGAGGAGACCAACCGCCGCGCCCGCGAGGCGGCCGCCGCCGACCGTGAGTAGCCACGACGCGGGCGCCCTACGCGGATTTTCCACCGAATGGCGTGGGAAATGCACGCAGCCCGTCCCCGCCGGGAGGAACCGCTGATGGCGACCGAGTCGCCTTACCCCGAGGACCTGCGCGACCTGGTCGAGGCGGCGCTCGCCGACCTGCGCTTCTCGCCCCGGCCGCGCACCGCGGGCCTCGAGGAGGCGATGCGCTACTCGCTGCTGGCCGGCGGCAAGCGCGTCCGCCCGGTCCTCGCCCTCGCCACCGCCCGCGCGCTCGGCGCGCCGCCGGAGCGCTTCCTCCCGGTCGCCTGCGCGATCGAGTTGATCCACACCTACTCGCTGATCCACGACGACCTGCCCGCGATGGACGACGACGACCTGCGCCGCGGCAAGCCCACGTCTCACAAGCGGTTCGGCGAGGACGTCGCGATCCTCGCCGGCGACGGCCTCTTCGCCGAGGCAGTCCGCATCTTCTGCGAACAGCCGGGCGAGCCCGCCCACGTCCTCGCCGCGCTGCGCGAGCTGGCCGCCGCGACCGGCGTCGACGGCATGGTCGGCGGCCAGTACATCGACGTGATCGGCAGCGAGCTCGACGCCGCCGGCCTGCGCGAGCTGCACGCCCTGAAGACCGGCCGCCTGATTTCCGCCAGCGTCTGTGTGATCCCGTTCCTCGTCGGGACGGGCGAAAGTGAGACAATGATCTATCGCCGTTTCGCCGACGAGTTGGGTGTCCTGTTCCAGATCGTCGACGACATTCTCGACGTGACCGAGAGCGACGAGCGACTCGGCAAGCCACATGGAAGCGACGAGAGACATGGCAAAACCACCTACGTCAGCCTGTTCGGCCTCAACCGGGCGAGGGAGCTCGCCGCCGAGTCCCACGCCAAGGCGAGGAGCGCCCTCGCCGAGGCGAGCGGCGATACCGACGACCTGAGGCGGGTAGCCGACTACATCTTCACCCGACACGAATGAGCGAAGAAGACAAACTCCTCGACGGCGTCGACGGCCCGGCAGACCTCCACGGCCTCGACGACGCCCAACTCCAGCAGGTCGCGCAGGAGATGCGCACCTACATCATCGACACGATCGGCCAGATCGGGGGCCACTTCGGCGCCAACCTCGGCACCTGCGAGCTCGCCGTCGCCCTCCACAGCCTGCTCGACAGCCCCCGCGACAAGGTCCTCTGGGACGTCGGCCACCAGTCCTACCCGCACAAGATCCTCACCGGGCGCCGCGACCAGCTGTCGACGATCCGCCAGTACGACGGGCTCGCCCCGTTCTGCTCGATCGCCGAGTCCGAGCACGACATCATGGGCGCCGGCCACGCCTCGACCTCGATCGGCTACGCGGTCGGCCTCAAGGAGGCGATGCGCAAGGGGATCGGGCCGGACGGCAAAGTCGCGGCCGTGATCGGTGACGGCGCGCTGACCGGCGGCGTCGCCTACGAGGCGCTGCACGCCGCGGGCGGCCTGCAGACGCCGATCGTGATCGTCCTCAACGACAACGGGATGTCGATCTCGCCCAACGTCGGCGCGCTCTCTCGCTACTTCAACCGCATCCGCCTCAACCCGCGCTTCTACCATGCCCGCGAGGACTTCGAGGACCGGCTGACCAAGCTCCCGCTCGGCGTCGGCCGGCGGATCGAGCGGCTCGGCCCGGAGATCAAGGCGGCGATCAAGGCCTACTGGGCGCCCGGCCTATTCTTCGAGGAGCTCGACCTCGCCTACATGGGCGTGATCGACGGCCACGACGTGGCGGCGCTGCGCCGCGCCCTCACCGAGGCCTTCGAGGCCGAACGCCCGGTCGTCGTCCACATCCACACGGTGAAGGGGAAGGGCTTCGCGCCCGCCGAAGCCAACGGCCTGGCCTCGATGGAGGAGTGGCACGCCGCCAAGCCGAACTCGATCGTCAACGGCCTGCCGACAACCAAGGAAAAGCCGGTCCCGGTCCAGGAAACCGACTCGCCGGAGGGGATCGAGCGGCTGGAGAAGCCGCCCGCCCCCGGCTCGCCGCCGCAGTACACGAAGGTCTTCGCCGACGCGCTGGTCGCCGAGGCCGAGAGCGACGAGCGGGTGATCGGGATCACCGCGGCGATGGCGGGGGGGACCGGCCTGCAGAAGCTGGCCGACGAGCGTCCCGAGCAGTACTACGACGTCGGCATCGCCGAGCAGAACGCGATCCTGCTGGCCTCCGGACTGGCGCTGCAGGGCGCGAAGCCGGTGGCGGCGATCTACTCGACCTTCCTCCAGCGCGCCTTCGACCAGATCGTCCACGACGTCTGCCTGCAGGAGCTCGACGTCACCTTCGCGATGGACCGCGCCGGGCTGGTCGGCGACGACGGCCCGACCCACCACGGCGCCTTCGACATCTCCTTCTTCCGGCCGATCCCGAACGTGGTGCTGATGGCGCCGCGCGACGAGGCGATGCTGGTCCACATGCTGCACACCGCGATCGCCCACGATGGCCCGGCGGCGCTCCGCTACCCGCGCGGCGCGGCCGAGGGAGTCGAGTTGCCGGCGGCGCCGGAACTGCTGCCGATCGGCAAGGGCGAGGTGCTCGCCGAGGGCCGCGGCGTGGCGCTGCTCGGCTACGGCCACGGCGCCGCGGTGGCGCTCGAGGCGGCGGCGATCCTCGCCGACCACGGGGTCCAGGTGACGGTCGCCGACGCCCGCTTCGCCAAGCCGCTCGACGAGGAGCTGACGACCCGTCTGGCACGCGACCACGACCTGCTTGTGACGATCGAGGAGAACGTCCTGCCGGGAGGCTTCGGCGCCGCCGTGCTGGAGCACCTCGAGGACGGCTTCGCGGCGGGGCCGGGGGAGCGGGCGAGGGTCTTGAGGGTCGGTCTACCCGACCGCTACGTCACCCACGGGAAGCCGGAGTTGCTGAGGGCCGAGGTCGGCCTCACCGGGCAGTCGGTGGCCGATCGGGTGCTCGCTGCGACGCCCTCCGCGCAACCGATTGCACGCTAATCAAAATTAGGGATTGCGCGTATTCGCGCAAACCAATAGTTTTCCGGCTGTCTCTTCGGTGAAAGGAAGAAGCACCTGCACGTCGGGCGCTTCTGGGGGAATCACCACAGGGAGAAGAGATGCGTATCTCGATATGTGTGGGTCCGTTTGGGGAAGCGGACTTCTCGCCACCCGGGAGCCCTAAGCGGCCGGGTGGCGAGGCGCGTCCGCGAACGGGTCAGTCCTGGGACGACCCCTCTTGCTTCGGCTCCTCGGCCAGGATCGCGTAGACCTCGCGCCGCGTCTCGTCGAGCAGCTCGCGGACCCGCTTCTGCTGGCCCTCGTCGCCCGCCTGGCCGACCTGTTTGACGGCGATCAGCAGGTTGCCGATCGAGTGGCGGAGCTGCAGGTGGCCGGCGGAGGCGCCGGCGCGGACGGCGTCCCAGGGGGTGACGTCCTCGGCCTTCTCGGCCTGCTCGGTGCGGCCCGCCTCGGTGAGGCCGAAGCGGCGCTTGCCGTCGGACTCCTCGCCGCGGATCAGGCCCTCGTCCTCGAGCATCTGCAGGGTCGGGTAGATCGAACCGGCGCTCGGGGTCCAGGCTCCCTCGCTGCGCTCCTCGATCTCTTTGATCATCTCGTAGCCGTGCATGGATCGCTCGGCGAGCAGGGCGAGGACGGCGGCGCGAACGTCACCGCGGCGCGCCCGCGGCCCGCCTCGTCCGCGGCCGTAACCGAAGCCGCGGCTGCGGGCGAACTCCTCGCGACCACGGCCCCCGGGATGGCGCGGACGGCAGTGTGAGTGCTTGCTGTACATAACAATGAACCTTTCCTATCGGAATCTAACGCGATATATCGTAATCCATCGCAACGATATGTCAACCCGGCGCACCGGTTGATCGGCGCCCGGTGGGGTACGTTTCGCGGATGAAGATCCTCTTCGCGCCCGTGGGCATCGCGGCCGGGCTGGTCGCCGGCTTCGTCGCCAAAAAGGCCTTCGAAAAAGCCTGGTCCGTGATCGACGACGAGGATCCGCCGGAGCCCGACGTACGCGGCGCGCCGACCGGCAAATTGATCGCCGCGCTGGCGATCGAGGGCGCGATATTCCGCGTCACCAAAGGCGTCGTCGAGCACCAGGCGCGCCAAGCCTTCGCCGGCGCCACCGGCCGTTGGCCGGGCGAGGATCCGGCCAAGGAAGGCGACTGAGCCCGGCACCGCGTCCGCCTTCGCGGCCCCAAAGGAAAAGGCGCCCCTCCGGGGCAGGAGGGACGCCTTCAGGGAACTGCAGGGGGAGACCCTGTTTCTACCCATCGATTCATTCCCTAAAACCAGGTAGGCCCAGACTGGTAATAAAGGGCCCGTGCCGACCTTCGCCATGACCGCCGCGCTGCCCGGCCGCGCCCCCGCGATGCTCGCCGAGGTCGGTGAGGTGAAGGCCGCTCCGGACGCCGAGCGCCTCTGTCGCGAGGAGCTCCTGGCGCTGGTCTCCGACGTCGACGTCGCGGTGACGATGCTCTACGACCGGGTCGACGACGAGCTCCTCGACGCCGCCGGCTCCAGCCTGCGCGGCGTCTGCAACGTCGCCGTCGGCTTCGACAACGTCGACCTCGCCGCCTGCGCCCGGCGTGGCGTCGTCATCACCAACACGCCCGGCGTCCTCGACGACGCCACCGCCGATCTCGCCTTCGCGCTGATCCTCGCCGCGACCCGCCGGCTCGGCGAGGGGGAGAGGCTGATCCGCGCCGGGCGGCCCTGGCAGTGGGGGATGGGCTTCATGGTCGGTCACGATCTGCGCGGCGGCCGGCTCGGGATCGTCGGCCTTGGCGCGATCGGCGCGCGGGTCGCCGCCCGCGGCCGCGCCTTCGGCATGGAGATCGCCTACCACGGGCGCAGCGAGTCGCCGCACGCCGCCGACCTGGACGCGACCCGCCTCGACCTCGACCAGCTGCTCGCGACCTCGGACGTGGTCAGCCTCCACACGCCCCTTACCCCGGAGACCCGCCACCTGATCGGTGCCCGCGAGCTCGCGCTGATGAAGCCGACGGCGACCCTCGTCAACACCGCCCGCGGCCCGGTGGTCGACGAAGCGGCGCTCGCCGCGGCGCTGCGCGACGGCCGGATCGCCGCCGCCGGCCTCGACGTCTTCGAGCACGAGCCCGAGGTCCACCCGGGCCTGCTCGAGCTGGAGAACGCGGTGCTCCTCCCGCACATCGGCTCGGCGACGGTCGAGACCCGCGCCGCGATGGCCGAGCTTGCCGCCCGCAACGCGATCGCCGTCGCCCGCGGCGAGCGCCCACCGACCCCGGTGCCGCTGCCCTAGCTCGCGTCGCGCTTCTCCTCGCCCTCCTCGACCCAGCGCACCAGCGCCCGCAGCACCCCCTCGCAGCGGCGGGAGATCCGCTCGTCGGCCAACCCCGCCACGGCGACGCTGGCGATCTGCAGCTCGGTCAGGGTGTGGGGCTCCTCGGCGGCGCGGCGCTCCTGGCCGAGCCGCACCAGCCAGCGCCGCGCCGCCGCCTCGAAGCGCCGGTCGCCCGCCCGCGCCAGCAGGATCAGCAGCTCCAGCGCGCAGTGCAGGCTGACCGGGCCTGTCTTCGCCATTTCGCGGGCCGCCCGCGAGGCGGCGTCGAGGTCGCGCCGCTGGACGGCGGCGTTGAAGCGACCCAGGGCTTCGGAGTGCGTTGCCACGAACATATGTTCCCATCGACTGCAAGTCGGTTCAGGCGCCCTTGACGCGGGCGCGGTAGAACTGCGACGACCACTGACGACGAGAGGAGAGCGATGACCACGCACGCAGACTTCACCGAGGAGGAGTGGGACAAGGTCCTCGAGGGGCCGACCAGCGCCGGGATGATCGTCACCACCGCCGAGCGCGGCGGCACCTTCCGCGAGGTCTTCGCGATGGCCAAGGCCTACACCGAGGCGCGCCAGGAGCACGGGACCTCCGAGCTGCTCGACGAGATCGTCGCCCACCGGCCGGAGACCGACCGCACCAAAGCCCACTCGCAGGAGGAGATGAGGGAGCACGGGCTGCAGAACATCCGCGACGCGGTGGCCCTCGTCGCCGCCAAGGCGACTCCGGGCGAGCTCGGCGACTACCGGCTCTTCGTCGTCTCGCTCGCCAAACGGGTCGCGGCGGCGAAGAAGGAGAAGGGCTCCGACGGCGGCGTCAGCCCGGCCGAGGCGAGCGCGATCGCCGAAATCGAAACCGCCCTCGGCGCCTCCTGAGGCAGCCCCGCCGCCGACCGAGGCCCGCGCCGTGTCCGAACCCAAGCTCCTCGACAAGAAGGGCTACCGCAAGGAGCTCCGCCGCCTCCAGGTCGAGCTCGTCCGCCTGCAGGAATGGATCGTCCACGATGGGCTCAAAGTCGTCGTCATCTTCGAGGGCCGCGACACCGCGGGCAAGGGCGGCACGATCAGCCGCATCACCGAAAAAACCAACCCGCGGGTGATTCACAACGTCGCCCTCGCCAAGCCGAGCGACCGCGAGCGCACCCAGTGGTACTTCCAGCGCTACGTCGCCCAGCTCCCGGCGGCCGGCGAGATGATCCTCTTCGACCGCTCCTGGTACAACCGCGCCGGCGTCGAGCTGGTGATGGGCTTCTGCACCGACGAGGAGTACGAGGAGTTCATGCACTCCTGCCCGCGTTTCGAGCGGATCATCCAGCGCTCCGGGATCATCCTGATCAAGTACTGGCTCTCGGTCTCCGACGACGAGCAGGAGCGCCGCTTCCAGGCCCGCCTCGACAGCCCGCTGAAGCGCTGGAAGCTCTCCCCGGTCGACCTCGAGGCGCGTGCCCGCTGGGTCGACTACGCCGAGGCCAAGGACAAGATGTTCGCCGCCACTGACACCGAGCACTCGCCCTGGTTCGTGGTCGAGTCAGACGACAAGCGCTCCACCCGGCTCAACCTGATCAGCCACCTGCTCGAACAGATCCCCTACCAGCGGCTCGACCAGGAGCGGGTGACGCTGCCGCCGCGCCAGCGGCGGCACTACGAGCGGCCGCCTAGGTCGACCGAGAAAGAGGTCCCGGAACGGTTTCGCGTGGAGTAGCGGGGTGCGGGTCGCGGCGCCGGCTGGTCAGTGGCCTGGCCGCGCCGCCATGCGGGCCGCGCGTGCGGGGGCCGCGGCGAGGGTCGTCGGGCTCCGGTCCGGGCGGTACCTGGACGCGGACCGTCTCCTCCGGCGGCGCCTCGGCGTTCGGTTCCTTCTGGGCCCACCAGACGAACCAGATCAGCCCGAGGATCGGGATTTTCATCGCCAGGATGATCAGCGTGACCGGCAGTACCCCCACAGGGACAGTGTAGGCACGTAGCGAACGCCCGCAAGCAGGTCCGCTCCGCGTCAGGCGGCGGCGCGGCGGTCGAGGAGCGCGACGACGCGCAGGGCCACGGCGAGCAGCGCGATCGCGACCGCGGAGCCGATCAGCCAGGCGGCGACCATGTCCCCGGTCGGGGTGGCGATTTCGAAGAAGTGGCGGGCGGCGGGGATCGCGCAGGCGCCGAAGAAGAGCAGCGCCATCGTCGCGCAGAGCGCCCCGACGACGAGCCGCCGCGTACCCGGCTGGTCCTCGAGCGCGAAGACGATCGCCAGGCCCGACACCACCACCGTCGCCGCGGTGGCGCTGCGCGCCTCGGTCAGGTCGACCCCGAACGCGTGGCGGGCGAGCAGGTAGGTGGTGAGGATGCCGAGGCCGGTGGCGAGGCCGGCCGGGATCGAGAAGCGGGCGATCGCCCGCAGGAAGCCCTCCGGCCGCCACGGCCCGCTCGACGGCGCCAGCGCCAGCAGGAAGGCGGGGATGCCGATCGTGAAGGTCGAGGTCAGCGTGAACTGGCGTGGCAGCATCGGGAAGACGCCGCTCGGGATCGCGATCACCAGGACCAGGAAGGCGGTGAAGACGGCCTTCGAGACGAAGAGCCGCGCGACCCGCTGGATGTTGCGCAGGATCTGGCGCCCTTCGCCGACCATCGGCGGCACCTCGCCGAATTCGCCGGACACCAGCACCAGGTCCGACACCGAGCGGGCCATCTGGGTGCCGCTGCCCTGGGCGATCGCGAGGCGCGCCTGCTTCAGCGCCGGCACGTCGTTGACCCCGTCGCCGAGCATGCCGACGTACTCGCCGCCCTCGCTTAAGACGCGCACCACGCGCGCCTTGTCCTCGGGGGAGATGCGCCCGATCGCCGGCGCCGCCCGCACCGCCGCGAGCAGCTCGGCGTCGTCCTCGGGCAGGGCCGTCCCGTCGAGCGCCGGGCCGCTCGCCTCGATCCCGAGGTCCCGGGCGATCGCCCCGACCGTCGCCGGGTTGTCGCCGGAGAGAACCTTGAGCGCGACCTCCTCGCGGGCGAAGAAGGCGATCGTCTCGCTCGCCTCGGCCCGCAGCTCCTCGGCGAGGACGACGACGCCGAGTGGCTCCAGCGCCGCGGTCAGCTCGACGTCGGGCCCTGGTTCCGGCAGTGGGGCCCCGTAGGAGGCGAGCGCCAGCACCCGCCGCCCGGCCGCCGCCTCACCCGCCGCGCGCTCGCCCAGCGTCGCTTCACCCGTGGCGCCGACCGCGCCCGCCGCGCTGTCGGCCCAGTCGCTCGCGCCGGCCGGGTCGCCGCTCGCCGCCGCCCCGTCCAGCAGCGCCTCCGGCGCGCCCAGCACCAACCGCCGGCCACCCAGCTCGAGCGCGCTCCAGCGCCGCCGCGAGGAGAAAGGGATCGTCGCGGTCGGCTCCTCCGCCGCGACCCCGTCGCCGAGCCCGGCCGCGTGGATCGCCTCCACGGTCGAGTTGCGGCTCGGCGCGCTCGCCGCGTAGGTGCCGAAGGCGCTCGCCAGCTCGCCCTCCTCGACCCCCGTCGCCGGGATCAGCTCGACCACCCGCAGCGAGGCCTCGGTCAGCGTGCCGGTCTTGTCGGTGCACATCACCGACACCGAGGCGAGCGACTCGATCGCGTTCAGCTGCTGGGCGAGGATGCCGTGCCGCGCCATCTTCGCCGCGGTCACCGCGGCGGTCAGCGAGACCAGCAGGATCAGCCCCTCGGGAACGATGTTGACGATCCCCGCGGTGAGCGTCTCGACCGCATCGGACTGGCTGACGTTGCGGAGCGCCAGCGAGAGGCCGAGCCCGATCCCGAGCGGCAGCATCGTGCCGACCATCACGATCAGCAGGCGGTCCATCGCCTTCTCCAGCGGCGAGCGTGGGTGGCGGAAGGCGCGCGCCGTCGCGGTCACCTGGGCGGCGCGGCTCTCGGCGCCGACCGCGGCCGCCTCGAAGTCGCCCTCGCCCTCGACCGCGAAGGAGCCGGAGAAGACCCGCTCGCCGACCCGCCGCACGACCGGCTCGGACTCGCCGGTCAGGTCGGACTCGTCGAGCGCCAGGCCCTCGGCGCGGACCAGGTCGCCGTCGGCGGGAACCTGGTCGCCGGCTCCGATCCGCACCAGGTCCCCGACCACGACCTCGCCGATCGGCACCTGCCGCGAGGCCCCGTCGCGCACCACGGTCGCCTTGGCGACGACCAGCGCCGCGAGCTTGTCGAGCGCACGCTTGGCACGCACCTCCTGGAAGGTCCCGATCGCCGTGTTGGCGACGAGGATGCCGAGGAAGAGCGCGTCCTTGGGGTTGCCGAAGATGATCGTCGCGATCCCGAACCCGGCGAGGATCGCGTTGAAGACCGTGAAGGTGTTGGCGACCGCGATCGAGGCGTAGGAGCGGCTGGTCGGCGGCTCGTGCGGCGGCCCGGCCTCGCGCAGGCGCCGCGCCGCCTCGGTCTCGCTCAGCCCGGTGACGGTCGCGGACTCCATGGCCGGCAACCCTAAACCGAAGCACCCCGGCGCTCACTGGGAGCGCCGGGGCGTCGTGGGTGGCTTCGGAGGAAGGCGCGGGTGGATGGTGGCCGCGCCCGCCGTCTTAACCCGCCGAGGTGGCGGGGCGTTCGGCGAGCGTCACGCTCACCGTCGCGGTCTGTCCGCCGTGGATCACGGTCAGTTCGACCTTTTCACCGGCGTGGGAGTTCTCGATCTTTTCCACCAACGTTTCGGTGGAGGCGATGCTTTCGCCGTTGACGGCGGTGATGATGTCGCCGCCGAGGCCGAATTCGGCCCCTTCGACGGTCGCCGCAGTGGTCGCTCCCTGGATGCCGGCGGCCGCTGCCGGGCCGCCTTCCTCGACCTGCTGCACGAGAACGCCTTCTTCGACCGGCAGGTTGAAGGCCTGCGCCAGTTCGGGGGTGATCGTCGCCCCGCTGACTCCGAGGAACCCGTGTTCGTCCGCGGTCCCGGACTCGAGCTTGACGATCTCTTCCTTGGCGGTGTCGATCGGGATCGCGAAGCCGATGCCGACGTTGCCGTCGGAGCCTTCGCCGCCGGTGAGGATCTGCGAGTTGATGCCGATCACTTCGCCTGCAGAGTTGATCAGCGGCCCGCCCGAGTTGCCGGGATTGATCGCGGCGTCGGTCTGGATCACGTTGTCGATCGTCACCCCGTCGGGGGCCTGGATTTCACGCTGCAGGGCGGAGACGATGCCGCTGGTCACGGTCCGCTGCAGGTCGAAGGGGTTGCCGATCGCGACCACCGGGTCGCCGACTTCCAGCTTCGAGGAGTTGCCGAGCTTCAGCGGGTGGAGGGCGGACGTGGGCGCTTCGACCTTCAGCAGCGCGAGGTCGGAGTTCGGTTCGGTCCCGACCACGGTGGCCGGGTACATCTTGCCTTCGGATTGGAAGGAGACGCGGATTTCTTCGCCGCCTTCGACCACGTGGTTGTTGGTCAGCACGTGGCCTTCGTCGTCGAGCACGATCCCGGAGCCGGAAGCGACCCCTTCGGCGGTCTTCGATTCGATGAAGGCGACGCCGTTCGCGTCGGCCTTGTAGATCGCGTTGACGGTGTTGCCGGCTTCTTCGGAGGTGGTCATCGCGGCCGGGGTGGCGCCGGAGGCCACGACTTCGCGGGTAGTGGTGGTACCGCCGCCCGTCGAGACGAGCCCGGTCGCGATCGCGAGCAGGCCGAAGAGGGCGACGATCGCCCCGCCCAGCAGGGCGGAGCCGAACGGGTGAGATCTCTTCTTCTGGGGCATGGACACAGGGTTGCGCCGTCTGCTCGCCGTGCCCTAAACGCGCGTGAACGTCTTCCTAAAGAGTTGCCAAGCCTTTTCTAAAGAGGCGGGCCGCACGGCTTGTCGGGGCGCCGATTTGACGAAAAGACCTTCGGTTCCTAACCTTTCGGTCCCAAATTTCCCCGAATCCCCGCGAGCAGCAAGGACCCCATTGACCGACCGCATTGAGCCCTATGTCTGGAAGATCGCCGGAGTGGTGATCCTCGGCATGACGATGTCGATCCTCGACACGACGATCGTCAACGTCGCCCTCGACACCCTCAGTCACGACCTGCACAGCACGATCGCCCAGATTCAATGGGTCGCGACCGGTTACCTGTTGGCGCTCGCCGCGGTGATCCCGCTGACCGGCTGGGCCGCGCGCCGCTTCGGCGCGAAGCGCGTGTACCTCGCCTCGATCGGCCTCTTCACGCTCGGCTCGGCGCTCTGCGGGGTGGCCGAATCGAGCACCTCGCTGATCCTCTTCCGCGTCCTCCAGGGCATCGGCGGCGGGATGATCATGCCGGTCGCGCAGATGATCATGGCCGAGGTCGCGGGGCCGAAGCGGATGGGTCGGGTGATGGGCGTCGTGGTGATGCCGGCGATGCTGGCGCCGATCCTCGGGCCGGTGGTCGGCGGCCTGATCCTGCAGAACCTGCACTGGTCCTGGATCTTCTTCGTCAACGTGCCGATCGGGGTGATCGCCGGCATCCTTGGTTGGCGGATGCTGCCCGATTCCAACCTCGGCGAGGCGGGCAAGCTCGACTGGGTCGGGCTGGCGCTGCTCGCCACCAGCATGCCGCTGATCGTCTTCGGCCTCTCGGAAATCGCGACCAAGGAAAGCTTCACCGCGCCCACGGTGATCTGGCCGATCGTCGGCGGCCTCGCCCTCGCCGCCGCGTTCGGCCGGCACGCGCTGCGGACCGCGCGGCCGCTGCTCGACGTGCGCCTCTACGCCAATCGGGTCTTCGCGGCCGCCTCGCTCACCACCTTCGGCCTCGGCGCCGCCCTCTTCGGGGCGATGATCCTGGTGCCGCTCTACTACCAGCAGGTCCGCCACGAGGACGTGATCGTCACCGGCCTGCTGGTCGGCCCGCAGGGGCTGGGGATGCTGCTAGTCGCCCCCTGGATCGCCCGTATGACGGACCGCTTCGGCGGTGGCCGGGTCGCCTTCGTCGGGGTCTCGATCCTGACGCTCAGCTCGCTGCCGCTCGCCTTCATCGGCGCCGACACCTCGATCCTCTTCATCTCGGTCCTGCTCCTGGTCCGCGGCGTCGGCATCGGCCTCTCCTTCATCCCGACCACGACCGTCGCCTTCGCCGCCCTGCGCACCGACCAGCTCTCCGACGCGACCCCACAGATGAACGTCCTGCAGCGGGTCGGCGGCGCGATCGGCACCGCGGTGCTGGCGGTCGTCCTGCAGCGGGCGAGCGCCGGGGCCCACACCAGCGCCGAGCTGGCGGGCGCCTTCGGCACCGCCTACTGGTGGGCGGTGGGGATCTGTGCGGCATCGGTGATCCCGGTCCTGGTCCTGCTGCGGGCGGAGGGCCCGAAGGAGGGAGCGCCGACCCCTGCCGTCGAGGCGGCCGAGGAGTTCGTGGAGCCGATCGGTGCCTGACGTCGCCCGCAAAGACAAGGCGGCCGCGCCGTCGGCCGGCGCCGAGCGCGAGGCGGCGGTCACCGGCCTGGGACGCGCGTTCCGGCGGGCCTTCCGCAGCCTCCGCAGCCTGCGCGGCCGCGACACCCACCGCGGCGACGAAGTCGGCCACGCCCAGTTCGAGCTCCTGCACGAGCTCTACGCCAACGGCGCAATGAACGCGGGCGAGCTGGCCGAGGCGGTCGAGGCGAGCGCCGCGACCGTCTCCGGGATGCTCGACCACCTGGCCGAGGCGGAGTTGGTCGAGCGGACGCGGTCGGAGACCGACCGCCGCATCGTCGTCGTCAAGCTGACCCGGCGGGGGCGGCGCAAGGTCGAGGCGCGCAAGGCGCTCTGGCACCGCCGCTGGGAGGAGGCGCTGGAGGGCGTCGACGACGAGGAACTGCGGGTCGCCGCCGCCGTGCTCGAGCGGATCAGCACCATCTTCTGCGAGCAGCAGCGCGACAGCTAGCCTCTCCGCGATGGCGTTGAGCGAGGCCGACGAGCGGCGGGTCGAAGCGGAGGTGGGGCGGATGGTCGCCGAACTCCGTGCCCGCCCGAGCCAGGAAAAAGAGGACAGGATCGGCCTCGAGATCGCCGTGATGCCCGAGGAGGAGCGTGCCTTCGTCCCGACCGTCCTGCTGGGTTTCCTCGTTGCCGAACGACGCGGCGACCCACTGCCCGACGGCCGGCGGTCATCGCCGCCGCGCGCCGGCAACCGCCTCGGCTGGAGCCTCCGCCTGCCTCGCGGCTGACCACGGCCGGGAGTCGTCCGAGCGCTTGTATACTAGTATCCACTCGATGGCCGAGCCGATTCCTATCAGGGGGGGTCAAGCTCCCCGGCCCGCGCGCCGCCCGGGGCGAGCGCCGGCCGGCCCGTATCTCTACGCCGCCCTTCGCGACCTGATCGTGCGCGCCGAGCTGCCCCCCGGCGAACGCCTCTCGGAGGCCGAGCTGGGCGAGCGCCTCGGCGTCAGCCGCACCCCGATCCGCGAGGCGCTCGGCCGCCTCCGCGACGACCGCCTGGTCGAAGTCCGTCCCCAGATCGGCACCTTCGTCTCGCGGATCAGCCCGCAGGCCGTCTCCGACGCCCAGTTCATCCGCGAGGCGCTCGAGTGCACCGCCGTCCGCGTCTCCGCCGAACTGGCCGACGAAGAGTCGATGGCCCAGATCGAGGAAAACCTGCGCGCCCAGGAACGCGCGGTGGAACGCACCGACATCGACTCCTGGCAGCTGCTCGACGACAGCTTCCACCGTTACCTCTGCGATCTGAGCGGCCACCCGGCCGTCTGGCCGGTGAACGAGCGGGCGAAGTCCCACCTCAACCGCCTGCGCCGGCTGAGCCTGACC